>NZ_JBSHIO010000005.1:0-400814 GCF_053618995.1 Allobosea sp. NPDC055594
CTGATCTTCATGGCCGGGCTGCTCGCCTTCTACCGCATCATCCACTCGCCCTTCGGCCAGGTCTGCAAGGCGATCCGGGACAATGAGCCGCGCGCTATCTCGCTGGGCTATCGCGCCAACCAGTACAAGCTCGCCGTCTTCGTGCTCTCGGCGACACTGGCCGGGCTCGCCGGCTCGACCAAGGCGATCGTCTTCCAGCTGGCCTCGCTGACCGACGTGCACTGGTCGATGTCGGGCGAAGTGGTGCTGATGACGCTGGTCGGCGGGCTCGGGACGATCTTCGGGCCGATCGTCGGCGCCCTCGTCATCGTCTCCATGCAGAACTTCCTGGCGACGCTCGGAGCCTGGGTCACCGTCATCCAGGGCGTGATCTTCGTGCTTTGCGTGCTGCTCTTCCGAGAAGGCATCCTCGGCGTCATCGCCAAATGGATCAAGAAACCGCTCTGAGCGGCGGCAGACACTTCAAACCCGATCGGCAGGAGCACGCGCATGAAGAAGGCTTATCCCGATGGGGCGGCGGCGCTCGCAGGCGTCGTCCAGGGTCGAGACACAACGCAGCCAGCATGAGACGAGAGCGGCGGGGCAAAGCGAGGCGAGATAATTTCTGGCGAGCTTGTCATTGCGTGTTGCGATGCGCCTGAAGTCCTTGAGGTGGCAGAACATGCGCTCGATGGCATTGCGATCTCGATAGCGCTTGCGGTCGAAGGGATGAAGGAACCTGCGGTCGCCCTTGTTCGGGATGACCGGGCGCATGCCTCTTTCGATGAGGTTTTCGCGGACCGCATCGCTGTCATAGGCCTTGTCGGCCAGAAGCTCGTCCGCTGGTGGTGCGGCGTCGAGCATGACGGGCAGCATCCTGATGTCTGCGGCCTGTCCGGGTGTGAACGCGAGAACGAGAGCGCGCCCTTTGCCGTCGCTCAGGGCATGGATCTTAGTCGTTCGACCACCGCGGGAGCGGCCAATCGCCTGACATTACTCCCCCCTTTTTCGGCGCCGGCCACCGAGCGATGCGCCTTGATGTGAGTGCTGTCGGCGAGAAGTTGTCGGTAGCGTGCGCTTGTCTCCAGTCAGGGCGGCGTAGATGCCCTTCCGGAACCACCGGTTGAAGCGATTGTAGACCGTCGTGCAGGGGCCGTACTCCGCCGGGCAGCCGCACCAGCGGCAGCCGCGCCGAAGCACATGGACGATCCCGCTCAGGATGCGCCGGACGTCGACCCGAGGCGGGCTGCCATAATGCGGCAGCAGCGGCTCGATCTTCGACCATTGCTCGTCATTCACCCAGAACAGGCGGCTCATGGAACTTCCCTTTCCCATGAGCCACCTGAATCACAAGATGCCCGTTGAGTTTAGACCCTAGGACTGGATGACCATCAAGCAGGCGGCTTCGGCCTTTGCTGTGTTTCGGCCCTTTAATTGCGGAGAGCTGTCAACCTCGGATTTCGCGAGGTCATCGTCGGGGTCATGGTCCTTTCCGAGGTCGTGCGCCTCATGTTGCTGTTTGGGTCGGGTGCCTCGATGGCGCTCGCGGACGCCTTACGATGCCGGCCGGAGGGGGCATCCACCTCATCAGTTCACGCCGATCTTCCGCGCTTCATCGATCAGGTTTACAACGCCAACCGACTGCACTCCGCGTTCGGCTATCTCAGCCTGCAGCAGTTCGAGGATCAACACGTCCGGATCACGATCAAATCTACAGTCTGATGGCTGATTTCGGCCGACAAGTGACCTGTGGGGCGGGTGCTTTTCTATCGAGAACCCGGCCTTCGCGCGGAAGCGGTCATCAAGGATATGTCTCTATCCGTGGAGACACCACCCGCGTCGGAGTCGGTGAAAAACTGTTTCTTTGTCGCCGCCGGCGACCAGCTCGCAGGGACCCGTCCAGTTGAACGAGATCCAATACCAACGGCCAACAGCGCTGGCTGACGCATTGGCGATCCTTGCCTGCGACGGAGCGAGACCTCTGGCAGGCGGCAGCGATCTCATCCCGCAGCTGCGCGAAGGGCGGCGGCAGTCGAAGATCGTCGTCGACCTGAAACATGTTCCGGAGCTGACCGCGATCGAGGAGCTGGAGGACGGCTCCTGGCGGATCGGGGCCGCGGTGGCAATCGCCCCCCTGCGTAAGCACGCCGGCTTCCGCATTGCTCACGCGGCGCTGCTCGATTCCGCGGGATTGATCGGCAGTCTCCAGGTGCAGAGCCGTGCAAGCCTAGGCGGCAATCTTTGCAACGCGGCGCCGTCGGCCGATGGCGTTCCCCTCCTGATCGCTCTTGATGCCGCCGCGATCATCCATGGTCCCGCTGGAGACAGAAAGATCCCCGCGGGCGAGATCGTCGCCGGACCGGGCCGGGCCAGCCTCGCTCCGGGAGAGCTGGTCGTCTCGCTCCTGCTGCCGAAGCGGTCGCAGCGATCGGCGGACCGCTATTGCCGCTTCACCCCGCGCCGCGAGATGGATATCGCCGTTGCCGGCGCGGGCGTCCGCATCGATCTCGCTGGAGACGGTACGATCACGGCCGCGCGGCTGGTCCTGTCGTCGGTCGGCCCGACGCCGATCCGCGCCGTCGCGGCCGAAGCGACGATGATCGGCGAAAAGCCCTCCGCCGCGCTGTTTCACGCGGCCGGCGTCCGGGCCGCGCAGGAAACTCGGCCGATCAGCGACACGCGCGGCTCGGCCGAGTACCGGCGTGAGCTGGTCGCCGTGCTCACACGGCGCGCGCTAGCCGATTGCGCCTCGCGTTTGGGAGTTTCCCTGTCGTGAGAATCATCGTCTCGGCGGAGGTCAACAGCGAAGCGCGCCAGGCCATCGTGGACACGCGGGACACGCTGCTCGTGCTGCTGCGCGAGGGGCTCGGCCTCACGGGCACGAAGGAAGGCTGCTCCAACGGCAATTGCGGCACCTGTACCGTGCTGGTCGAGGACGAGCCCGTCTGCTCCTGCCTCATGCTGGCGGCGGAGGCCGAAGGCGCGCGCATCACCACGATCGAGGGCATCGCGCAGGGCAACACTCTGCATCCCGTCCAGGCCGCGCTCGTCGCCCTTGGCGGCACGCAATGCGGCTATTGCACACCGGGCATCGTGATGTCGG
The DNA here is from genome assembly GCF_053618995.1 of Allobosea sp. NPDC055594. Taxonomy (NCBI): domain Bacteria; kingdom Pseudomonadati; phylum Pseudomonadota; class Alphaproteobacteria; order Hyphomicrobiales; family Alloboseaceae; genus Allobosea; species Allobosea sp. NPDC055594. Next base: position 3,083 of record NZ_JBSHIO010000005.1, read on the forward strand.
CGGTCGCGCTACTCGCGCGTAACCCTGCGCCCAACGAACACGAGATCCGGCACGCGATCGCCGGCAATCTCTGCCGCTGCACTGGCTACGACAAGATCGTCTGCGCGATCGAAGCAGCGGCCGAGACGATCGCCGGAGCTTCGACATGAGCGGCGTCTCCGAGGAGGATGGCATGAAGGTCGTCGGCAAGCGGGTCGCGCGCGTCGATGGCGGCGAGCGCGTGACCGGCCGCGCGATCTATTCTGGCGATTTGAAACGCCCCGGGATGGTGGTCGGCAAGATCCTGCGCTCCCCGCATGCGCATGCGCGGATTCTCGGGATCGACACGTCGAGGGCTCGCGCGCTGAAGGGCGTTCTCGCGGTCATCACCGCCAAAGATCTGGCGGATCTCAAGCCCGGCACCCTCTACCCCAATGCGGACAGCTTCGCCGATGCCTGGGTTTCAGCGCGGACCGTCATTGCGCGCGACAAGGTTCTGTGGCGCGGCCATGCGGTGGCGGCGGTCGCCGCCGTTGACGAATACAACGCCCGGGCCGCATTGCAGTTGATCGAGGTCGAATACGCACCGCTGCCGGCATTGATAGACATCGAGACCGCAACGGCGTCGGGCTCGAAGCCGATCGTCGCCGAGCACGCGCCCAAGGGGTTCGACACTGACTGCCCGGCCCCACGCAATGCCGGCAGCCGCACGGTCATCGCGCGTGGCGATACGACGGCCGCGTTCGCTGAGGCAGCCATCGTCGCCGAGATCTCCGTGGCAGTCGACACAGCGCATCACGGCTATCTCGAGCCGCATGCCTGCGTCGCTGAAAGCGACGCCGACGGCCGCTTGACGGTCTGGGTCTCGACGCAGGGTGTGTTCGCGACCGAGATGCAGCTCGCCGCGCTGCTCGCCCTGCCCCAGAGCAGGATCAAGGTGATTCCGCTCGAGGTCGGCGGTGCGTTCGGTGGCAAGATCACCGTGCATGTCGAGCCGCTCGCGGCGCGTCTGGCGCAGTTGACCGGACGCCCGGTGAAGATCGTGACCTCGCGCGAGGAGGTCCTGCAAGGCGGCTCTGGTACGGGCGCCGCGGCGCGCATCGGCGTTAGGCTCGCCGCCGACGAGGCGGGCAGTCTGAGCGCGATCGAGGGCCGCTACATCGTCGATGCTGGCGGCCTTCCGGGCACGCCGACAACCTTGCTGATGCAGTCATCGGCCGCGCCCTATCAGTCTGCGAACCTGGACCTCCAAGGTTGGGACATCCTGACCAACAAGCCGCATACCGAATCCTATCGCGGCCCGGGCGGTATCCAGGCCGCTTTCGCCATGGAGCAGGCGATCGACGAGCTTTCGCTTCGGCTCGGCCTCGACCCGCTTGAATTGCGGCGCCGGAATGCCGCTTACACTGGAACCCCGATGCCACTCGGCATGCCCTTTCCTTCGATGCCGTTCCCAGAGGTCATCGCGTGCATGGCGAGCCACGCCTGCTGGCGAGAGCCGATCGCGCCCGGGAGCCTGCCGCGCGGACGCGGCGTCGCGCTCGGTTACTGGCGCGGCACGTCGATGACCTCGGCCGCGCATGTCACAATCGCGGGCGATGGGCGCCCGATGGTCACCATGGGCGCCGTCGACCTCTCCGGCACGCGCACCGCTATGGCGCAGGTGGCTGCGGAAGAGTTCGGCTATGCGGCGGACGACGTCCATGTCGCGACGGGCGATTCGAAATCGGTGGGCTTTACCGACATCGCCGCCGGCAGTCGGATCGCCCGCACGATGACCGTCGCCGTCTCCGAAGCTTGCCGGGATGCGATCGCGCAATTGCGTCGGCGTGCCGCGATCAAGCTGCAATGCAAAGTCGAGGACGTCACTTACGCGGCGACCGCGTTTCATAGCAAGATCGGCGGCTCGATCGGCATCGCCGACCTGATGCGCCTGACGTTGTCGGACGGCGCGGTCATCGGCCGCGGCGTTTCGACGAGGCTTCCGCTCGGCGTCGAGATCGGCGGGCATGTCTGCGACGTCGAGGTCGATCCGGAAACCGGGCAGGTGACGATCCTGCGCTACACCGCATTCCAGGAGGTCGGCCGGGCCCTGAACCCAACTGCGATCGAAGGCCAGATCCACGGCAGCATCGCGCAGGGCGCGGGCTGGGCGCTGACGGAGCATTTGGACTATGCGCCGGACGGGCGGCTGCGCAACGCCAGCCTTCTGGATTACCGCATGCCGACGGCACTCGATCTACCGAAGATCGGTGTGGTGATCCTGGAGACGCCGGTTCCCGACGTGCCCTATGGCGTCCGGGGCGTCGCCGAGATGCCGATCATCCCTGTTGCCGCGGCTATCGGCAACGCGATCCGGCGTGCGATCGGCGTGCGCATGACGCAGATGCCGATGACACCGGAGCGTGTTCTAGCAGCAATCGGAAATCGAAGGCCTTGAGAGAGATGGCGGTGGGCAGCGGGTCAACTAGGCTGTTCCGAGAGGGAATGCCTCATGCTAACCAGGGCCGGAAAATGTCGAGCTGAATTTCAGTTCCCTGGCATATTGAGCTCCGTTTCCGTGCGAGTATTCCCTGTTTTCCCGGCAGAACAGGGATTCGAAGCGGAGACCTGTGCGCTTCCAACCGCCCCCACCACCACCATCTTCGCCGGCCCCGTGTTTTACCAGGTGCGGGATTCTACGTGATTTCAAAGGTTTGCGGCGGGATTTGGGGCGAGCTTTAGCTCTCTGAGCTGTGACTTGGGCCGAATCGGACCATTCTGCCCTGGCGGTCCCTGGGGCCTGGTTTTGTCTTTCCGGAGGGTGGCGGTAGGCACCACCGGAGACCGGTTCGCGCGCTGTCGGAGTCGGTTTCGCTTCCGCTGTGGTCGTCTGAGGGCGGTTGAAGGTCGCGCCAGAGGCGGCGGGCGCTCTTTGGTGACGATCTTCGTTTCGACGGCGTCGATGGCGAGCTTCTTCTTCACCGCGCTACGCTTTTCGACCTCCTGCGTCGTATAGCAGGTCGGGCCCGTTCTCCAGGTAACCAACGGAGCCTGATGCCTGCTCACATGTTTGGCGACGATATTGGGGATCGCACCGGCGCATGCGCCAATTCCTCGCTCGGCAGCAAATCAATGGGTGCTGTGCCGGAACTCCCGCTGCCAACTAGCCGATCGAGCAGAGGTCCGATCGCACGAAGAAACGACGCTCACGCCCGTTGTCGAGTGAGAACATGCCGCCGCGCCCCGGCACGACGTCGAGCGTCAGGCGTGTATGCTTCCAGACCTCGAACTGCGGTGCGCCGATGTAAAATGGTGTTTCGCCGATCGTGCCGAGCAGGACATCGTGGTCGCCGAGAATAAAATCGTTCCGCGGATAGCACATCGGCGATGAACCATCACAGCAGCCACCCGACTGGTGGAATAGTACCGGGCCATGTTCGGCGATGATCTCGCGCAGAAGCTCCTCGGCGGCCGGTGTCGCCGAAACGCGTTCCAATGAAGCTATAGCCATGCTTTCCTGCCCTTTGGAAAGGCGCGCCGCGCGAGCCGTGGGCCCGCGCGGCTCAGTGCAAGTGATCGTCAGAAGAAGCCGAGCTTCTTCGGCGAGTAGCTGACGAGCATGTTCTTGGTCTGCTGGTAGTGATCGAGCATCATCTTGTGGTTCTCACGCCCGATGCCGGACTGCTTGTAACCGCCAAAGGCGGCGTGAGCCGGATAGGCGTGGTAGCAGTTCGTCCAGACGCGACCCGCCTGGATCGCACGGCCGAAGCGATAGGCGCGGTTGCCATCGCGCGTCCACACGCCGGCGCCCAGGCCGTAGAGCGTGTCGTTGGCGATGGAGAGCGCTTCCTCGTCATCCTTAAAGGTCGTGACGGAGACCACGGGCCCGAAGATTTCCTCCTGGAAGACGCGCATCTTGTTATTGCCCCGGAGAACCGTCGGCTTGATGTAGTACCCGCCGGCCAGATCGCCCGGAAGCTCGTTGCGCGCCCCGCCGGTCAGCACTTCCGCGCCCTCCTTCCGGGCGATATCAAAATAGCTAAGGATCTTTTCGAGCTGCTCGGACGAGGCCTGCGCGCCGATCATGGTGGCGGCATCGAGCGGATCACCCTGCTGGATCGCCTCGACCCGCTTCAGTGCCCTCTCGATGAAGCGCTCGTAGATGCTTTCATGGATCAGCGCGCGGCTGGGGCAGGTGCAGACCTCGCCCTGGTTGAGCGCGAACATGACGAAGCCCTCGATCGCCTTGTCGAGGAAGTCGTCGTCGTCGACCGCCACGTCCTTGAAGAAGATGTTCGGGGACTTGCCGCCGAGTTCCAGCGTCACCGGGATCAGGTTCTGACTGGCATACTGCATGATCAGCCGGCCGGTGGTCGTCTCGCCGGTGAAGGCGATCTTGGCGATGCGGCTGCTCGAGGCCAGAGGCTTGCCGGCCTCGAGACCGAAGCCGTTGACGATGTTCAGCACACCCGGCGGGAGGATGTCGGCGATCAGTTCGGCCAGTACGAGGATCGAGGCCGGGGTCTGCTCGGCTGGCTTCAGTACGACGCAGTTGCCCGCGGCCAGCGCGGGCGCGAGCTTCCACACTGCCATCAGGATGGGGAAGTTCCAGGGGATGATCTGGCCGACGACGCCAAGCGGTTCGTGAAAATGATAGGCGACAGTGTCGTGGTCGATCTCGGAGATGCCGCCTTCCTGCGCGCGGATGGCGCCGGCGAAATAGCGAAAATGGTCGATTGCGAGCGGCAGATCGGCGGCGGTCGTCTCGCGGATCGGCTTGCCGTTATCCCAGGTTTCGGCTCGGGCGAGCAGGTCGAGATTGTCTTCCATCACCTGCGCGATGCGGTTGAGCAGCACGGAGCGTTCGGCTGGGCTGGTCCGTCCCCAGATATCCTTGGCGGCGTGCGCGGCATCGAGCGCAGCATCGACATCCTTGGCGTCGGAGCGGGCGACTTCGCAGAGCAACTGGCCGTTGACCGGCGAATGGTTCTTGAAATATCGCCCGCTCAGCGGCTCCGCCCATTTGCCGCCAATGAAGTTGCCGTAGCGCGCCCTGAAAGGCGCCCCGGACGAACGGGTGAATTCCGGCCTGTTCATGCAAATCTCCCTTGCTCGACGCTGAAACCGCGTCCTCAGGAGAGTCTGAACGCTCCTTGGCGGCTGTCAGCCCTCAGAATCCGAGAGACACCGCCAAACCGTCGCATCTTTGCGACACTGTGCAGCGCAATACTTCAGTCTGGCCGTTCAATCCCGAGCCTGTTCAGCTTGCGGTGAAGCGTGGCGCGCGAAACACGTAGCTCACGGGCTGCCGCAGTGACGTTGCCGCCGGAGCGGAACAGGGCACGTTCAAGAATCCCTCTCTCGGCGTTCTTGAGTTCTTCACCGAACCGCGTCTCGCAGAGGTCTTCCTCGCTCGACGGAAAAGGTCTGCCCGTCAGCCCGTCGCGATAGCGATAGGCTTGCCTTGCCGCCCGGGTGGCTCCGACCACAAGATCGTCCTTGTCGAGCGCGAGCAAGCAGTTCAGGTGCCATTTCGCGGCGGGAGCCACGACGATGCGAGAGCCAGGGAACGCCAGGCGAAAATGTTCGACTTCGATGCGGCGTGCCGCGTCCCCCACGGCCATCGCGATGAGGTTGACCAGCTCTTCCGTGAGATCTGTTCGGCACGAGGACACGTCGAGGGCGCCGGCGAGGTTGCCTTCGTGGTCATGGATTGGGGCGGTCGTACACGAGAGTAGCGTGTTGCGTGTGAAGAAGTGCTGATCCCGGTGAATCGTGAGCGTGCGCTGCTCGACAAGACACGTTCCGATGCCGTTCGTTCCCTCGTTCTCCTCGCTCCAGACCGAGCCGGGCCACAGCCCCCACTTTTCGAAGGTTTCGTCGTCGCCGACAGTGCCGCGGCGTTCGAGCGGTACACCGTCGCGATTGGCGAGCAGCACGCAGCAGCCCATCGCGCCGACCGCACTATAAAGTCGGTCAAGGCTTGCCTGCGCCGCTCTCAGCATAAGCTCCATCGGCCGTTTCGCCGCGCCAAGCTCTCCCTCGCTCAGCCGGTTCGGGCTGCGCCGCTCGGCCGGGTCGAGCCGATGAAGGCTCGCTGACCTTTGCCAGGATGCGACGAGCGCAGAGTTGACTGCTTCGCCTGACCGGATGGCGGAATGAACCCTGTCAGCATGCCACACTGCCTCTGCCTTGGTCATCGCGACCTCCTTGCCGGGCGCCAGATTGGCCTGTTCAACTCGGAATATCATGCCCCGTTTTCATTTTGCATAAATGGTGTATAAAACGATTGTCATAGCCCGCCCATCGTCGAGGATCGCGGACCGATCCGGAGACGTTGCGGCATCGGCTCTGCGCAACATGAGTGTGTCCTCGCGAACCTTTCGGTCAGTGGGGCATGCAAAATAAGATGGGGAATGCCAAATGGGTTCGCACACAACGAAATTCAGCCGACGCCAGATGGGAGGTTTGCTCGGGGGGGCCGCGGTTGCAGCGACGATCTCCCGTCCGGCTTTCGCGCAGAACCGGCGTTTGGCGGTTGTCGTCTCGGCCATCTACAAGCGCTCCTTCGACGCTTACGTCGTGCCGAAGATGAAGGAACTGCACGGCATTGACGTTGCCGCTTCTTCCATGCTGAGCGCCGAAGCGCTGGCCCGCGCCATCGGCCAGCGCGCCAATCCACAGATCAGCCTGTTCACGCTCGACCAGGGCCCATGGCAGCAAGGCAAGGATGTCGGCCTGTGGGCGCGTCTCGACACGACCGCGATCACGAACGTCAACGCCATTCCCGAAAAGTTCCGCGATGCCGATGGGCGCGGCGTGTCGCTGTTCAATTATCTGACGGGCTTCTGCTATGACGAGGAAGCGCTGAAGGCGGCCGGTGTGCAGCCTCCCGGCGCGTTCTTCGACATGTGGAAGCCGGAGTTCAAGAACCGCATCGCGCTGCCGCAGTTCACCAACACCTTTGCCTATGTCACGCTTGAGCGCACCACGCAGCTGGCAGGCGGCAACCCTGCGCAGTCCTTCGATCCCGGCTTCGCCAAGCTCGCCCAGTTGCGCCCGAACGTGCGCACCTTCATCGGGCCCCTCGGGCAGCTCATCCAGCTCTTCCAGCAGAAGGAGATCTGGCTCGCCTTCGCTCCCCAGCTCAGTGCTCTTCAAGCAGCCGCAGCGGGCATGCCGATCCGCTGGAAGGCGCCCACCGACGGCGCCGTGGCGCTCTCGCAGTTCCTCGCCATTCCCGAGAATGCGCCGGCGCGGCGCGAAGCGGAACTCCTGGCCGAGCTGATGCTTTCGCCGGAGTATCAGAAGGTGCTGGCCGAGACGGATTTCATGGTGCCGTCCAATCCGAAGGTGCAGCTGAGCCCGGAGTTCGCCGCCATGTTCCCGGTCACGCCCGAGATCAGCGCCGCCGCGGCGCAGGTGTCGTGGATCGAATATAATCGTCAGCGCGTGGCTCTGAGCGAGCGCTGGCAGCGTGAGATCCAGGGCTGAGGCGGGTATGTCTGATTGCATGTCGCTCGAGATCCTGAACCTGCGCAAATCGTTCGGGGCTGCAACCGTCCTCAGCGACATATCGATGAGCGCCGGGCGAGGGGAGTTCATTTCCCTCGTCGGCCCATCAGGATGCGGCAAGACCACGACGCTCAACATCGTCGCCGGCTTCGAGGCTCCCGATGTCGGCGATGTCAAGATCGACGGCGTGTCCATGTTGGGCACGCCGTCTTATCGTCGCAAGCTCGGCATGGTGTTCCAGAGCCATGCCTTGTTCCCGCATATGACGATCGCGGAGAATGTCGGCTTCGGCCTCGCCATGCAGCACGTGCCGAAACCGGAGGTCGCCGAGCGCGTCGGCGAGGCGCTGGCGATGGTCAAGCTGGGCGCGCTGGCGGATCGGTATCCACGCCAGCTTTCGGGCGGCCAGCAGCAGCGTGTCGGCATTGCGCGGGCGCTGACGGTACGCCCGAAGGTCCTGCTGATGGACGAGCCGCTTTCCAGCCTCGATGCCAAGCTGCGCCGCGAGATGCAGGTCGAGATCCGGCGCATCCAGCAGGAGGTCGGGATCACAACGCTCTACGTCACCCATGACCAGGAAGAAGCCCTGACCATGTCCGACTGCATCGTTCTGATGAACCGCGGACATATCGAGCAGGCTGGGCGTCCCGAGGAGCTCTACAAAGCACCCAAGAGCCTGTTCGCTGCTTCCTTCATCGGGGAGTCGTCCTTCCTCGATGCCAATGTCGAGGCGCTTTCGGGGGAGGCGGCGCTCGTCCGCATCGATCCCGCGACGCAGGTCGAGATCGCGCGCGCGCCCTGGATGCATCCGAATGCCAGGCTGCAACTGGCGGTCAGACCGCAGAGCGTTGGCATCCGGTCGGCGGGTGCCGGGGAAGGTTCGATCGAAGGCGTCGTGGTCAGCCGTGCCTTCGTCGGCTCAGTGATCCGCTATGTGATCACCCTGCCGGGAGGGCAGGAGGTTCAGGCCCAGCCCAGCGCGCAGCAGGATTTCCTTCCCGAGATCGGCGACCGCGTCGGGCTCTCGATCGAGCGGCCCCGCTGGATGGCGTTCGCGCCGGAGAAGGCACCGTGAGCGCGCTCGCCCGGGCCTTCAAGGGCAGCGTGCTCGCGCTGCCGATCACCGTGCTGATCGGTGGGTTCTTCGTCGTCCCGCTCGCCGTCGTCTTCGCGATGGCATTCAGGCCTTACGATCCCATCACGCTGATCGGCAGCGGGCTCACCCTCGCCAATTTCCCTCGCTTTCTCGGCGACGGAAACTACATCGCCGCGTTTCTGCGCACGGTCGGCATTTCGGCCGCCGCGACGCTTCTGAGCATGGTCTTTGGTTTTCCGGTGGCCTGGCACCTGCATCGCTTGCGATCGGGGACGGCGCGTCTTTGGTTTACGCTGATCGTTCTGCTCCCACTGATGGTCAGCCTCGTTGTCGCCTCCTTCGCCTGGGTGCTGATCCTCGGCAACAACGGCATCCTGAACTCGGTCCTGCTTGGCACGGGGCTGATCTCGGAACCGATCCGCCTGATGAACACGACGACGGGCGTCGTTATCGTGACGGTGTTCAGCCATATCTCCTACGTCATCCTCACCACCTTTGCGGCGCTGGAGAACATCGATCCGAACCTAGCGCGTGCCGCACGTATCCACGGCGTGACGGAGACGAAGATCTTCACCCGGATCATCCTGCCGCTCAGCTTGCCGGGCGTGCTGGCGGGAGGGCTGATCGTCTTCGCCCTGAGTATGGCGGCCTTTGTCATCCCTTTCCTCATCGGTGGAGGACGCGTCAATGTCGTGCCGCTGCTGATCTATCAGTTCACCGTGCAGTTCTTCGATTGGCCGGGCGCGGCGGCGCTGGGGCTGCTGCTCTTTGTCGTCACGCTCGCCTGCAGCTGGGTGCTCTCGGTCACGGCCCAGCGCTGGATGCCCTGGGAGAAACTTCGGTGACGCGCTTCATGAGCTTCCTGGCATGGCTGGTCTATGCTGCGCTGACGCTGCCGATCCTGATGGTCATCGGCGCTTCGCTAACGGCCGGCGCTTATCTCAGCTTCCCACCGCAAGGGCTCTCCCTGCGCTGGTGGAACGTGATGATCCAGGATCCCGACATGGTGAACGGCTTCGTGGTGACTGCGCGCGTGGCCGTGCTGGCGGTGCTGATCTCAGTGCCCTCTGGCGCGTTGGCGGCGATTTTCCTCAGCCGCCAGCCGCCGGTGCGGCGCAACCTCCTGGCCGCAATCTTTACTTCGCCGCTCAGCGTGCCGCTCGTGCTGACGGGGTTCTCGTTTCTCGTCTTCTTCACCCAGCTCGGCCTGCTCAATGAGGTCGGGCTCGTCATCGGCCATACGGTTATCGCCGTTCCCTACGTGCTTCGCTCCGCCCTGGCGAGCCTGTCGCTCAACGACACCTCGCTGCCGCGTGCCGCCGCCATCCACGGAGCGAAACCTTGGCAGGTGATCTGGCACGTTACCATTCCGATGATGAAGGCGGGGCTGATCTCCGGCGGGCTCTTCGCCTTCCTGGCCTCGGTCAACAACATCGTGGTGTCGGTCTTCGTCTCGCAGCCGGGCGACAACCCGCTGCCGGTGGTGATCTTCAGCCGCATGGAGAACTTGGCGGAACCTTCGGTGGCGGCGGCAAGCGCGGCCGTGATCATCGCCACTGCCGTGATCTGCCTCGTCATGGAGAAGCGCTATGCGCTGTTCCGCTCGCTCGCGGGTCGATGAGGCGGCATTTTCATTCATTTCTTCCGTAGCAGATAGGGGCCGGCGTTATCGCCGGCCCCTTTCTTTGTCCGCTGTTCAAGCTCTGGCGGCTGTGCCTGGGACGAAGCGGCCATAGCCCCGGTCACCGACCAGCTTGCCGTCCTGCGCGACGACCTTGCCACGCACGATGGTGTGCGTTGCCGCCCCCTTTGCCCGCATGCCTTCCCAGCTCGTGTGCCCGGCCTTGGAGAGCATGTCGGCCTTGGTGAAGACCACCTCGCGCGTCATGTCGACGATCGAGAAATCAGCGTCGGAGCCGATCTGCGTTACACCCTTCCGGGGGAAGATGCCGAAGCGGCGGGCCGGCGCCTCTGCGGCGAGGCGCGCCACCTGATTGAGAGTGAGGCGGCCCTCGTTCACCGCATTCAGCATCATTGGCACGAATTCCTGCGCGCCGGTCATGCCGAGCGGGATGGAGAACATATCCTGCCAGCCGGGCTGAACCTCGTCATAAGTGTGCGGCGCATGCTCGAGCACGATGAAATCGGCCACGCCGTTCTCGATCGTCTTCCAGCCGCTCTCCGGTGCATAGCCCCAGTTGTAAGTGGCCGGGCCGACCTTCTCCATCTGCTCGCGGGTCATGAACATCGTGCCGAGTTCGAGTTCCGCCGAGACATCCTGACCAAGGTCGAACTTGGCATGGTGGATCATCTCGTTGGCGCCCTCGGGCATGACGCCGAGGTGCAGGACGTGCAGCTTCACCCCGGCGAGCTTGGCATAATAGAGCGAGGCGGCGAGCCCGGCGACCATGCCGTGGCCGTACATATACCCCTTGGCGAAGCTATCGTGATAGGAGCGCGCGTCGGTGCGACCCTTGTCGATGAAGTCGCGGAAGGTGATGCGCTTGCACCATTCCGGATCGTCATGGTGCACCGAGGCAACCAGGCCCTGATCTCGCGTCGCTTCGTAGAGCTCGTAGAGAATGCCGTGGTCGAGCACGCCAAGCTCGGTAATGTAGGGGTAAACTTCCTTGATATGGCGCGTGTTGAAGATCTTGATGCCGAGCGCGCCAGCCTTGGCAAGGGCCTCGACCGTCCGGGGGTAGAGGCCTCCGCCGTAGAGTGCGTAGTCAACATAGGCCTTCGGCGCGACTAGTTCCTTCTTTTCCTCGAATGTCTCGAGCGAGGTCGGATGCGGCGTATTGTTGGTCATGTCGATGCACATAGTCACGCCGCCGACCGCTGCCGCGCTCGATCCGGAGGCGAAGTCCTCCTTATAGGTATGGCCGGGCTCTCGGAAATGGCAGTGGACGTGCCAGAGCCCCGGCAGGATATCGAGGCCCTTCGCGTCGATCCGCTTCTCCGCCATCGGGAAGTGCGCGCCGATGCCGGCGATCTTTCCATCGAGAATGGCGATATCTGCTTGGTAGCTGCTGGACGGCGTGTGCAACCTTCCGTTCTCGATGACGAGATCATAAGGACGGGTCATGCGTGTCTTCTCCCAAAAACCCGGCCGATCCGTTCGGGCGGGGTCGATACATGGCCTCAGGCACAGGCCACGCCCCCCTTTTGGAGCGCTGGCTCGGAGCCCTGTGGAGTGTCGCGCGCCGTCCAGCCTTCCCGGGGCGGACACGGCGCTGTAGACACCGTGGTTGTTTATACATAGTTTATGCAAAATTGGGAGAGCAGGAATGTCAAAGTCTGCCGCAGGGATTCCGCGGGAAATGGAGAAGCCCGGAAAGGGCGAGAGCGCCCAGTTCGCCTACCGGATCCTGCGTGACGAGATCATCTCGCTGCGGCTCGCGCCGGGGAGCGATTTCGAGGAATCCGAGATCGTCCAGCGCCTCGGCATTTCGCGCACGCCGCTGCGTGAGGCTGTGGTGCGCCTCTCCGGGGAAGGGCTGATCAGGCTACTTCCGAACCGCGGCGCGCGGGTAGCACCGATGGAGTGGACGGATATCCGCGAGCACCTCGAGGCGTTCGACGTGATGCAGCGGCTTGCCACGCGCTGGGCAGCCGCGCGCCGGAGCGAGGAGCAGCTCACACGTATCGCCCGGGCCCGCGATGCATTCCAGGTCGCGTCCGACAGGCGAGAGATGGAGCTGCTGGCCGATCTGAACTGGGATTTCCATGCCGAGATCGGGCGAGGCTGCGGCAATTCACGGATCGAGCAGTTCTACCTGCAGCAGCTGACCGAGAATCTGCGGATCTCGCGGATGGCGATGGTCTATTCCTACTACGACAGCGACGCGGCCTATGCGCAGCACCTCGGCCGGATCCTCGAGGAGCATGATGCGCTCGTAGAAGCAATTCGCGGGCAGGATTGCGAGCGTGCCGATGCGTTGGCGACCTCGCATACCGGGCTCGCCCGCAAGCGTGTCATCGAAGTGCTGGCGCGAGAGCCCTCCCAGGGAATGCGGATGGATTTGGGCGGCACCGAAAGTATCAAGGATCGCGGCGATGTGTGAGGTTTGCGCGATCTTCGGCGCCGGGGAGCATTGGAGCGACTTTGCCCGCCTGCGTGACGACCGTTTCCCCTTCGATGACATCATGCACTACCGCTCCGAACGGAAGCATCGGCTTGACCTGCTCAACGCTCTGCTCGCGGAGCAGGGCGTGCATTGCGAGGACTGGGACGGAGAGGCCATAGCCGTGTTCGATGCGGTCGGGCGCTTCAAGATCGCCGCCACGCTCAGCGATATCTGGAAAATGGCTGAAGAGCTCTCGAAAATGACCGTCGATCCTTTGGCGCCAGACTTCCTCAAGGGCAGCATCCCTTCCGACCAAATGGTGGCATGACATGAACGATCGGCTCGCGCTCACCCTCGTCACGGGCTTCCTCGGCAGCGGCAAGACGACGCTGATCCGGCGCTTTGTCGAGACGGATCGCGGGGCGGATACCGGCATCATCGTCAACGAATTCGGCGAGGCCGGCGTCGACCACACGCTCTTCGTCCATGCCGTCGAGCAGATCGAGCTCGTCGACGGCGGCTGCCTCTGCTGCGCCCGCCGAGCCGACGTGGCGCAGGCCATGTACCGCCTGGTACAGGCGGCCCGCGGCGGGCGTCGGTTCAGCCGTGCGATTCTTGAGACCTCGGGGCTGGCCGACCCCGCCCCGATCATAGCGACGCTGGCCAACGATCCCTGGCTGCGTTCCAATGTAAGGCTGGCCTCTGTGGTCACGGTGGTCGATGCCGTGGCCGGGCTGCGCAATCTCGAAACGCAGCCGGAGGCCCGCCGGCAGGTCTCGATCGCCGATACGGTGGTGGTGACCAAACGCGACATGCGGGACGCTCGTTCTTTCGAGGAGATCGCCAAGGCCGTCAGTGCGATTGCACCCGATCTGCGCATCATCGATGCCCAGGAGTCCGATTTCGATGCGGAGGCTGTGCTCGGTGGGCATGGTTCGCCGGATACACCGAGCCGCTCGCGGTTCCAGGCGGTGGAGGCGGTCAGCCATCGCGATGAACTGACTTCCTTCACCCTGGAATTCACCGAGCGCATCGACTGGCCGGCGTTCACGATCTGGCTCTCGTCGCTCCTGCACGCGCATGGCGACCGCATCCTGCGCGTGAAGGGCTTGCTCAACACCACCTCCGCCCACACGAGGCTAGCCATCCACGGCGTGCAGCATGTGATGCACCCGCCAACTCATTTGCCGCTTGATCCTGAGGATTCTCGCTCCTTTCTCGTGTTCATCACCCGCGGCGTCGAGTACAGCGCAGTTGAGCAAAGTCTGCAGAGGATGTTGGTCTGGGCTGAGCGATTCCGGAAACCTTCTCTGCGGACATCGCTACCGCCCGCGGCGTAACCTCAGTCCTTCGCCTTTCCAAATTCGTGACCAGCGCAGCATCGATACTTTAAATACATAAGTATTTGCAGGTTTATCCTGAGCGGCGCGCCAAAATTCCACCATTCCAAAACAGAACAGGGAACGAGTATTTGACTGGCGTCGATGTCGCCGGTCTGGCCTGACCTCTCATCCAGCGTGCAAGTCGCGGATATGCCGGGCGAGTTCGGCTGCCACGTCCGAAGCGCCGGCCGAGCAGGTCGTGAAGGATGTCCGGCGAGCGACGCAGCGGCAGTTCTTGGCTGAAGAAAAGATCCGCATCGTTCTGGAAGGCGTTCGCGGCGAGAGATCCGCAAAGCACTTCAGGCACCGCAAACCGATCTCTGGGGCGAAAGGTCGAGAAGGGCAGCAATACCGTGACCGGTACTGCGATTGCGACCTTTGTCGACAGGAAATATCCGCAGGCCGGAAATAGCGGGAAGCGCGCTGTGATCCATCTCGGCCAGAATTTCCTTGGAACCCGGGTTCTGGACCAATGGAAGGCGCAGGGAGAAGCTAGGGTTCGCGCGATTCGTTGGGTTCCGGCAAAAGGCTGGCTTGAGCAATGATGGCAATGCATTTTCGGCGATCGAATGGTGACCGGCGTTCGCTGACGCGCCGGATCCTGATCGTCGCGGGGTTTGCGAACCTGGTCGCTGGCGAGGCGGCAGCCACCCCGCAATGTCCTTCCGAGGTGGAGGTCGCCCAGCAATTGACCGTGTCGCTGCCGGACTGGACCGCCCTGCGCGACCCCGTGCCGCATCGGCTGAACAGGTTGGCATTTTTTGACGGCCCGCCAGAAGAGCAGGCTTCTCTGATGCCCGATGTCTCCCGAAAGGTGAAGGACCGCACGGTCTCGACCTGGCGCTTCGGCGCCGCTTCGGACCGGCGGATCTGGATCACCTGCGGCTATGCCGGGACCTCGGTTTGGCTGGTCCGCGAACTGCAGCCGGGAACGCGGCGCTGTTCGGTCACCTATTATTCGAGAGTGCGTTTCGCCGGCATGCCGTCGATCGAGAAGCTGGATTGCGAATGACGATGCCGGCCTCGGCACCCGACATGCCGCGTTGGTGACCGGCTCAGATGTCGCCGTCGACCGGCCTTCCGCTCGCGACCTCCGCCGGCCCGCATGGACGCGGGCCGGAGAGGCCGGCATCGCCCTCGCTGATCTACCGCTCGCCCAACCTGTTGGTGAAGCTTGCCGATCGCGGCGGTGCGAGCTGCGTCGTGACCTTCGATTCCTATACCGACACGACCGATCTCGATCGCGATGCCTTCGGCGAGCGCTTCTTCGCCGAGCACGGCGTTTCGGCGATCCATGTCGTGAATGCCCGCAACCGCTGGTACCACGAGCCCGACTGGCGCGAGGCGACCACGCGGGTGCGCGAGGCGGCCTGCGGCTTCTCCCGGATCGTCACCTATGGTTCGAGCATGGGCGCCTATGCCGCCCTGCGTTTCGCGGACCATGTCGGCGCCACGGGTGCCTTGGCGCTCTCCCCGCAATACAGCCTCGATCCGCGCAAGGCCCCATTCGAGAAGCGTTGGGCCGGCCATCGTCGGACGCCCTGGCTGGCGGAGCTGTCGGGGCCGCTCCCGGCCGGCGTACCCGCCCTGATCGTCTACGATCCACTGATGAAGCCGGAACGGCTCCATGCCGAGCTGATTGCAGCCGAGATGGCGGCGGAACACCTGACATTGCCCTATGCCGGCCATGCGGCTGCGGCCTATCTGTCGGAATGCGGGCTGCTGTCCGAACTCGTCCTCGGAATTGTCGCAGGGCCGGTGGATGGCGCCGCATTCGGCCGCCGCGCGCGGGCGCTGCGCAAGCGCTCACTCCACTATCTGATGACGCTTGCCGATGCTGTGTTCAAATCCGGGCGAGGCGAGGCAGCCCTGGCGCTCGCGCGGAAGGCTACCGAGATGGCGCCGAACGCCGAACTCGGCTGGCATTTTCGCGGCTCTCTGCTCTCCCGGCTGCGGCGACACGACGAGGCACTCCTGGCTTGGCGTCGCGCGGCGGAGCTTGCTCCGGAGGTCGGTGCGATCCAGCTGTGCTTCGCGCAGGCGCAACGCAGGGTCGGCGACTATGAGGGCGCCCTTGCCACGTTGCGCTCGATTTCCGGCAAGCCGATGACACGGGAAGCAGGACGGAGGATCGCGACGCAGATGCTCGCCCTGCGCTTGCTGCGCCCCCTCGGCCTGGCTCGGCGCGCCCTGCGGGCGATGGCCGATTGACCCGAGGCCTCGCGCCGATCCGGCGCTGTGACAATCGCCGGGCGCTTCGCTCAGCCCCGCCCTGTCGCCAGGCCGTTCAGCGCCAGCGTGACGTGCTCGCGGACGAACTCCGCGGTCAGCGGCTGGTGCCCGACGAGCAGACGGTAATACAGCGGTGCATAGAGCATATCGAGGATGACATCGGGATCGGCCTCGCGGATCAACCCGGCCGCGATGGCCGCGTGCACGATCGCGACACCCTCCTGGCGCCGCGCCAGTACATAGCCCTCGCGGAAGGCCTGGGCGATTTCGGCATCGGACTGGCCTTCCGCGATGAGCGCGCGGACCATGTTGCCGATCGGGCCATGGAACTCCTCGGCCATGCGGTGCAGCCGGTCGAAGATGCTCGTCATGTCGAGCTGCTGCGGATAGGGCAGGGCGTTGCTCGCCTCGCGCAGGAAGGCCGACATGATCACGGCGGCGCGGTTCGGCCACCATTTGTAGATCGTTGCCTTGCTGACCTTGGCGCGCTGGGCGATCGCCTCCACCGTGGTGGCCTGCAGCCCCTCCGTCGCCAGCAGATCATAGGCCGCCGCCAGCACCGCATTCTCGGCTGCGGCACTGCGCTTGCGGCCACGCGTTCCGGCAGACTGCGTCATGCTCTCGAGGTCCTTTCCCGCTGTCGCGGCTATTTACAATACTGAACGTTTAGTTTTTAAGCAGAGATAATCAAGTGCCGCGAGGCGCGCGAGGCAGCTCCGCCGCAGCCACGTCGTGCGCTGCCGGTTGCGCGATTCACCGGCAAGGAACGTGCAGGGCTCGTTTGCGACGGGAGCTGCCCTGCGGCCCGCTGCCGGCCCGAAACGATCGAGGACGCATATGACATTCGCGGCGCAAGATGCTCCCAAGGTTCAGGCGAACGAAGCGGTCGCGCTGGTCATCGCGACCCTGGCCGATCGCTTCGGCGAGCAGGTCACGCGCAACAGTGTCATCCGGGAGCAGCACGCCAACGCCACCTCCTGGCACCCGCTCGAAGTGCCTGATGCGGTCTTCTTCGCCCGCTCGACCGAGGATGTCGTGGCGGTGGTGAAGCTCTGCGCGGCGCACAAGGTGCCGCTCATCCCCTTCGGCACCGGCACTTCGCTGGAAGCCGGCGTCAACGCGCCATTCGGCGGGATCTCGCTCGACCTCAGCCAGATGAACGCCGTCCTCGCCGTGCACGAGGAGGACATGGACTGCGTCGTCCAGGCCGGTGTGACCCGGAAGGCGCTCAATGCGCATCTGCGCGCCACCGGCCTGCATTTTCCGATCGATCCCGGCGCCGACGCCTCGCTCGGCGGCATGGCCTCGACCCGCGCCTCGGGCACCACCGCCGTCCGCTACGGCACGATGAAGGACAATATCCTTGGCCTCACCGTGGTGATGCCGGACGGCACCGTCTGCAAGACTGGCACGCGGGCGCGCAAATCTTCGGCCGGCTACGACATGACGCGACTGTTCATCGGAGCGGAAGGGACGCTCGGGGTGATCACCGAGCTGACGGTCAAGCTGCACGGCATCCCGCCGGCGGTCGTCGCGGCCGTCTGCCCCTTTCCGGATCTGGCATCCGCCTGCAATGCGGTGATTGCCAGCATTCGCTACGGGCTGCAGCCCGGCCGCATCGAACTGGCCGATGCCTTGCAGATCCGGGCCTGCAACGCTTATTCGAAGCTCGCCATGGCGGAGACGCCGACGCTGTTCGTGGAGTTCTCCGGCCTCGAGGCCGCGGTGAACGAGCAGGTCGAGATCTTCGGGCAGATCGCGGAGGAGTTCGGCTGCCAGTCCTATGACCATGCCTCGACCCAGGACGAGCGGAACGCGCTCTGGACCGCACGGCACGATGTCTACTGGGCCTGCCTGCAGCTCCGGCCCGGCTCGAAATTCATCGCCACCGATGTCTGCGTGCCGATCTCGCGGCTGGCCGATTGCATGACCGAGACACATGAGGACATCGCGCGCACCGGCCTCGTCGCGCCGATCGTCGGCCATGTCGGCGATGGCAATTTCCACGTCTCGATCATGGCGATGACCGAGGATACCGAGGAGATGGCGCGGACCAAGGCCTTCATCGACCGGCTCAACCATCGCGCCATCGCCATGGACGGAACCTGCACCGGCGAGCACGGCATCGGCGAGGGCAAGCGCAGCTTCCTGCGCGACGAGCTCGGCATCACCGTCGACTATATGCGGCGCCTCAAGGCGACGCTGGATCCCCATGCGATCATGAATCCGGGCAAGGTCTTCGAGGCCTGAGAGCCGCAATCTGGAACCTATCGAGGAGACGTCATGCTGTTTGCGATCCTGTGCTTCGACAAACCCGGAGCAACCGCGCTGCGCGCCGAATTGCGGCCGAGCCATCTCGATTATCTCGCCCCGCGCTGCGAGCAGATTCTCTTCGCCGGCCCGTTCCTGGCCGAGGATGGTGCGACCTCGACCGGCAGCCTGATCGTCATCGACTGCCCGGACCGGGAGGCGGCGGAAGCGTTCGCCGCCGGCGATCCCTATGCCCGTGGTGGCTTGTTCCAGAGCGTCGATGTGCGGGCCTGGCGCAAGGTCCTGCCCGAAGGGGCCTGAGCCAGGGCCCTTCGGCGCAATTGGGCAGAAGCGAAGCGTTCGCAGGTCAGGAAAGGAAAAGGCGATGTCCGCCAGGATTGACCAGCGTTCGATCATGTCCCGTCACCGGGAGGCCGGTGCCGCGATCATTGTCACCGGCGCGGCAGGCGGAATCGGCGGCGGAATCGTCGAGCACCTGCTGGCCGATGGCTGGCGCGTCATCGCGACCGATCTCAGCGCCTCCGCCCTGGAGCGCCTGAAAGACGGGGCGGGAGATGGCGCCCTTTCGCTCGCCGCGCTGGATGTTGCCGATTCCGCGGCTGTCGATGCGCTCGCCGGGGATCTCAAGGCGCGCGGCGTCGCGGTTGCAGGCTTGGTCAATGCCGCCGGATTGCTCCAGGATGTCACGCCCTTCATGGCGATGGACGAGGCGGCTCATCGCCGGATCTGGGATGTGAACTATTTCGGGGCGCTGGCCTGTACGCGCGCATTCGGCGCCGCGATCATGGCCGCTGGCGGCGGCGCGATCGTCAACATCACCTCGATCAATGAGAGCCGCCCATTGCCTTTGCACGCCTATGCCCCGACCAAGGTTGCGCTCGGCTCGCTGACGGCGCTGACCGCGGGTGAGTTCGGACAGGCCGGGCTTCGCGTCAACGCCGTCGCTCCCGGTTTCACGCTGACGCCGATCATGCGGCAGAAGATCGAGGCCGGCCTGCGCGACGACAGCGCCATCAAGCAGGCGACGGCGATGGGCCGGCTCGTCGAGATCGAGGAAATCGCGGCGGTCGTCGGCTTCCTGATGTCGGATGCGGCAAGTGCCGTTTCGGGCGCCTCGATCCCGGTCGATGCCGGCTGGCTCGCGACCGCCCATTGGATGAATTTCGGCTCGGCACTCGGGTAGGCCAGGCGCTCAACGCGGCGCCGGGCGAGGGCATGATCGGCCGGCCCGGGGAACTCCACCGCCGCCCCGTCGGGAAATCGGGGCTTGCCAGACGGGCTTCAGCCGATAGCTTCTGTCCCTGGGGTGCGCGGTCGCAAGGACCGGGCCGCCATCGGAAAGCGACCGCGCGCAAAGACGCGGCGCCGAGGGAAGAATGCTCGAGGGAGGAAGACCGATGTCACGCATACCGAGCTATCTGTTCTGTCTGGCTGCCGTCGCGACGCTGAGCCTGCCGGCTGCGGCTGCGGCCGCGGAAATGCGGCTGATGACCGGGCCGCAAGGCGGCGTCTGGGTGCCGCTCGGCGGCCAGCTCAAGGATCTCTGGGAAAAGGCGGTGCCAGGGCTTGCGGTTCAGGCGCTGCCGGGCGCCGGTATCGCCAATGTCCGCGCCATCGAGGAGAACAAGGCGGAGGTCGGATTCGGCAACTCGATCTCGACTGTGGACGGGCTCGCCGGCAATGCGCCATTCCCGAAGAAGCACGAAAACATCTGCAATGTCGCTTCGCTCTATCCGCAGTATTTCCAGATGCTGGTGCCGGTCGATTCCGGGATCAAGACCGTCAAGGATCTGAAGGGCAAGGCGATCACCACCCAGCCGCGTGGCAATACGGGCGAGCTCATCACCGGGCAGCTGCTGAAGGTCCACGGGATGAGCTACAGCGACGTCAAGATCTCCTTCGTCTCCTATACGGACTCGGTCGAGCAGGTGAAGGACGGCCATGCGCAGGCCTTCTCGCTCGGCACCGCCATTCCCTCGGGCGCGGTGATGGATCTGGCCTCGGCACGCGACGTCAAGCTGCTCGACCTCTCGGCCGATCTCGACGGCATGCGCAAGCTGAACCCTGGCTACACGCTGGTGACGGTGCCGAAGGGCACCTATCCGAAGCAGGGCGAGGATGTGAAGGTGATCGGCTACGCCACCCATATCGTCGCCTCCTGCAAGCTGCCGGCCGAGCAGGTCTACGCCATGACCAAGGCGATCGCCGACAATGTCCCGGCGCTGGCGGCGACCAGCAAGGCGCTGGCGGGGCTGACGCCGAAGCTGATGGCGGAGGATGTCGGCGTGCCTTTCCACCCCGGCGCGGCGAAATTCTACAAGGAAAAGGGCATCACGGTCGCGTCGAAGTGACCGGTTCCCGACGCTCCGTGCGGACGGTTTGAAAGCCCGGCGCGCCGGCGGCGCCGGTGCGCGATCCCCAGCAGCCACCGATCCGGTCGCGCCGCTTTAGCGTGCGCGACCCTCGCCGCCTGGCGGAGGGTCGGTTCCGAGCCAGGATGCGCCCGTGGACATCAGCATTCCCAGACCCGAATTCAAGTTCGAGTTCAGCCATGTCGGCATCGTGCGGCTGGTCACGGCGGTGATCGCCGTCGCCATGGCGCTCTATCATATATGGGTGATCCTGCCGCCGGCGCTCGGTGGGCAGGGGACGCCGGAAGCGATCATCTTCCGCGGCACGCATCTTCTGTTCGCGCTGGCGCTGACTTTCCTGATCTATCGCAGGACGGGCGCCGATGCGGCGCCGTCGTTGCTCGACTATTCGCTGCTCGCGCTCGCGGTCGCGCCGATCACCTATCTGTTCTGGAACTACGACTACATCGTCAACCGGATCTACTATGTCGACGACATGACGCCGGTCGACATGGCGATGGCGGTCCTTCTCGTCGTCCTGGTGCTCGAGGCGACGCGGCGGCTGATTGGCTGGGCGCTGCCGCTCACCGCTATCGCCTTCCTCTGCTACGCGCTGTTCGTCGCGCGGGTCGAGCCGATGCGGCTGCTCGACCAGCTGTTCATGACGACGGAAGGCGTCTTCGGCGCGCCGCTCGGCGTTTCCGCCGCCTATGTGATGATCTTCGTGCTGTTCGGCTCCTTCATGGAGCGCACCGGCACCGGCCAGCTCTTCATGGATTTCGCGCTCTCGCTGACCGGCCACACCGCCGGTGGGCCGGGCAAGGTCTCGGTGGTCTCGTCGAGCCTGTTCGGCACGATCTCGGGCAGCGCCGTCGCCAATGTCATGGTCGACGGGCCGATCTCGATCCCTCTGATGAAGCGGACCGGATTCAAGGCGCATTTCGCGGCGGGCGTCGAGGCGGTGGCCTCGACCGGCGGGCAGATCATGCCGCCGATCATGGGCGCAGCCGCTTTCGTCATGGCCGAGTTCCTCTCGGTCTCCTACGGCCAGGTGGTGATCTGGGCGCTGATCCCGGCGGTGCTCTACTATATCGCCTGTTTCGGGGCGGTGCATTTCGAGGCCAAGCGCCATGGCATCATGGGCGTGCCGCGCAGCCAGTTGCCGAGGCTCGGCACGACCTTGCGCGAGCGCGGCCATCTTTTCATCCCGGTGCTGACCATCCTCACCGTGCTCTATTCCGGCTATAGCGCACCGCTGGCGGCTTTGGCCGGCACGGTGCTGTGCTTCCCGGTCGCGGCTCTGCGGGCTTCGACGCGCGGCAATGTCCGGTTGCCTGTTATCATCGACGCGATGATCGACGGCGCGCGCAACGCGCTCGCCGTGGCGCTGGCCTGCGCCTGCGCCGGCATCGTCATCGGCGTCGTGGCGCTGACCGGCGCCGGCATCGTCTTCACCCAGGCGGTGATCGGCCTGTCGCAGAACTATCTGCTGCTGGCGCTGCTGCTCACGGCCGTCGCCGGCATCGTGCTCGGCATGGGCATGCCGACGACACCGGCCTACATCGTAATGACCTCGCTCCTGGTGCCGGCGCTGATCAAGCTCGGCGTGGCGATGCCGGCGGCACATATGTTCGCCTTCTATTTCGCCATCCTGTCGGCGATCACACCGCCGGTCGCGCTCGCGGTCTTCGCCGCGGCGGGGCTCGCCAAGGCCGATCTCTGGAGCAGCGGCTGGGCGGCAATGAAGATCGGTGCGGCCGGCTTCATCGTGCCGTTCATGTTCGTCTATGAGCCGGCCCTGCTGATGATCGGCGACTGGCCGACGATCATCTGGCGCTTCGTCTGTTCCGTGATCGGCATCGGACTGCTCGCCGCCGGGCTGCACGGCTACCTGCTGCGCCGCGCCGCGGCGTGGGAGCGGATCTTGCTCATCGGCATGGCCTTCTGCCTGGTCAAGCCGGACTGGATGACGGATCTGATCGGCCTCGGCGCGGCGGCGGCGATGCTGGCCTGGCAATGGCCGAGCCGGGACCGGGCTTCTGAGACCGCAGAGGCGCAGCCTGACCCGGCCAAATAGCGCCTGGCCCGGCGCGTCGCGGTGCGACACGCGCGCCGAGCCTTAAACTCGCAGCAGCCCGGGCAGGGGCTATTTGAACCCGATCACCATGCCGTCGACGCCCGAAGCGAGCTGCAGACCCTGGCGGCGAGCGTCGAGGCTGATGGTGACGCCCTTGTTGTTCTTGAGGACCAGGCGCCCCCGGCCGGCGCGGCCGACCGCCCAGCCTTCGCTCAACTGGACATAGGTTCCGGCGAAATCCTCGCGCTGCCTGAGCCCGTAGACCCGGCCCGTGGCGGTGAGCTTGGACGCGCCGATGCCGCCGACGCCGAGGCCGCCGACGCTGATCGGATAGTTCCGGCCGTGAAAGGACAAGGTGCCGCCGCCGAGCTGGCCCTGGCCGAGGAAGGCGATGGAGACCGCCTCGATGCGGACGGAGCCGCTCGGCGGGCCGAGCGTGCGCTGCTGCGCTATGGCGGCGGGCGGGAGAAGCATCAGCGCGACCGCGCCGATGCGGGCAAGGCTGTTCAGTGTCACGAGCATGCTCCCTGCTAGGCGAATGCAACCTGAACGATAGAGCCGGCCGAGGTGTTCCACCAGCCGCGATCACCTTGTCGTGGCCTCGGAATCTTCAAAATTCTTCGTTTCCTCAACCCGGTCTTTCGGCAGCACCGGGGGATCAAGGCTGGAGCCGTACGAAAAAATGCCCGGCCGTTGCGCCGGGCATCATGGCGGCGGGTCGTCGTCTGCGGTCAGATCGTCAGCTTGCCGGCCTTGGCGGCGGCATAGCGGGCATTGACCTTGTTCCAGTCGACCACATTCCACCAGTTCTTCAGATACTCGGCCCGGCGGTTCTGGTATTTCAGGTAATAGGCGTGCTCCCAGACATCGTTGCCGATCAGGACCATCTGCTTGTCCATCAGCGGCGTATCCTGGTTGGGCTTGCTGGCGAGGGCGAGCTTGCCGTCCTTGGTCACGGTGACGAAGGCCCAGCCCGAACCGAAGACACGCAGGCCGGCCGCGTCGAAATCGGTCTTGAACTTGTCGAAGCCGCCGAGGTCGCGGGTGATCGCCGCAGCGACCTCGCCGGTCGGCGCGCCGCCGGCATTGGGGCCCATGATTTCCCAGAACATGCTGTGGTTGGCATGGCCGCCGCCGGCATTGCGTACCGCGACGCGGGCGCCTTCGGGCACCTTGCCGAGATCGCCGAGCAGTTGCTGCAGCGGGGTTTGCGCAAGCACGCCATGGTCCTTCACCGCAGCATTGAGGCCCGCGACATAGGCGGCGTGGTGACGGCTGTAGTGGATGTCCATGGTGGCGGCGTCGATATTGGGTTCGAGCGCCGCTGCTTCATAGGCTCGCTTGGGCAGCGAGAAGGGCCCGGCCGGAGCGGCCGGCGCGGCGGCCTGTGCCCAGACCTTCGGGGCCAGGGCGAGGCCTGCGGCAGTGGCGCCGAAGCCGAGCAGCGAGCGGCGCGAAAGCGAAGCGAGGTGATGCATGGGACTCCTCCAGGGGCCGGTCGCCTTATGCTTGGGCTGCCGTTAGGTTATCGTGAAGAGCAAGGCTGGAATACGGCGATCGTGAGATCGGAGTTTCGGGCGGGTATGAGCATTCCATCGGCCAAAAATGGCATGATCACGGCCATTAACCGCCGATTTACTGCGTTCGTTTAGGTTCTGCCCGCCGATTGCTCATGCGGAAGCGCCGTGTCCATGCACGCCCAGGCATTGAAGACGCCTGTCCCGGCCAATGAGGAAGCGCCCGAAGCGCTGGCCGCCTCGCGCGCGGTCGTCGAGATCGCCGAGCGCTTCGGCAAGCTGAGCAGCGAGATCACCGACATTTCGGGGCGGATCGGCGACGTCAATGGACAGCTCGACCGGCAGACCGACGGGCTGCACCGCGTCGTCGACTCCGTCGATCAGGTGGCGCGCGCCAATCAGGCGATCCAGCGTTCGGCTGAGGAGGCGCAGAATGCCGCCTCCGTCGTGAAGATCGGGCTCGAGCGCGTCACCGGCGCGGTCCGGCTCGGCCTCAATGCGGCGCAGAAGGACATTGGCGAACTCTCCGACGGCGCTCAGTCGATCTCGCAGGCGCTCGCCGGTGCCGCGGACCGGGCCCACAAGCTGCGCGAGGCGAGCGAGGCGATCCAGTCGATCACCCGCGAGATTCAGCTGCTTTCGATCAATGCTGGCGTCGAGGCCGCCCGCAGCGGTGCCGCCGGACGCGGCTTCGCGGTGATCGCCGCCGCGGTCAAGCAACTCGCCGAACAGACCCGCGACGCCACGACCGCAAGCGCCCGGCAGCTCGAGGCGCTCGTCGCCACCGTCGACCAGCTGGCGAGCCAGAGCGAGGCCAATGCCCTGGCGGCACGGCGTGCCAGCGAGGAGAGCCAGGGAATTTCACGCCAGATCGGCGAGCTCGACCATTTCGGTAAGTCGGTGGTCGGACTGATCGCCGAGATCGACAGCATTTCGGCGCCGACGCGCGACAATGCGGTGGCCTTCGCCAGGGTCGGGGCGGAGCTGAAGGATCTGGTCGGCGGCGTCGAGCAGTCGAGCCACAGCCTCGAAGTCGCGGCGCGCCGGGCGAGTTCGCTCGTCTCGACAAGCGAGGCGGTCCTCGGCGCGATCGCCGCCTCCGGCGTGCGCACCCCGCAATCGGAGATGATCGCGACGGCGATCGAGGTGGCGACGACGATCGCCGGCATGTTCGAGCAGGCGCTCGCCAATGGCGAGATCGGCATGGCCGAGCTGTTCGACGAGGATTACCGGCCGGTACCGGGAACCAATCCGGTGCAGCAGATGACGCGCTTCGTCGCATTGACCGATCGTCTGCTGCCGCCGCTGCAGGAGAGGCTGCTCGCCGACAACCGGCGTGTCGTGTTCTGCGTCGCGGTCGACCGCAACGGCTTCCTGCCGACGCACAACCGCAAATATGCGCAGCCGCAAGGCCCCGATCCGGTCTGGAACAATGCCAATTGCCGCAACCGGCGCCTGTTCGACGATCGCACCGGACTGGCGGCGGCGCGCAATCAGAAGCCGTTCCTGCTGCAGACCTACAGGCGCGACATGGGCGGCGGCAATTTCCTGGTGATGGAAGATCTGTCGGCGCCGATCTTCGTCAGGGGCAGGCATTGGGGCGCTTTCCGCTTCGGGCTCAGCGTCTGAGCGGCGGATGGTGCGGCAAGCGGTTCTTGGAGTAGCGGGCCTGCGCGCCCGGATGTGGTGTTGAGTATCGGGTCGCAATCGCCGTCATGCATATCGCTCCCGCCTTTCCCAATCTCTCGGTGCTGCTGATCGACGCCAGCCCGCACTATCGGCGCATCATCCGCACGATGCTCTATCAGGCGCAGCTGCAGCGGATCTTCGAGGCGGCGGATCTCGCCGCCGCCGCGACCATGTTCATCCAGAAGCAGCCCAACATCGTCATCCTCGACTGGGATCTGCCGGACGGGGACAGCATGAAATGCCTGGCCTCGATCCGCTCCTTCAAGACCTCGCCCTTCGCCAAGGCGCCGGTGCTGGTGATGATGGAGCGGCCCGACCGACGCGCGGTCGTCCAGGCCGCCAAGCTCGGGGCGCATGAGATCATCGTCAAGCCGATCTCTCCGAACAATCTCTGGCTGCATCTGTCGGGGATCATCAACATCCCGCGCAAATACAAGGAGCAGAGCGGCGCCATCACCCTGGTGCCGCGGGCGATCAGCAATAGCCTGTTCTGAGGCCTCCATCGAATTCCGGGCATCGGCGGATCGGGAGCGTGGGCGCAGCGCCGCACGCCCCGAAACGGTCACAATCCTTCCTCGTCCGGCGAGCGCTTAGCGAAATTTTTACCAATTCCGTGACAGCGTTCGACAATTCGTCACAGGTCGAGCTGCCGTGGTCATTACCGTCTCCCTGCCGCCCCTTCTCGGCCGTTCCGAAGCTGCCGCCTTCCGCAATCAGCTCCTCGTCGCGCTCGAGCAGCGCGAAAGCGTCTGCGTCGAATGCGCAGGGGCCGGAGCGTTTCCCAGCCTCTGGATCCAGTTGCTGCACGCTGCTGCGGCCAGTGCGAAAGCGCACGATCTCAGCGTCACCCTCAAGGCGATGTCCGAGGAGTGCCGTCAGTCCTTTCAGGCGATCGGCTTCGATTTCGCCCAAAGCGCCCTCGTCCTGGAGTGAATGCGATGCGCATCCTGGCAATCGACGACACCAAGACCCTGCTCAGCCTGCTCAGTATGACGCTGCGTAATGCCGGGCATGAGGTGGCGGAGGCGGAAAATGGCGAGGAGGGCCTCGCGCGCTTCGACCAGTTCAAGCCCGACCTCGTCATCACCGACCTCAATATGCCGGTGATGGACGGCATCGAGTTCACGCGCGCCTGCCGCGCGCGGCCGGCCGGACAGAACACGCCGATCATCGTGCTGACCACCGAGAACGGCGCCGAGATCAAGGCGGAAGGCCGCCGTGCTGGTGCCAGCGCCTGGATGGTCAAGCCGTTCGAGCCCAACACCCTGCTCGGCCTCGTCGCGCGCTACCAGAACTGAGGCGGCTTGATGGATCCTCTGGCGGAACTCAAACAGACTTTCTTCCAGGAATGCGAAGAGCTGCTCGGCGCCCTCGAGCAGAAGCTGCAGGCGCTCGACGAGGGCTCGCGCGATCCCGAGGACGTCAATGCCGCGTTCCGCGCCATCCACTCGATCAAGGGTGGGGCCGGGGCCTTCGGCTGCACCGAGCTCGTCTCGTTCGCCCATGTCTTCGAGGCTTCGCTCGACCATCTGCGTTCGGGCCGGGTAGCTCTGGACGATGCCCCCTTCAGCCTGTTCCTGCGCTGTTCGGATGCGGTTTCCGATCTCGTCGCCGCGGCGCGTAACGACGAGCCGGCGCAGGCCCGTCCGGATCTGCTGGCGGCGCTGGAAAAGGTCGGACAGGCCAAGCCGGACGCTCCGGCGGCTGTCAGCGACGAGCCCCCCGGCATCGCTGCGCTCGGCAATCTGCTCGCCATGGTCGAGGCCAAGAGCGCAGCGCCGGCCGCATCGGCGCCCGCCGCCGATGATGGCTGGGACGACGAACCCGTCGCCGCCGTCGCCGCGCCCCGGCCCGGCCGCGAGGTCTGCGTCCGGATCAATCCGGACAGCGACCTGTTCCGCCGGGTGATCGAGCCGCGCGTCGTGATCGGCAGCCTGCCGGACGAGGAGATCGTCTCGGTGGCCTGCGACATGAGCCAGGTTCCGGCGCTGGAAGCGCTCGACGTCACCGATTGCCATATGCGTTTCAGCGTGCTGCTGCGCACCGAGTTGCCGGTCGAGGAAATCGTCGCCAAATTCGACTTCACCCTCGCCAATGAGGAGTTCGAGGTCGAGGTCATGCCGGCCGCGGCCAATGATGACGGGCTCGACGAGATCGCGCCGCCTTCCGAGGTGCCGCAGAACGTCGCCGCGGATCTCTCGGCGATCCTCGCCCGTCTCGGCCCGCCTGCCGCGCCGCTCCCGGCTGCGCCAGAGGCGCCGTCGGCGGCTTCGTTCTCGCCCGCTACCGTCGCCCCGCCGCCGGTCGCCGCGCCACGCCCCGCCGCCAAGCCAGCGGCGAACGACGCCGCGGCGGCACGCCAGCGCCAGGCGGTCAGCGTGCGCGTCGATCTCGACCGCATCGATCGGCTGATGAACCTGGTCGGCGAGATCGTGATCACGCAGTCGATGCTGGTCGAATGCGTCCGTTCTTTGCCCTATGACGTCTACGCCAAGACTGCCGAGGGCATCCTGACCCTGTCGCGCCAGACGCGCGAACTGCAGGACCATGTCATGGCGGTCCGCGCCCAGCCGGTGAAGGCCGTATTCCAGCGCATGCCGCGCCTGGTGCGCGAGCTCGCCCAGACGCTCGGCAAGGAAGTGAAGCTCGTCCTCGAGGGCGAGAATACCGAGGTCGACAAGACGATCATCGAGGAACTCGCCGACCCGTTGACCCATATGATCCGGAACTCCATGGATCACGGGCTCGAAACGCCGGAGGAGCGCATCGCCGCCGGCAAGAACCCCGAGGGCACGATCAGGCTGATCGCCGAGCATCGCGCCGGCCGGATCGTCATCTCGGTCACCGATGACGGGCGCGGCATCGGTCGTGACAGGCTGTTGGCCAAGGCCAGGTCTCGCGGCCTCGTCGGCGCCGACGAGAGGCTCGCGCCGGAGGAGATCGACCAGCTGATCTTCGCTGCCGGGCTGTCGACCGCCGATGCGGTCAGTGATATCTCCGGCCGCGGCGTCGGTATGGACGTGGTGCGGCGCAATGTCGAATCCCTCGGCGGCCGCATCAGCGTCGATTCCGAGCCGGGCCGCGGCTGCAAGTTCACGCTCGCTCTGCCGCTGACGCTTGCCGTGCTCGAAGGCATGGTGATCCGCTGCGGCGACGATCGCTATGTCATCCCGATCGCCAGCGTGATCGAGACGCAGCATCTCGCCAATACGCCGATCGAAAGGCTGACCTTCGGCCAGGAAGTGCTGCGCTGGCGCGGCGAGGTGACGCCGCTCTACCGGCTCGGCGCCGTGATGGGCTCGTCCGGCACGCGCGACGAGAACATCATCATCATCGCCGAGACGGAGCGCGGCGGAAATGTCGGCATCGCGGTCGACGAGATCGTCGGCCAGCAGCAGGTCGTCGTGAAGAGCCTCGAAGCCAATTACGGCACGGTCAACGGCGCTTCGGCGGCGACGATCCTCGGCGATGGCCTGGTCGCCCTCATCCTCGACGTCGACTCGATGCTGCGCCTGGCGGCGGCCGGCGGTCGCCCAACTGCTCCCGAACTCAAATTGGCTGGATGACCATGACCCTGCAACTCGGCGAAAAGCACTTCACCTCGGCCCAGCCCGAATCGGCCGCACGCCGGATCGTCACCTTCCGCGTCGGTGACCGCACCTTCGGCATCGATGTCGGCATGGTCCGCGAGATCAAGGGCTGGCAGGCCACGACGCCGCTGCCGCATGCCGCTCCGCATGTGCGCGGCGTGCTCAATCTGCGCGGCGTGATCCTCGCCGTCTACGATCTGCGCACCGCGATCGGACTTGGCGTCACCGATGCGACCGCGACCCATGTCATCGTCGTCGTCGATGTCGAGGACAAGACTGCCGGCCTGCTTGTCGATTCGGTCTCCGACATCGTCGATGTGCCGGTCAGCGCGGTGCGTCCGGCGCCGGATCTGGAGCGCGACGAGCACGGCCTGATCGAGGGACTCGTGCTGCTCGACACCGATATCGTGGCGCTGCTCGACCTCGCGGCGGTGATCAAGGACGGCGGCGACGCCCAGGCTCGGCACGCACGCGCCAACTGAATCGTCGAGCGATCGCCCAAGGACGCCCGCCACCGCGCCAGAGGAACCTGTCCGGCCTGCGACCGCCCCGAAGAAACCAACAGAGCCGATGAGCATGATGCCGGCGGGCCTTTCGAAACTGACCTTCAAACTGCCGGTGCTCTTTGCCGGCGGGGCTCTGCTCGCCGCCACCGGGGTCACGATCGCGGTCCAGCAGGCGACTGCGGCGAAGCTTGCAACGCTCGGCCTCGCCGGTCCGCAGGCCGAAACCGTAACCTCCGCCATGCTCGGCCCGGCGCTGGTCTTCGGCACTGCCGGGATCGCCGTCGCCGCCGGGCTCGGCTGGCTCGTCGCGCGCTCGCTCGCGCGGCCGCTGGCGGCGATGCGCGAGGGCACCGAGCAGCTGGCGCAGGGCAAGGAAGCCGATCTGCCGGAACTCGCGCGTCAGGACGAGGTCGGCGATCTCGCCCGCAGCCTGCAGCAGCTTCAGGACAGCAGCGTCGAAGCCAGCCGGATTCGCGCAGCGCTCGACGGGTGCCGTACCAACATCATGGTCTGCGACGCGCAGGGTCGTGTCGTCTTCGCCAACCGGTCGCTGCTGAAGTTCTTCGCCGAGGCGCAGGACGATTTCCGCATCGCCTTTCCCGGCATTTCCGCCAAGGACATGCTCGGCAAGGTGATGGACGTCTTCCACCATCAGTCGTCCGGCGGGTTCGTGGCCGGCGGCATGCGCTCGCTGCGCTTCGCGCTCGGGCGGCGCACGGTCGCGCTCACCCTGAGCCAGATGGTGCAGGCGGACGGCCGGCTGCTCGGCGCGACCATGGAGTGGCGCGAGCTGACGGACGAGGTCGCGGCAGCCAACGAAGTCGCCGATGTCGTCTCCGCAGCGGCTGAAGGCGACTTCTCGCGGCGCATTCCGCTTGCCGGCAAGTCCGATGCGCTCGCCCGCATCGCCGAGGGCATCAACCAGATCAACGATATCGTCGACAGCGGCGTCGGCGAATTCGCCGAGGTCCTGGCCGGCCTGGCGGAAGGGGATCTGACCCAGCGCGTCGTCGGCGACTATCAGGGCCGGCTCGCCGAACTGAAGCGCGGGCTGAACGAGACGATGGCGCGGCTGGCGCAGACCGTCTCGGGCATCCAGGCGACCTCCGGTCATGTCGCGACCACCGCCGCCGAGATCCGCAGCGGGGCTGCCGACCTCGCGCAGCGTACCGAGGACAGCGCTGCCAGCCTCGAGCAGACCGCGGCGACGACCGAGCAGCTCGCCGCCTCGGTCAAGCAGAGCGCGTCGCGCTCGCGCATGGCGACGGAGCGCGCCGGCGAGGCGATGGGCGTGGCCGAGGCAGGGCAGAAGGTCGTCGCGGACGCGATCCGCGCGATCGAGCGGATCGAGCAGTCCTCGGCGCGGATCTCCGATATCGTCTCGGTCATCGACGGCATCGCCTTCCAGACCAATCTTCTGGCATTGAACGCGGCGGTCGAGGCGGCTCGCGCCGGGGAGGCCGGCAAGGGCTTCGCGGTGGTCGCCTCGGAAGTCCGTACCCTGGCGCAGCGTTCGAGCCAGGCGGCAAAGGATATCAAGGGGCTGATCGCCGCTTCCAACGAGCAGGTCGCCGACGGGGTTCGTTTCGTGCGCCATACCGGCGATGCGCTGAACCAGATCGTCACCGCGGCGGGGCAGGTGACGAGCACGGTCGCCGAGATCTCCGAGGCCACGGCCGAGCAGGCCGGCGGCATCGCGGAAATGAGCCAGGCCGTGGCGCATATGGACGAGGCGACGCAGCAGAATGCCGCGCTGGCCGAGCAGAGCGCCGGATCGGCGAACAGCCTCGCCAGCCAGATCGAGGCACTGCGGAACCTCGTCGCCTTCTTCCATACCGAACAGGCCTCGAGCCGAGGCCTGCCGATGCCGGCCGTCCCCCATGTGCCTGCGCCGCGCCAGAACTCGGCCTCGCAGCGTCCGGCGCCGGCGACGCCTTCCCGCGGCAGCGACAACCGTTTCCGGCCCGAGCCGCCGCGCCGCAAGGTCGCAGCCGGCGGGCGGCGCGACGAATGGGCGGAGTTTTAAGCGTTGCGGGTGCAGAGTCAGACCATGCTAGCTCCCAGCCCCCCGGCCGAAGCCACCCTGACGCGCGACGATATGGGTTTCGTCGCCAGACTGGTCTACGAGCATGCCGGCATCGTCATCCGCGAGCACAAGGAGGCGATGACGCGCGGCCGGCTGGCCCGCCGCGTCAAGGCGCTCGGGATGAGCTCCGTCGCCGAGTACTGCGCCTTCCTGAAGACGCCGGCGGCGATCGACGAGATCCCCGAGCTGATCAACGCCGTCACCACCAACCACACCGCCTTCTTTCGCGAGCGGCATCATTTCGACCATCTGCGCGCTGAGGTCCTGCCACGCCTGATCCAGGAGCGCGCCGCCCGGCGGGGACGTATCCGGATCTGGTCCTCGGCCTGTTCCTCGGGCGAGGAGGCCTACAGCATCGCCGCCGTTTCGCGCGATGCGATCGGCCATCGCGGCGATCTCGATTTCAGGATCCTGGCGACCGATATCGACACCGACATCCTCGACCGCGCCGCCGCCGGGGTCTATCCGCTCGAACAGTTCGAGCGCCTTCCCGGCGATCTGCGTCCGCTGCTGCGGAACGAGGCCAATCCCATGCGCGGAGAGGCCCGGATCAGCGATGATCTCAAACGGCTTATCGCCTTCAAGCGGCTCAACCTGATCGAGCCCTGGCCGATGCGGGGCGCCTTCGACGTCGTCTTCTGCCGCAACGTCTTCATCTATTTCGACACGCCGACCAAGGCGGCGATCCTCGATCGCTTCGTCGGGCTCATCCAGCCCGGCGGCTTCCTCTATCTCGGCCATTCGGAATCCCTGCCGCAGCCCCACCCCGGGCTCCGGCTCATCGGCCGGACGATCTACGAGCGCATCCCATGACCCTGGCCCGATCCTCGCGGCGCTATTTTGATCCGCGCTTCGATGCGACCATCATCACGGTCGCGCCGGGCGAGCATGAGATCACCTCGGCGAAGGACGAGATCGTGGCGACGGTGCTCGGATCCTGCATCTCCGTCTGCATGCGCGATCCCCAGGCCGGGGTCGGCGGGCTCAACCATTTCCTGCTGCCCAAGAACAATGGCGGTTCAGACACCCATGCCGGCGAGCGCTATGGCGACACCGCCATGGAGGTGCTGATCAACGGGCTGATGAAGCGCGGCGCAAGGCGCAACCAGCTCGAGGCCAAGGTTTTCGGCGGTGCCCGCGTGCTCTCCGGCGCCACCATGCTGGCGATCGGCGAAGGCAATATCACCTTCGTCAACGAGTTCCTCGCCCGCGAGGGCATCCCGGTCGTCTCCAAGGACGTCGGCGGCACGCGCTCGCGCCGCATCCATTACCAGCCTTCCACCGGACGCGCCTGGGTCCAGCACGTGCAGCAGGCCGCGCGCGATCCCGAACGGGAGCAGGAGCTCGCTTACCTCAACCGTCTCAAGACCCAGCCGGTGGCGGGCGAAGTGGAGATCTGGTGATGGGCATGCAATCCGCTTCGGCCGGCCCGGTAAAGGTCCTGGTCGTCGACGATTCCGTGCTGATGCAGAAGCTGATGACGCAGATCGTCAACGCGACGCCCGGATTCCAGGTGATCGGCGTCGCCGGCAGTGCAGAGGAAGGCTGGGACGCGATCCAGGAATTGCGGCCCGACATCCTGACGCT
The DNA here is from genome assembly GCF_053618995.1 of Allobosea sp. NPDC055594. Classification (NCBI taxonomy): domain Bacteria; kingdom Pseudomonadati; phylum Pseudomonadota; class Alphaproteobacteria; order Hyphomicrobiales; family Alloboseaceae; genus Allobosea; species Allobosea sp. NPDC055594. The sequence goes on from NZ_JBSHIO010000005.1 coordinate 37,013, forward strand.
CGATCTCGAACTGCCCGGCCGGCACGGGCTGAAGCTGCTCGCCCGCGTGCTGAAGCAGGATCCGCTGCCGGTGCTGATCGTCTCGGCCTTTGGCGGCCCGGGCGCCGACAACACCATCCAGGCGCTGGAGCTGGGAGCGATCGACTTCATCGAGAAGCCGGACGGCACCACCCATACGCTCGAAGGCTTCATGAAGCATGTCGGCACGGCGCTGCAGCGGGCTTCGGCCAGCCGCCGCCTGCTCTTGGCGGCGCGTGCCACGACGCAGGGCGCGGTCGGCGCCGGAACTCCGATCCCGAACCGCCCGGCCATGGCCCGCGAGATCAGCCGCACGGCCGGTAGGGCGCCGCTGATCGCGATCGGAGCCTCTACCGGCGGCGTCCCGGCCGTCCAGGTGGTGATGCGCGATCTCGCCTTCACGCGGCTGCCGATCGTCGTCGTCCAGCACATGCCGGCCGGCTATACCGCGAAGTTCGCGGCCAGGCTCGCGGCGGCTACGGGCCTCGATGTCCGCGAGGCCGCCGATGGCGACCGGCTGAGGCCGGGCATGGCGGTGGTCGCCCCCGGCGGCCATCGCCATCTCGAGATCGAGGAGCGCCGTGGCGAGCTCGTCTGCGTGCTCAGGGAAGGCCCCCTGGTCAGCGGACATTGTCCTTCGGTCGACGTGATGTTCCATTCGATGGCGCGGGCCGCCGGCGCCCAGGCCGTCGGCGTGCTGCTCACCGGAATGGGACGCGATGGCGCTGACGGTTTGTTAGCCATGCGCAAAGCCGGGGCCGAAACATTAATCCAAAGCGGCGAGACCTGTGTGGTAAACGGGATGCCGAAAGCCGCGTTCGAGATCGGCGCCGCTGACCGGGCCGTCGCGCTCGACCAGATCGGTGGCGTCGTCGCGGGGCTGATCGGCGACAGGCCGCATCAGCGCACCGCCTGAGGAGAGTGTTATGACAAAGGCGAGAAGCGATTATCGCATCCTCGTGGTGGACGACCAGAAGAGCATGCGCGGCCTCGCGACCTATTTTCTGAAGCAGATCGAGTTCCAGGATATCGACGAGGCCGAGAACGCCCGCGAGGCGCTGATGAAGATGCAGGTCAAGCGCTATGATCTGCTGCTGCTCGACTGGAACATGGACGGGATGAGCGGCATCGACCTGCTGCGTGCCATCCGCTCGGTGCCCGAGCTCAACCAGATCAAGATCATCATGGCGACCTCCGAGCGCTCGGTCGACAAGATGGACGAGGCGACGACTAATGGCGCCGACCATTACGTCGTGAAGCCCTACGAGCTGCGCGACCTCGAAGTCCGGGTGAAGAAGGTCCTGGCCTGCTGAGGCCCGGACCGGATCTTGTTTTTTCCGCGAAGCCCCGGCCGCAAGGCCGGGGCTTCGCCGTCCCTGGCGAGCGGCCGAGGCGGTACCAAAAAACCTGCTCCCGCCGAGGCTGATTTTACATTAGAGTGCCTGCCGACCTTGCGGGAGCCAGCCCATGCGCCTCCACCGCCGCCATCTGCTCGCCTTGCTCGCCTGTCCGCTGATCGCCGAGGTGAAGGCGGCGCAGGGAGAGAACAACGCCTATGCCTTCAGCTTCGACAGGGCGGAGGGTGGCCGGGTCCCGCTCGAGGCCTATCGCGGCAAACCCATCCTGATCGTCAACACCGCGACGCGCTGCGGCCTCGCCGGCCAGTTCGCCGGGCTGGAGCAGCTCTGGCAGCGCTATCGCACCCGCGGGCTGATGCTGATCGCGGTGCCGAGCAATGATTTCGGCGGCCAGGAGCCGCTCGCCGGGGCCGCCATCGCTGAGGCGGTGCGGCAGAGCCATGGCGCGAGCTATCTGATCACCGAGAAGGTCGCGGTGCGCGGCGAGGCGGCCCACCCCTTCTATCGCTGGGCGGCGAGCCAGCGGCCGGCCGAGACCCCGACCTGGAATTTCCACAAATACCTGATCGGCCGCGATGGCAGTCTCGCCGGCAGCTTCAGCTCGCGTACCGACCCGGTCTCGTCCGAACTTGTCCAGGCAATCGGGCAGGCGCTGGAGAAGCGGCGCTGACGAGAAGGCGCGGGCCGGTTCTCAGCCGCGCGCGTAGATGTCCTCGATCCTGACGATGTCGTCTTCGCCGGTATAGGCGCCGACCTGGACCTCGATCAGCTCGAGCGGAATCCGTCCCGGATTCTTCAGTCGGTGCGTGCAGCCGATCGGCAGATAGACCGATTCGTTCTCATGGATCATGACGGTGCGCTCGTCGACCGTGACTTCGGCCGTGCCCGAGACGACGACCCAGTGCTCGGCCCGGTGGAAATGCTTCTGCAGGCTGAGCTGGCCGCCTTCCTTGACATGGATGCGCTTGACCTGGAAGCGGGCGCCGATGTCGATGCGCTGATACCAGCCCCAGGGCCGGTAGATCCGCAGATGCTCGCTGGCTTCGGGTCGGCCGGCGGCCTTCATCCGTTCGACCAGGTTCTTGACCTTCCCGGCTGCCGCCATCGAGGAGACCAGCACGGCGTCGCGGGTCGCGACCACGACGACATCGTCGAGACCGACCACCGTGGTCAGCATCTCGTCGCTGCGCACCAGCGAGCGGCGGCTGTCGATCACCACGGCGCGCCCCTCCAGCACATTGCCGTCGCCGTCCTTGGACTTGATCTCGTGGATCGAGTTCCAGGAGCCGATATCCGACCAATCGAAGGAAGCGGCGAGCATACCGGCGAGCTCCGTGCGCTCCATCACTGCGTAGTCGATCGAGATGCTGGTGGCGCGGACGAAGCTGTCCCGGTCCAGCCGCAGGAAGTCGAGGTCTCGTCCGGCCTTTTCAACGGCGGCCTCGGCGGCTTCGAGCACCTCGGGGGCGTGATGCGCGAGTTCGCTCAGCATCGTCCTTGCGGCGAAAAGGAAATTGCCGCTGTTCCAGAGATAGCCTTCGGCGAGATAGCGCGTGGCGAGTTCGAGTTTCGGCTTCTCGACGAAGCGGGCCAGGCGGCTGGCTCCCGGCTCGGCGAGCTCCTCGCCCGGTGCGAGATAACCATAGGCTGTCGAGGGATATGTCGGCGGGATGCCCAGCGTCATGATCAGCCCGGCCGCGGCGAGGCGCGCGGCGCGCTTGCAATCGCTGCGGAAGGCGGCAGCATCGACAATGAGATGATCGGAGGCGAGGGCGATGCCGACAGCTTCGGGATCGCGCCGACTGGCCAGCACGGCGCCGACGGCGATCGCGGCGGCGGAATCGCGACGCTCGGGCTCCAGCACGATCTCGCCCTCGATCCCGCAGGCGAGCATCTGCTCGGCGGCGATGAAGCGGAAATCGTTGTTGGTGATGACGATCGGCGTGTCGAAGGTCGGGTCTGCCAGCCGCAGCAGAGTCGCCTGGAAGGTCGAGAGCCCGCCTTCGAGCAGCGGGATGAACTGCTTGGGCATGGTATCGCGCGACAGCGGCCAGAGCCGTGTGCCGGCGCCGCCGGCCATGATGAGCGGAATGATCTTGGGCGAAGGCATCTTGCGGTCTCGACGGCGAGCGAAACGGTGTCTGCCTCTCTAGGGCAGCGAAGCTACCATGTCATGAATGGTGCCGATTCTTCAGCCCTTCGGCTTCTGCCCCGGGCGGAAGGCCTGGATCACGGTCGGATCGGTCTCGAGATAGGGGCCTTCGATCAGGTCGATGCAGTAGGGGATCGCCGGCATCACCGCGTCGAGGCATTCGGCGATGGCGCGCGGGCGGCCAGGCAGGTTGACGATCAGCGATTTGCCGCGGATGCCGGCGAGCTGGCGCGAGAGGATCGCGGTCGGCACCTTGGCGAGGCTGACCTGGCGCATCAACTCGCCGAAACCGGGCATGAGCTTGTCGATCACGTCCTCGGTCGCCTCGGGGGTGACGTCGCGCGGGGCCGGGCCGGTGCCGCCGGTGGTGACGATCAGGCAGCAGCCCTCGACATCGGCGAGCTCGGTGAGTGTGGCTGCGATGCCGGCGCGGTCGTCGGGAATGACGCGCGAGACCGCCTGCCAGGGGCTCGTCAGCGCCCTGCCGAGGTAGTCGAGGATCGCCGGGCCGCCTTCATCGGCATAGACACCGGCGGAGGCGCGGTCAGAAACGGTGACGATGCCGATCTTCGCAGGTGACGTCATGGCCTGTCCTTCAAACCCGGTAGAAATCGCGATACCAGCTGACCATCCGCCCGATCCCCTCGGCCAGCGGCGTATGCGGACGGAAGCCGACGGCCGCTTCCAGCGCCGAGACGTCGGCGGCGGTGCGCAGCACGTCACCCGGCTGGCGCGGCTTCATCTCCATGACCGCCTTCCTGCCGACGGCCTGCTCGATGGTCGCGATGAACTCCATCAGCGGCACCGGGGCGGCGTTGCCGATATTGTAAAGCCGCCAGGGCGCCGAGGACGTCGCGGGGCTGGGATCGTCGCCGGACCAGGCGGGGTCGGCGGCGGCGATGGTATCAAGCGTGCGGACGACACCCTCGACGATGTCGCCGACATAGGTGAAGTCGCGCTCGTGTCGGCCTTCGTTGAAGACCTCGATCGGCTCGCCCGCCAGGATCTTCCGGGTGAAGATCATCGGCGCCATGTCGGGCCGGCCCCAGGGGCCGTAGACCGTGAAGAAGCGCAGGCCCGTCGCCGGCAGCCCGTAGAGATGGGCATAGGCATGGGCCATGGCCTCGTTCGCCTTCTTGGTCGCGGCATAGAGGCTGACCGGGTGGTCGGTGTTGTCCTCGACGCGGAAGGGCGTGCGCGTATTGGCGCCGTAGACCGAGCTCGACGAGGCGTAGACCAGATGCTCGACGCCGTTTTGGCGGCAGCCTTCGAGGACATGTCCGAAACCGGCCAGATTGCTGTCGAGATAGGCCTGGGGATGGGTGATCGAGTAGCGCACGCCGGCCTGAGCGCCGAGATGGACGACGCGCTCGAAACGCCTTTCGGCAAACAGCGCCCGCATGGCTTCGCGGTCGGCGAGGTCGAGCTTTTCGAAGCTGAAGCGGTTGTGACCGGCGAGACGCTCCAGGCGCGCCAGCTTCAGGGCGGGATCGTAATAATCGTTGAGATTGTCGATGCCGACGACTTCGTCGCCGCGTTCCAGCAGGACCCTGGCCGTCTCGTTGCCGATGAACCCGGCTGCTCCCGTCACCAGAACGCGCATCGCCTTACCAAGCTGCTCTCGAACACCTCGCGTCGTCTATCGGCCAGTGCGCGGTCCCGGTCAACGCGCCGTGCCGCCTTTGCGGTCGCGCCATTGCCGCAGCAGCAGCCGTCCGCGGGCGGCGAGCCGGGGCAGGGACGAGCCGGCGGGGCCGATCGCGATGATCGCGTTCGCCATGGCCTGCCGCTCGCCCCAGGGATAGGCCGAGGCATCGACCCGGTCGCCGGCGCCGCTGTCGAGCCGGAACGACCCATCGCCGGCAAAGTCGTGGCGCAGCATTTCGATGGCGAGGCCACGGCCGGGCGAGAGCCGGGCGAGGGTTTCGTCATAGGCGATCTTCAGGAAATGCGCCTGTCCGGCGAAATCGAGCAGCACGCCCGCGGCGACCGGCTTCCCGTCGAGCCGGAGCAGGTCGATCCTCGCCATGTCGGCCTCGGCGAAGCGGCCGATCACCTCGCGGAAATAAGCGGCATCGGCCGGAAGCCTCGCCAATGCCGTGCCGTTCGTGCCTTTCCAGCCGGCGGCTTCGAGCGCGAGGAAGTCGTCCAGAGCGGTGACGGCGTCGGAGCGGCGATGGCGGCCAAGCTGCAGGGTGCCGGCGCGCTCCAGCATGCGATGCTGCTGCAGGCGCTTCTTGTAGCTCTGGCCCAAAGCGCGGCGCAGATAGCGCTCGGCATCCTCGCCCGGCCGTGGCATCGCCATCGGCCGCTCCCAGCTGTCGAAGCGGTGCAGCCTGCTGCCGGTTTCGGCGCAGGCCGCTGCCAGTGCCGCGAAGCTGGCGCCTTCCACAGGCAGCAACGGCAGGCGCAGCAGCTTCGGCAGGTCGGCGGCGCCGGCGAGGAAGCGCAGCAGGGCGAGCGCCGCCGGCGCAGCGACCTGCCGGTCGAGCACCGGGGCGGAGGAGACCTCGTAGAGCGGCACCAAGGGCGCCTGCAGCATCGTCGTGAAGCCGGTATGGAGGCTGCGCCGCTTGCCGAAGGCCCAGACGCCGACGAGTTCACCGGCGCCGCCCTCGGCGCAAAGGATGACGATCTCGTCGGCCCGTCGCACGGGCCCCGACAGGGCGGCGGCGATGGCGGCCGGGGCCATGTGCAGGTTCGGGGCTTCGGCGCGCCGGCACAGATCCGCGAAGGCCGCGGCCATCGCGCCATAGCTCGCAGCGGAAACGCGGCGGACGTCGATCTCTTCGCTCATGTCCGCCTGAAGTCGCGCCGCAGCGACAAGACGAAGGCGATCACCTGCGCGGTTGCGCGGTAGAGTTCTTCGGGGATGGCGTCATCGAGCTCGACGGCGGACAGCGCCTCGGCCAGCAGCGCGTTCTGCTCGATCGCGACCTCATGCTCGCGCGCCGTTTCGACGATCTTCCGGGCGACTTCGCCCCGGCCTTTGGCGGTGACGCGCGGCGCGCCATGCCCGTCATATTCGAGCGCGACCGCGACCTGCGGGGCGAGTGGCTCGGTCATGAGCGGCGGTCCAGGAACTGGCCGGCCACAGCCTTGCCGGGGCGCGGCTGGCCGGTGTGGACTTCCAGTGCGGCACTGTCGAAACGGGCCTGGACCAGCGAGGCCTCGAGATCGGGCCCCGCCTGGCGCAATAGGCGGCTGGTTTCCTCGCGTTCCGCCCAGAAGGAGACGGAGATGGCGCGGCCCTGCAAGGTCACCAGGCCCTGGAGCGCGCCGAGCGGCTCGGCATCGAGCCCGAAGCGAACGCGCCAGATCGGAGCTTCGGGCGTGGCAGCTCCCGGTTGCGGCGGGTCGCGTTCGATCTCGAGCGGCAGCAGCGCGGTGCCATCGTGCAAGGCGAGGGGAAGTTCGACGAGCCAGCGTTGCGGGGCTTGCGGCTCGCTGCGGCCGGTCTCCGGCGGCAAGGAGGCGTATTGGGCCAGCGTGATCCGGTCGAGCCCGGATTCTGTCTGCTCGAACAGGGTCTGGGCGATGGCTGCCGGACGCGCAGCCGCTGTCAGGCTGGGCTCCTGTGCCGGCTGCGGCGTCAGCAGGCCGGCACGTGGCATGGCCGGGCGGGAATCGGCGGCGGGCAGTGCCGCGGCGCTCGGCCCGGTCTGCGCTGAGGGACGTGCCGGCGCTGGCTCGCCCTCGGCAGAGCGCAGCTCGCGGGCGGGCAGCGCCTGGATGGCCGGCCGCAGCAGGTCGCGCAGGGCCTGTAGCCCGGCCTTGAGATCCGCCTGCGGCAGCCGTGCTTCGCCAATCGCCTGCCGGGCTTCGAGGAAGACGCCGGAGCGCGCGACGGCGTTGCGCAGGGCCTCTGCGGTGAGCGGTTTGCCTTCGACCGGCAGGCGCTGGGCGAGGATCTGGTCGACCAGGGCGAGCAGCGGCTTCGGCAGGACCAGTGCGACCGAGCCCTGCGCCAGCGCTCCGAGATTGGCGAAGAGCGGGGCGAGGCTGTCTTGCCGGGCGATGGCGGCGCCGAGCAGCGGGCCGGCGATCATGCGCGGTGAGGCGGGGGCGTGCTGGGGCTGGATGCCTGGCGCGGGAATCGCAGCGCTCGCCCGCTCGGTCGGAAGCGGCGAGGCGATGGACGCCGTCGCGGTTGCGGCGATAGAGGCCGAGATCGATGCAGCGGCGCCGGCTGCGGGAAGCGTGGCGCCAGCGGTCGTCACCGGCTGCTGGACGAAAGCTCCGGGGCGCGGCGTCGCCAGCGCCGTCTGGGCAGAGGGGGCGGTTTGGCCCGGGGCCCGAGCGGGCGAACCGGAAGAGGCGGGGCGGCTGCCGATCAGGACGGCCTGCATGGGCGCGCCGGGCTTGGCCGGTTCGTCGAAACGGAGCAGCAGCGTGGCGCCGGGCTGAAGAGCCGCCTGCCGGGCTTCCGGCCCTGCCAGGAGGAGCGCGATCTTGACGCCGTTGACGAGCGCGGTGGCGTTGCCTTCGCCGTCGAGCGACAGGAGCCTGGCCTCGACCGTATTGCCCGCTTTCAGGCCCGCGCTGTTCAGCGCCGCGAGCAAGGTCGCGAAGTTCTGGCTCTGCGCGAGCGTGGCGAGGTTCGCCTGGATGGTCGGCTGAACGGGCATGGGCAGAGCCTGTCACGAAAGGTTGAGGATTTCCTTGCGCAAGGTCGCCCTGCGCCGGTCGCGCTGGTGCGGGCGGGGCGTATCGGGCAGGTTTCCCGTCCCCCATGGAGATCGCCATGAATTATCGCCAGCTCGGCCGTTCCGGCCTCAAGGTCTCGCCGCTCTGCCTGGGCACGATGATGTTCGGAGGGGCGACGCCGGAAGCGGAGTCGCGCGCCATCATCGACCATGCCGCCGCGGCCGGGATCAACTTCATCGATACGGCCGACGCCTATTCCGACGGGCGTTCGGAGGAGGTCGTCGGGCGCGCCATTGCCGGCAAGCGTCATGACTGGGTGCTGGCGACCAAGGCGGCCAATCCGATGGGGCCGGGGCCGAACCAGCGCGGGCTCTCGCGCAAATGGCTGCTCCAGGCCTGCGATGCCAGCCTGAAGCGCCTCGGCAGCGATTTCATCGACATTTACTACCTCCACAAGGAGGATCACGAGACGCCGCTTTCCGAGACGGTACGAGCCGTCGGCGATCTCGTGCGGCAGGGCAAGATCCGCCATTTCGGCGTCTCGAACTTCCGTGCCTGGCGCATCGCCGAGATCTGCCGGCTCTGCGACGAGCTCTGCATCGACCGGCCGGTGGTCAGCCAGCCCTATTACAATGCGATGAACCGCATGCCGGAAGTCGAGCACCTGCCGGCCTGCAGCTATTACGGGCTCGGCGTCGCCAGCTATTCGCCGCTGGCGCGCGGCGTGCTGACGGCGAAATACGAGCCCGGTCAGGCGCCGCCGGAAGGCACGCGGGCAGGGCGCGCCGACCGGCGCCTGATGCAGACCGAATGGCGCGAGGAATCGCTGGTGATCGCCCGGCAGATCCGCGACCACGCCGCGGCGCGCGGCATGACGCCGGTGCAGTTCGCGGTGCTCTGGGTGCTCAACAACAAGCTGCTGACGGCGGCCGTCGCCGGGCCGCGCACCATGGAGCAATGGCAGGGCTATCTTTCCGCCCTCGATGCCGCGTTCAGTGCTGAGGACGAGGCGCTGATCGACGCGCTGGTGCCGGCCGGCCATCCCTCGACGCCGGGCTATTCCGACCCGGCCTATCCGCTGGAGGGGCGGGTGGCGCGCACGGGGTGAGGGCGCTCCACTTTTTCCTTCTCGCTGAGGATGAAGTGGCCCGAAGGGCTGGATTGTGGGGGCGGCCTTTCCGTCATGCTCGCCCTTGTGGCGAGGGTCCACGGCTTGAACGCTGTATGCGTCAAAGGAAGACGTGGATGGTCGGGACAAGCCCGACCATGACGCGGGGAGGCCGCGCGACCCCGGAATTTGCCTCCGCCTTAGGGGTGCAGCTTCAGACCCTTTATCGCCTTGTCGACGGTCTTGCGCTCGCCATGCAAAGCGAGGCCGACGAGATCGAGCGCCTCGGTCGCGACCGCCTCGACCGCGGCACGGTTGGCCTCGTCATGGCCGGTGGCGAAGAGCTCGCGCGTGTAGAGCGAGGGACGCAGTCCCGCCTCACCGGCGCGGTGCAGCACGCGCGACAGATCGGCGGAGGAGGCGGCGAAGACCAGCACCGGCTGGCGGATCAGCGGGCCGTAGACCTTGCCCGAGCCGTCGCGGTAGGCTTCCCCGCCGAGTTCGGGCGTGGCGGCGACGAGCCCGCCCGAGAGGAAGCAGGCGACGTTGAGCTTCTGCCAGCTGGCGAGCTCCGCGTGGACGATGACGGCAATCTTGGTGTCGAAGCGTATGACGGGCACGATAGGGCGCGGGCGGCCGGCTGGTCTTGAACGTTCGTGCGTTGCGGGCGACTGGATGCGCGCAGCCCCGGACGAGGCCGGTCCCGAGCGGATCGAGGCATTTTTCGACGACCACGCCTATGATCCGCACCGGCACGACACCTATGCGGTCGGCTATACGCTGAGCGGGGTGCAGAGCTTCGACTATCGTGGCGCCAAGCGCGATTCGACGCCGGGCGACCTGATCGTCTTGCATCCCGACGAGCTGCATGACGGGCGGGCCGGCATGGCCGGCGGCTTTCGCTACCGCATGGCCTATGTCGAGCCGGGGTTGATCATGCGGGCGCTCGCCGGCCGGGCTGGCGGCACGCCCTTCGTCCGCGATGCGGTCTGCCGCGATGGCAGATTGCTGCGGGCGCTGATCGGCCTGCTCGGCGATCTCGACCATGCGCTGGAACCGCTGGAGCGCGATGCGGCGATCGGTGAGCTCGCCGAGGCACTGCTGGCGCTCGACCCGTCCTGCGCACCGCGCCGGCCGGAGACACCGGCCGAGCGGGCCTGCGCCCTGGCGCGCGACTTCCTGGCTGACAATCTCGACGAAGCCGTCGACTCGCAGAGGCTGGAAGCCGTCACGGGGCTAGACCGTTATGCGCTCGCCCGGCATTTCCGCCGCCGCTACGGCACCAGCCCGCATCGCTATCTGGTGATGCGCAGGCTGGAGCGGGCGCGGGCGCTGCTCCGGCAGGGGCAAGGACTGGCCGATGTCGCCGCGGCGAGCGGCTTTGCCGATCAGCCCCATATGACGCGGCGGTTCCGGCAGGCCTACGGGCTTTCGCCGGGGCGCTGGCGGGCGATGCAGGCAGGTGCGACGGCCCCGGCCGCCTGAGCGCTGTCAGTTCAGGACGCAGAAGCCGCCGACCACTACCTGCGAGCGGCACCAGACCCGCGGCTCCTCGGCGGAACTCAGCCGCAGCGGCACGGTCGCGCTCGCCGCAGCCTGGCTCGGGCTGCTGGCGTAGGGCGGTCGGGCCGGGACAGGCTGGCCGGCCTGTCGGGTGCGCAGGCCGGGGGTCACGATGAGGGAGCCGTCACGGTTCGCCGGGCGCGCCTGGCTATCATGCGAGCGGCTGCCGTTGGACCTGAACTTGGCAGCTTCGGCGCTGGCCGGAGCGAGCATGACGGCGAGCACGGCGACTGCAAGGGCGCGGATCATCGAAAGCTCCATCGACTGCCGGCGACGGTGCCGGAGATCGATGCGCTTGCCCAGAAGAGCTTCGATTTAATCTGAGCAAGGGGTTAAGCGCACCAGCCGAACCCGCCCGGTTCAGCTCCTGGCCTGCGTCAGGCCATCCCAGGCCGAAATCGCCGATCTTGCGATCGCTTCCAGCTCGGGCCGGGTCGCGCCGTCGCGCGCCCGGATCGACATGCCCTGCTGCACCGTGACGTAGAACGAGGCGATGGCGGCTAGGTCGGATACCGCCGGTAGCTCGCTCGCCTCGACCGCGCGGCGCAGCCGCGCCTCGATCATCGCCTGGGCCTCGGCTCTCGCATCGCGCAGTGCCGTGCAGGTCTGTGGGCTCGTGCCGGCGGCATGGATCACCGAAAGCACGACCATGCAGCCGGCCGGTTTGCCGGGACGCGTGAAGAGCGCCGCCGAGCGCATCAGATAGGCCTCGACCGCCGCCTTCGCGCTCGGGGCGTCGGCGATCTGCTGGCCGAGCTCGACGCCGTCGCCTTCTTCATAGAGCGCCATCGCCTCGCGATAGAGCGCATCCTTGCTGCCGAAAGCGGCGTAAAGGCTCGGCGCGTTGATGCCCATCGCGGCGGTGAGCTCGCTCATCGAGGTGCTCTGGAAGCCTTTCTCCCAGAACAGCATCATTGCGTGGCGCAGTGCCTCGCCCCGGTCGAAGCTGCGTGGTCGGCCGCGTTCCGCCAAGTCGAACTCCTTTTTGTAGCGGTCGATAAATAATCTGCTTGACGCAAGGCGGCAAGCGCATCACCTATTATGTATCATTCGATACATAATAGGTGATGCGATGATGAGGATGACCGGGAAGAAGGCGCTGGTGACCGGCGGCAGCCGCGGTATCGGGGCTGCGACGGCGCTGCGGCTGGCGCAGGAGGGGGCGGATATCGCGATCACCTATGAACGCGCCCGCGACAAGGCGGAGGCGGTGGTCGGGCGGATCCGAGCGCTCGGCCGCAAGGCGATCGCGCTGCAGGCCGACAATGCCGATGCCGAGGCGCTGAAGGCTGCGGTCGAGGGCGCCGCGCGCGAACTCGGCGGCCTCGATATTCTCGTCAACAATGCCGGCATCTGGCATTATGGCGAGGCCGGCGGCTGGAGCCTGCAGGAGATCGACGCGATCCTTGCGGTCAATGTCCGGGCCGTGATCATCGCCTCGCAGGCGGCTGCCGCGTATCTGCCCGAGGGTGGGCGCATCATCACCACTGGCTCCTGCCTCGCCGAGCGGGTGACCGAGCCCGGCATCGCGCTCTATGCGATGAGCAAGGCGGCGCTGGTCGGCTTCACCAAGGGGCTGGCCCGTGATCTCGGGCCGCGCGGCATCACTGTCAACGTCGTCCATCCCGGCTCGACCGATACCGACATGAACCCGGCCGCCGGCGAGCAGGCCGAGGAGCAGCGTGCCCGCATGGCGATCCCACGCTTTGGCAAACCGGAGGATATCGCCGGGCTCATCGCCTATCTGGCGAGCGAGGAGGGGCGTTTCGTCACCGGTGCGGGGCTCACCATCGATGGTGGGGTGAACAGCTGAGACATGCGGCGAGCCGCCGGGGCGTTTCGAGGCCATCGCGGCCGCGGTCGTCCCGGGGGACTTTCTTGACGGTTCCTTGCGATATCATCCGTGGTTTCGGGGATCGACCTAACCGGCCGCTAAACTTGGCATGCCAGGGTGCCGTGTCGGAGCGGAGCCTTGCAGAGCATGTCGGAATTCGCGAGATCGGCCGAGGGCCGTGCCTCTTCTCGCCTGGATTGGGTCGATACGGCCAGGGGCTTCTGCATCATTCTGGTCGTGCTGATGCATGTCGCCGGCGGCCTCCAGATCGCACTGGAGCGTGAGAGCTGGATCGGCCCTTTCATCGATTGGGCCAAGCAGTTCCGGATGCCGGGCTTCTTCCTGCTCTCGGGATTGTTCGCCTCGCGGCTGATCGGGAAGAGCTGGCCGGAATTCCTCGACCGGAGGATCGTGCCGCTGGTCTATCTCTACCTGCTCTGGCTGGCGATCCATAGTCTGCTCAAATTCCGGAGCTGGGGCGAAGGTGATGCGGCTGCTCTGTTCGGCTCCTATGCGCTGGGGCTGATCCAGCCCTTCGGCCTGCTCTGGTTCATCTACCTGCTGGCCGTCTTCTTCGTGGTGACCAAGGCGATGCGCGGCTATCCCCTGGTGACCTGGCTGGTCGCCGCGGCGATCGCGACCGTGCCGGTGACGACCGGCTGGCTGCTCGTCGATGCGTTCGCGGCTTATTTCGTCTTCTTCCTGAGCGGGGCGCTGTTCACCCCTGCGATCTTCCGCTTCGCCGACTGGGTTCGCGAGCATCGCACCGCCGCGCTGAAGCTCTGGCTCGTCTGGGCGGCGGCGAGCGCCTTGCTGGCCGGCCTCTTCGGCTATCAGACGCTGCATGAGACATTCGCGGCCGATCTGGTGCTCGGCCATGCCGGCGCACTCGGCGTCATCGCCTTTTCGGCCCTGTTCGCCGGGCATCTCGGCTGGATCGCCTATTGCGGCCGCAATTCCCTGCCGATCTACCTCGCCTTCTTCATTCCGATGGCGGCGACGCGCATCGCGCTGATCCGGACGGATCTGGAGTTCGACGTCGGTACGGCATCGTTGCTGCTCACGCTGCTCTGCGTCGCGCTGCCGCTGGTCCTGCATCGGCTCGTCGGGGGAACGATGCTGCGCTTCCTGTTCGAGCGCCCGCGCTGGTTCAGGTTGAGCTTCGCGGGCAGGCGCACTGTTGAGGCCGGGGCGCACGGATCGGCGCCCACAACGGAAGGCCGCTCCGCATTGCCGCTCAAGAGCCCGGCAGAACGATGATCGTCGGCTTCGCCGGCAGCGAGGCCTTCGACAGCACGATCTGCGACTGCTCGCGCCGCTCGACCGGCCAGAGCTCCTGTGAGCGCGAGAGGAAGCGGTTGAGCGTGCCGCCACCGAAGAAGTGCATCGGGATCATCACCCGCGCCTGCAGCGATTTCAGCACGTCGAGCATGCCTTCCTGGTCGAGCGTGTAGCTGCCGTCGACCGGGAAGAGCACGATGTCGACCCGGCCGAGCGCGCGCAAGTGGCCGGGCTCCAGCGGATGGTGGAGATGGCCGAGATGGGCGATGCAGAGCTCGCCGATCTCGAAGACGAACATCGAATTGCCGTCGAAATCGGTGCCGCCGGAATAGGTGCGGATATTGGTCGGGACATTGCGCACGCGCAGGTCGCCGAAGGTGACGTCATGCTTCGCGGCGCCGCTCTGGTCCCAGCCGGGCAGGACGCGCTTGATCGCCGGGTCCGGCGCTCGCGAATAATGCGTCGAATGGGCCTTGTTCATCGTGGCGATGTCGGGCGTCGCCGTCGGGCGGACATAGTCGTTGTAATCGGTCGCCGCCTTCACCCCGCCCGGCGTCTCGATCAGGAAGGTGGCGTGGCCGACGAAGGTGAGGCGGACCTCGTCCTTGCCGAGATTGGCGAGGCTGATCGGCAGGCGGCTGCGCGCCATCTCCGGACGGCAGCCGGGCTCACCGGTCTCGGAGCGGGCCGGCGAGGCAAGCAGAGCCGCTGCCGCCAGCATGGCGAGGCCATGTCGCAGGAGAGTGTCCGACAAGCCCATCGCAAGCGCTCCGTCTCTGCCGACATCGCAGAGCTTCAGGCAAAAGCGGGGCCGTGAAAAGTCCGGGGGCGGGCTCTGGCGGTTTCGTGACTTCGCAGGCTGCTTTCGGGCTTCTTGCCGGCCTCAGCCGGTGCGGACCGTCACCGTCGCGTCGGCGAGGCGCCGGAACAGGGTCTTCTGCCGCAGCAATGGCAGCCAGTCGTAGAGGAACATTTCGGCAGGCCGCCACATCACCACCCAGCCGACGATCACCAGGCTTTCCTGGATCACCCGCGTGAACGGGCCCTCGAAGGTTTGGGTCAGCAGCCAGACCAACGCCATGCAGAGCGCAAGTCCGGCAAGGCCGATCAGAAAGGCGAGCCGCCCGTCCCGGAAGAGCTGGCGGATGGCGCGTGCCTGATCGCGTTCCCTGGCACGAAACCAGCCGGTGATCGCGGCGGGGATGTAGGCGGCGGGGTCCGGAGCCGAACCGGCCGATTGCAGATGCACCACAATCTCGATCGGCTGCTTCTTCGGCAATTCCTCTGCCCATTCGACGATGTACTGTTCGGCCTCGGACGAGAGATCGCGCTCGCGGAAGGGGAAAGGGTCGAGGTTGTTGAAGAGCTGGGCGCCGTCCGTCAGCCGTAGCTCGATGGCACCCTTGCTGCCTGGTTGCGCCAAGATCCGTTCCCCCGCTTTGCTAGCGTTCATAGGCCCGGGAGCCATCCGGTGGAAGCGGGAGCGAGGCTCGCGGAAGGAGGCGTAGCGCCGCGGCCTGTTGCGGCCCGCTGCCCCTGTCGCTACATACGCGGCAGATTTCCCGAAAGCCTCAGGCCATCACGCCCGGAGCGGAGTTCGCACCTCTATGTCCCGTCAGTTCATCTACCATATGCGCGGCCTGTCGAAGACCTATCCGGGCGGCAAGCAGGTCCTGAACAACATTCATCTGTCCTTCTATCCGGACGCCAAGATCGGCGTGCTCGGCGTCAACGGCGCCGGCAAGTCGACCCTGCTGAAGATCATGGCCGGCTTCGACAAGGAATGGACCGGCGAGGCCTGGGTCGCGGACGGCGCCCGTGTCGGCTACCTGCCGCAGGAGCCGAAGCTCGACGAGAGCCTGAATGTCCGCGACAACGTCATGCTCGGCGTTGCCCCGCAGAAGGCGATCCTCGACCGCTACAACGAGCTCGCCATGAACTATTCGGACGAGACCGCCGACGAGATGACCAATCTCCAGGACGAGATCGAGGCCAAGGGCCTGTGGGATCTCGATTCCAAGGTCGACCAGGCGATGGACGCGCTGCGCTGCCCGCCTGATGACTGGCAGGTCGACAAGCTTTCGGGCGGCGAGCGCCGCCGCGTCGCGCTGTGCAAGCTCCTGCTGGAGCAGCCCGAGCTGCTGCTGCTCGACGAGCCGACCAACCATCTCGACGCCGAGACCACCGCCTGGCTCGAAGGCCATCTGCGGACCTATCCGGGCGCGATCCTGATCGTCACCCACGATCGCTACTTCCTCGACAACGTCACCAGCTGGATCCTCGAGCTCGATCGCGGCCAGGGCATCCCCTATGAGGGCAACTACTCGGCCTGGTCGGTGCAGAAGCAGAAGCGCCTCGAGCAGGAAGGCCGCGAGGACGTCGCCCGGCAGAAGACGCTGGCGCGCGAGCAGGAATGGGTTTCGGCCTCGCCGAAGGCCCGCCAGGCCAAGAGCAAGGCCCGTATCCAGCGCTATGACGAGCTGGTCCAGAAGGCCTCGCAGAAGGGACCGGACACCGCCCAGATCATCATTCCGATCGCCGAGCGGCTCGGCAACAACGTCGTCGATTTCGAGGACCTCTCGAAGGGCTTCCAGGACAAGCTGCTGATCGACGGGCTGACCTTCAAGCTGCCGCCGGGCGGCATCGTCGGCGTGATCGGCCCCAACGGCGCCGGCAAGACCACGCTGTTCAAGATGATTACCGGCGCCGAGAAGCCCGATGCCGGCACGATCAAGATCGGCGAGAGCGTCCAGCTCGGCTATGTCGACCAGAGCCGCGACTCGCTCGACGACAAGAAGAATGTCTGGGAGGAGATCTCGGGCGGCAACGACATCATCTATCTCGGCAAGCGCGAGATCAATTCGCGCGCCTATTGCTCGGCCTTCAACTTCAAGGGCGGCGACCAGCAGAAGAAGGTCGGCTCGCTCTCGGGTGGTGAGCGCAACCGCGTCCACCTCGCCAAGATGCTGAAGTCCGGCGCCAACGTCCTGCTGCTCGACGAGCCGACCAACGACCTCGACGTCGACACGCTGCGCGCGCTCGAAGAAGCGCTGGAGGATTATGCCGGCTGCGCCGTCATCATCAGCCACGATCGCTGGTTCCTCGACCGCATCGCGACCCACATCCTCGCTTTCGAGGGCGACAGCCATGTCGAGTGGTTCGAGGGCAACTTCGCCGACTACGAGGAAGACAAGAAGCGCCGGCTGGGGATCGATTCCACGATCCCGAAGCGCATCCAGTACAAGAAGTTCACGCGCTGAGGCAAAAGCTCGCCGCCGCTCCCGAGTCTCCCCGGAGGGAGGCGGAGCGGCGGTTGTGCAATGGTGTCGGCTTACCAACGCGGCGTAAGGGCCTGACGCCCTATCCGGCCGGATGCACAGACAAAAAAGACCGGCGGCGCTTTCGGCGCGGCCGGTCTTTTCTTTTCGGAGCCCGTGACTGCGCCGGTTTCGGCCGGCGTCAGCCGGCGGCAAGCCGCCGCAGCGCCTCTTCGCGCCCGCCGACGAGGATGTTCTCGTCGATCGTGTTGATGTCGCGCTTGCCGCAGAGCGCCATGGTGACGTCGAGTTCCTTGCGGATGATGTCGAGGCAGCGGGTGACGCCGGCCTCTCCCATGGCGCCGAGGCCATAGAGGAAGGCCCGGCCGATGAAGGTGCCGTGCGCGCCGAGCGCCAGCGCCTTGATGACGTCCTGCCCCGAGCGGATACCACCGTCGAACAGGATCTCGGTGCGCCCGCCGACCGCATCGACGATCGCCGGCAGGGCCTCGATCGAGGACAGGGCGCCGTCGAGCTGGCGGCCGCCATGGTTGGAGACGATCAGTGCATCCGCACCGCTCTTCACGGCGAGTTCAGCATCCTCGGGATCGAGGATGCCCTTCAGGATCAGCTTGCCGCCCCATTGGTCCTTGATCCACTGCACGTCGTCCCAGTCGAGCTGAGGGTCGAACTGCTCGGCGGTCCAGGAGGAGAGCGAGGACAGGTCGCCGACGCCCTTGGCATGGCCGACGATGTTGCCGAAGGTCCGGCGCGGCGTGTCCAGCATCTGCAGGCACCAGCGCGGCTTCGTCGCCAGATTGATCATGTTGGCGATGGTCGGCTTCGGCGGGGCCGAGAGGCCGTTACGGATGTCCTTGTGGCGCTGGCCGAGGATCTGCAGGTCGAGCGTCAGCACTAGCGCCGAGCAGCCGGCGGCCTTGGCGCGCTGGATCAGCCGGGCGATGAAGTCGCGGTCGCGCATCACATAGAGCTGGAACCAGAAGGGCGAGCCGACATGGTTGGCGATGTCCTCCAGCGAGCAGATGCTCATCGTGGAGAGCGTGAAGGGGACGCCGGCCTTGTGTGCGGCACGGGCGGCGAGGATCTCGCCATCGGCATGCTGCATGCCGGTCAGGCCGGTCGGGGCCAGCGCGACCGGCATCGAGACGGGCTGGCCGATCATGGTCGAGGCCAAGGTGCGGTTGGTCATGTCGACCGCGACCCGCTGGCGCAGCTTGACCTTGGCGAAGTCGGTCTCGTTGGCGCGGTAGGTGCCCTCGGTCCAGGCCCCTGAATCGGCGTAGTCGTAGAACATGCGCGGCACGCGGCGCTTCGCCTGGATACGCAGGTCTTCGATGGTCAAGAGCTGGGCCATGGTCGCCTCATCCCGCATTGTCGTCGCCCCGCTCGGTCGCATGGAATGTCGCGGGAGGCAACCGCAGCGTCATGTCACGCCGAGATAGCGGCCCGGCTTGTGGTTGATCGCGAGGTTGAGATTGAGCACGAAGGCGCCGACCAGCGACAGTGCCACCTTGTCCAGCGGCAGCACGAAAGCAGCGGCGGCGAGGATCGCGGCATCGATGCCGAGTTGGACCCAGCCGGCGCGCAGGCCGTGGCGCTCCTGCAGATAGGCGGCGAGCACGTTGACGCCGCCGAGCCCGGTGCGATGCCGGAACAGCACCAGCATGCCGATGCCCATCAGCGAGCCGCCGGCGATCGCGGCATAGAAGGGCTCGACCTGCTCGATCCGGATCAGTTGCGGCGTCGCCCAGCTCAGGCCCGAGACCAGCGCGACGGCGAGGAAGGTCCGTAGCGTGTAGGCGCGGCCCATGCGCAGCAGGGCAAGCCAGTAGAAGGGCAGGTTCAAGAGGAAGAAGCCGGCGGAGAAGGAGGGGCCGCCCGCCGCCTCGACCAGGAGCGCGAGGCCGGCGAGGCCGCCGGTGACCAGCGTCGCCTTGGCGTAGAGCGCGACGCCGAGGCTGACCAGCATGGCGCCGAGCAGCATCGCTATTGCGTCTTCATAAAAGCGGTGCCGATTCGCCGTGCCGATCGTCATCTCTGCCACCCGTCGACGCGTCGCGCTTCAGCTTCCGTTCATGGCCCGGCGGCGAAGCAATGGTTGAGCCATCCGCGCCGATCCTGTACCGGGCGCCCGACCTTCCGAGCAAGCACAAGGCTTCGACATGATTCTGCGGCTCTTTGCTGCACTCCTGACCTGCGGCTTCGCCACCATCGCCTTCGCTCAGCAGGGGGTCGGCTGGAAAACCGGCCCCGAGGCCGCCGCGATCGAGCGCAAGGTCGATGCGCTCATCGGCAAGATGACGCTGGAGGAGAAGGTCGGCCAGCTCCACCTCTCCGGCCGCGGCGAGGGCTTCGACATCAATCAGGTCAAGGCCGGCCGGATGGGCGCGGTGATGAACTTCGTCGTGCCGCAGGAGGTCCGGCAGGTCCAGGAAGCGGTGCGCCAGTCGCGGCTGAAGATCCCGTTGATCATCGGGCTCGACGCGGTCCACGGCTTCTCGACCTATTTTCCGCTGCCGCTCGGCCAGGCGGCGAGCTGGAACCCGCAACTGATCGAGCAGGCGGCCTATTGGACCGGGCGTGAGGCGAGCGCCGCCGGCATCAACTGGACCTTCGCGCCGATGGTCGACATGTCGCGCGATCCGCGCTGGGGCCGGGTGTTGGAAGGCGCCGGCGAGGACGTCCATCTCGCCAGCGTCGTCGCGGCGGCGCGCACAAGCGGCTATCAGCGCGGCGGGGTGGCGGCGAGCGTCAAGCATTTCGTCGGCTATGGCGCGGGCGAGGCCGGGCGCGACTACAACTCGACTTGGATCCCACTGAGCCAGCTGCATGATCTGCATCTGCCGCCCTTCAAAGCCGCCTTCCAGGCGGGGGCGATGACGGCGA
This sequence comes from Allobosea sp. NPDC055594, assembly GCF_053618995.1. Lineage (NCBI taxonomy): Bacteria > Pseudomonadati > Pseudomonadota > Alphaproteobacteria > Hyphomicrobiales > Alloboseaceae > Allobosea > Allobosea sp. NPDC055594. The sequence continues at coordinate 57,138 of NZ_JBSHIO010000005.1, forward strand.
TGGCGGCCTTCAACGCGCTGAACAGCATGCCGGCCACGGCCCATCGCGGCATGTTGACCGATCTCCTGCGCGGCAAATGGGGCTTTCGCGGTTTCGTCACCTCGGATTTCGGCTCGATCACCGAGCTGCGCCTGCACGGCATCGCCAAGGACGATGCCGAGGCGGCGCGCAAGGCGCTGCTCGCCGGCATCGACATGGACATGATGGGCGACGTCTTTCACAAGCACCTCGCCAATGAGGTGAAAGCCGGACGGGTGCCGGTGAAGGCCCTCGACGAGGCGGTGCGACGCGTTCTCCGGGTCAAGTACCATCTCGGCCTATTCGAGCGCGGCGATGTCGACGTCGCTGCAGCGCCCTCGCTGATGCAGACGGAAGAGGCCCGCAAGGTTGCGCGGCAGGCGGCGCGCGAGGGCGTCATCCTGCTCAAGAACGACAAGGCGACGCTGCCGATCGCGCCTTCGGTGAAGTCGGTCGCGGTGATCGGCGCTATGGCGGTACCTGAGGATGAGCGGGTCTGGACCGATCCGGCCGGTCTCGGCCGCCGCCTGGTCCAGCCGCTGCCGGATGCGCTGCGCGAGCAGCTGCCGGCCGATGTCACGGTCGCTTACGAACCCGCCTTCACCAGGAATTGCGGCACCGAGTTCAAGGACAAGGAGGCGGCCGTGAAGGCTGCTGCCGCCGTCGACCTCGTCGTCGCCATGCTCGGCGAGGATTGCGAGTTCATGGGCGAGGGCGCCTCGCGCACCGATCTCGGCCTGCCGGGCGTGCAGCAGGAGCTGCTCGGGGCGCTGGTCGAGACCGGCAAGCCGGTGGTGCTGGTCCTGGCGACGGGGCGGCCGCTGGTCCTCACCTGGGCCGACAAGCATGTCGCGGCGATCGTCCAGACCTTCCATGGCGGCACCGAGGGGCGCGCGGCCATCGCCGAGGTGCTGGCCGGCAAGGTCAATCCCGCCGGACGGGTGCCGATGAGCTTCCCGCGCTCGGTCGGGCAGATCCCGGTCTATTACGACCAGTTGCCCACCGGCCGGCCGCAGAAGATCCGCCAGCGCTATGAATCGATCTTCATGGACGAGGCCAATGAGGCGCTCTACCCGTTCGGCTTCGGCCTGTCCTATAGCCGCTTCACCTATGCCAACCCGCGTGTCTCGCGCGAGAAGGTGGCGATGGACGGCGCCGTCGAGATCGCCGTCGAGGTGACCAACAGGAGCGAGCGCGACGGGCAGGAGGTGGCTCAGCTCTATGTTCGCCAGCCTGTGGCCGAGCGGTCGCGGCCGCTGCGGCAGCTCAAGGGCTTCGAGAAGGTCTTCCTGAAGGCCGGTGAGACGAAGACGGTGACCTTCCGGCTCGAGGCCGGCACGCTCGGCGCCCATGACGACGCCGGCCGTTACCGGATCGATCCCGGGTTGGTCGAAGTCTATCTCGGCGGCTCGTCTCTGGCCGAGGCTAAGACCCGGTTCGAACTCACGAAACCCTGAAGGGGGTCCACTTTAATTGCCAATGCTTTGATCTCGACAAGCATTCGTTTTCGGTCAATTCTCGATTGGCGCGGCCCCTGGAGAGCAAGTCTCCAGGGGGCTTCGCGAGACCATGGATGCTCCAAAGGATGCGGCGATGGCGACCGGAACCGTGAAGTGGTTCAATACCGAGAAAGGCTTTGGCTTCATTCAGCCCTCTGATGGCGGCAAGGACGTGTTCGTGCACGTCACGGCCGTCAAGGAAGCGGGGATGTTGACGCTGACCGAAGGACAAAAAGTCTCGTTCGAGCTCAAGACCGAACGGGGCAAAACAGCGGCCGGCGCGCTCAAGCTGCTCTGACCGGCTGGCCCATGAGAACGGCGAGGCCCCCGCCGCCCCGGCCGCGATGACGGCCGTGCTCGCAAGCGGCAGGCTTGCGGCAGTCCTACGGACGGTGCAGGCGGCGCGCTTCGGTGCGGCCTTCATCACGGCGCCCGTCCGTCACATCGATCTCGATCATCATGGCATCCCCGGCAGCCGCCATTATGGCGCGCTTCGTCGCGCCGGGGCGCGCGAGCCCTGGCTGCCGTGCGGAATGCTATTGCGCAACGATCGCCAGCTGTCGGCGCTGTGTCCGGACGAGCTCGCCGAGGTCGCCGCTGCGCTCGCAATCGAAGCGCTGCCGCCGCAATGGCTCGGCGGCAACCTCCTGGTCGAGGGGCTGCCGGGGTTTTCGCGGATCATGCCTGGCAGTCGCCTCGCGATCGGCGGCGCCTGGGGCGGCAAGGGGCGCTTCGACGGCACGGCTGTGCTTCGGGTCGAGGCCTATAACGCGCCCTGCCGGCTGTCGGGACGAGCCGTCGCGGCTGCCGCCGGCAGGCCGGAGTTGGAGTTCGCCTTCGTCAAGGCGGCGGCGCGCCTGCGCGGTCTCGTGCTCTCCGTCGATCTGCCGGGGCAGATTGCGCCCGGCGATCCGGTCGTCCTGCTGAAGCCGGTGCAGGGCTGAACGGGGCCGGCGCTATCGCGCGAAGCGCCTTGCGCCGGCGACGCAGGCCACCACGGCGATCGAGGTTGCCACCATCTGCCAGCCCACGGTTTCGCCGAGCAGCAAAGCCGCCAGCAAAAGTCCGAAGAAGGGTTGCAGCAACTGCAGTTGGCCGACCGCGGCGATGCCGCCCTGGACCAGGCCGCGATACCAGAAGACGAAGCCGATCAGCATGCTGAACAGCGAGACATAGGCGAGGCCGAGCCAGGCCGGGATGCCCGCCTGCGCGAAGGAGGCCGGCAGCGTCAGCAATGTGAGCCCGGCCATGATCGGCAGAGACAGGACCAGCGCCCAGGATATCACCTGCCAGCCGCCGAGATGGCGCGAAAGGCGGGCGCCCTCGGCATAGCCGAGGCCGCAGGCGATGATGGCGGCGAGCATCAGGAGATCGCCGACGGGCGAGGCGGCGAAGCCTTGCGTCCAGGCGAAGCCGACGACGCAGAGGCTGCCGAAGCCGGCGAAGACCCAGAAGGCCGGTCGCGGACGCTCGCCGCCGCGCAGCACGCCGAAGATCGCCGTCGCGAGCGGCAGCAGCCCGACGAAGACGATCGAATGGGCGGAGGTGACGTGCTGGAGGGCGAGCGCTGTCAGGAGCGGGAAGCAGACGACGACGCAGAGCGCGACCACCGCGAGCGGCAGCAGGTCGGCAGGCTCCGGCCGCTTCTGCCTGAGCACGAGCAGGAGGGCGAGGCCGAGCAACCCGGCGATGGCGGCGCGCGCGACGGTCAGGAAGATCGGATCGAAATCGGCGACGGCGACGCGGGTCGCCGGCAGCGAGCCGCTGAAGATGATGACGCCGATGAAGCCGTTGAGCAGTCCGTTCGCAGTTCGATCCATGATGCCTCCTGAGGCCGGTCCGCTCTCCTCGAGCCTCTTTCGAGACGCGATCTGCGATCGCTCCTCAGGCTGAGGACTGTGGAAAGGCAGGTGGCCATTTTCGCCATCCTGCATCGCGTGAGATGCCGCAGATTTCCAGAGACAGTCCAATACAGTTCAGGCAAACTGTCCTGATGCTGGAAGCCGTACAGATTAAGGACCCGGTCGCCGGAGACACGCTGGTCGGGCGCGTCATGGCGACGATCCGGCAGCGGATCGCCGGGCGGACATTGGCGCCGGGCGCGAAGCTTCCCTCGATCCGCGGGCTCGCGGAGAGCATGGGCGTGTCGAAATCGACAGTGGTCGAGGCCTATGAACGGCTGGCGGCCGAAGGGGCGGTCCAGGCGAGGCGCGGCTCCGGCTTCTATGTCCGGCGCCTGCCGCCGCTCTCGCTTGCGGATGTCGCGCCGAGGCTCGACCGGGCCGTCGATCCGCTGTGGATCTCCAGGCAGTCGCTCGATGCCGGGGCAGATGATCTGCGGCCCGGTTGCGGCTGGCTGCCGGCCGACTGGATGCCGGAAGCATCGTTGCGCCGCGGGCTGCGCAAGCTCGGAAGCGCCGAGGTCGCGACACTGGCCGAATATGGCACGCCGCTCGGCCTGCCCGCGCTGCGCCAACTGCTCGCTCATCGCCTCGCCGAGCGCGGCGTCGAGGCGGCGCCCGAGCAGATCGTTCTGGCGGAGTCCGGTACGCAGGCGATCGACCTCGTCTGCCGTTTCCTGCTCGAGCCCGGCGATACCGTACTGGTCGACGACCCCTGCTATTTCAATTTCCAGGCATTGCTGCGGGCTCATCGCGCCCGGATCGTCAGCGTGCCCTATACGCCGGCCGGGCCCGACCTTGCCCTGTTCGCGCAGGCGCTGGCCGAGCACCGGCCGCGGCTCTACATCACCAATTCCGCCCTGCACAATCCAACCGGCGCGACGCTCTCGGCCGCGACCGCGCATCGCCTGCTCAAGCTCGCCGAGCAGGCCGGGTTGACCATCGTCGAGGACGACATCTTCGCCGATCTCGAGCCGGAGTTCGCGCCGCGGCTCGCCGGGCTCGACGGGCTGGAGCGGGTGATCCAGATCGGCAGCTTCTCGAAGACGCTGTCGGCCTCGATGCGCTGCGGCTATATCGCGGCGAGGCCCGATTGGATCGAGGGGCTGACCGATCTCAAGGTCGCGCTCTCCTTCGGAGGCGGGCGGCTCGCGGCCGAACTGGTGCTCGGTCTCCTGAAAGACGGCAGCTATCGCCGGCATGTCGAGGGGCTGCGCCAGCGGCTCGTCCGAGCCATGGCGGAGACGGCCGGCCGGCTCGCCGGGCTCGGCATCGAGCCCTGGCTCATGCCGCGCGGTGGATTGTTCCTGTGGTGCCGATTGCCGAGCGAGCTCGATGCCGGCGCGATCGCCCGGCATGCGCTCGCCGAGGGGATCGTGCTCGCGCCGGGTAACGCCTTCAGCCTGTCGCAGACGGCAAGGCATTTCATGCGCTTCAACGTGGCGCAGTCTGCCGATCCGCGAATCTACGGCGTGCTCCGAGAGGCGATGCAGGCAGCGGCATCACGCCAGCCTGCGTAGGCGAAGTGTGCCGAGCCTGTCCAATGTGGCGGAGGAGCTCCCGCGTTTGTTTGATCCGTCGGTGCCGACTGGAATATCGGACAATCAGGCTTGCATCTTCTTCGTGGTTGACATAAAGATATCTTTATATCTTTCACAGATATTCGAGGTGCTCGCCGGTGACTCGCCGCTTCCGCCATTCGCTGCCGATCCTTCTGGCCTCGCTGCGTGCGGCCGGCGAGGAGACACGCCTGCGGATCCTGGCGCTGCTGGCGGAAGGCGAGCTCTCGGTCTCCGATCTCACCGACATTCTCGGCCAGTCGCAGCCGCGCATCTCGCGACATCTCAAGCTGATGGCCGAGGCCGGCTTGCTGCGGCGCTCGCGCGAAGGGGCCTTCGCCTTCTTCCGGCTCGATGACGCGACGCCGGGTGGCGCGCTTGCGCTCTCGCTCGCACGCGATCTCGATCCCGCCGATCCGGTTCTCGCGGCTGATCGCGAGCGCCTGGCGGCGGTGCGGGCCAGCCGGGCCGCGGCGGCGCAATCCTATTTCGCCAATGTCGCGCGTGAATGGGACCAGCTGCGCTCGCTGCACGTTCCCGATGCCGCGGTCGAGGCGGCGGTCGAGGCGGCGGTCGGCGAGCAGCCTCTGCAGGCGCTGCTCGATCTCGGCACCGGTACCGGGCGCATGCTGGAGCGGTTGGCGCCGAAGGCGGCGCGTGCCGTCGGCGTCGATGCGAGCCATGCCATGCTGGCGGTGGCGCGCGCCAATCTGGAGAAGGCGGGGCTGTCGCGGGTCGAGCTCCGGCAGGGCGATATCTATGCTCTGCCCTTCGCGCGCGGCTCCTTCGATCTCGTGATCGTGCATCAGGTGCTGCATTTCCTCGACGATCCCGCGCGCGCCTTGCGCGAGGCGGCTGCGCTGCTTTCTCCGGGGGGGCGGCTGATCCTGGTCGACTTCGCGCCGCACGAGATGGAGTTCCTGCGCACCGAGCATGCGCATCGCCGGCTCGGCTTCGAGAAGGACGAGATCCTCGCCTGGTTCGCCGAGGCCGGGCTCGAATGCGATCTCGCCGAGGAAATCACGGCTGCCGACGGCGGAAGCGGCCAGCTCGGTGTCATGCTCTGGCGCGGCCGCGATCGGCGCCTCCAGGGCGATTTTCCCCTTCGTCAGTTCGATCGTGAGGTTGCGTGATGAACGCTTTCCGCCCCAGCCGGCACGGCTCGCGCCGCCCGCGCGTTTCCTTCGAGTTCTTCCCGCCGAAGAACGAGGAGATGGAAGTCAGCCTCTGGGAGAGCGTGCGCCGGCTCGAGCCGCTCGGGCCGGCCTTCGTCTCGGTGACCTATGGTGCCGGGGGCTCGACGCGCGAGCGCACCCACAACACCGTCAAGCGCATGGTCGACGAGACGGCCTTGAAGCCGGCGGCGCATCTGACCTGCGTCTCGGCCTCCTGCGGCGAGGTCGATGAGGTCATCCGCGCCTATTGGGAGGCCGGGGTACGCCATATCGTGGCGCTGCGGGGCGATCCGGCGGGCGGGCTCGGCACGGTCTATGAGCCGCATCCAGAGGGCTATCACCAGACTTCGGACCTCGTCACCGGCATCCGCAAGGTCGGCGATTTCGAGGTGACGGTATCCGCCTATCCGGAAAAGCACCCGGAAGCGGCCTCGCTGGACGCCGATATCGACGCGCTGAAGAAGAAGGTCGATGCCGGCGCGACCCGTGCGATCACCCAGTTCTTCTTCGATAACGACGTCTATTTCCGTTATCTCGACAAGGTCCGGGCCCGCGGCATCGAAATCCCGATCCTGCCCGGCATCGTGCCGGTGCAGAATTTCAGGCAGACGGCAGGCTTCGCCCGCAAGACCGGCGCCAGCGTGCCGCAATGGCTGGCCGACCGCTTCGAGGGACTGGAGGACGATCCGGCGACACGTCGTCTCGTCGCCGCGGCCGTCTGCGCCGAGCAGGTGCTCGACCTTGTCGACCGCGGCGTCTCCGACCTGCATTTCTACACGATGAACAAGGCCGACCTGGTCTATGCGATCTGCCATCTCGTCGGCCTGAAGCCGGAGAAGGTGCAGGCGCAGCAGGTGGCGGCGGAGTGATTTCGCCATTGCGAGCGTAGGTGCGGCAATCCAGGGGCGGCAGAACCCTACCTCTCTGGATTGCTTCGTCGCTCCGCTCCTCGCAATGACGGGAAGGGCGCTAGCAGCGCCGCAAAGAACCGAGACGAAAGCGTTCCCGATGTCCGACTACAAGCCCACTCCCGCCGACGGCGCCGAGATCGAGCGCGCCCTGCGTCAGGCCGCTTCCGAGCGCATCCTCGTGCTCGACGGCGCGATGGGCACGCAGATCCAGAACCTGAAGCTCTCCGAGGCCGATTTCCGCGGCGAGCGCTTCAAGGGCTGGAACCACGACCTCAAGGGCAATAACGACCTGATCGCGCTGACCCAGGCGGATGCGCTGCGCGACATCCATCTCGCCTATTATCGCGCCGGTGCCGACATCGTCGAGACCAATACCTTCTCCGGCACATCGATCGCCCAGGCCGATTACGGCATGGAGGCTCTGGTCTATGAGCTGAACGTCGAATGCGCCCGCCTTGCGCGCGAGGCCGCCGAGATCGCGCGCAAGGAGGATGGCCGCCGCCGCTTCGTCGCCGGCGCGATCGGCCCGACCAACCGCACGCTCTCGATCTCGCCCGACGTCAACAATCCCGGCTTCCGCGCCGTCAGCTTCGACCAGGTCCGCGATGCCTATGCCGAACAGGTGCGCGGGCTGCTCGATGGTGGCTCGGAACTCCTGCTGATCGAGACGATCTTCGACACGCTCAACGCCAAGGCGGCGATCGTGGCGATCGAGCAGGTCTATCGCGAGCGCGGTGTCCGCCTGCCGGTGATGATCTCCGGCACGATCACCGATCTTTCCGGCCGCACACTCTCCGGCCAGACGGTCGAGGCGTTCTGGAATGCGGTGCGCCATGCCAATCCCTTGACCATCGGCCTCAACTGCGCGCTCGGCGCGCGCGAGATGCGCGCCCATATCAAGGAGATGTCGCGGATCGCCGGGACGCTGGTCTGCGCCTATCCGAATGCCGGCCTGCCCAACGAGTTCGGCCTCTATGACGAGCGGCCGGAGGCGACGGCGGGGATGCTGGCCGAGTTCGCCGATGCCGGCCTGGTCAACATGGTCGGCGGCTGCTGCGGCACCACCCCTGACCATATCCGCGCCATCGCCGAGGCGGTCGCCGGCAAGGCGCCGCGCGCCGTCCCCGCGCCGAAGCGCTATCTGCGCCTGTCGGGGCTCGAGCCGTTCACGCTCGACGAGACCATCCCCTTCGTCAATGTCGGCGAGCGCACCAACGTCACCGGTTCGGCCAAGTTCCGCAAGCTCGTCACCAATGGCGACTATGCGGCGGCGCTCGACGTGGCACGCGAACAGGTCGCCAACGGCGCCCAGGTCATCGACATCAACATGGATGAGGGCCTGCTCGATTCCGAGAAGGCGATGACCGAGTTCTGCAACCTGATCGCCTCGGAGCCTGACATCTCCCGCGTGCCGATCATGGTCGATTCCTCGAAATTCCACGTCATCGAGGCCGGGCTCAAGACGATCCAGGGCAAGCCGATCGTCAATTCGATCTCGATGAAGGAGGGTGAGGAGGCCTTCCTCGAACAGGCCCGCATCTGCCGGCAATACGGCGCCGCCGTCGTGGTCATGGCCTTCGACGAGAAGGGCCAGGCCGACACCTATGAGCGCAAGATCGAGATCTGCACCCGCGCCTACAAGCTCCTGACCGAAGAGGCCGGCTTCCAGCCCGAGGACATCATCTTCGATCCGAATATTTTCGCGATCGCGACCGGCATCGAGGAGCACGACAACTACGGCAACGACTTTATCGAGGCGACGCGCACCATCCGCGAGACCCTGCCATACGCCCATGTCTCCGGCGGCGTCTCGAACCTGTCCTTCTCGTTCCGTGGCAACGAGAAAGTCCGCGAGGCGATGCACTCGGTCTTTCTCTACCATTGCATCAAGGTCGGGATGGACATGGGCATCGTCAATGCCGGCCAGCTCGGCTCCTATGACGGGCTCGATCCGGAATTGCGCGAGCTCTGCGAGGATGTCGTCCTCAACCGCCGCAAGGATGCGACGGAGCGTCTGCTCGAAGCGGCGCCGCGCTTCAAGGGCGATGGCAGCGCCGCCGTCTCGACCAAGGACCTCGCCTGGCGCGATGACGATGTCGAGAAGCGCCTGGAATACGCGCTGGTCAACGGCATCACCGAATTCATCGAGCGCGATACCGAGGAGGCGAGGGCGCAGGCGGCGCGGCCGCTCGACGTCATCGAAGGTCCGCTGATGGCCGGGATGAGCGTGGTCGGCGATCTGTTCGGCGCCGGCAAGATGTTCCTGCCGCAGGTGGTGAAATCAGCCCGCGTCATGAAGCAGGCCGTGGCCTATCTCATGCCCTTCATGGAGGAGGAGAAGCGCCTCAATGGCGGCTCCGTGCGCTCGGCGGCCGGCAAGGTGCTGATGGCGACGGTGAAGGGCGATGTCCACGATATCGGCAAGAACATCGTCGGCGTCGTGCTGCAGTGCAACAACTACGAGGTCATCGACCTCGGCGTGATGGTGCCGGCGCAGAAGATCCTCGATACCGCGCGCAAGGAGAATGTCGATATCATCGGCCTGTCGGGCCTGATCACGCCCTCGCTCGACGAGATGGTCACCGTCGCTGCCGAGATGGAGCGCGAGGGCTTCGACATTCCGCTGCTGATCGGCGGGGCCACGACGAGCCGCGTCCACACCGCGGTGAAGATCCACCCTGCCTATGAGCGCGGTCAGACGGTCTATGTCACCGATGCCTCGCGGGCGGTCGGCGTCGTCTCCAGCCTGCTCTCGCAGGAGCAGAAGGGGCCGTATGTCGAGAACATCCAGGCCGAATACGCCAAGGTCGCGGCGGCGCATCGTCGCTCCGAGGCCGAGAAGCAGCGTCTGCCGCTCAGCAAGGCGCGCGCCAATGCCTTCGCTCCCGACTGGGCCGGCTATCAGCCGCCGAAGCCGAGCTTTCTCGGCACCCGCGTCCTCCAGAGCTATGATCTCGCCGACATCGTGCCGCTGATCGACTGGACGCCGTTCTTCCAGACCTGGGAGCTGAAGGGCCGCTTCCCGGCGATCCTCGAGGACGAGAAGCAGGGCGAGGCGGCGCGCGCGCTCTGGGACGATGCCCAGGCCATGCTGAAGCGCATCGTCGAGGAGCGCTGGTTCAACCCGAAGGCGGTGGTCGGCTTCTGGCCGGCCAATGCGGTCGGCGACGACATCCGGCTCTACACCGGCGAGAGCCGGCAGGAGAAGCTCGCGACCTTCCATGGCCTGCGCCAGCAGTTGCTGCGCCGCGACGGCAAGCCGAATCTGTGCCTTTCGGACTTTATCGCGCCGGAAGGGGCGGTGGCCGACTATATCGGCGGTTTCGTGGTTACGGCGGGCGCCGAGGAGGAGCGCATTTCGGAGCGCTTCGCCCGCGACAATGACGATTACCGCTCGATCATGGTCAAGGCTCTGGCCGACCGTGTCGCCGAAGCCCTGGCCGAGCGCATGCACCAGCGCGTGCGCACCGAGTTCTGGGCCTATGCGCCGGAGGAGAATCTCAGCAACGATGCGCTGATCCGCGAGGAGTACAAGGGCATCCGGCCGGCGCCCGGCTACCCGGCCCAGCCCGACCATACCGAGAAGGCGACGCTGTTCGAGTTGCTCCAGGCCGAGCGCCGCGTCGGCGTCAAGCTGACCGAGAGCTACGCGATGTGGCCGGGCTCCTCGGTTTCGGGGCTCTACCTCTCGCACCCCGATTCCTATTATTTCGGGGTGGCCAAGGTGGAGCGCGACCAGGTCGAGGACTATGCCGCGCGCAAGGGCATGGATATTCGCGAGGTCGAGCGCTGGCTGGCGCCGATCCTGAACTACGACAGCAGCGCCTACGCCCTCGAAGCGGCGGAATGACGGGACCGAAGATCGACGGGCGCCGGCCGGATCGGCAGGCGCTCTCTCCTTCGCCGTCTGGTCGGGGATGAGCCGCGCTGGCCGGCGCTTCGGCTCAGCAAACGTGCAGGACCTCGCGGCTCCCGGGCGGGGTTGCATCGGCTGCGGCGTGGTCCAGCGCCGCGCCGAACAGATGCAGCTGCCCGCGTCCGGCGGCCTTGGCGACGTAGAGAGCGGAGTCCGCTTCGGCGAAGAGCTGCTCCGGGTCGTGATGCCGGCCGGGCCGGATCAGGGTTGCGCCGATCGTCGCGCTGACGTCGATTGCCCGGCCTTTCCAGCGGACCGGGCGGCGTAGCGCGTTCAGAGTCTGTATCAACCGCTGCTTCAGAGGCAGAAGCCCGGCCGTGGAGCAGAGCAGGGCGGCGAACTCGTCGCCGCCGATCCGGGCGATCAGCGGCTCGCCGGGGAGCGTCGCCTCGAGCCGAGCTGCGACCTGGCGCAGGCATTCATCGCCGGCGGCATGGCCGAGCTCGTCATTGATCTGCTTGAACAGGTCGAGATCGATGAGGGCCAGCATGCCGAGCGCCGGGCCGGTTTCGGCATGGCCGCGCAATTCGCGCATCTCCGCCTCGAAAGCGCGGCGATTGGCCAGTCCGGTGAGCGGGTCGCTATAGGCCAGACGTCGCAGCCCCTGCCACATCTCCTTCTCGCGCGTGACGTTCTGCTTCGTGCCGTAGATCCGGTCGGGCCGGCCATGCAGGAAGGAGGCTTCCGCGGTCAGCCGCATCCAGCGCTCCTCGCCGCAGACGCTGCGGATGCGCGCATCGAGCACGAAGCTGCCACCCGAGCGGATGATGCCGGCGCGCAGCCGCTCCATCTCGCGGCGTGACTCGCCGTGATAGAGGTCGACGGTCGAGGGCCGGTGCAGCGTCGAGCCGCGCGGCAGGCCGAAGAGGTCGTAGACGCCGTCCGTCCAGCACAGCCGCGTGGTCGCAAGCTCGCACTCCCAGGCGCCGAGATTCGCCAGCAGAGCAGCCTGGTCGTAGAGGCGTCTGGCCTCGCTGTCGGTGAGCAGATTTCGGGTCAACGACTGTCTCGCGTGGCATGGCGCGGCAGGGCGTCGTTCCCCTTCGCGCTGTGCCAAGACGCTAGGCGGAAATGGTTAATGCATGCCTGCCCCGGACATGGCCGGGCGCATTATTCACGTCGCAGCGCCTCGATGGGGTCGAGACGCGCCGCTTGCCGCGCCGGGTAGAAGCCGAAGAAGACGCCGATCAGCCCGGAGACGCCGACCGCGATCAGGATGGTCTGCACCGAGATCACGAAGGGCCAGCCGGCGAAGCGGGCGATCGCCGTCGCGGCGCCGACGCCGAGGGCGATGCCGACGGCGCCGCCGATGGTGGCGAGCGTCGTCGCCTCGATCAGGAATTGCGAGAGCACGTCGCGCTGGCGGGCGCCGACGGCCAAACGCAGGCCGATCTCGCGGGTGCGCTCGGTCACCGAGACCAGCATGATGTTCATGATGCCGATGCCGCCGACCAGCAGCGAGACGCCGGCGACGGCGGCGAGCAGCCAGGAGAGGGTGCTGGCGGCGGCGGTGGCGGTGTTGGCGATCTCGGTCAGGTTGCGGACGATGAAGTCGTCGTCCTGGTCCTCGGTGAGGCGATGGCGCTGGCGCAGCAAGGCGCGGGTCTGCTCGATGCCGGGATTGATCGCCTCCTCGCTGGCGAACTTGACCATGATGGTCTGGACCGAGCGGTCCCGGGCATAGTTGCGGCCGACGATGCGGCGCCGGCCGGTGTCGAGCGGCACGAAGATCACGTCGTCCTGATCCTGGCCGAGGGCCGACTGGCCCTTGCCCGCCATCACGCCGATGACCTTGAAGGGCACGTTGCGGATACGGAACATCTGGTCGAGCGGGTCGGAGTCGCCGAACAGGTTGCGCGCCACGGTCTGGCCGATGATGGCGACGATCTCGCCGCGGCGAATCTCCTCAGGCTCGAACAGCCGGCCCTCGGCGAGGCCCCATTCGCGGGCGGTGAAGAAATCGAGATCGGTCGCGGTGATCATCGTCGACCAGTTGGTCCCGGCATAGACCGCCTGGGCGCGGGTGGTGATCACCGGGGCGGCCGCGACGACGTCCTCGACCTCGTTGACGACGGCGCGGGCATCCTCGTCGGTCAGGGTCGAGGAGGCACCGGCGCCGAGCCGGACGCCGCCCTGCGTGACGTTGCCCGACTGGATGATGGCGAGATTGGCACCGAGCGATTTGATCTGGCTGTCGACGCGTTCGCGGGCGCCCGAGCCGATCGCGACCATGGCGATCACCGCGGCGACGCCGATGATGATGCCGAGCATGGTCAGGGCCGAGCGCAGCGCATTGGCGCCGATGGCGGAGAGGGCGGAGCGGATGGCTTCCAGCAGGCTCATTCAGCGGCCTCCGGCATGGGGGCGGCGGCGCTGTCATGCGTAGCGAGCGCGGCGCGGGCGTCGGCCGGCTCCTGTCTGATGTCGGCGATGACATGGCCGTCGCGGAAGCGCACCACCCGGCGGGCGTGCCTTGCGACCTCGGCATCATGCGTCACCAGCACGACGGTGACGCCCTCGCGGTTGAGGTCCTGGAAGAGAGCGAGAATCTCGAGCGCGGTGCGGCTGTCGAGCGCGCCGGTCGGCTCGTCGGCGAGCAGCAGGCGCGGCTGGTTGACGAGGGCGCGGGCGATCGCGACCCGCTGCTGCTGACCGCCGGAAAGCTGCATCGGCCGGTGATGGGCGCGCTCGGCGAGGCCGACCCGGCCGAGCGCGGCGAGCGCCCGCTCGCGGCGTGCCTTGCGGTCGACTCCGGCATAGACCATCGGCAATTCGACATTGGCGCAGGCATCGACGCGCGGCAAAAGGTTGAACTGCTGGAAGACGAAGCCAAGCTTGCGGTTGCGCAGTTCGGCGAGTCCGTCGCCGGACAGCGTCTCGACCTCGACGCCGTCGAGCCGGTACTGGCCACCGGTCGGACGGTCGAGGCAGCCGATCAGGTTCATGAAGGTCGATTTTCCGGAGCCCGAGGGGCCCATCACCGCGACGAGCTCGCCCGCCTCGATGTCGAGGCTGACCCGGTCGAGCGCGGTGACGCGGCCGGAATCGAGGTCGTAGACCCGGGAGAGCGCGCGTGCCTCGATCAGGGGCATAGCCGGCGCCTCAGAACAGCCGCGGGCCGCGAGGGGCGGGGCCGCGGCTCGCCGGCGCGGGCTCGGTGCCGCGTGGACCGCCGCCGACCACGACCTGCGTGTTCTCGGTGATCTCGGCGGCGGGCACGATCTGGGTGAACGCGCCGTCGCTCGGGCCGAGCCGGACCGCGACCGGCTTGGGCTGGCCGTTGCCGTCGAGGATATAGACGCGGCCGGGTGCGAAGTCCTGCGCAGTCGGGCGGCCTTCCTGCATCAGCGCCTCGAACTTGGCGCGGCGCTCGGGGTCGAGCACGGCGGCGATCTTGCTGCGCATCTCCTCGCGGGCAGCGCGGAAGGCGGCGCGGCGCTCTTCCTCCGAGAGACCGGCGGTCGGGCGCCGGCTTTCGCCGCGCCGCTCGGCGAAGATCGCCGCGATCGCCTGCTTCTGCTCCGGCGTCGGCTGCACCTCCTCCTCGATGCGCTCGCGCAGCGCGCCAGCGGCGCGGTTTCCGCCGCCGCGCGCAGCCGGCGCCTTGGCGGGAAGCGCCGTCGGGCCGCCGAGCGGGCGGAAACGCAGCGCCGCGTTGGGCACGCGCAGCACGTCCTGCCTGTCGTCGGTGACGATCTGGACATTGGCGGTCATGCCCGGCAGCAGCGCGAGGTCACGGTTCTGGACCCGGACGACGCCGGTATAGGTGACGACGTTCTGGATGGTCTGGGCGCCGAGCCTCACCATCTCGACGCGCCCCTGGAAGCTGCGGTTCGGATAGGCGTTGACGCTGAAGGAGACGGTCTGCCCGGCCTTGAGGCGGCCGACATCGGCCTCGTCGATATTCGCGTAGATATCGATGACGTGCAGATCCTGCGCGATCTGGAACAGCTCCGGCGCCGAGAGCGAGGCGGCGACGGTCTGACCGAGATTGACCTGGCGCTGGACGACGACGCCGTCGACCGGCGAGCGGATATCGGTGCGCTCGAGATCGATCAGGATGTCCTTCAGCTTGGCCTCGCGCTGGGAGATCAGCGCCTCGCCGGACTGGACCTGGCCTTCGGCGAGCGAGATATCGGCATCGAGCCCGCCGATCTCGGCCTTGAGCGAGGCGATCTGGGCTTCGTTGGAGGCGAGCGTCGCGGTCTGGATCTCGACCTGGGTGCGGGCGCTGTCGAGGCCCTGCTGGGCGCCGGCGCCGCGCGTGAAGAGCTCGTTCTGGCGATCGAAGGTGCGCTTGGCATCAGCAAGCTGTGCCCTGGTGCGGTCGCGCTGGGCTTCCAGGTCCTTGACGGTGGAGTCGGCCTTGGTGCGGGCGACCTTGGCGCGTTCCAGCTGGGCGCGCTTGACGACGAGATCGGCCTTGGCCTGGGAGAGGTCGGCGGCGGCGGCGTCGCGGCGGGTCTTGATCTGGTCGCTGTTCAGGCGGGCAACGATCTGACCGGCCTTTACCTGCGAATTATAGTCGGCGAGGATCTCGACGACCTGGCCGGACAGCATCGAGCCGACGACGACGGTGGTGACCGGGGTCAGGGTGCCGGTGGCGCGCACGGAGGCGGTGATCTGGCCGCGGTCGATCGCAGCCGTGCGATAGGCGGCGTCGCTCGCGGCGCCTCCTGTCGGCCGCAGGGCCAAATAGCCGGCGGCGAGCGCTGCCGCTCCGATACCGGCCCCGATCATCCAGAGACGCAAGGTTCATCCTCCTCCGGCAGCACAGCGCGGTCGTTCTGCCATGGCCGCAGCATGCCAGAAGCGGCCGGCGCAGACGAGTTAACTCGCGGCAATGTTCGCGGAGCGCCGCGGCTCTACGCCGTCCGCGCTTCCTGCGTCAGTGCCAGCAGATCGCGCAGGGTCGTGATCGTCGAGCCGTCGGCGACGCCGTCGACCTTCTGTGGCCGCCAATGGCGCTGGAAGGCGGCGACGACCGCCTCCAGGCGCTCGTCATAGACCCCGTCCACCGAAACGCCGTAGCCGAGCATGGCGAACATCGCCTGCAGCGCCTCGACCGGCGGG
Source organism: Allobosea sp. NPDC055594 (assembly GCF_053618995.1). NCBI lineage: Bacteria > Pseudomonadati > Pseudomonadota > Alphaproteobacteria > Hyphomicrobiales > Alloboseaceae > Allobosea > Allobosea sp. NPDC055594. Next base: position 73,190 of record NZ_JBSHIO010000005.1, read on the forward strand.
CCGGCATCGCCGCGGGCGAAGAAGCGGCCACCCTTGATCGGCGCCGGCTCGAGCCAGAGGCCGACGCCGCCCTCGGCGAAGCGACGCCAGGGAAACTTCTCGCCGGGATCGATCTTGCGGCCGGGCGCGATGTCGGAATGGGCGAGCACGCGCTCGGGCGGAATGCGCCAGCGCTCGCAAATGTCGCGGCAGAGGTTCAGCGTCGCGGCGAGCTGCTCCTCCGGGAAATCGGGAAGGCCGCCGGGATGGCCGGGATTGGCGATCTCGATGCCGATCGAGGCGGAGTTGAGATCGGTCTCGCCGGCCCAGTGCGAGGCGCCGGCATGCCAGGCGCGGCGTTCCTCCGGCACGAGCTGGAGGATGTGGCCGTTCTCGAAGACGAAGTAGTGGCAGGAGACCTGGGCGATCGGGTTGCACAGCCATTGCAGCGCCTCGCCGGTGTCGGGCATGCCGGTATAGTGCAGGATCAGCGCGTCCGGACGGCGATCGGTCGAGCCGTCGCGGAACTTGCGCTCGCCATGATTGGGCGAGGGGAAGACCTTGGCGGCGAAGCGGCTGTCGGGCTTCGTCGAAACGCTCATGCCGGCGCCGCCAGCCGGCTGGCGAGGCCGCGCTCCTTCTGGATCGCGTCCCAGGCGGCGTTGATCGCGGCCAGCCGGCGCGTCGCGATGCAGATGGCCTCCTCGGGCAGGCCGCGGGCGATCTCGCGATCGGGGTGGTTCTCGACCACCAGGGCGCGATGCAGCTTGCGGATCTCGGCGTCGCTCATCTCGCGGCTGGCGCCGAGCACGAGATAGGGGTCGTCGCGGCGGCGGACATGGCGCGCCTCGATGCGGGCGAAGCCGGCCTCGTCGATGCCGAAGATCATCGCGACGTCGTGCAGATAGTCGTGCTCACGCTCATGGATGGCGCCGTCGGCGGCGGCGATCAGGAAGAGCCCGTCGAGCACGTCCTCGAGCAGGGCCGGCTCCTCGCGGAAGCTCTCGGCGATCTGGCTGGCATAGGCCTCAAAGCCGGCGCTGGTCTGCTTGGCGAGGTCGAACAGGCGCTCGATATGGCCCTGTTCCTCGGCCGGCACGGTGACGATGCGGCGGAAGGCGGCGACCTCGTCGCGCGTCACGACGCCGTCGGCGCGCGCCATCTTGGCGGCGAGGGCGACGAGGCCGGTGGTGAAGATGAGCTGCCGCGGCGCTGGCCCGAAGGGCGCGCCCTCGCGGTCGACCAGGACATGACCGGCGAGCGCGCCGACCAGCGCTCCGAGCGGGCCGCCGAGCGCAAAGCCGAGGCCTCCGCCCCCCAAAGCGCCCCAGTGGAATGATTTCATCGATCGATCGGCCCTAGAGCGGGATGCGAAAAAGTGGAAACCGGCCTTTCTCCATGCAAGCTGCCCGCGCGCCTCGATACCTGGCGGAAGCGAAGTTCGGGCGGCCGCGCTACGCGCTTCCGCCCGAATATGTCTGGTTCCGCCGGGTGGGCCGAAGCCTATCCGAGCTGCCGATGTGCTCAGCGGCAGTAGAGCCGGCCGTAACGGTCGCGATAATAGCCGTAAGGGCAACCGTCATAATAGCCGTCATCATAGGGCGACGTTGCCGCACCCACGATCGCGCCGCCTGCGGCACCGATGAGGCCGCCTGCGACGGCGCCGCCGGCGCGGCCGGTGGCGAGCCCGCCGATCACGGCACCGGTGGCGGCACCGATCGCAGCGCCTCCGCCGACGCGCTGTTCATGCGGCGTGCAGGCCGCCGCGCCAAGAGCGAGCCCGAGGGCCGCGACTGCCAGCAGTTTATTCATTTCATTCCCCCGTCTCGGGGTCGAACCCGCGCAGCAAGGTGCCTTCAGCGTCGACCCAGCCCATAGCGGCCGTCAATTGCGGTCGCAATGCGGCGATGATTTGGCTCTTTGCCTTGACTGCGTCAACGCCGTGAGGCCCGAATCGTTCCATGCCTCAATACATGATGATTACTTTTGAATGATCTGACCATAAATAATCGATCTTCCGCAATGGAATATAGAATTGCTGAGTGATGTGCCGGATTGTCGTCACATTCATCTATCATTTGGCCCGCCGTTCAATTCGATCAATGTGACATGGGGCTCCCCAATATGATCCGGATCTATGGCAGCGGCTGCGCCGCCTTTGCGATTTGCCTGGGCCTACTGCAACCGGCTGCTGCCGAGATCAACGCCGAGACCGATGCACGCGCCTTCATCGTGCGCGAGGCCGAGATCAAGCGGGCACAGGAGGCGCCGGAAACCGGCCGGCAGCAGGCGCGACATGCGCCGGATGGCGCGGGGGAGATGGTGTCGCCTGCCGCCCAGAAGTCCGCCGCCAAGCCGAACCGAGCGGAAAAGCCGCGCCGTCAGGTGCTGGCTGCGCCGGCCGGCAGCGAGAACCTGCGGGCCCTGGTGGCGCGCCATGCGGCGGCCAATGGTCTGCCCTTTTCGCTGGCCGATGCGGTGGTGCGGATCGAGAGCCGCTACAACCCGCGCGCAGCCAATGCCGGCAATTACGGCCTGATGCAGATCCGCCATCAGACGGCGCGCGGCGTCGGCTACAGCGGCGGCGCGGCCGGGCTGCTCGATGCCGAGACCAATGCCCGCTACGGCATGAAATATCTGGCGCAGGCCTACCGACTCGCCGGTGGCGATACCTGCCGCACCGTGATGATGTACCAGAGCGGCCACATGGCGAAGCGCATGAGCGGCGCGAACCGCGTCTATTGCTCCAAGGTACGCACCATCATCGCCAGCAACTGAGCCGACGCTTGACGCCGGCGGCGCAAGGGCGCACAGGCGATCCCGCCAGTCGGCCGGACGGCCGCTCTCGCTTGCGGGGGAGGAAAGTCCGGGCTCCACGGAAACACGGTGCCGGATAACGTCCGGCGGGGGCGACCCCAGGGAAAGCGCCACAGAGATCGAACCGCCTCCGGCTTCGGCCAGGGGTAAGGGTGAAAAGGTGCGGTAAGAGCGCACCGCGGGCCCGGCAACGGGAACGGCATGGCAAGCCCCACCGGGAGCAAAACCAAATAGGGACGATGCTTTCCGCGCAAGCGGGGAGGGGCCTGTTTCCTGGCCTGGTCGTCCGGGTTGGTTGCTCGAGGCGCGCAGCAATGCGCGTCCCAGAGGAATGGCCGTCACGTCGGAGGAGAGATCCTCCGGCCATCCAGAACCCGGCTTACAGGCCGGCTGGCACCTCAGAACCTTGCGAAGATGCGAAAATGGGCCGGGATCGCTCCCGGCCCTTTCGTCGTCCAATGACCGATCAGAGTGTGTAGCTCCACTCCGCCGGAACGAAGCGAAAGGCCGTGCCGGCCTTCAGCACCTTGCCGAAGCCGGGGAAGGGCATATGCGCGCCGCTGATCAGCAGCTGGTCAGCCGCCGCCATGTCGAGCACGCGCCGGCGCGAGGCGGCCGCCTGCGCGCCATCGGCATCGAAGACGAAGGCGACCTCGGGCCGAGCTGTCTGGATCACCGCATTGTGGATGCAGTCGCCGACCAGCAGCGCCTGCTCCTTTCCGGAGGCGATGCGCAGCAGGCTGTGGCCCGGCGTGTGGCCGGGCGCGTGTTCGAGGCTGAGGCCCGGCGCGATCTCGCCCGGCTTCACCTTGCGGGTGCGGGCGGCATAGGGCGCGAGCGTGCCGCGGGCCGAGGCGAAGAACGGCTTCATCGCCTCCGGCGCCTGGTTGAGGATGCCGTCATCATGCCAGAAGGCGTATTCGGTCTCGTTGATGATCACTTCGGCATTCGGGAAGCGCGCCGCCTTCTCGGCGGTGATCAGGCCCTCGGCATGGTCGGGATGGGCGTGGGTCAGGATCACCGCGTCGATCTGTGCAGGCTCGATGCCGGCGGCGCGCAGATTGGCGTCGAGCCGGCCCATGGTCGGGCCGAAGGCGGTGTTGGCGCCGGTGCCGGTGTCGAGCAGATAGGTCCTGTCCTTGGCGTTGACCACGAAGGCGTTGACCGAGGTCGGCAGCTTCTCATCCTGGCCGGCATTGGCCAGAGCCTGGCGAACGGCGTCGGGGTCGCTGCTGAGGAAGGCCTTGGCGTCGAGCGGGATATAGCCGTCGAGGATCGCGGTGATCTCGATGTCGCCGAGCTTGCGGCGATAGATCCCTGCGACTTGGGTCGAGGCTTGCGGAGCCCGGGCGAAAGCGGGGAGGGCGGGTGCCAGTACGGCCGCGGCGAGGCCGGTGAGAAGATGGCGGCGGTCGATCATGCTGTGTTCCAGAGGCTAGGGGCGAAGGGCTTCCGGAAACGATGCCCGCGCCTCGCGATGCGGGACCTAATCGTCTCACGGTCGGGTCAAGGCCGGCCGTGAGGAGCAGATGGGTGGCCTTGCGTCAGGCCGCAACCGTCAGCTGGACGTCGATATTGCCCCGGGTCGCGTCCGAATACGGGCAGACGATATGGGCCTTCTGGACGAGGTCCTCGAGCTTGGCCTTTTCGATGCCGGGCGCCGCGATCGTCAGCTTGACGGCGATGCCGAACCCCTTGCCGTCGTCGCGCGGACCGATGCCGACATCGGCGCTGACGCGCGCATCGTCCGGGATCTTCACGCCTTCCTTGCCGGCGGCGAATTTCAGCGCGCCGAGAAAGCAGGCCGAATAGCCCATGGCGAAGAGCTGTTCGGGATTGGTGCCGTCGCCGCCGCCGCCGCCGAGCTCCTTGGGCGTGTTCAGCACGAGCTTGACGTTGCCGGTGTCGGTCGCGGCCTGGCCTTCGCGGCCGCCGGTGGCCGAACCATGGGCGGTGTAGAGGATCTTCATGACTGCTCTCCTTGTCGGGCTGGTTTCCGTCGTGGTCGATGGAAATTAAATTGTGCACAATCTAATTGTTGGCAATTCAAGTTTCCGTGAACGGGCGGCGCTCGGGGCGATGAATGCGTATCTTGGTGTCAGCATAGGGGAGACTGTTCCGCGGGCGGGTTGTTCCAATCCGCCCGGACTGTTTCCCCGCTGAGGATCCGTGATGCGGGCAGCTGACGGCAAGGCCATGACGAAGGATGCGAAGGCGCAGCCGGTGCGCGGGCTCGACGAGCAGATCTGCTTTGCGGTCTATTCGGCCGCCCATGCCTTCAACCGGGCCTATCGGCCGTTCCTGGCCGAGCTCGGTCTGACCTATCCGCAATATCTGGTCATGCTGGTGCTGTGGGAGCAGGACGGCCAGAGCGTGAAGGCGATCGGCGAGCGACTGATGCTCGATTCCGGCACGCTGACGCCGCTGCTCAAGCGCCTCGAAGGCAATGGCCTGATCCTGCGCAAGCGCGGCCGCGAGGATGAACGGCAGGTGCTGGTCGAGCTGACCGAGGCGGGACGTGTCCTGCACGAGAAGGCAGGGCGCTCCGCCAATCCGGTGCCCTGCGCGGTCGAGGATAGCGGCGTCCCGCCGGCGCGCCTGTTGGAAGAGGTCCGGGCCCTGCGCGAGGCCTTGCTGCGTCGCGCCGCTGCGGAGGACTAGGCTCGCCGGGGCGAGGTCGGTGGCCTCAAAAATATTTCTCCGCGGGCAGGCTGGTGGGCCCGGCTCGGTGGTCCCATTGCGCTCGCGTCCGCGAGCCCGAAATCGACGTTTTTACGGATAGTTAACCTTAACGGGCTGTGATGTTCGCAGGCTGGCGCCGGGTCGTGTCCGGCTCCCTGAATCCGTTGACGCCCATAACATCCCATGGTATCCCAAATCATCCCGTCGAAACCGACAGGCAAGCGACAGGTCGGGGTCCGTGTGCCGCGCGGATTCAGGCTGAGGGCTTCGCTTTGTCGGGTTCGACGGGAGTATCCGCGGCCGGTTCTGGCCGGCCCGCTCCGCACCGTGGAAACCTGGCCGGGAGGCGGCGTTGACGGACCGCTTCGTCTCCCATTTCACCAACAAGCTCGATGCCAAGGGCAGGGTCTCGATCCCTGCGACCTTCCGCGCCGTCTTGGCGAAGGATGGCTACGAGGGGCTCTACGTCCATCCGGCGCTCGACCAGGCCAGCCTCGATTGCGGCGGGCATGCGCTGCGCGCGACGATCGACGACATTCTCTCGCGCTTCTCGCCGTTTTCGGAGGAGTGGGATTCGCTCTCCACGGCGCTGAACGGAACCTCGGAAGTGTTGAAGGTCGATCCGGAGGGGCGCATCGTGCTGAGCGAGGCGCTGAAGGCCCATGCCGGGATCGGCGACGCCGTCGCCTTCGTCGGACAGGGGCACAAATTCCAGATCTGGGAGCCGGAGCGCTTCCGGGTCCATCTCGATCAGGCGCGGGCGAAATTGCGGGACGTCCGGCGCGCGCTCGGCGCAGGGGTGACCTCGTGAAGCCGGCCGAAGGGGAGGTTGCCGTGCCGCATGTGCCGGTGCTGATGGAGGAGGCGCTCGACGCGCTCGCGCTGAAGCCGGGCGGCCGCTATCTCGACGGCACCTTCGGCGCTGGTGGCTATTCCCGCGCGCTGCTGATGCGTGAGCCGCAGGCGGAGCTTCTGGCGCTCGACCGCGATCCCAATGCGATTGCCGGCGGGGCCGGGCTCGTCGCCGCCATGGCTGGTCGGCTGACCCTGGCACAGGCCCGTTTCGGCGCTCTCGCCGAGGAGGCCGAGCGCTTCGGCATGCTGCCGCTCGACGGGGTGGTGCTCGATATCGGCGTCTCGTCGATGCAGCTCGACCAGGCCCAGCGCGGCTTCTCGTTCCGCTTCGACGGGCCGCTCGACATGCGCATGGAGGCCGATGGTCAGAGCGCCGCCGAGCTCGTCAACGAGGCTGATGAGGGCGTGCTCGCCAACATCATCTACCATTATGGCGAGGAGCGGCGCTCGCGCGCCATCGCCCGCGCCATCGTCGAAGCGCGCCGCAAGGCGCCGCTCAGCACGACCAAGCAATTGGCCGATCTCGTCGCCGGCATCGTCCGGGCCGATCCCAACGGTCCGCATCCGGCGACGCGGACATTCCAGGCGCTCCGGATCGCGATCAATGACGAACTCGGCGAGCTCGTCCGGGCGTTGCACGCCGCCGAGGCGGCGCTGGCGCCGGGCGGGCGGCTCGCCGTCGTGACCTTCCATTCGCTCGAGGACCGCATCGTCAAGCTGTTCTTCGCGCAGCGTTCCGGGAAGGCTCCCGCCGCTTCGCGCCATGCGCCGGCGGCAATGGCGCCTGCCGCGACGTTTCGCCCGGTGACGAAGGGGGCGGTGGCGCCGTCCGAGGCCGAGATGCGCGCCAATCCGCGCGCCCGTTCGGCGAAACTGCGTGCCGCCGAGCGGACCGAGGCCGCAGCGCGCGCGCCCGAGGCCGAACTGGTCACACTCGCGGTCGTGCCCGCCCCGCAAACCCGCCGGAGGAGCTGAGCTTGATCAAGCTGCTGCACGTCATCGCCATCGGGGCGCTGGTCTCCTCGGCGCTCTACGCCTACTCGATCAAATACGAGACCACGCTCGAGGCCGAGCAGCTGCAGAAGCTGAAGGCCAAGGCCCAGCGCGAGCGCGACGCGATCGCCGTGCTGAAGGCCGAATGGCAGTTCCTCAACCGGCCCGACCGCCTGCAGGCGCTGGCCGACCGGCATCTCGATCTGCAGCCGCTGGCGATCAACCAGATCGTCCGGCTCTCCGACATTCCCAATCGCGGGCCCAAGGTCGATTCGATCGGCCGCAAGCTCGAGGATCTCGGCCTCGGCCTGCCGACCGAGACGCCGCGCAACGTCAAGAGCAATAGCTCCACCACGCCGGGAGGCCGCCCATGACGCCCGAGCCAGTCGCGCCAGCCGTCGTCGCCGCGCCGGTGGTCGAGAAGCCGCGCCGGCCGAGCCTGCGCGCCGGCCTGTTGCGCGACATCTTCCGGATGAGCGGGGAGAAGAGCGAGCCGCGGGTCGGTCTCGTCATCCTCGGCTTCAGCGCGCTCTTCCTGGCGATCACCGGCCGGCTGGTGGCGCTCGCCGCCTTCCCGAACGACCAGGTCGGCCTGCGCCGGGCGACCTCGAACGCGATCTCGGCGGCGCGGCCCGACATCGTCGACCGCAATGGCGTGCCGCTCGCCACCGATATCCGGACCGTCTCGGTCTTTGCCGAGCCGCGCAAGATCCTCGACAAGGACGAGGCGACCGAGCTGCTCACCGCGGTGCTGCCCGACCTCAACGCCAAGGATCTGCGCGACAAGCTCGGCACCAAGCGCGGCTTCGTCTGGGTCAAGCGCGAGATCACGCCGCGCCAGCAGGCCGAGGTGCACCGGCTCGGCATTCCCGGCGTCGGCTTCGTGCCCGAGAACAAGCGCGTCTATCCGAACGGCCCGGCCGCCGCGCATGTGCTCGGCTTCGCCAATGTCGACAATGTCGGCATCGCCGGCATCGAGAAATACATCGACTCGCAGGGGCTGCAGGATCTCAACGGCGCCGGTCTGGCGGTGCAGGCCTCCGACCTCAAGCCGGTCGCGCTGTCGATCGACCTGCGGGTCCAGCACCTGCTGCGCGGCGAGCTGGTCAAGGGCATCGAGAAGTATCGGGCCATCGCCGCGGCCGGCGCGATCATGGACGTGAACACGGGCGAGATCATCGCCTCGGTCTCGCTGCCCGATTTCGACCCGAGCAATCCGGTCGATGCGCTCGAGAAGGACCGGATCAACCGGATCAATGTCGGCGTCTACGAGATGGGCTCGACCTTCAAGGCGCTGACCGTCGCGATGGCGCTCGATACCGGCAAGGCCAACATCAATTCGAGCTATTCGACCGCCGGCGGCATGATGCGCTTCGGTCGGCAGGTCATCCGTGAGTACCGGGGCGGCACCGGCCGCACGCTGACCGTGCCGGAAGTGTTCGTCCACTCGTCGAACATGGGCACGGTCAAGATGGCGCTTTCGGTCGGCGTCGAGGGACACAAGGCCTTCCTGCGCAAGATGGTCCAGCTCGACCGCTTGCAGACCGAGCTGCCGGAAAGCGCGGCCCCGATCGTGCCGCAGCGCTGGGGCGAGCTCAACACCGCCACGATCGCCTTCGGCCACGGCCTCGCCGTCGCCCCGATCCAGGCGCTGGCGGCCGTCGCGGCGCTGGTCAATGGCGGCAAGCTGATGACGCCGACCTTCATCAAGCGCTCGGTCGAGGAAGCGGAAGCGGTCAGCACCCGCGTCATCAAGCCCGAGACCTCGGAGGCGATGCGCTACATCATGCGCCTCAACGGCGAGCGCGGCTCGGCCCGCAAAGCCGATGTCGCCGGCTATTTCGTCGGCGGCAAGACCGGCACGGCCGAGAAGGTGATCAACGGCCGCTACGCCAAGAACAAGAATTTCACGACCTTCATGGCGATCGTTCCGGCCGACAAGCCGCGATATCTGTTCCTTTCGATTTATGACGAGCCTAAAGGCTATGCCGAAAGCGGCGGCTATTCGACGGCCGCCTGGAATGCCGGCATCACCACCGGCAAGGTCATCGAGCGGGCGGCGCCGATTCTCGGCCTGCCTCCGCGCTTCGAGCCGCCGGTCGCGCCCTTCCCGTTGATGGCGAGGCTCGGCGCCTGGGGTACACGCTAGAGCCGGATCCGATCAGATCGAAGCGGTCTGATCGGTGAATCCGTCTCTGAACATGAGTGAGAGACCGTTTTTGCCGATTGGCTTGCGAAGCAAGCAGATCGGAACGGGCTCTAGGCGGAAGAAGAGATGGACAATACCGGTTTCAGCCTCGGCCAGCTCTTTCCCGGGGCGTTTCCGGACGATGCCGAGCGTCGCGTCACGGGCCTCGCCTTCGACAGCCGCAAGATCGCGCCGGGCGAGGCCTTCGTCGCACTCGCCGGCGCCAAGGCCGACGGCGCGCAGTTCATCGCCGATGCTGCGGCGCGCGGCGCGGCGGCGATCGTCTCCGGCCAGCCCCGGCCAGCTGGCCTCGCGCCCGGCATCGCCTTCGCCGAGGTCGCCGATCCGCGCCGGGCGCTGGCGCTCGCCGCGGCGAAAGTGCATCCGCGCCAGCCGGCGACCATCGTCGCGGTGACCGGCACCAGCGGCAAATCCTCCGTCGCGGAATTCACCCGCCAGATCTTCATGGCGCTGGGGCGCGAGGCGGCGAGCCTCGGCACGATCGGCATCGTCACCGCGGCCGGTGCCGATTATGGCTCGCTGACCACGCCCGATCCGCTCTCTCTGCATGCCTCGCTCGACCGGCTTGCCGGGCAGGGCGTCAGCCATGTCGCGATGGAAGCCTCCTCGCACGGGCTCGACCAGCGCCGGCTCGACGGCGTGCGGCTGACGGCCGGCGCCTTCCTCAATCTCGGCCGTGACCATCTCGACTACCACCCGAGCGTCGAGGACTATCTCGCCGCCAAGCTCCGGCTCTGGGAGCTGCTTCCTGCCGGGGTGCCGGTGGTGATCAACCGCGACGAGCCCTACGCGACCGAGGCGGCACAGGCCGCTGCGGCCGGCGGACACCCGGTGATCGGGATCGGCTGGGGCGGGGACCGGCTCAGGCTGCTTTCGGTCGCGCGCGAGGGCTTCTCGCAACGCCTGCGCGTTGCCGTCGACGGACAGGATGTCGAGGTCGTGCTGCCCCTGGTCGGCGATTTCATGGCCGGCAATGCGCTGGTTGCCGCCGGGCTCGCCATCGCGGCGGGCGAGGAGCCGAAGGCGGCGGTCGCGGCTCTTTCCGGCCTCAAGGGCGTGCCGGGCCGGCTGGAGCGCGTGGCCGAGCAGAATGGCAGCCTCGTCGTCGTCGACTATGCCCACAAGCCCGATGCGCTGGCGGCGGTGCTGCGCACCCTGCGCCCCTATGCCAGCGGCCGGCTGATCTGCGTCTTCGGCTGCGGCGGCGACCGCGACCGCGGCAAGCGCCCGCTGATGGGCAGGATCGCGGCCGACGGCGCCGACATCGCCATCGTCACCGACGACAATCCGCGCAGCGAAGACCCGGCCGCGATCCGCGCCGAAATCCTCGCCGCCGCGCCGGGCCTCCGCGAAATCGGCGACCGGGCAAGGGCGATCGCTGCAGGTGTCGCCGAATTGCAGCCGGGCGATCTTCTGGTCGTCGCCGGCAAGGGCCATGAAACCGGCCAGATCGTCGGCGACCGGACCCTGCCGTTCTCCGACCATGAGACGGTGCGCCAGGCGATCGCCGAGATCAGCGGAGGAAGATGAGCATGACGGCTGCGCCGCTCTGGACCGGGGGCCGCCTGATCGAGGCGATGAAGGCGCGGGCGCAAGGCCCGCAGCCAGCCGCGATCGGCGGGGCCTCGATCGATACCCGCACGCTCGAGCCGGGCGACGCCTTCTTCGCCATCCAGGGCGAGAAGCGTGACGGCCATGATTTCGTCGCCGCCGCGCTCGAGAAGGGCGCGGCGCTCGCCGTCGTCGACGAGGCGCATGCCGGAGACTTCCCGGCGGACGCGCCGCTGGCCGTGGTTCCGGACGTGCTGCGCGCCATGGAGCAGGCCGGCATGGCGCGGCGCGCCGAGCTGCATGCCGGCGTCGTCGCGGTCACCGGCTCGGTCGGCAAGACCGGGACGAAGGAGGCGCTGCGCCTCGTGCTCTCGCGCCAGGGCAAGACGCATGCGCCGGTCGCCTCCTATAACAACCATTGGGGCGTGCCGCTGACGCTGACCCGGACGCCGGCGGATGTGCGCTACGGCGTTTACGAGATCGGCATGAACAGCCCCGGCGAAATCCTGCCGCTGGCGAAAATGGTCTCGCCCGATGTGGCGATCGTCACCACGGTGCAGCCGGTGCATCTTGCCGCCTTCGAATCGATCGAGGGCATCGCCCGCGAGAAGGCTGCGATCTTCAGCGGGCTGAAGCCCGGCGGCACGGCGATCATCAATGCCGACATCGCCCAGGCCGGCCTGCTGCGCGAACTCGCCGAGGCGAGCCCTGCCGGTCGCATCATCATCTTCGGCGAGAGCGCTTCGGCGGATGTCCGCCTGCTCGGCTGCTCGCTCAAGCCCGAGATCTCGACGGTCGAGGCCAATGTGCGCGGCCGGCCGGTGACCTACAAGCTCGGCAGTCCCGGCAAGCACATCGTGATGAATTCTCTGGCGGTGCTCGCGGCGGTCGACGCGCTCGATGCCGACCTTGCCCTGGCGGCGCTGGCGCTGGCCGAGCTGAAGCCGCCGGCCGGGCGGGGCGCGCGCCAGATGCTGCACGCGCCTTCCGGCCCGTTCATGCTGATCGACGAGAGCTATAACGGCAACCCCGCCTCGATGCGGGCGGCGATCGAGAATCTCGGGCGGATCGAGGCGCAAGGCCGCGGAAGGCGGATCGCCGTGCTCGGCGACATGCTGGAGCTCGGCGAAAGCGGCCCAGCGCTGCACAAGGGGCTGGCCGAGGCGGTCACCGGCAACGGGGTCGATCTCGTCTTCGCCTGCGGACCCCTGATGCGCTCTCTCTACGACGCCTTGCCTTCACGCCAGCGCGGTGCTTATGCCGCCCAGGCCAGCGGCCTCGAGCCGCTGCTGCTCGATGTGCTGCGTGCCGGCGACGTCGTCACGGTCAAGGGCTCGCTCGGATCGCGCATGGGCTCGATCGTGAAGGCGATGACCGCCCGTTTCCCGGTCGTCACGGCCGACGACTAGCGCGCCTTCCGTTCGACCGGAGCCGGTCGAACGGAAGGCGCGCGGACTCAATCTGTTGGCGCATGTTCCGCCTCGCAGAAGTGGTCTCCACTTCTGCAGAGCATGCGCCAGGACAAGGAACAGGTTTCAATGCTGGTCTGGCTAGCCGATTTCGCGGTTCACTTTCCGATCCTGAACGTCTTCCGTTACATCACCTTCCGGGCCGGCGGGGCGACCGCGACCGCGCTGCTCTTCGTCTTCTTCTTCGGCCCGGCCGCGATCTCCTGGCTCAGGATCAAACAGGGCAAGGGCCAGCCGATCCGCACCGACGGGCCGGAATCGCATCTCGCCAAGCGCGGCACGCCGACCATGGGCGGGCTGATGATCCTGACCGGGTTGTTCGTCGCGACGCTGCTCTGGGGCAATCTGCGCAATCCCTATGTCTGGATCGTGCTCGGCGTGACCGCGAGCTATGGCGCGATCGGCTTCTACGACGATTATCTCAAGGTGACGAAGCAGTCGCATAAGGGCTTCTCCAGCAAGGCGCGCCTCGGGCTCGAGATCGTCATCGCGCTTGCCGCCTGCACGGCGATCATGCTGGTCAGCCCACCCTCGATCGCCAGCGGCTTCGCGCTGCCGTTCCTGAAGGAATGGATGATCCCGCTCGGCATCCTGTTCCCGGTCGTCACCGCCTTCGTCGTGGTCGGCGCCGGCAATTCGGTGAACCTGACCGACGGGCTCGACGGGCTCGCCATCGTGCCGGTGATGATCGCGGCCGGCACTTTCGGCTTCATCGCCTATCTCGCGGGTAACGCGATCTTCGCCAACTACCTGCAGATCCACCATGTGCCCGGCGTCGGCGAGCTCGCCGTGATCTGCGGCGCGATGATGGGCGCGGGGCTCGGCTTCCTCTGGTTCAACGCGCCGCCGGCGCAGATCTTCATGGGCGACACCGGCTCGCTCGGTCTCGGCGGCATGCTCGGCACCATCGCGGTCGCGATCAAGCATGAGATCGTGCTCGCCATCGTCGGCGGCCTGTTCGTGGTCGAGGCGCTCTCGGTGATCATTCAGGTCGCGGTGTTCAAGCGCACCGGCAAGCGCGTCTTCCTGATGGCGCCGATCCACCATCATTTCGAGAAGCTGGGCTGGACCGAGCCGCAGGTGGTGATCCGCTTCTGGATCATCTCGGTGGTGCTGGCGCTGGTCGGCCTCGCCACGCTGAAGCTGCGTTGAGCCGATGACACCGGTTACCGTTTTCGCTGGCGAGACCCTCGCCCTGTTCGGCCTCGGCGGCTCCGGTCTCGCGACCGCCCGGGCGCTCCGCGCCGGTGGCACCGAAGTCGCCTGCTGGGACGACAATCAGGCGAGCCGCGACAAGGCGGCCGCCGAGGGGCTCGCCATCGTCGATCTCGCCAATGCCGACTGGTCGCGCTTCGCCGCCTTCGTGCTCTCGCCCGGCGTGCCGCTGACCCATCCCGCACCGCACTGGACGGTCGAGAAGGCCAAGGCCGCGAATGTCCCGGTGATCGGCGATATCGAGCTGTTCTTCCTCGAGCGCGCGAAGCTCGCGCCGGATGCGCCGGTGATCTGCATCACCGGCACCAACGGCAAGTCGACGACCACGGCCCTGATCGCCCATGTCCTGGCTGCTGCCGGCCGCGACGTGCAGATGGGCGGCAATATCGGCACCGCCGTGCTGGCTCTGGAGTCGCCGGCTCTCAATCGCATCCATGTCGTCGAGTGCTCGACTTTCCAGATCGATCTTGCGCCCTCGATCAAGCCGACAGTCGGTATCCAGATGAACCTGACGCCGGATCATCTCGACCGGCACGGCACCTTCGAAGCCTATGGCGCGATCAAGGAGCGGCTGGTCGCCGCCTCCGACCTCGCTGTGATCGGCGTCGACGACGAGCCCTCGAAGCAGATGGCGCGGCGGCGCGCCGCTTCGGGCAAGCCTCTGGTCAAGATCAGCGGCGAGCAGCCGCTCGACGAGGGCGTCTTCGCCGGCGTCACCGCCAATCAGGGCAAGCTCGATACGCGCATCGTCGAGGTCAGGGACGGCAAGCCCAGGGTTGTCGCCAATCTTGCCGGCATCGGCTCCTTGCGCGGCGCCCACAACGCCCAGAATGCCGCAGCCGCCTTCGCCGCCTGCGCCGCGGTCGGGCTCACGGCCGAGGAGATCGCAGCGGGATTCAAGAGCTATCCGGGCCTGAAGCACCGGATGGAGGAACTCGGGCGGATCGGCCGTGTCGTCTTCATCAACGATTCCAAGGCGACGAATGCCGACTCGACCGAGAAGGCGCTGACCTCCTTCCGCGCGATCTTCTGGATCCTCGGCGGCAAGGCCAAGGAGGGCGGGATCGAGTCGCTGCGGCGCTATTTCCCGAACATCGCCCATGCCTATCTGATCGGCGCGGCGAGTGATCTCTTCGCCGCGACCTTCGACGCCGACGGCCGGGTTTCCTATGAGCGCAGCGGTACGCTCGACGTTGCGGTCGCAGCCGCGACCGAGGCCGCGCTGGCGGCACCGGGGGAGGGCGAGATCGCGGTGCTGCTTTCGCCAGCTTGCGCCTCCTATGACCAGTTCCCGAATTTCGAGGTCCGCGGCGATGCCTTCCGGGCGCTGGTCGAGGCGTTGCCGGGGTTCGAGGCGGCAGGAGCCGCTTCCGCTTGAAGGAGCAATTCCCCGTTCCAGACCTCATCCTGCGGAGCCGCGTCAGCGGCGTCTCGAACGATGAGGTCGGGCGGGAAGCCGGAGAGCTCGAACTGGAATCAATCGGTTAACCATTCATTGACAGAGTGATTCGCCGGAACGGGTGACCACGATCTGCCTGTTCGCTGACGGAGCCCACATAGATGACCTCGCGCGCAGAACCCAGCCTGAGCGGCCGCTGGTGGTGGTCGATCGACCGCGTCATCCTCTCGACCATGGTGGCGCTGATGGTCTCCGGCGTCGTGCTGCTAATGGCGGGGGGGCCGCCGGTCGCCGAGCGCCTCGGCCTGCCGACCTTCCATTTCGTCAACCGCCAGGCGGTCTATCTGCTGGCGGCGCTCGCCGTCTTCCTCGCCACCTCGCTGCTGACGCCGCGCCAGGTGCGTCGTGCCGCGCTGATCGTCTTCGCCGTCTCGCTGGCGGGCGTGGTCGGCACGCTCTATTTCGGGGTCGAGGTCAAGGGCGCCAGGCGCTGGCTGACGCTCGGCCCACTCGGCTCGGTGCAGCCTTCGGAGTTCCTCAAGCCGGCCTTTGTGGTCATGGCGGCCTGGGCCTTCGCCGAGGGCGGGCGCCGGCCCGATCTGCCGGGCACGATCATCGCTTTCCTGCTCCTGCCGCTGACCATCGTGCCGCTCGTCCTGCAGCCTGATTTCGGCCAGACGGTGCTGGTCACGCTGGTCTGGGCCGGCTTGTTCTTCGTCGCCGGGCTGCACTGGTTCTGGGTGATGGGGCTCGGCGGCGCCGGGGCCTTCGGCCTGCTGATCGCCTACCAGCTCGTGCCGCATGTCCGCGGCCGCATCGAGCGCTTCATGGACAAGGGCTCGGGCGACACCTTCCAGGTCGACACCGCGCTGGAGAGTTTCGCGCAGGGCGGCTGGCTCGGCAAAGGGCCGGGCGAGGGCACGGTCAAGCGCATCCTGCCCGACGCCCATACCGATTTCATCTTCGCGGTGACGGCCGAGGAGTTCGGCGTCGTCGTCTGCATGGTCCTGGTCGCGATGTTCGCGATCATTGTGCTGCGCGCGCTCTTCGTGGCGCAGCGTGCCGAAGACCCGTTCGTGCGCCTAGCGGTGACCGGTCTCGCCTTGCTGTTCGGCATCCAGGCGGCGATCAACATGATGGTCAACCTGCACATGATGCCGGCCAAGGGCATGACCTTGCCCTTCATCTCCTATGGCGGCTCCTCGCTGATCTCGCTGGCGCTCGGCACCGGCTTCCTGCTGGCGCTGACACGCAAACGGCCAAGGGCCGAGAACTTCGGCCAGACGGGACGCCGGCAGTGACAGCGGGAGCGCAGGCGCCTCTCATCGTGCTCGCCGCGGGCGGCACAGGCGGGCATCTCTTTCCGGCCGAGGCGCTGAGCCATGCGCTGCATGCGCGCGGCCTGCGGGTCGCCCTGATCACCGATACCCGCGCCGCCGAATATGCCGGCAGCTTCCCGGCGGAATCGATCCATGCCGTGCCGGCGGCGACGCCGTCCGGCCGCTCGCCGCTGAAGATGCTGCAGGCGGCGCTGGTTCTGGCAAAAGGCGCCTTCGCGGCGCGCCGTGCGATCAAGGTCTTGCAGCCGGCACTCGTCGTCGGCTTCGGTGGCTATCCGACCGTGCCGCCGGTCTTCGCCGCGGCGCTGATGGGCGTGCCGACCTTGGTCCATGAGCAGAATGCCGTGGCCGGCCGGGCGAACCGCTTTCTCGCCGGACGGGTGAAGGTGATCGCCACCGGCTTCGCCGAAGTCGGCGGGCTCTCCGCGGCGCAGGCGGCGAAGTGCCGCCTGGTCGGCAATCCCGTGCGGCCGGCGGTCCTCCAGGCCGCCTCGCCCTATCCCTCGCTCGATGGCGGGGTGAACCTGCTCGTCTTCGGCGGCAGCCAGGGCGCGCGCGTCATGGCCGATATCGTGCCTCCCGCGATCCAGCTGCTCAGCCCCGAGGAACGGGCGAGGATCTCCGTCGTCCAGCAGGCGAGGGCCGAGGATGGCGAGCGGGTGCGCGGCATCTATGCCGGGCTCGGCGTCAAGGCCGAGATCGCGCCCTTCTTCAAGGACCTTCCGGCGCGGATGGCTGCCTCTCACCTTGTCGTCGCGCGCTCCGGCGCTTCGACCATCGCGGAGCTCTCCGTGATCGGCCGGCCGGCGCTGCTGGTGCCGTTGCCGGGCTCGCTCGACCAGGACCAGGCGGCCAATGCCGCAGTGCTCGAAAAGGCGGGCGGGGCCATCCGGATCATGCAGCCGGACTTCACGCCGCGCCGGCTCGCCGGGGAGCTTTCGGGACTGCTCGCCGACCCCTCGCGCTTGACTGCGATGGCTGCGAGCGCCAAGAGCGCCGGAATCCCGGACGCCGCCGACCGGCTGGCGCGCCTGATCGCCGAAACCGCCCAGATCTGAATTTTCCAGAAGAGTACCGCACCATGAAGCTGCCGCCGAAGCTCGGCTCCATCCATTTCGTCGGTATCGGCGGCATCGGAATGTCGGGGATCGCCGAGGTGCTGCACAATCTCGGCTACAAGGTCCAGGGCTCGGATGCCTCGGACAACGCCAATGTCCGGCGCCTCGCCGAGAAGGGCATCACGACCTTCGTCGGCCACGCCGCGGCCAATCTCGGCGAGGCCGAGGTCGTCGTCGTCTCGACCGCGATCAAGCGCGACAATCCGGAACTGATGGCGGCGCGCGAGAAGCGCCTGCCGGTGGTGCGGCGGGCCGAGATGCTGGCCGAGCTGATGCGGCTGAAGAGCTGCGTCGCCATCGCCGGTACCCATGGCAAGACCACCACGACCTCGCTGGTCGCGACCCTGCTGGACAAGGGCGGGCTCGATCCGACCGTGATCAATGGCGGCATCATCAACGCCTATGGCACCAATGCCCGCATGGGCGAGAGCGACTGGATGGTGGTCGAGGCCGACGAATCGGACGGCACCTTCCTGAAGCTGCCGGCCGATGTCGCGATCATCACCAATATCGATCCCGAGCATCTCGACCATTTCGGCACCTTCGACGCGATCAAGGGAGCCTTCCGCTCCTTCGTCGAGAATCTGCCCTTCTACGGCTTCGCGGTGATGTGCATCGACCATCCGACCGTGCAGGAGCTGGTCGGCCAGATCGAAGATCGCCGGGTCATCACCTATGGCGAGAACCCGCAGGCGGATTTCCGCCTCGTCGACATCGATCTCTCCGGCGGCCAGGCCCGCTTCACCCTCTTGATCCGCGACCGCAAGAACGGACGCGAGGAGGTGATCCGCGACCTCGTCATGCCAATGCCGGGCCATCACAATGCGCTGAACGCCACGGCCGCGATCGCCGTCGCCTATGATCTCGGCGTGCCGGTCGAGACGATCCGCCAGGGGCTCGCCGGCTTCGGCGGCGTCAAGCGCCGCTTCACCCGTACCGGCGAATGGAACGGTGCCCAGATCTTCGACGATTACGGCCACCATCCGGTCGAGATCGCCGCCGTGCTCAGGGCGGCGCGCGCCTCGACCAAGGGCAAGGTCGTCGCCGTGGTGCAGCCGCACCGCTACACGCGGCTCGCCAGCCTGTTCAACGACTTCGCCTCCTGCTTCAACGACGCCGACACGGTGATCGTCGCCGAGACCTATGCGGCCGGCGAGCAGCCGATCCCCGGCGCCGATCGCGACGGGCTGGTCGCGGCGATCAAGGCGCGCGGCCATCGCCATGCGCTGCCACTGTCATCCTCCGAGAAGCTCGCCGGCATGGTCGCGACGCTGGCTGGACCGGGCGACTATGTCGTCTGCCTCGGCGCCGGCAACATCACACAATGGGCCTATGCCCTGCCGGGCGAACTCGCGGCGCTGGGGGGCGGCAAGTGAGCTTCCCGGACATCACGCCCGCTCTCCATGCCGCCGCGCCCGAGCTGCGCGGGCGCCTCGTCGCCAATCAGGAGATGGCGGGGCTGACCTGGTTCCGCGTCGGTGGGCCGGCGCAGGTGCTGTTCACACCGGCTGACGAGGCCGATCTCGCCTATTTCCTCTCACGCCTGCCCGCCGAGATCCCGGTGACGGTGGTGGGGCTCGGCTCCAACCTGATCGTGCGCGATGGCGGCATTCCCGGCGTGGTCATCCGCCTCGGTGGCAAGGCCTTCGGTGAGATCGTCCGCGAGGACGGCGACAGGCTCCGCGCCGGTACCGCGACGCCCGACGTCAAGCTGGCCCGGGCGGCGGCCGATGCCTCGCTCGACGGGCTCGCCTTCTATCGCGGCATTCCCGGCTGCATCGGCGGGGCGCTGCGGATGAATGCCGGGGCGCATGGCGGCGAAACCACCGACGTGCTGGTCGAGGCGCGCGGCGTGACGCGGGCCGGCGAGATCATTACCTTCTCGCATGCCGATATGGGCTTCAGCTACCGCAACGCGACGGTGCCGAGCGACGTCATCTTCACCTCGGCGCTGTTCCAGGGCCGGCCCGGTGATCAGGCCGCGATCCTCGCCGAGATGGACCGCGTCACCTCGGCACGCGAGGCGGCCCAGCCGATCAAGGAGCGCACCGGCGGCTCGACCTTCAAGAACCCCGAGGGCGGCAAGGCCTGGCAACTGATCGATGCTGCCGGCTGCCGCGGCCTGCGCATCGGCGGAGCCCAGGTCTCGGAGATGCACTGCAACTTCCTGATCAACACCGGCGGTGCCAGCGCCGCCGATATCGAGGGGCTGGGCGAAGAGGTTCGGCGCCGGGTCAAGGACAATTCCGGCTACGAGCTGCACTGGGAGATCAAGCGCTTCGGCGTCGCCGCCTGAGCGGATCCGGCCGGGACGGGCTCCTCGGCTATGGCGTCGATTGCCAGCGTGACAGGCGCGCTTCGCCCGCGCTGGCCTGCCGACACGACAAGGCCCGGCTTACGAGCCTTCGCAGATCCAGTGGCGGCTCCCGCCTCGCCAGCCGTGCTGGCAGGGCGAGCTCCGCGCATGTCCTCGAAGCAATGTGCGCGTGTCGGCGCGAGGCTCGCCGGACATCTTTCGCCGGTGCCGGAAACAGGTGATGCGCCGCCGCCACAGCCGGCTCTGCATTAACCGGGAGCGCGACTTCTTAACGCGTCGTTAACCATATCTGGCCAGTTTCGCCGCAGGTGCGGAGCTTGGAGCCAGCATGAGCAAACATGTCGCAGTTCTGATGGGCGGATGGTCCGTGGAGCGCGAGGTCAGCCTGAATTCCGGTGCCGGCTGTGCCGCCGCGCTGGAGCAGGCCGGTTTCCGCGTCACCCGGGTCGACGTCCAGCGGGACGTCGCGGCGGTGCTCGACAAGCTCCGGCCCGACGTCGCCTTCAACGGGCTGCATGGCCGCTTCGGCGAGGATGGCACCATCCAGGGTCTGCTCGAGATCATGGGCATCCCCTATACCCATTCCGGCGTGCTCGCCTCGGCGCTCGCCATCCGCAAGGACAAGGCCAAGATGGTGGTCGCCGCGGCCGGTGTTCCGGTCGCGCATGGCGTCAACGTCTCGCGCTTCGAGGCTGCCAAGCGCCATGTGCTTCAGCCGCCCTATGTGCTCAAGCCGATCGACGAGGGATCCTCGGTCGGGGTCGTGATCGTTAAGAAAGGCCGCGAGCATCCACCCCAGGAAATCGCCCGGCCGGACTGGCCCTGCGGGGACATGCTGCTGGCCGAAAACTTCATCGCCGGACGCGAGCTGACCTGTGCCGTGATGGACGGCAAGTCATTGGGGGTGACGGAGATTCGGGCGGCGACGGGCGAGTTTTACGACTACGACGCAAAATATGCGAAAGGCGGTTCGTTCCATATCTGCCCCGCTCAAATTTTACCGAATATTTACCAGCGGATCGAAGAGTGTGCGTTAACGGCGCATCAAGCAATCGGGTGCCGCGGCGTCAGTCGTTCCGACTTCCGATATGACGACGAGACCGACACTCTCGTCTGGCTGGAAGTGAACACGCAGCCCGGCATGACCGAAACCAGCCTGGTACCCGAACTGGCCGCCCACGCGGGCATGAATTTCAGTGAGCTCGTCACATGGATGGTGGAGGACGCCTCCTTAAATCGGTGAATGCGGTGCTGGCCGGTGCTGGTCCGATGAAGCCGATGCACGCTGCGGGGCCTCAGCTCCTCGTCGGCGAGCGCTCGCGCCGCTGGTTTCGCGGCTCGCGGCGCAGCGCTTTCGCGCTGCCCCTGGCGCAGCGCCTGCCGCGTGGCCTGGGCTCCTGGCTGGCGGTCGGTTTCCTGGCGCTCTCGGCGACGACGGGTGCTGCACTTGGCGGCCATTTCGAGACGCTGCGCGAGACCTATGGCGAACCCAAGCATGCGCTGGCACGGCTGATCGGCCTCGGCATCGACCGCGTGACGATTTCCGGCCTGACCGAGCTTTCCGAGATCGAGGTGCTGGTCGCCGCCGGCATCGATCCGAAGATCTCGCTCGCCTTCTTCGACGCCGATGAGGCGCGCCGGCGGCTCGAATCGACGCCGCTGATCCGCGAGGCCTCGGTCCGCAAGCTCTATCCCGGGGAGATCGCGATCAACCTCGTCGAGCGCGAGCCTTTCGCGCTCTGGCAGTCGAAGGGCGATCTCTTCCTGATCGCGGCCGACGGCACGGTGATCGATCGCATGGATGACGGCCGCTTCGCCCATCTTCCGCTGGTCGTCGGGGTCGACGCCAATCTGCGCGCTCGCGACTATGTCGCCCTGCTCGCCGCGGCCGGCCCGTTCGCCTCGCGCATCCGCGCCGGCAGCCTGGTTGCCGGCCGCCGCTGGAATCTCAAGCTCGACACCGGCATCGACATCCGCTTGCCCGAAACCGAAACCGGCGCTGCGCTGAAGCGGCTGGTCGGCCTCGAGCAGGATTTTCGGATCAGCGAGAAGGACCTTATCGCCATCGACCTGCGCCAGCCCGACCGCGTGACCATGCGCCTGACCGAGGAGGGCGCGGCCGCAAGGGCCGAGCTGCTCAAGAACAAGGGCAAGAAGAAGGGAGGCGAGGCATGAGCCTGACCTCCCAGGGCCTGACGCCGCGGATGCGGCCGCTTTCCTCGCGCAAGAGCGCGACGCTGTCGATCCTGGACATCGGCACGAGCAAGGTCGTCTGCCTGATCGCCGAGCTCAATCCGGCGGAAGCGAACGAGCGCCTGCGCGGCCGTACCCATGTCGCCCGCATCGTCGGCATCGGCCATCAGCGCTCGCTCGGCCTGAAGGGCGGTGCGATCATCGATCTCGACAGCGCCGAGCGCGCCATCCGGGCCGCGGTCGACGCCGCCGAGCGGATGGCCAAGGTCGAGGTGCAGTCGGTCATCGTCAATCTGACCGGCGGCCGGCTGAACTCGCAGCACTACCAGGCCAGCGTTGAGCTGCGCGGCGGTTCCGTCGGCGATTCCGACGTGAAGCGCGTGCTCGCGGCCGCGGCCAACCATGCGATCCGCCCGGGCAAGGCGGTGCTGCATGCCTTGCCGACGGGCTATGCCCTCGACGGTTCGCCCGGTGTGCTCGATCCGCGCGGCCTGATCGGTGGCTCACTCTCGGTCGACATGCATGTCGTCGCCTCCGAGGCGGCCGCGGCGCGCAACGTCATGCTCGCGGTCGAGCGCTGCCATCTCGAGGTCGAAGCCGTGGTCGCGACGCCTTATGCGGCCGGGCTCTCCGTGCTGGTCGACGACGAGGCCGAGATGGGCGTCGTCGTGGTCGACATGGGCGGCGGCACGACCTCGCTCGGCGTCTTCGGCGGCGGTCACCTGACCCATGCCGACGCCATTGCGGTCGGCGGCAACCACATCACCATGGACGTGGCGCGCGGGCTTTCGACCCGGGTCTCGGCGGCCGAGCGACTGAAGACGCTGCACGGCTCGGCGATCTCGAGCCCGTCCGACGATCGCGACACCATCGCAGTGCCGCAGGTCGACGACGATGAGCGCGACATGCCCAACCATCTGGCGAAGTCGCATCTGGTGCGGATCATCAAGCCGCGCGTCGAGGAGATCCTCGAACTGGTGCGCGACCGGCTCAAGGCCGCAGGCTTCTCGGCCGAGGCCGGAAGGCGCGTCGTCCTGACCGGCGGCGCCTGCCAGCTCACCGGCATGCCGGAGGTCGCGCGGCGCGTGCTCGGCGGCCAGGTCCGTACCGGGCGGCCGCTCGGCATCCGCGGCTTGCCCGAAGCGGGCAAGGGCCCGTCCTTCGCCGCTGCGGTCGGCCTTCTGGTCTATCCGCAGGTCGCCCATGTCGAGCATTTCGAGCCGCGGGCCGGCGCATCCTACTTCGCCCATGCTGCCGACGGGTATTTCTCGCGCGTCGGCCGCTGGCTGAAGGAGAGTTTCTGAGTGTTGCGATCCGCATGGCCATCCGGCCGGGCGGAGCGGAGTGAGTTCTTGAGAAACGGGGCCGCGGCCCCTGGCGTGGAATACGGGACGGCGCCCGCCAGGGACCGGACGGAAATTTGAAAGAGGCAATCATGGCGATGAATCTGCAAGCCCCGGACATCCGGGAACTGAAGCCCCGAATCACCGTGTTCGGCGTCGGCGGCGCCGGCGGCAACGCGGTGAACAACATGATCGAGGCCGGCCTCGACGGGGTCGATTTCGTCTGTGCCAACACCGATGCCCAGGCCCTGGCGCTGTCGCGCGCGCCGCGCATCATCCAGATGGGCCTGCAGGTCACCGAAGGCCTCGGCGCCGGCTCGCAGCCGGAGGTCGGGCGCGCGGCGGCCGAGGAGGTTGCCGACGAGATCCGCGATCACCTCGCCGGCGCCCATATGGTCTTCATCACCGCCGGCATGGGCGGCGGTACCGGCACCGGCGCGGCCCCGGCCATCGCCCGTGTCGCCCGCGATATGGGGATCCTCACCGTTGGCGTCGTCACCAAGCCGTTCCAGTTCGAAGGTCACCGCCGCATGCGCATGGCGGAGGCCGGCATCGGCGAGCTCAACGAAGCCGTCGACACGCTGATCGTCATCCCGAACCAGAACCTGTTCCGTGTCGCCAACGAGAACACCGGTTTTGCCGACGCCTTCGGCATGGCCGACCAGGTGCTCTATTCGGGCGTCGCCTGCATCACCGACCTGATGGTCCGTCCCGGCCTGATCAATCTCGACTTCGCCGACGTCCGCGCCGTGATGCGCGGCATGGGCAAGGCGATGATGGGTACCGGCGAGGCGCAGGGCGAGAAGCGCGCGCTGTCCGCCGCCCAGGCCGCGATCAACAACCCGCTGCTCGACGATGTCTCGATGAAGGGTGCGCGGGGCCTGCTGATCTCGATCACCGGCGGCCGCGACATGAAGCTCTACGAGGTCGACGAGGCCGCCACCCGCATCCGCGAGGAGGTCGATTCCGAGGCCAACATCATCGTCGGCGCGACTTTCGACGAGGCGCTCGAAGGCACCGTCCGCGTCTCGGTCGTCGCGACCGGGATCGACAAGCCGGTGAGCTCGCAGGCCGAGGTCGATGCGACCGAGGCGCGCATCGCCGAAGTGGCCGAGCGGCTGAAGGCCGAGGCGCGCCTGCGCTCTGCGGTTCCCAATATCCGCACGAACGCTGTCCCGATGCCGGCCGCCGTGCCGCAGCCGGAGCCGGCCCCGGAACTTCGCCTGCCGCTGGCGCCGGAACCGGTTCGTCAGGCCGCGCCGAGCTTCGCTGCCGATGTCCGCATCGAGCCGGTGCAGCCGCGCCAGGCTGTGGTCGCGCCGCCCATGCCCGCCCCGGCGCCGATCGAGGCCGAGTTGCCGCATCTGGAAGACAGCTTCATTCCGCCCGCGCCGGAGCGCGCCGTGATCCGGCCGACCCGCATGCCGCGGATTGAGGACCTGCCGCTGCCGGCGCAGAATCAGATCGCGCAGACCCGCGCCGCCGTGGCCGCGCCGCCGCCGGCCGTCTCCGCCGACCAGAAGCGGATGTCGCTGATGCAGCGCCTGGCCTCCGTCGGCTTCGGCCGCAAGGAGGAGGAGGTCGCCGAGGCTCCGGCGCCAGCACCGCGTCCGGTGCCGCCGGCGCCGGTGGCGCCGCCGAGCGCGGCTCATGCCGAGTTCATGCGCCGTCCGGCCGCGCCGCAGGCCTCTCGCCCGGCTCAGGGCCAGCTCGATCCGCTCGGCCGCGCCGCTCCGAGCCGTCCCGCCGAGGACGATCATCTGGAGATCCCGGCCTTCCTGCGTCGCCAGTCGAGCTGAGCTCGCGCTGGTCTCGGGACCGGTTTTAAACAACGAGCCCGGCGCAAGCTTGCGCCGGGCTTTTTTTAACGTCAAAAAAACCATGTACATCAATTGGATGGTTAGGTTTTTGGCGCTCCTTGAATCCTGTTACAGAGCGAAAGAAAGCGTGATTTTGAAGCCCCGCCTCCTGCGCTTATCTTGCAGGGCAACACCGGGGAAGACGGATTCGGGGCCATGCTCTGGATCCCTCGTTTCAAGGGAACCGCGATCGATCACCAGATTGGTGGCGCCGCTAGGCGCCGGGCCTGATCGTCGCGCTAAGGATCGGATAAGAGTATGATGGCTGACCGGCAGACGACCCTTCGCTCGCCCGTGACCCTTGAGGGCATCGGCGTTCATTCGGGAGCTCCCGCCTGCCTGTGCCTGCGCCCCTCTGCCGCCAATACCGGTGTCGTCTTCCTCCGCAAGGGGCTCGAAGGCGGTCATGAGCAGTTGATCCACGCCCGCCACAACAAGGTCAGCGCCACCGAACTCTGCACCGTGGTCGGCGAGCAGGCTTCCGGTTCGGTCGCCACCATCGAGCATCTGATGTCGGCCTGCGCCGGTCTGGGGCTGGACAATGTCCTGGTCGAGATCGACGGTCCGGAAATGCCGATCATGGACGGCAGTGCCTCCGAGTTCGTCAAGGCGATCGAGGCGGCCGGAATCGTCGCGCTCGGCGCTGCCCGCCGCTATCTCAAGGTGCTGCGTACGGTCCGCGTCGAGAACGGCCGCGCCTTCGCCGAGCTGTCGCCCGCCGAATCGGGTTTCCGGCTCGATGTCGAGATCGATTTCGACACCACCGCCATCGGCCGTCAGCGCAAGATCTTCGATCTCGATCCGCAGGCCTATGCCAGCGAGATCTCCCGCGCCCGCACCTTCGGCTTCATGCGTGATGTCGAGCAGCTCTGGAAGGCCGGCTTCGCGCTCGGCGCCTCGCTCGACAACACCGTCGCCATCGGCGACGACAAGGTGATCAATCCTGAAGGCCTGCGCTATGCCGACGAGTTCGTGCGCCACAAGGTGCTCGACGCGGTGGGCGATCTCTCTTTGGCCGGCTACCCGATGCTCGGCGAGTTCCGCTCCTATTGCGGCGGCCACCGGATGAACATCCGTATCCTCGAGGCACTCTTTGCCGATCGCGCCAATTACGCGATCGTCGAGGCCGAGCCGGTCTACGCGCCGCGCGCCGTCCAGATGGCGGCCAGCGTGCCGATGCCGGCGGCTCTTGCGCCCGATCTGCACTGAAAATCGGCGACTGAACGACGCCACGCCTTGCATTCGCCGGTTTCCTGTCGGAAGCACGGCGCCGATTGCATTGCATGAAGCGCCCTTCATGGTTGGCGAAATGGCGACTTCTGGAGTAAAGCCATTTTCGCCCGCCCTCGAAAGCGGCGCTGAAGGACGGATGAAGTGAGCGTCATGCGGCTGAAGACATTCAATACCGGCGAAATGGCGGGCGGCGGCAAGCGGCTCGCGCTCGTGTTCTCGCTGGCGGCCGCGCTCGGCGGCTGCGACACGCTGAGCTCGATCAATCCGTTCGACCGCCCGGAAGTCTACAAGCCCGAAGTGCTGCCGACGGTGCCGGCTGACAAACTCTACAATGAGGGCCTGGCGCGACTCCAGAACGGCGACAGCGAAGGCGCCAGCAAGAAGTTCGAGGAGATCGACAAGCAGGCGCCGTTCTCGCCCTATTCGCGCAAGGGTCTGATTCTCACCGCCTATTCGAACTATCAGGCGAGCCGCTGGGACGACGCGATCACCGCTTCCAAGCGCTTCCTGGCGCAGAACCCGGCGAGCCCGGACGCAGCTTACGCGCAGTACATCCTGGCGATGTCCTATTTCAACCAGATCCCGGATGCGACGCGTGACCAGGAGCGGACGGAGCAGGCGCTGCGGGCGATGCAGGAGTTGCTCGACCGCTATCCGAAGTCCGAATACGTCGTCGACGTGCGCGAGAAGATGCTGGTCGCGCGCGACCAGCTCGCCGGCAAGGAGATGAATGTCGGCCGCTTCTATCTCGAGAAGCGCAATTATGCCGGCGCCGTGAACCGTTTCCGCGACGTCATCACCAAGTACCAGACGACGCGCCATGTCGAGGAGGCGCTGATGCGCCTGACCGAAGCCTATATGGCGCTCGGCATCACCAATGAGGCGCAGACGGCTGCGGCGGTGCTGGGGCATAATTTCCCCGACAGCCCCTGGTACAAGGACGCCTATTCGCTCCTCGAAAGCGGCGGATTGCAGCCGCGCGAAGATCGCGGCTCCTATATCAGCCGGCTGTTCAGCGGTTTCAGCCGCACCGTCACCGGCCTGATCCGCTGAACCCGCGGGCGCGCGGAAACGGCCTTGCCGTGCACGCCCCGTCGGCCCGGCTTTCGCTACGGTCCGCTTCCGGCGGCCGCGCCCCGCATCTGCGCACCGGCTGAGTCCGCATCATGCTCGCCCAGCTCTCGATCCGCGACATCGTTCTGATCGACCGGCTCGATCTGGCCTTTCATGACGGGCTCAGCGTGCTCACCGGCGAGACCGGCGCTGGCAAATCGATCCTGCTCGACGGTTTCTCGCTCGCCCTCGGCGGGCGCGGCGATGGCGGCCTCGTCCGCCATGGCGAGACGCAGGGCCAGGTCAGTGCCGTCTTCGATCTGCCGCTCAGTCATCCCGCGCGGGCGCTGGCGCAGGCGCAGGAGATCGACACCGATGGCGATCTGATCCTGCGCCGTGTGCAATATGCCGACGGGCGGACCCGGGCTTTCATCAATGACCAGCCGGTCAGCGTCCAGATCCTGCGCATGGTCGGCGCGGCATTGGTCGAGATCCATGGCCAGCATGACGACCGGGCGCTGACCGACCCGGCCCAGCACCGATCGATCCTCGACGGTTTCGGCGAGCTGACGCGGCAGGCCGGCGAGGTCGCGCAGGCCAGCGACGTGCTGAAGCGTGCCCGCCAGGCCTTGCAGAGTCAGCGCATGCGGGTCGAGACCGCGCGCAAGGAAGCGGATTTCCTGCGCCACGCCGTCGCCGAGCTCGGCAAGCTCGCGCCAGAGCCGGGTGAGGAGGAGGCTCTGGCGGCTCAGCGGCAGGGCATGATGCAGGCCGAGAAGGTCGCGCGCGATATCGCCGAGGCTTATGAGGCGGTCGGCGGTGGCGCCTCGCCGGTTCCGGGCCTGTCCGGCGTGCTGCGCCGGCTCGAGCGCCGCGCCGTGCAGGCGCCGGGCCTGATCGATCCCTCGACCGCGGCGCTGAACACCGCGATCGTGGCGCTGGAGGAGGCGGGCGAGGCGCTCGCGGTGGCGATGCGCGCGGCCGAATATGATCCGCGCGTGCTCGAACGGGTCGAAGAGCGCTTGTTCGCCCTGCGCGCCGCGGCGCGGAAGTTCGACGTGCCGGTCGATGCCTTGCCGGCGCTGGCCGAGACCATGGCCGCCGATCTTGCCGCCCTCGACGAGAGCGAGGGCTCGCTGAAGCGGCTCGAGGCGGAACTGGCCGAAGCGGAAGCCGCCTATATCGCCGGGGCGACCGCGTTGTCTGCCGGTCGGGTTCGTGCCGCCTCCGCACTTGATGCAGCCGTCAAGATCGAGCTGCCGCCGCTGAAGCTGGAGCGCGCCCGCTTCATCACCCAGATCGACAGCGATCCCGAAGCGCGCGGGCCGGAAGGTTTCGACCGCGTCGAGTTCTGGGTCGAGACCAATCCCGGCACGCGGCCGGGCCCGATGATGAAGCTCGCCTCCGGCGGCGAGCTCTCGCGCTTCATGCTGGCGCTGAAGGTCGTGCTGGCCGAGCGCGGCTCGGCGCCGACCCTGGTCTTCGACGAGATCGATACGGGTGTCGGTGGCGCCGTCGCCGATGCGATCGGCGAAAGGCTGGCGCGGCTGGCGGCCCGGGTGCAGGTGGTCTCGGTGACGCATGCGCCGCAGGTCGCGGCCAAGGCGGGACGACATTTCCTGATCGCCAAATCGGCGCAGGCGGGCAAGGACGCCAAGGAGCGCACGGTCACCCGCGTCACGCCGCTGGAAGTGGAGACGCGCCGCGAGGAAATCGCCCGCATGCTCGCCGGGGCGTCGATCACCGAGGAGGCGAGGGCGGCGGCGGCAAGGCTGCTCGCCGCTGCCGGGATACGCGGCTGAGGTCTTCAGGCCGGGACCAAGTCGTATCCGGGCTTCTTTTCGACGACACGCCTGAAACCTTCGATATGACCGCCTGAGACGATCCAGGCTTCGCGCGCGGCGCGTGCGAGGATCGCGCCGCGGGAGGCACGGGCAGTGGCGGCGTCGAAGTCGTAGATGAAGCCGATATCTGGATCGCTGGCCTGCAGATCGGAGAGATGCAGCGCATCGCCCCAGAGCAGCAGGCTCTCCTCGCCCTCGATCAGATAGCCGCTATGGCCGGCGGTGTGGCCGGGGAGAGGGATCAGCGTGATGCCGGGCCGCACGCTGCCTGCCGGGACGGAATGGATGCGGCCGCCATAGTGCCTCTTCACCGCTGCGGTGATTGCAAAGCCTCCCTGCCGGTTCTGTGGTGTCTGCGCGCGATAGCCTTCGTCTCCGAAGAAGACGAAATCCGCCTCGGGCACGATGATCTCGGCTTTCGGAAAACGGGCGCGTTCGCCGTCGAACAGGCCGAGCGTGTGGTCGCCGTGAAGATGCGTGATCAGGACACGCTCGACCTGTTCGGGAACGATGCCTGCCTTGGCCATGGCGGCGGGCGCATGACCCATCGCCTCGCCCCAGGAAGGGCCGGCGCCGGCATCGATCAGCGTGATGCCGTCGGCGCCCTTCAGGGCGAAGCAGTTGACGGGGATGCGGACCTTCGGCTTGGCCCAGCGCGTCACGGCTCCGTCGCGAGCGGCTTCGCCTCCCGCATGGATCAGGACATCGAGCGGCGCCTCGAAGACGCCATCGTCTAGGATGAGCACGTCATAGGGGCCGAAACGCCGCCAAGTCTCGCTCATGTTCACTGGCCCCCTCCGATGCATTCTGCTTAGATCACGTGGCTCTCGCCGCCGACAGCGGCGCTGTCGGCATGGCCGGTCTCCGCGGCCGCATACGGGATGAGCCGATGCTGCATTCCCTTTTCCCGCGATTTCCTCTATGTGCAGCGCAATATCGCGGTGCCGCGTCCGGCGCCGCCCCTCGTTCTGCGTGCTGCCCACCCGCCAGCTGCAATCTAAGGCCTGACATCGATGTCCTTCATCTCCACGAGTGCGCCGCTCGCGCGTGCGCTCGCCGAACGCAATTACAGCGAGCCGACGCCGGTCCAGAACGCGGTTCTCGAAGCCGCGGCGGCCGGGCGCGACCTGCTCGTCTCCTCGCAGACCGGCTCGGGCAAGACCGTGGCCTATGGGCTCGCCATCGGCGAGACGCTGCTTGAGGGCGCCGAGACGCTCGGCCGCGCCGGCAAGCCGCTGGCACTGATCATCGCGCCGACGCGCGAGCTGGCGCTCCAGGTCCAGCGTGAGCTGAACTGGCTCTACCAGCAGGCCAATGCCCGCGTGATCTCCTGCGTCGGCGGCATGGATCCGCGCCGCGAGGCCGCCTTGCTCGACGAGGGTGCTCATATCGTGGTCGGCACGCCCGGCCGCCTGCGCGATCATATCGAGCGGGGGCGGCTCGACGTCTCCGAGCTGCGCGCGGTCGTGCTCGACGAGGCCGACGAGATGCTCGATCTCGGCTTCCGCGATGATCTCGAATTCATCCTGAAGACCGCTCCCGAGGACCGGCGCAGCCTGCTGTTCTCGGCGACGCTGCCCAAGGCGATCATCGCGCTCGCCAAGAGCTATCAGCGCGACGCTCTGCGCATCGAGGTCGCCGGAGCCGATCGTGGCCATGCCGACATCGAATACAAGGCGGTCCGGGTCTATCCGAAGGAGGCCGAGCTCGCGGTCGTCAACCTGCTGCGCTTCCATGACGCTGCCTGCGCGCTGGTGTTCTGCAACACCCGCAATGCGGTGCGCCATCTCGAGGCCGCATTGCTCGAGCGCGGTTTCGCGGCGGTCTCGCTTTCGGGCGAACTCGGCCAGAGCGAACGCAACTCGGCGCTGCAGGCGCTGCGCGATGGGCGTGCCCGCGTCTGCGTCGCGACCGACGTCGCGGCGCGCGGCATCGACCTGCCGGGGCTGACCCTGGTGATCCATGCCGAGCTGCCGAACGATCCCGAGGTGATGCAGCACCGCAGCGGCCGCACGGGGCGCGCCGGGCGCAAAGGCACGAGCGTGCTGCTGGTGCCGCCTTCGCGCCGTCGCAAGGCCGAGATGCTGCTCGGCGCCGCCGGGGTGCAGGCTCTCTGGGGCGGCCCGCCGAGCCAGGACGAGATCCGCGCGCTCGACCAGGAGCGCCTGCTGCAGGATCCGCTGCTCTCCGGCGAGCCGGGCGAGGACGATGCCGGGATGATCGAGGCGCTGCTCGCCGGGCGTTCGGCCAATGAGCTCGCCGCGGCGCTGGTCAGGGTCTATCGCTCGCGCCTGCCGGCGACCGAGGAAGTCGGCGACCCCGGTTTCGGCCGCGAGGCCGGGCGCGCGCTGCGTGCGCCCGAGGACTATGCTAGGCCGCGCGACCGCGCCGGGCCGCGTTTCGACAATGCCGACCCGGATGCTCCGCGCAAGGCCGGGCCGCGTGGCGACACGGTCTGGTTCCGCCTCAATGTCGGCCGCAAGGACGGCGCCGATCCGCGCCAGCTGCTGCCGATGCTGTGCCGGCGCGGCAAGATCACCCGCGACGAGGTCGGCGCGATCCGGATCTTCGACAAGGAGACCAAGGTCGAGATCGATGCTGATGTCGCGGAGCGTTTCGCCTCGCTGACGAGCGCTCCCGACCGCGACAGGGTCGTGATCGAGCTGGTCACGGGCGAGGAAGAGCGCCGGCCGGCAAAGCCTTTCGCCGAGAAGGCGCACCACGGCAAGGCGCAGCGGCGTGACGATGCGCCGGCTGAGCGCGGCTTCCGCAAGCCTTATGAAGGCAAGGGCAAGCCGTTCGGCCGGGAGAATACTCGCGAAACCTACGATCCGGTCAGTCGCGATCGCGAGCCGCCGGCCGATGCGGCGGAGTTCCCGCGCGGCGGCAAGCCGTTCGCCGGCAAGCCGAAGCATGGCGAGCGGGATTTCGGCGGCGCGAAGCCGTTCGGAGCCAAGAAGGCGTTTGGCGAGAAGAAGCCCTTCGCCGACAAGAAGCCCTTCGGCGCGAAAAAGCCGTTCGCGGGCAAGAAGCCGCGTCGCGACGATCGTTGAGCCGTTTCGTCCTAGTCCTTCCCAGTCTCCAGATCGCCGAGCGTCCTATCGGACGCGCGCGGGCGATCTAGAGGCCGCAGGAAGCGGATTCCACTTTCGGTCCGGTGCTCAGCGCAGGCCGAGGAAGGACAGGATCGCGAGGACGACGACGACAAGACCGACGATGTAGATGATGTTGTTCATGGCGGAACCCCCCGTTGGTTGCGTCAAGCCGCTCCGGCGCGGCATCAGGCTGCGGCGTGCCTGCCGCAGCCGTTAGAGAACGCGCTTTCGCGCGCCATTGTTCCCCGCCCGTAGAGCGAGCGCGCCTCGCCTGATGCAATTTGTCGCCGTGCTTTCGTCACCCGATGGCTCGAAGTTCGTGGCGGAGTGGCCGCTCGTTGGTCGCTCCGCTGTCCTTGGCGCAGGAGATGTCGATGCGAACTCAATCCATGGCCGCGGGCGCGCTGCTCGCCTTTGCTCTCGCGGTCGGTCCGGCCGTCGCCGCCCCTCCTTCGAACGCCAAGCCCCTGTCCCAGATCGTCGCCGGCATCGAGGCCGTCAGCGGTTTTGCGAGCATCAAGGAGGTGGATTGGGACAGCAACGGCTACTGGGAGATCGAGTACTTCAAGACCGACGGCTCGAAGGTCGAGGTCAAGATCGACCCCGTGACCGGTTCGCCGCGGCGATGACCGGCTGAGCGTCGGCCGCCGAACCTTTTTGCAAATAAGAGGCGGCCGTCGCCCCGGCGCACGCTCTCGAAGGACCGGGTTCCGATCCTTCCCGATTGCCTGCGCGCTCGGGGACGACGCTAGCGCGGCACGACCTTGCGGTAGATGTGCCAGCTCGCATGGCCGAGGATCGGCATCACCACCATCAGCCCGACCAGCACCGGCAAGGTGCCGAGCACCAGCAGCGCGGTGATCGTCAGGCCCCAGCACATCATCGCGCGCGGGCTCGCCTCGACCGCAGCGATCGAAGTCCGCACGGCGGTGCCGATGTCGACATGCCGGTCCAGCATCAGCGGGAAGGAGACGACGGTCAGCGAGAAGGCGGTGATGGCGAAGAGCAGGCCGAGCGCATTGCCGACGATGATCAGCGTCCAGCCGTTCACGGTGGTGAAGAGCGGCACCAGGAAGCTCTCGGCCGAGGTCAGCGGCACGCTGCCCATCAGCCAGCGATAGAGCAGCCAGGCGCTGAGCAGCCAGGCGATGAACAGTCCGGTCAGCAGGCCGCCGAGCGTCGCGATCGGCCGGATCGCCGGGGATTTCAGCACGGCGAAGGCATGTAGCCAGGACGAGTTGATGTGGAGCTCGCGGCGGCGGCTGATTTCATAGAGACCGACCGCGGCGAAGGGCCCGAGCAGGGCGAAGCCGCCGAGCAGCGGGAAGAGCAGCGGGAAGATGTTGTAGCTCACCGTCAGCCGGGCGATGACGATGCCGGCCACCGGATAGATCAGGGCGAGGAAGAGCAGATGGCTTGGCTGTGCCATGAAGTCGGTATAGCCGCGCCGCAACGCGTCGCCGATGTCGCCGAGCGTCAGGGCACGGACGGGCAAAGCCTCGGCGGGCCCGGTGGCGTGCATGGAACTCATATTGGGGTGCGGGTGGGTGCTGTTGATATCGGCCATGGCGATCATTCCGGTTCCAGCCCGGTTCGCCTCGGTGGCCCTGACGTAATCCCTGGTTCGAGAGCCTTGAGGCGTCGAGCATCCAATTGTCAGCGCGGCAAGCTTACACCCGGTGGGCTCCTGTCACAAATCGACGAGCGGAAACGTGACAAGGGGAGCTTCGCAGGGGATGGCCCCTGCTCTAGAACAGCGCCATGGCTGCCAATGTTCCCACCCCCGTCGAAGACCTGACGCCCGAAGCGGCGCGTGCCGAGCACAAGCTGCTCGCCGCCGAGATCGCCGCGGCCGATCGCGCCTATTTCCAGGACGATGCCCCGATCCTGGACGACGCCGTCTATGACGAGAAGCGCCGGCGGCTCGATGCGCTGGAAGGTGCCTTTCCCGAGCTGAAGGGTGCCGAGGCGCTCTCGGACAAGGTCGGTGCCAGACCGTCAGGCAAGTTCGCCAAGATCCGCCATCGCGTGCCGATGCTCTCGCTCGGCAATGCCTTCTCCGACGAGGACGTCGGCGATTTCGTCACGCGGGTGCGCAGCTTCCTAGGCCGAAAGGACGACCAGCCGATCGCCTTCACCGCCGAGCCCAAGATCGACGGGCTTTCGCTCTCCCTGCGCTATGAGAAGGGCGAGCTCGTCAGCGCTGCGACGCGTGGCGATGGCGAGGAGGGCGAGGACGTCACGGCGAACGCCCGCACGATCGTCGAGATTCCGCAGCGGTTGAAGGGCAACGACGTTCCGGAAGTCGCGGAGGTGCGCGGCGAGGTCTATCTCGGCCATGCCGACTTCGCCGCGATCAACCAGCGCCAGCGCGAGAAGGAGGAACGGGAGTTCGCCAATCCGCGCAATGCCGCCGCCGGCTCTCTTCGCCAGCTCGATGTCTCGATCACCGCCTCGCGCCCCTTGCGCTTCTTCGCCTATGCCTGGGGCGAGATGCCGGTCCTGCCGGCGGAGACCCAGCTCGGCATGGTCGGGACCTTCGCGCGCTGGGGATTTCGCACCAATCCGTTGATGGTCCGCTGCGAGAGCGTGGACGAGTTGCTGGCGCATTACCGGCTGATCGAGGCGCAGCGGGCGACGCTCGGCTACGATATCGACGGCGTGGTCTACAAGGTCGACGAACTGGCACTGCAGGCGCGGCTCGGCTTCGTCGCGCGCGCGCCGCGCTGGGCGATCGCGCACAAGTTTCCGGCCGAACTCGCGACCACGGTGCTGGAAGCCATCGACATCCAGGTCGGCCGGACCGGGGCGCTTTCGCCGGTGGCGCGGCTGAAGCCGGTCACGGTCGGCGGCGTCGTGGTCACCAATGCGACGCTGCACAACGAGGACTACATCCGCGGCTTCGATTCGAAGGGCGAGACGATCCGCGGCGGCAGCGATATCCGCATCGGCGACACCGTCACGGTGAAGCGGGCTGGCGACGTGATCCCGCGTGTCGAGGCGGTCGATCTTTCGAAGCGTCCGGCCGATGCGAAGCCTTATGAGTTTCCGACGAGCTGCCCGGTCTGCGGCTCGGATGCGGTGCGCGAGCATAATCCGCGCTCGGGCAAGGAGGATGCGGTGCGCCGCTGCACCGGCGGGCTGATCTGCGCGGCGCAGGCGGTCGAGCGTCTCAAGCATTTCGTCTCGCGCGACGCGCTCGACATCGACGGGCTCGGCGACAAGCAGATCGAGTTCTTCCACGCCGATCCCGATCTGCCAGTGAAGGAACCGGCCGATATCTTCACGCTGGCGCAACGCGATCAGGCGAACCTGAAGAAGCTCAAGGACAAGGAAGGCTTCGGCACGACCAGCACGAAGAAGCTGTTCGAGGCGATCGAGGACCGGCGCAAGCCACCGCTCAACCGCTTCATCTTCGGGCTCGGCATCCGCCATATCGGCGAGACCAATGCGCGGCTTCTGGCGCGAAATTACGGTTCCTTCGAAGCCCTGCAGGCCGCCTGCCTCGCCGCCGAGGCCCCCGAAAGCGAGGAGCGCGCGGCACTCGACGCGATCGACGGCGTCGGCCCGACCGTGGTCGAGGCGCTGCTGCAATTCTTCGCCGAAGCCCATAATCAGGAGATGCTGGCGCGGCTCCTGACGCAGGTCGCGCCGCAGCCGCTGGAAGAGGTCGCCTCCTCGAGCCCGGTCGCCGGCCAGATCGTCGTCTTCACCGGGGCGCTGGAGCGGATGACCCGCGACGAGGCCAAGGCGATGGCCGAACGGCTCGGCGCCAAGGTCGCCGGCTCGGTCTCCTCGAAGACGAATTTGCTGGTGGCGGGGCCGGGCGCCGGCTCGAAGCTCAAGGATGCCGCCAAGCACGGGGTCAAGGTGATCGACGAGGCCGGCTGGTTCGAGCTGGTGGGAGGGTAAAGCGGCCGTCATGCTCGCCCTCGTGGCGAGCATCCACGTCTTGAACACCGCGCTGCCCGAATGAAGACGTGGATGATCGGGACAAGCCCGACCATGACGGGAAATGCCGCCTAACCGCGCCCCGCCGCCAGCGAGCAGATCATCCGCGCGACCTCGTAGGACTTCTCGAAGGCCGGGACCGGCAGAAATTCGTAGCGCGAGTGGAAATTATAGGCGCCGGTGAAGAAGTTCGGCGTCGGCAGGCCGCGCGTCGAGAGCGCGGCGCCATCGGTGCCGCCGCGCATCGGGATCTGCTTCTTCCGGATCTGTAACGCCTCCAGCGCGGAAAACAGCAGCGCGACCGGGCGCTCGTCCTGCCCGAGGCTGTCATGGATGTTGCCATAGGTGTCGGTGATCAGGCACTCGACGCGGCCGGTCGGATAGAGTGCGGCGATCTCGGCCGCGACCGTGCCGATCCGGCGCTTGCGTGCCGCGAAGCCCTCCTTGTCGAAGTCGCGGATCAGCGCGCCCAGCTTCGCCTCGCTCGGATTGGCGGTGATGCTGTTGAACCAGACATAGCCCTCGCGGCCTTCGGTGTTCTCCGGCGTCTCCTCCCGGTCGAAACGGGCGATGAAGTCCTGCGCCATCAGCACGGGGTTCACCAGCACGCCCTTGGCCGACATCGGATGGGCGCTGACGCCGGTGAGGGTGATCTCGGCGGCGGCGGCGTTGAAATTCTCGATCACGACCTCGCCGAGCTCGCAGCTGTCGATCGTATAGGCGAAGTCGCAGGCGAAACGCGACAGGTCGAGCGCCTTGGCGCCGCGCAGGCCGATCTCCTCGTCGGGCACGAAGGCGACGAGGATGTCGCCATGGGCGTCCTGCGGGCCAAGATTGGCGAGCAGAGTCATGATCACCGCGATCGCCGCCTTGTTGTCGGCGCCGAGCACGCTGGTGCCGTCGCCGACGACGATGTCGGCACCGACCCAGTCGCGCAATTGCGGGTGCTCGGCGACGCGCAGCCGGATGTCCTGCTCGCGGTTGAGGCAGAGGTCCTCGCCTTCGAAGCGCAGGATCTGCGGCCGGATCTCGGGCGAGAGCCCGGCATCGAAGGTGTCGAGATGGGCGATGAAGCCGATCTTCGGCGCATCGGCTATGGTACCGGGCTTTCGCGCCGTGACGGTGGCGTGCCGGTCGAGGACGACGTCTTCGAGGCCGAGCGTGCGCAATTCGCCGGTGAGCAGCTCGGCGAGGCGCTGCTGGCCCGGCGTGCTCGGCAGCGTCACCGCCTTGGCGTCGCTCTGGCTCGCGACGGAGAGATAGCGGAAGAAGCGATCGATCAGCTGCTGGCGAATGCTCATGGTCGTCGGTACTCGTTCGCGGCCCTTCGGATCATGTCCGTCATTGCGAGCGTAAGCGAAGCGATCCAGGAGCGGCAGTGCTCTATGCTTCCCTGGACTGCTCTGTCGCTTCGCTCTTCGCAATGACGGGCAACCCTCCGGCAGGGGAGGCTTCGATCGGCCGCGTCGCGGGGATCGGCGGCTCGGCATGGCGGAAATGGCTCGGCGGCTTGCCGATGACCCGCTTGAAGGCGCGGCTGAACGAGGCTTCCGAATCATAGCCGAGACGGCGGGCGACCACCGCGATCTTCATTCGGTCGCGCACCAGCCATTGCCTCGCCTGATGCATCCTGACCTGGGCGACATAACGGCCCGGCGTCTCGCCAACGATAACAGCGAAACGCTCGGCGAAGGCCGAGCGCGAGGCGTGCATCACTTTGGCCAGCGCATCGACCGTCCAGTCCTCGCTCGGATTGAGATGGATCGCGGCGAGGACGCGCCCGATATCGGGATCGCGGGCGGCAGCGACCCAGCCGGTGGCGCTGCCGCAGCCGCGCTCGACCCAGGAGCGGATCAGCGCCGCGGCGACGACATCGGCAAGGCGCGTCAGGATGCCGCCGGCGCCGACCCGCTCGAGCGTGAGCTCGCAGGCCATGGTGGTCAGGAGCGGCGGAATGGCCGGCTCGTGCACCGCCATTTCGTGCACCCACATCAGCTCCGGCATCATCCTGAGCATCGGGTGCTGGGCGTCGACGTTGAAGCAGAGGCTGGCGCTGAAGAACAGTGTCGCTTCGCTGTCGGCGCTTGCTTCGGCGCCGCCGCCCCGCGCCTCGGCGATCTCGCCGCAGCATGGCCGGAAGGTGCAGTGTCCGAGCGGCGTCGCCGAGGCGTCGGGCGCGCTGGCGAGCACATGCTCAGCGCCGCGGGGCATCAGCACGGCATCACCCTGCTCGAGCCTGACCCAGTCGCCCTCGGGCGTGCGCAGCCAGCAGCCATGCTCGGCCATGAAATGGAAGCGCGCAGCGGCCTGTGCGGGAAACAGCAGGCACCAGGGGGTGGTCATCTGATAGCGGGCGTAGTCGACACCTTCGAGCCGCAAGCCGCGCAGCATCTCGGTCAACGGATCGGCCGATAGGGTTCTGGACGAATGGTCAAGCATTGTGGATTTCCTAACATGGAAGCTCCAGGTCGTCACGCCTAACTCCGGTGTCCGATCTTTCCGGAGCGACCCATGTCGGATTCCTTGTCAGCCACAGCCGATCCCCAACTCGTCGGCATCGCGCCCGATGAACGCAGCATTGCTGCCTGGCCCGCGGTCTTCGCGCTCGGCATGGGCGTCTTCGCCCTGGTCAGCGCCGAGTTCCTGCCGGCCAGCGTCCTGACCTCGATTGCGGCCGATCTGTCGATCAGCGTCGGCGCAGCCGGGCAGACCGTCACGGTGACCTCGCTGGTCGGCGTCGTCGCCGCGATCTTCACGCCGATCGTCACCAGCCGTTTCGACCGGCGCCTCGTCCTGTGGGCGCTGATGTTCCTTTTAGCGCTGTCCAGCCTGACCACCGCCTTGGCCAATGGCTATGCGATGCTGCTGGCGGCGCGCTTTCTGCTCGGCCTCAGCCTCGGTGGATTCTGGTCGATGGCTCCGGCGCTGTCGCTGCGGCTCGTGCCGGCAAGGTCCGTGCCGCGGGCGCTGGCGATCATTTCGGCCGGCGTCTCGGCAGCCTTCATCGGGGCAGGGCCGCTCGGGGCCTATCTCGACGCGCTGCTCGGCTGGCGGATGGTGTTCGTGCTTTCTGCCGGACTTGCCGGCGTCGCGCTGCTGGCGCTGCTGACGACCATGCCGCGGCTGCCGTCGCAGACGGTGCCGCGGCTGGAGACGCTGGC
Source organism: Allobosea sp. NPDC055594 (assembly GCF_053618995.1). Classification (NCBI taxonomy): domain Bacteria; kingdom Pseudomonadati; phylum Pseudomonadota; class Alphaproteobacteria; order Hyphomicrobiales; family Alloboseaceae; genus Allobosea; species Allobosea sp. NPDC055594. The sequence continues at coordinate 112,866 of NZ_JBSHIO010000005.1, forward strand.
GGTGCTGCTCGCGCGGCCGAGCGTGCGCCTGATGCTGATCTCCGTCCTGGTGACGATCTCGGGTCAGTTCACCGGCTTCACCTATATCCGGCCGTTCCTCGAACAGGTTCCACAGCTCGGCGTCACGGCGATCACCTTCGTCCTGCTCGGCTATGGCTTCGGCAACGTCATCGGCAATTTCGCGGGCGGGGCGGTCGTGGCGCGGGGCGTCAAGCTTGCCATCGTCTCCTTCGCGCTGGCGACGGCTGTCCTGGCGCTGGCCATGCTCCTGTTCGGATCTTCGCCCATTGTCGCGGGCATCGCGGTGGCTCTCTGGGGCTTCGCCTTCGGCTTCGCGCCGGTCGGCTTCCAGAGCTGGATGGTGCGCACGGCGGCCGACCATGCCGAAGCGGCGAGTGGGCTTCTGACCGCCGCCTTCCTGGTCGCGATCGCGAGCGGCGCCGTCCTCGGCGGACTGCTGGTCGACCATGTCGGCGGCTGGGGGCCGATCGGCTACATGGCGGCCGCGACGCTCGCCGGTGCGGTGCTGGTGCTCGTCGCGGGCAAGGAGCCGCCGCGTCCCTGAACAACCGGCGAGGCAAAGCGAGGATGGCGACGCTCGCGTGATCGTCGCCATCACTTTTCTTCAAGACACGGAAGCCGGCATACGCTCTATCTTGCGGCATGGATCTGATCACACAGGGCGAGGCGCTGGAACAGAGCCCGCTCCAGGCGGGGGAGCGGGCGCATCTGTTCACGGCGCGTCGCTTCGACGGGCTGGAGTTCCTGTCGGCGACTTTCCGCACCCACGCCTATGCCCCGCATGTCCACGACACCTATGCGATCGGCACGATCGAGATCGGCTGCGAGATCTGGCATGCGCGCGGCCGCAAGCTCTATGCCGGCCCTGGCGACATCGTCTTCAATCAGCCGCTCGACGTCCATGACGGCTCTCCCAGCGAGGGCGGCTATCGCTACCGGATGAGCTATCCGACGGTCGAGCTGATGCGCGAGGTCGCGGCCTCGCTGACCGGCCGCAACGATATCGGCACGCCGTTCTTTCCCGAGCCGACCGTGTGGGACCCGGAAGGGGCGGCGCTCTTCGGCGCCGCTCACCGCGTGCTGGAAGAAGGCGGCGACGCGCTCGCCGGCGAGGAAGGGCTGCTGCGCGCCTATGGCTGGTGCCTCGCCCGTCATGCCGATCTGACGGTGCGCGGGGTCGGGCGGGAGAGCGGGCCGATCGCGCAGGCGCGGGAGATGCTGGAGCAGCGTTATGACGAAGACCTCTCGCTGGCCGAGCTGGCGAGACGCTCGGGCCTGACGCGCCATCACCTGATCCGTGCCTTCCGCCGCGAGACCGGGCTGACGCCGCATGCCTATCTCGTCGACATCCGCGTCCGGCGCGCCCGCGAGCGCCTGCGCCGCGGCGATGCGCCGGGAGCGGTTGCCGCCGCCACCGGCTTCTGCGACCAGGCCCATCTGACGCGCGCCTTCAAGGCGCGGCTCGGCGTGACGCCGGGCGCTTTCCGCGCCGCCCATCTCGCCTGAACGGATTCCAAAGCAATGTCCTGGACCGATGAAGCCCGCGCAGGGCTCAGCGATATCTGGCCGGCGGCGCTGGCCGCGGTGCCGATCGGCTTCCTGTTCGGCGCGCTCGCGGCCGGCAAGGGCCTGTCGCCGCTCGAGGTCTTCGCGATGAGCGCGCTGGTCTTCGCCGGGGGCGCCCAGTTCGCCGCGGTCGAGCTCTGGGCGAGCCCGGCGCCGATCCTGGCGCTGGTGTTCTCGACGGCGCTGATCAATGCCCGCCATATCCTGATGAGCGCGTCGCTGGCGCCAAAACTCTCCGGCTTCTCGCGGACGCAGACCTTCATCGGGCTCTACTACATGGCCGACGAGAACTGGGCGCTGGCCGAGAAGCGGGCGCGCAGCCACCCGATCACGCCGGTCTACTGGTTCGCGATGGCGATCCCCTTCGTCTGCCTGTGGCTGCTGACCTCGACCGCCGGTGCGATCATCGGCGCCGCGCTCGGCGACCCCAAGCGCTATGGCGCCGATTTCGCCTTCACCGCGCTGTTCATCGCGCTGGTCGCCGCCTTCTGGAAGGGGCGGGTGACAGCCTGGACGGTGGCTTCGGCCGGCATCGCCTCGGCGCTGGCCTATCGCTTCGCCGGTCCGCCCTGGCATGTGTTGGCTGGCGCGCTCAGCGGCCTTGCTGCCGCCTGGATCGCCGCCGGCAGCGAAAGCGCTGCACAACCCCTCGAAAGCCCGGCCGAATGAGCCTCGACCCGATCAATCTCGCCGCCTTTCTCGGCATGGCGCTGGTGACCTATCTCACCCGCATCGCCGGGCTCGCCCTGGTCGGCCGGCTGAACCTGACGCCGCGGGCGCAGGCCGCTTTCGACGCGATTCCGCCGGCCGTGCTGATCGCGGTGATCGCGCCGAGCGCGCTGGCGACCGGCTGGATCGAGACGGTGGCGGCGCTGGTCTCGGGCCTCGCGGCGACGCGGCTGCCGCTGCTCGGCGTCGTCGCCGTGGGCGTCGCGACCGTGGTGGGCTTAAGGGCGTTGTTCTGAGGCAGGCCGTCAGAGCGGCCGGCAGGCCTGCTCCAGCCAGGCCTTCGTCTCGCCTTCGACCAGCGGGCCGATCCTCGCCCAGACCTCGCCGTGATAGGCGTCGATCCAGGCGCGCTCGCCTGCGTCGAGCAGCGCCGGCTCAATCAAAGCGCGCTCATAGGGGCACCAGGTGATCGTCTCGAAGCCGTAGATGGTGCGGTCGCCGCCAGGAATTGAGCGCTCCTCGACCACGATCAGGTTCTCGATCCGGATGCCGTAGGCGCCTTCCTTGTAGTAGCCCGGCTCGTTCGAGAGGATCATGCCGGGCTCGAGCGGCGTGGTGCCGAGCTTGGAGAGGCGCTGCGGGCCTTCGTGGACCGAGAGATAGCTGCCGACGCCATGGCCGGTGCCATGGTCGAAATCGAGCCCGGCCTGCCAGAGCGGCAGGCGTGCGAGCGCGTCGAGCTGCGCACCCGAAGTACCTTTGACGAAGACCGCGCGCGAGATCGCGACATGGCCCTTGAGCACGCGGGTGTAGCGGTCGCGCATTTCCGGGCTGGGCTCGCCGACCGCCATGGTGCGGGTGATATCGGTGGTGCCGTCCTCGTATTGGCCCCCCGAATCGACCAGGAAGATGCCGGGCTCGATCGCCCGGTTGCTCGAATCGGTGACGCGATAATGCGGCAGGGCGGCGTTCGGTCCCGCGCCGGCGATGGTGGTGAAGGAGACGTCCTTGAGCAGGCCGGTGCCGCGGCGCTCGGCCTCCAGCGCCGCGACCGCGTCGATCTCGGTGAGGCCGCCCTTCGGCGCCTCGCGCGCCAGCCAGGAGAGGAAGCGGGCCATGGCGGCGCCGTCGCGCAGATGCGCCGCGCGGGCGCCGTCGAGTTCCGCCTCGTTCTTGCGGGCCTTCATCAGCGCGACCGGATCGGCACCGGCTTCCGGCGTGCCGCCGGCCTCGCGGATCAGAGTCGCAAGCGCCGCCGCGGCCGTCGCCGCATCGAGGCGGACCTTGGCCTTGCCCGCGCCGAGCGCCTTGAGCTGCTCCTCCAGCGCCTGGGGTGGAGCGATCTCGCCGAGCGCGCCGATGGCGTCGCCGGCCTCGTTGGTGATCTTCTCCGGCGAAAGGAAAACGGTCGGCCGGCCCTCGCGCGGCACGATGGCGTAGCCGAGCGGCAGCGGCGTGTGCTCGACATCGCCGCCGCGGATGTTGAAGGTCCAGGCCAGCGCGTGCGGATCCGAGAGGACGAGCGCATCGACCTTGTCCTTGCCGAGCGCCTCCTGGATTCGGGCGAGCTTGCTCGCGGCGCTCTCGCCGGCATAAGCGGCGGGGTGAGCCTTCACCGGCGCCGAGGGCGGGGCAGGGCGGTCGCTCCAGAGTGCATCGATCGGATTCGGTGTCACCGCGACGAGCTCGCCGCCGGCGGCCGCCACCGCCTTTTCCAGTTTCGCGACGCCGTCGACCGTGTGCAGCCAGGGATCGTAGCCGAGCCTGCCGCCGGCAGGCAGGTTCGCCGCGACCCATTTGTCGAGCGGCGTCTCCTCCATCCTGACCGGGGTGATCACGGCGGTGTCGGTCTGCTCGGCGGACTGGATGGTGTAGCGGCCATCGACGATCAGCGCCGCCTTGTCGGCCAGAACTACCACATTGCCGGCCGAGCCGGTGAAGCCGCTGAGCCAGGCGAGGCGCGCCATATGGGCAGGAACGTATTCGCCTTGGTGTTCGTCGGCGCGCGGCACGACGAAGCCCGCCAGCCCCTGGCGCGCGAGGGCCGCACGCAGGGCCGCGACCCGGGGCGCGACCTGCGAGGGATCGCTCGGCTCGGAAAAGGACTGGAAATGGGGAGCGGAGGCCTTGGCGGGGATCGAGGCGGTCATGTCGGGTCCGGAAGCTGCGATATCCGGCCATGCTGGCGTGCCGGCCAGTCAAAAGCCAGTGCAAATCCGGCATTTTCGCCGCGCCCATGCGGCAGGCTCCGGCTGACTTCCGATTGGGCGCTCTGTCGGTTTGTTATGCAATATTTTGCAATGATTAACGGCTCCCAGATTTTGTTATGCGCTTTTTGCATGTTGTGCATATGCGAACATATCTTCTCGCAAGTGCGAAGAGGGCCCATCTTGCTGTCATAAGAGAACGAGGAAGCGACCGGGACTGTCCTTCGTTTTGCTGAGGAGATGGACCCTATGACCTATGTGCTGAACACCACCACGGACCTGCCGGTAGCCACGCGCACCGAGGTAACCAAGAAGGCCACCGGCCCGAGCTTCTGGCAGCGCCTCTACGCCGCCATGATCGAAAGCCGCCGCCGCTCGGCGATGCGCGAGCTGCGCGCCTATTCGTACCTCGCCCGCGAGTCCGAGCTGATCCTTGGCGGCTATCCGAAAGCTTCGCTGCAGAACGACGCAGAGCTGCCGTTCAACCGCTGAAGTTCCGCCCGCTGAATCCTGGCGCGCAGGCTGCGATACGCGCCGCGCCCTGATCGAGGAGAAAGACCATGATCGCTGTGATCAAGTACGTTTACGAGAGCATTGCCGATGCCGCCAAGTTCGCGGCCGCCGTCTGGCACGATGCGCGTGTCATGCAGGCACAGGCGGAAGAGAAGTACGGCCATATCGACTTCTGAGCGCGACAGCGCTCGAAGCAGACGGCCTAACGGAGGCGGCGTGGCCTGGCGGCTGCGCCGCCTCTTTTCATGACCAGTGTCGCCCAGCCCTCGCGCGAGGAGCGCCGGGCGAGGGCGATGCCCTGGTGGCGATAGGCCGAAACCACGCCGGCGACATCCATTTCGAGCAGGCCCGAGAGGATGACGACGCCGTCATCGGAAAGAACCGCGGCGATCGAGGGCGCGAGCTTGCGCAGCGGCCCGGCCAGGATGTTGGCGAAGACCAGATCGAAGCGCCGGGACCGGTTCGCCTTGGCATGGCGCAGCCCGGGCGCGACATAAAGGTCGAGCGCCTGCGGGGCATTGTTGAGACGTGCATTGCGCGCCGCGACCTCGACGGCGACGGCGTCGATATCGCCGGCGACGACCTTGCGCTTGATCTGCTTGGCCAGCGCGAGCGCCAGGATGCCGGTGCCGGTACCGACATCGATGGCGTTTCGCGGGCGCCGCTTCCTCAATTCGGCATCGAGAGCGAGCAGGCAGCCCGAGGTGGTGCCGTGATGGCCGGTGCCGAAGGCGAGCGCGGCCTCGATCTCGATCGCGACATCGTTGATGCGCACGGTGTCGCGGTCATGGGCGCCGTGGACCAGGACGCGGCCAGCGCGTACCGGCTTCAGCCCCTCGAGGCTGTTGGCGACCCAGTCCTGCTGGCTGACCGTGGTGAACGGGGTGCCGTCGATGACCGTGCCGACGATCGGTCGCAGCAGGTCGCGCACTGCTTCTTCATCCGGATGGCTCGAGAAGTAGATCTCGACCTTCCAGGGCTCGTTCAGCGACAGGGTGGTGACGCCGCTCTCGACCTCGAAGGCGGAGATCGCGGTCTCCGTCGGGTCGAAGATCTCGCCGAGCAGTTCGGTCAGGGCGCGCGCCTGCTCGCCGCTGGTCGAGAGTTCGAGAACGGTCGTGACCGTCGAGGGGAGGAGGCCTTCACGCATGGCGCGGGCTTATAGCATTGGACCGAAAAGTGGAATCCACTTTTCGGAAAACTCCGATGCGATAACAAAAAGATAGATCGCCATAACCGGGTCCGTACGGACGCGCGGCGATCTCGCAGCCCATCGGTGGCTTGTCATGCAGCCGCGCACTCGGAGACGTGTCAGGCGCCTCGCTTGGTCGCCAGCAGCAGGAAGCCGGCGAGCCCGGCTGCGGCGCAGACGAGGAAGCCGAGGTCGAAGCGGCCGGTCGCGGCGACGAGCAGCGCGAAGGACGAGGGACCCACGACATAGCCGAGGAAGACGACGATGGTCGCGCCCGAGGCCGCTTCGCGGATCAGCCCGCTCGGCGAGCGCCGGGCGATCTCGGCGATCTGCACGCCGTTCCAGCTGGAGACCGTGATGCCGGCTACCGCCGCCAGCGCATAGAGCAGCCAGGACGGCCAGGCGGGTGTCGCCAGCATCAGCAGGAGCGAGGTTGCGCCGGAAGCGAGGCAGACGATGGCGAGCAGGCGCGTCGCGTCGCGCATCCGGTCGGCGATCCAGCCGAGCAGCACGCGGCCGAACACCCCGGTCGCTTGCATAACGGCGAAGGCGAGGCCGGCGGCGCGCAGGTCGTAGCCGAGCTCGGACACCGCGAAGGTGATGAGATAGGCGAACCAGATGCCCTGGCCGAGGGCGAGGCAGGCGCCGACAGCGGCGATCCGCATCACCGAGGTCGAGCCACGCAGCGCCCGCAGCGGTTCCAGCACATTGCCGAGCGAGAAGAAGGCGCGCGGCGCCAGTGACTGCCCCAGATCGCGTCCGGCATCGAGACGGCGGCGCATCGGCTGCACGACCAGGATGACGGCCACCACCAGTGCGGCCGAGAACAGCAGCGAGGCGCGCCAGCCATAGGCGGTGACCAGCGGCGGCAAAGCGAGGCCGGCGACGATGCCGCCGGCCGGAACCCCGGCCTGCTTCAGCGAGAAGATCAGGCTGCGATGCCGGGGCGGGGCGATGCGGTGGAGGACGTCGCTGCCAGCCGGCGAGGATGGGCCATAGCCGAGCCCGATCAGGAAGGCCCCTGCCATTGCCACCGGCAGCAAGGGCGGCAGCAGGAAGCAGAGCCCGAAAATGCCGAGGGCGAGGCCGAGCTGCAGGGCGCGGATCGAGCCGAAGCGCCTCATGATCGGCGCGCCCATCACCAGAAAGGCGATCGAGCCGACCGTGCTGATGCTCGAGAGATAGCCGATCACGGCGTCGGACCAGCCGAGCTCCGCCGACATGGCTGGCGCGATGGTCGGCGTCACCCGCGTCAGGAAGGCGGTTGCCATCTGCACGACGATCATCGCCGTGAGGGCGCTGACCCAGCCCGGTGTCGCTGGAGGCTCCTTCATGGTCGCGTCATGTCTGCCGGGTCATGTCTGCCGGGGCTCGGCTGTCGGACTTTGGCGGTCTCACGGCGACGCGGCCGGCAGGATCTTGCCGGGGTTGAGGATGTTGTCGGGGTCGAGGCTCTGCTTGATCCGGCGCATCACCGCGACCGCCTCGTCGCCATATTCCCGGCGCAGGAATTTCGACTTGCCATAGCCGACGCCGTGTTCGCCGGTGCAGGTGCCGCCGAGATCGATGGCGCGGTTGACCAGCAGGGCGTTGAACCGCTCGGCCTCGGCGATCTCCGCGGGTGAATCCATCCTGATCAGGAAGCCCATATGGAAATTACCGTCGCCGACATGGCCGAGCGCCGGCACCGGGAAGGGCGCGTCCTTGGTATGCGCCCTCATCTCGGTGATGCAGGTGGCGAGCTCGGAGATCGGCACGCAGGCATCTGTGCCCCAGCTGCTGGCGCCGGGGCGCAGAGCGAGCAGGGCGTAGTGGAGATTGTGGCGGGCCTGCCAGAGCTTGGTCCGTTCCTCGGCGCTGGCGGCATGGCGCCAGCCGCTGCCGCCATGGCCTTCGGCGATGGCGTGCATCGCCGTCGATTGCTGCTCGACGCCGGCCTGCGTGCCGTGGAATTCGATGAACAGCGTCGCGGTCTCGGGATAGCTCAGCCCGTTATGCAGGTTGATGGCGCGCATGCAGGTCTCGTCGAGCAGCTCGACGCGGGCGACCTGGATGCCGCTCTGGATGGTCTCGATGGCGCAGGATACGGCGGCGCCGACATCCGGGAAGGAGCAGACCGCGACCGAGCTCGCCTCGGGGATGCCGTAGAGCTTCAGGGTGATCTCGGTGATCACGCCGAGCGTGCCCTCCGAGCCGACGAAGAGCCGCGTCAGATCGTAGCCGGCCGAGGATTTGCGGGCGCGCCCGCCGGTCTTCAGCACGGTACCGTCGGCGAGCACCACGGTGAGCGCCAGGACATTGTCCTTCATCGTGCCGTAGCGCACGGCATTGGTGCCCGACGCGCGCGTCGCCGTCATGCCGCCGAGCGTCGCATCGGCGCCGGGATCGACCGGAAAGAACAGGCCTGTGTCGCGCAAATGCTCGTTGAGCTGCTTGCGGGTCACCCCCGGCTCGATGACGCAGTCGAGATCCTCGGTGTTGACCGCGACGATGCGCTGCATGCGCGAAAGGTCGAGGCAGACGCCGCCATGCAGCGCGGCGACATGGCCCTCCAGTGAGGTGCCGGCGCCGAAAGGAATGACCGGCACCTTCGCTTGATGGCAGAGGGCAAGGATGCGGCTGACCTCTTGTGTGGTCTGGGCATAACAGACGACATCGGGCGCCTTGGTCGGGTGATAGGATTCGCCATGGCCGTGATGCTCGCGCTCGGATTCCGAGGTCGAGCAGCGCGGGCCGAGCAACTCGCGCAGAGCGGCGGTCAGGCTCTCGAGTTCCGGGTGGCGCGAGGAGGCGGTCTCGGCGGCAGGGGCGTTCATATTGTCCTCAACTTCCGAGCCTGTTGCCGGTGTGGCGCTGCGGCAATTTCGACCGGCTTTTCACGTTCGGCCACAGTCGATGCAGCATGAGCGCTCTGCATCGGGAGGGGAAGTGTCCGACTACAATCGGTTTGCTTCCCTCGGCCCTCATTGAGGAGCCGCGCAGCGGCGTCTCGAAGGATGGACCAGCGGTGTCCGAACCTCCTTCAGCATCCTTCGAGACGCGTTCCTTCTGAGCGCTCCTCAGGATGAGGGGGCGGGTGGGTGAGTGGTTCAGCCCGACTGGTCGCGCCCGGCCAGGCCGAGCAGATATTGCCCGTAGCCGCTCTTCGCCAGCGCCTGGCCGAGCGCGCGCAATTGCTCGCGGTCGATCCAGCCATTCTCGAAGGCGATCTCCTCCGGGCAGGCGATGCGGAAGCCCTGGCGGCGCTCCAGCGTGCGCACGAATTCCGAGGCCTCGACCAGCGAATCCGGGGTGCCTGTGTCGAGCCAGGCGTAGCCGCGCCCGAGCCGTTCGACATTGAGCGCGCCGCGCTCGAGATAGGCGAGGTTGACATCGGTGATCTCGAGCTCGCCGCGGGCCGATGGCTGCAGCCGCCGGGCGATCTCGACCACCTGTTCGTCGTAGAAATAGAGGCCGGTCACCGCCCAGTGCGAGCGCGGCATCTTCGGCTTCTCCTCGATCGAGAGCGCCTTGCCGGCGGCATCGAACGAGACGACGCCATAGCGCTCGGGATCGCTGACGCGATAGGCGAAGACGGTGGCGCCCTGCCGGCGCGCGGCGGCGCGGCGCAGCACCTCGGTCAGCCCGTCGCCGTAGTAGAGGTTGTCGCCGAGGATCAGGGCGGAAGGGCCGCCGGCGACGAAGTCGGCGCCGATCTGGTAGGCCTGCGCCAGCCCTTCCGGCTTCGGCTGTACGGCATAGGAGAGCTTCAGCCCCCAGCGTTCGCCGGTGCCGAACAGCGCCTCGAAGCGCGGCGCGTCCTCGGGGGTCGCGATGATCAGGATCTCCCGGATGCCGGCGAGCATCAGCGTCGACAGCGGATAGTAGATCATCGGCTTGTCGTAGATCGGCAGGAGCTGCTTCGACGTCACCATGGTCATCGGGTGAAGCCTGGTGCCGCTGCCGCCGGCGAGGATGATGCCTTTCACGCGCGTTTCCTTCAGCATTCGGAGCCGGTGAGCAGCCGGGCCACGCAGTCCTCGACGGAGACCTGCCAGGGCGGCAGGCGCAAGCCGTAGCGCGCTGCGAGCAGCCCGCAATCGAGCCGGGAATTAGCGGGCCGGCGGGCCGGGGTCGGGTATTCGGCTGTCGCGATCGGCCTGACCCGCGCGGAAGGGCCGCCGAGCCTCGCCGAGGCCGCGAAGACCGCTTCGGCGAGGCCAGCCCAGCTCGTCTCGCCGCTGCCGGCGACATGGAAGACGCCGCGCAGCCCGGCATCCCGGGGTTCGGCGGCAAGACGGCGTGCAATTGCGATCACGGCGTCGGCAAGGGCCGGTGCATAGGTCGGCGTGCCCAACTGGTCGGCGACGATGCCGAGCTCCTCGCGGCTTTCGGCGAGCCGCAGCATGGTCTTCACGAAATTCCCGCCATAGGGGCTGTGGACCCAGGCCGTGCGCAGGATGGCGTGGTTGTCACCTGCCGCTGCGACGGCCTGTTCGCCGGCGAGCTTGGAGCGGCCATAGGCGCCGAGCGGGCTGGTTGCGTCATCCTCGCGCCAGGGACGGGAGAGGGCGCCGTCGAAGACATAGTCGGTGGAGATCTGGACCAGCGGCAGCCGAAGCGCTGCCGCGGCCGCGGCGACGGCACCCGCACCGGCGGCGTTGATCGCCATTGCCAGCTCCGGCTCGCTCTCGGCCTTGTCGACCGCGGTATAGGCGGCGGCATTGACGATGCAGTCGGGCCGGGCTTGCTCGAGGGTCTTGTGGATCTCGTCGGGGCGCGTCAGGTCGAGCTTGGGCCGGCCGATGGCGACGACTTCGACCTTCGCCGAAGGGGCCATGGCGATCAGGGATCGAACGAGCTGTCCGGTGGTGCCGGTCACGGCAATGCGCATCGTGCCTTCGCCATCTGGAGTGCCGGGCGGCTTCGTTTAGAGCAAGGCTCGGCCGGCCTCAACCGCCGGCCTCCGCCTCGAAGCGGGCCGCTTCCGCGCGCAGCCAGCCGACCAGCGCCTCGATGCCGGGGCCGGGCTGGCCGCGCGGATTGAGGGTCATCCAGCAGCCGACGGCGCTGTCAAAGCCGAGACCGAGCGGATTGACGAGCGCGCCGGACGCCAGCTCCTCCGCGACATAGCAGCGTGGCGCCAGTGCGACGCCGAGCCCGGCCACTGCGGCGCGGATGATCACCGAATAATAGCCATAGCGCACGGTGTGGGCCGGGACCGCGCCGCGCAGCCCATGCGCCTCGGTGAACTCGGCCCAGAAGGCCGGCATCTGGAAATGCTGCAGCAGGGTCATTTTCTGGATATCCGCCGCACGGCTGAAGCCGCCCATCCGCTCCAGCAGGGCCGGGGCTGCGACGAGCGCGACCTGCCGGCCGAACAGATAATGCGCCTCGCGATCCGGCCAGGGACCGGCGCCGTGAACGATGTCGATATCGGGGTCTTCGGTCTCGTTCTCGCTGACGAAATTGGTGAACTGCACGTCGATCTCGGGATGGGCCTGGGCGAAGCTCGGAAAACGCTCCATCAGCCAGCGCTCGCCGGCGATGGCGACGAGATGCAGCCGGATCGGGCGTCCGAGCGCGGTTCGCTCGGCGAGGCGCCGGGCGCCGCGCGCCATCTGCTCGATCGCCGCTTCGGCATAGGGCCGGTAGATCGTGCCGGCCTCCGTCGCCTTCAGCCCGGCCGGGCTACGCTCGAAAAGCGCGATGCCGAGATGCTCCTCCAGCGCCTGGATCTGCTTGGAGACCGCGCTCTGGGTCAGGTGCACGGCTGAAGCGGCCTTCGCCGTCGATCCCAGCCGCGCTACGGCAAGGAAGACCCGAAGCGCCGTGGTCGAGGGCGGGAGATTCGGGCTGGCCAATCAGATATTCCTTTTGCGACTATCCTGCCGGAGATCGTTTCGTTTGCCGGGTTCGCGGTCAAGGGGACAGTGTCGCATCAAGGGGAGACCATCAGCATGAATCAGACCACGCGCCTCTGGGGTGGCCGCTTCCGCAAGCCGCCGGACCCGCGGATGATGCGGCTATCCAGCGCGGCCGGCGCCTATTCGCGCCTCGCGCCCCAGGATATCGCCGGCGGCAAGGCCCATGCGGCCGAGCTGGAGCGGGCCGGGTTGCTGAGCGCCGACGAGACGAAGCTGATCGTGGCGACACTCGACGCCATCGCCGGCGAATTCGCCGCCGGGACGCTGGTCCCCGGGCCCGAGGACGAGGATATCCACACCTTCATCGAGCGCGTGCTGACGGCGCGGATCGGCGCGACCGGTGCCAAGCTCAGGGCCGGTCGCTCGCGCAACGACCAGGCCGCCAACAACCTCAAGCTCTATCTGCGCGAGCAGTCGCGGCTGATCGGCGCAATGCTGGCCGAATTGCTGGAGGCGCTGGCCGGCCAGGCCGAGCGGCATTCTGCGTCCGTCTGCCCCGGCTTCACCCATCTGCAGAGCGCCCAGCCGGTGACCTTCGGCCATTGGCTGATGGCGCATGGTCAGGCGCTGTCGCGCGATGCGACGCGCCTGCAGGACTGGGACAGGCGCTCGACCCAGTCGCCACTCGGGGCGGCGGCGCTGGCCGGCTCGGCGATCGCCCTGACCCCCGAACTGAGCGCGCAGGCGCTCGGCTATGACGGTCCCTGCGAGAACTCGGTCGACGCCGTCGGCGCACGCGACCATGTCGCGGAGTTCCTGTTCGTCGCCGCCATGCTGGCGACCAATCTCTCCCGGCTGGCGGAGGAGGTGACGCTCTGGACCTCGCGCCAGTTCGGCTGGGTCGTGCTCGACGATGCCTTTGCTACCGGCTCCTCGATCATGCCGCAGAAGAAGAACCCGGATATCGCCGAGCTTTCGCGCGGGCGGGCGGCGCGGCTCACCGGCGATCTCGTCGCCATGCTCGGCGCGCTGAAGGGGCTGCCGCTGGCCTATAATCGCGATCTCGCCGAAGATAAGCGCTCCGCCTTCGATGCGGTCGACGTGCTTGGCGAGGTGCTGCCGGCCTTCGCCGGCATGATCGAGACGATGGAAGCGCGGCCGGAGGTGATGCGGGCCCAGGCCGGCGCCGGCTTCGCGCTCGCCACCGAGGTTGCCGATTATCTGGCGCGCAAGGGCGTGCCCTTCGCCGAGGCACATGAGATCTCCGGATCGCTGGTGCGCTATTGCGAGGAAATGGGGCGCGAGCTGGAGCAACTCGAGGCGGTCGAGCTCGGCGCCATTGATCCACGCCTTACGGAGGATGTAAGGGCCTGTCTCACCCTTGATGCTGCGGTGGCCGCCCGCAGCGGTTTCGGCGGCACGGCGCCAGTGCGCGTGGCCGAGCAGATCGCCCGTTTCCGCCTCTGGCTCGCAGCTTTTGAAGATTGGACGCGCGGAGCGCAGAAATGACCAGCGCAGTCGGAATTGGAATAGGGCGGGATATCGCCGGGATCGCCGGCCTGAAGCTCGTGCCGCGCCGCTATTATGGACGCTGGGTCGCGGCCGCGCTGATCATCCTGGTGCTCGCCTGGATCATCAAGGCCTTCGCCGAAGGGCAGATCGACTGGAAGGTGGTCGGGCAGTTCTTCACGGCGCCCGCCATTCTCAGCGGCCTCGTCAACACCATCATCATGACGGTTTGTGCCATGGCGCTCGGCATCGCGCTCGGCGTGATCTTCGCGATCATGTACATGTCGCCGAATCCGGTGCTGCGCGGCGTCGCGCTGTTCTACATCTGGTTCTTCCGCGGCACGCCGCTGCTGCTGCAACTCCTGCTCTGGTTCAACCTGGCACTGGTCTTCCCGACGATCGGCATTCCCGGCGTTATCGAATGGCGCACCATCGACGTGATCGGGCCATTCATGGCGACCTTGCTCGGGCTCGGCATGAACCAGGGGGCCTATACGGCGGAAGTCGTGCGCGGCGGCATCCTCTCGGTCGATGTCGGCCAGACGGAAGCCGCCAAGTCGATCGGCATGACTCGCCTGACGACGCTGCGCCGGATCGTGCTGCCGCAGGCGATGCGGGTGATCATCCCGCCGGTCGGCAACGAGGTGATCAGCATGGTCAAGCTGACCTCGATCGCCAGCGTGATCCAGTTCTCCGAGATCCTGCGCAATGCGCAGACGATCTATTATGCCAATGCCCGTGTCATCGAGCTGCTGATCGTCGCCGCCGGCTGGTATCTGATCGTCGTCACGCTCCTGCAGATCGGCCAGTTCTTCCTGGAGCGCCATTTCTCCAAGGGCCGCGGTGGCCGCCGCGCCAAAGCCCAGGTTGCCGAGGAGGCCGGGGCATGAGCGCTGCCGCCAAGGAGGCCATTGTCACCGCCGCCAACGTCACCAAGCGCTTCGGCGAGTTGCGGGCGCTGAACGATGTCTCGCTGACCATCGCGCCGGGGGCCGTGCAGTGCATCATCGGGCCGTCCGGCTCCGGCAAGAGCACGCTGCTGCGCTGCATCAACCAGCTCGAGAAGATCGACCAGGGCGCGATCTGGGTCGATGGCGAGCTGATCGGATACCGGATCAAGGGCAATGAGCTGCACGAGCTGAGCGATGCCGAGATCGCGCGGCAGCGTCTTACGACCGGCATGGTCTTCCAGCGCTTCAACCTGTTCAACCATATGACGGTGCTCGAGAACATCATCGAGGGCCCGGTCACGGTGCTGAAGCGGCCGCGACAGGAAGCGGTGGCGGAGGCCGAGAAGCTGCTCGCCCGCGTCGGCCTCTCGGAGAAGCGCAATTCCTACCCGATCGAGCTTTCGGGCGGCCAGCAGCAGCGCATCGCGATCGCAAGGGCGCTCGCCATGAAGCCGAAGCTGATGCTGTTCGACGAGCCGACCTCGGCGCTCGATCCAGAGCTCGTCGGCGAGGTGCTCGCGGTGATGCGCGATCTCGCCGCGAGCGGCATGACAATGATCGTCGTCACCCATGAGCTCGGCTTCGCCCGCGAGGTCGCCAGCGACGTCGTCTTCATGGACAAGGGCGAGATCGTCGAGCGTGGCCATCCGCAGCAGGTACTGGTTGCGCCGAGCCAGGCCAGGACCCGCGACTTCATCGCCGCCGTCCTCAAGTGAGTTCAAGCCAGGCCAGTTCAGCCTGAGAAAACAGGGAGATCACCATGCTTCGTCTTTCGCTCGCCGCCGCGCTCCTCGCCGGCACCGCGCTCGCCGCCCAGGCCCAGGCCCTGCCGGACCGCATCAAGAACGCCGGCAAGATCGTCATCGCCACCCAGCCGAACTACGCGCCGATCGTCTACAAGGACCCGGCGACCAACACGATGACCGGCTTCGATTACGAGCTCGGCGAGGCGATCGCCAAGGAACTGGGCGTCAAGGCCGAGTGGCAGGAGACCGCCTTCGCCCAGATGCTGCCTTCGCTGCAGACCGGCCGTGTCGACATGGTGATGGCCGGGATGAGCGACCTGCCGGCCCGCCGCGAGACCGCCGATTTCGTCAACTACCTGGTCTCGGGTGCGCAGTTCTACACGGTGACGGCGCTCGCTGGCTCGATCAAGACGCCCGAGGACCTCTGCGGCAAGACCGTCGGCGCCAGCCGCTCGACCAACTGGCCCCGTCAGATCGGCGAGTGGAGCGAGGCCAACTGCGTCGCCAAGGGCAAGCCGGCGATCAACGTGGTCGGGACGGAAGGCTCGGTCGATGCGCGTACCCAGCTCAAGACGCAGCGCCTGCAAGGCGGCGTCCAGGGCAGCGAGACGATGAGCCACAACCAGAAGCTCGAGCCCAACACCTATGTGGTGCTCGGCACGCCCTTCACCCGTTCGCTCGCCGGCATTCCGTTCCCGAAGACGGCCGAGGGCGGCCAGCTGCGCGATGCGGTCAAGGGCGCGCTGGAGCGGCTGCAGGCGAACGGCACCTATGATGCGCTGATCGCCAAATACGGCCTGCCCGACAACGCCCTGAAGCCGATTTCGGTCAACAAGGGCGAGTGAGCGGACGCGCTGCGCCGGTTTGGGCAGCGCGATCGAAAGAGCTCTCTGACTTTCGCCGCTTCCGACGCGAGTGGCAAACGATATCGCGGCCCGGAACGGTGCAGGACTGGCGCCGTTCCGGGCCGTACTGTTTGGGGCGCCGGCAGGTCAGACGTCCCTGACGAGGCTTGCGCTCGAGACGTTGGGCGCCGAGGAGGGGACGCTGACGTGTTCGCGACAGCGCTGGGAGGAGTAAGGGAATGAAGATGCCGATCTGGGTCGAGGCCGCGATCAACGGTCCCTGGGGCAAGGAGCGCCAGCCCGGCATCCCGATCGCGATCGAGGAGATCGTCGCTGACGGGATCGCGGCCGTCGAGGCCGGGGCGGCGATTGTCCATCTGCATGTCTACGACGTTGAGACCGGCCGTCAGCGCGACGACTGGGGGCTCTATGCCCGGGCGATAGAAGGCATACGGGCGAAGGTCGATGCCATCGTCTATCCGACCATCCCGATCATGGGCTCTGGTTACGCTGGCGACATGCACGGTTCCGGCCGCTACACGCATCTCGAGGAGCTTGCGAAGCGTGGGCTCGTCGAATGGGGCGTGCTCGATCCCGGCTCCTGCAACTGGATGACCTATGCCGGCATGCCCGAGGGCGAGGCCGGCTTCATCTACCAGAATCCGGGCGAGCATATCCGCGAGGGTATGGAGGTGGCGCAGCGCCACAAGGTCCATCCGAGCTTCGCGATCTACGAGCCGGGCTTCACCCGGCTCGGTGCCGGGCTGGCCAAGGCCTATCCGGGCATGCCGATGCCGATCTACCGGCTGATGTTCTCCGATGCCTTCGCCTGGGGCTTTCCGCCGAAGCTCTTCGGACTCGAAGCGCATCTTGCCTTGCTCGACGAATGTGCGCCCGGCGCTCCGGTGATGATCGCCGGGCTCGGCGTCGAGCTCGGCGAGCTGATCCCGCACGCGGTGGCGCGCGGTGTTCATGTCCGCGCCGGGCTGGAGGATGCGCATTTCGGCGAGACGCGCAGCAATCGCGCGTTGATCGCCGAGCTGGTCGCCCGCGTCGAGGCGGCGGGAGGCCGGCCGGCGAGCACTGCCGAAGTGCGCGCCGACCTCAAGGCGCGCGGCTGAACGCCTCGACAAGTTCGGCCAGGATTGCGACGCCGCGCTCGATCTCCTGCGGCTCGACGCTGGCATAACCGATGACGAGGCCGGCCATGTCCGGCCGGGCGGCGGTTTCGGGGGACATGTAGAGCGGGCCGATCGGGTAGACGCCGATGCCGCGCTCGCGCCCCCGCGCGACGAAGGCGAGTTCATCCGCGGCCCCGATGTCGCGGAACCAGAGGACGACATGCAGGCCGGCATCGGCGCCGGAGACGACGATGCGGTCACCGAGCCGGCGGGAGAGCGCAGCGAGCAGGGTGGCCCGCCGCTCGGCATTGCGCCGCCGGCTGCGGCGGATATGGCGCTCATAGGCCCCGCTTTCGAGCAGGATCGTCAGCGCCTGCTGCTCGAGTCCGGGCGCGTGACGATCGGCCAACGCCTTGGCGGTGGTGAAGATGGGGGCGAGGGCCGGCGGCAGGACGAGATAGCCGAGCCGGATCGTCGGCGAGAGCGCCTTGGAGACGGTGCCGAGATAGATGATCTCGCTGCCCTCGGCGAGCGCGTGGAGCGGCGGAACCGGGGCGATATCGTAACGGTATTCGCTGTCGTAATCGTCCTCGACGATACAGGCGCCGCAGCGGCGAGCCCAGGCGAGCAGTTCGAGCCGGCGGGCGACCGGCATCACCCCGCCGAGCGGATACTGGTGCGAGGGCGTGACATAGGCGAGCCGGGCGGAAAGTGAGGCGAGCCGGTCGGTCCGGAGCCCGTCCTGATCGGCCTCGACCGGAATCGCGACGCCACCCGCCGCGGCGAAGACCTGCCGCGCCATGCCATAGCAGGGATCCTCGACGACGAAGCTCTCGCCGGGTTCGAGCAGAAGCCGGGCGCAAAGGTCGAGCCCCTGCTGCGAGCCGTTGACGATGACGATCTGCTCCATCTCGCAGCGCAGGCTGCGGGCCCGCCAGAGATAGCCCTGAAGGGCCTGGCGCAGTTCTTCCGCGCCCGCCGGGGCGTCATAGCTCAGCCGCTGTGGCCGACGGCTCGCCGCCATGGCGACGGCCCGTTTCCAGATATCGGCTGGGAAGTCGGTGGAGGCGAGGTCGCCATAGCGGAAATCGGCGACGAGCCCGGCCGACCCTGGTGGGCGCGCTGGCAGGGCCATCGCCGCGATGCGTTCGCCGAAGCGGGAGAGGGCCGGCCTTGCCGCGTTCACGCCATCGCCGGGCGTTTCCGGCTTGGCTGCTGCGGGCATGGCTGCGACACGGGCGCGAGCGCCCTGGCGGCCGGTGATGAAGCCTTCCGAATGGAGCTGCTCATAGGCGGCCGTCACGGTGGTACGGGATACGCCGAGCTCGGTGGCGAGCGTGCGGGTCGAGGGCAGGCAGGCGCCGGGGCGATAGACGCCGGTGCCGATCTGCGCCTTCAGCGCGGCGTAGATGTCCCGCGCGCGCTGGGGCCGAGCCGAGATCACATCGCCACCTTGTCAACTGGACCAGGTAAAAATCTATAAACTGGACGTTTCATGCGGTCCAGTATCTTCCTATCCTGCGCCTGTTCGACAGGATCAGTCATGTACACACCGCCAGCCTTCCGCGAAGACGATACCGCCGCCCTGCACGCTCTGATGCGCGCCGCCCGCCTCTGCAATTTTGTCACGGCGACGGCGGAGGGGCCGATGGCGACGCCGTTGCCGCTGTTTCTCGACGAGAGCGAGGGGGCTTTCGGCACGCTTTATGGACATATCGCCAGGCCCAACCCGCAATGGCAGGTACCGGTTCTGGGCGAGGCCATGGCGATTTTCATGGGGCCGGACGCCTATGTCACGCCGAGCTGGTATGCGGCCAAGCGCGAGCACGGCAAGGTCGTGCCGACCTGGAATTACATCGCGGTGCAGGCCTCGGGACCGGTCGAGTTCTTCGAGGATCCGGAGCGGCTGCGCGCGGCGGTCACGCGCCTGACGAATCTGTACGAGCGGCCCCGGATCGAAGCCTGGGCGGTGTCGGATGCGCCGGAGCCCTTCATCGCGGCGCAGCTGCGCGGCATCGTCGGGCTGCGCATGCCGATCACGCGGCTCGTGGGCAAGCGCAAGATGAGCCAGAACCGCAGCGCCGAGGACCGCTCCGGCGTCGTCGCCGGCCTGCGCCAGGGCGAGCGCGCTAGCGACCATGTCGTGGCCGAGCTGGTGGCTGAAGGAGGCGTGGCATGAACATCGTCGCATCGGTTTCGGGGGAGCTCGAAGCCCGCTTCGGCTCCGATCCCGAGACCATGTTCAGGCAGAATCTCGCCGCTGTCCGCGAGCGCATTGCCGCGGCCTGCCGGCGTGCCGGGCGCGATCCGGATTCGGTGCGGCTGCTGCCGATCAGCAAGACCGTGCCGGCGCAGATGCTGCGCCATGCCTTCGCCGCCGGCCTCGACCGGTTCGGCGAGAACAAGATCCAGGAGGCGCAGGGCAAGCAGGAGGCGCTCGCCGACCTGCCGGTGGCGTGGAGCATCGTCGGTCATCTGCAGAGCAACAAGGTCCGCAACCTGACCCATTTTGCCGTCGAGTTTCATGCTCTGGACAGCCTGAAGCTCGCGGCGCTGCTCGACGCCCGGCTGGCGGCGGAAGGGCGCAGCCTCGACGTCTATGTCCAGGTCAATACCTCGGGCGAGGAGAGCAAATACGGGCTGCATCCCGATGCCTTGCGCGATTTCGTCGCGGCGCTGCCGGACTTCCCCAGGCTCAGGCCGCGCGGGCTGATGACCTTGGCGCTGTTCAGCGACGAGATGGAGCGGGTGCGACCCTGTTTTCGCCTGCTGCGCCGGCTCCGCGACGAGGCGGTGCAGCTGCATCCGGGCCTCGGCGAGCTCTCCATGGGCATGTCCGGCGATTTCGAAGCGGCGATCGAGGAAGGCGCCGACGTGGTCAGGGTCGGGCAGGCGATCTTCGGCAAGCGCCCGACGGCGAACGGGCATTACTGGCCGGGGCTGGCGCCGGGCTGAGCCGGCTCTGGGGGCGACGAGGGCTGGAGCTTGGCCGGGGCGCCACCTACATTGGCCGGACAAGCCCGCTCAGGCCCAGCGAGACCCGATGTCCGAACGCGATAGCGAAGCCAACCGATTTTCCGCCCGCGCCGCGCGCTATGCCCGCGTCGGCGCCAATGTCGGCGGGGTTGCGGCGCGGATCGCCGGCACGAAGCTGTTCGGGCTCGAAGGCCGCAACGCGACCAATGCCGAGGCGCTGGCCAAGGCGCTCGGCGGCCTGAAGGGGCCGCTGATGAAGGTGGCGCAGCTCGTCGCGACGATTCCGGACGTCGTGCCGCCCGAATACGCCGCCGAGCTGCAGAAGCTGCAATCGGAGGCGCCCCCAATGGGCGCGGCCTTCGTCAAGCGCCGCATGCAGGCCGAACTCGGGGCTAACTGGCGCGAGCGCTTCGGCGCGTTCGAGCTGAAGCCGGCGGCGGCAGCCTCGCTCGGCCAGGTGCACCGCGCCACCTCGCTCGATGGAGCGCCTCTGGCCTGCAAGCTGCAGTATCCCGACATGGAATCGGCGGTCGAGGCCGATATCGCCCAGCTCGAAATCCTGTTCGGCCTGCACCGGCGCATGGGCGCGGTGATCGACACCAGCGAGATCGCCAAGGAGATCAGCGCCCGCGTTCGCGAGGAACTCGACTACCGGCGCGAGGCCAGGCACGTCGCCCTCTACCAGCGCATGCTCGCCGAAACGCCGGAGGTGCGGGTGCCGGGCGTGGTCGCCGAATTGTCGACGCGGCGGCTGCTGACCATGCACTGGCTCGATGGCGACAAGATCCTCGCCCACAAGCAGGCGAGCCAGGCGGTTCGGGACCGGATTTCGACTGCGATGTTCCGGGCCTGGTGGCGGCCCTTCAGCCACCACGGCGTCATCCATGGCGACCCGCATCTCGGGAACTACACCGTCTTCCAGGAAGGCGGCGAGCCTGAAGGCATCAACCTGCTCGATTATGGCTGCATCCGGATCTTTCCGCCGAGCTTCGTCGGCGGCGTCGTCGACCTCTATCGCGGCCTGCTCGAAGGTGACGAGGCGCGTGTCGTGCATGCCTACGAGGTCTGGGGCTTCAAGGCACTGACCAAGGAGCTGATCGACACGCTGAACATCTGGGCGCGCTTCATCTATGGGCCGCTGCTGGAGGATCGCACGCGCCGGATCGCCGAGGGCGTCAGCCCGGCCGAATATGGCCGCAAGCAGGCCTTCCAGGTCCACAGCGCGCTGAAGGCGCGCGGGCCGGTGACGGTGCCGCGCGAATTCGTCTTCATGGACCGCGCCGCGATCGGGCTCGGCGGCGTCTTCCTGCATCTCGACGCAGAGCTGAATTTCCACCGGCTGTTC
Organism: Allobosea sp. NPDC055594; assembly: GCF_053618995.1. Taxonomy (NCBI): domain Bacteria; kingdom Pseudomonadati; phylum Pseudomonadota; class Alphaproteobacteria; order Hyphomicrobiales; family Alloboseaceae; genus Allobosea; species Allobosea sp. NPDC055594. Next base: position 134,372 of record NZ_JBSHIO010000005.1, read on the forward strand.
GAGCAGGAGATCGAGAATTTCAGCGTGGCGCGGGTCGCCGGCGCGCAGGGCGCGGCCCTTTCCGCGGCGGGGCTGGCCGCAGCCTGAGCACCTGCGCCATATTGCCTCATGCCGGCACAAGGCTCGTGCAGTGCGGCAGGGGGCGGACATGGCCAGGCAGGGCGCGGAGGCCGAGGCGAAGACGGGCGGCGAGCGCCGCCGCTACGAATTGTTCGTGCGGCGCGGCCCGGGCGGTTTCGTGCTGAAGCAGAGCGATGAAGGCGTCGGGCTGGACGGTGATCTCCTGTTCTGGAGCACGCCGCAAGGCGAGGTCGCCAGGCCGTTCTCCGAGATCTCCGGCGTGCATCTGTCGACGGTGCATATCGCCCGGCAGGGCGATTTCGGCACCTGTTTGATCGCGTTCTCGGGGGCGCCGCCGCTGATCGTCAGCTCCAATACCGCCTATGGCTATGCCGACGAGGAGCGTAACCAGACCTACCGCGCCTTCCTGGAGGACCTGCACGCGACGCTCGCCATGCGCCTGCCCGGCAAGGTCCGCTATTCCTCCGGGGTCAGCGAGGCGCGCATCGCCTTCATCCAGGTGATGCTGATCGTCATGGGGCTGCTGATGGTCGCTCTGCCGCTCGTGCTGCTGGCGATGACCGGCGAATTGAGCATGCTCTGGGTCATCTTCGTCGGCTTCGCCTTCGTCTCGGGCTATTTCCGCTGGGTCCAGAGGAACGCGCCCCGGACCTATGAGCCGGCCAGGATTCCCGCCGATCTGCTGCCTTGAAGCAAGGTGCGGCGAAGCTTTCCGGCGGCACCCCCTGACGTCACGTCGCTTTCCCCGGTGATTGCCTAGGGATGAGGCAAACGGCATGGTGTCATGCGTTGCCATCGGCCGCGCCAGTGCGCTACAGGGCAACAGGATTTTTATCGAGCAGGGACCATTTTTCATGGCCGACCACGGACAGCACGCCGCCGACATTCCGCAGATGGACTATGCGGAGCACGAGGGCACCTATCATGGCTTCGTGCGCTTCGCCGAGATCGCCACGATCGCCTGCCTAGCCATCGTCACGGCGCTGGCCGTCGGCGGCACCAAGCATGCCTGGGGCACCGCGATCATCGGCACGCTGCTGACGCTGATCAGCACCGGTATCGGCATCGCCGCGCCGTCGGTGGGCTGGCGCGCGCCTGCCGTTCCGTTCGGTCTGATGCTGCTCGCGCTCCTCCTCCTGTAAAGCCTGAAAGGCCCGGCCTCCCATGCGCATTGCTGTCCCCGCGGAAACGCAAGGGGCGGAGACCCGCGTCGCCGCGACGCCGGAAACCGTCCGTAAGTTCATCGGCCTCGGTGCCGAGGTCGTGGTTGAGAAAGGTGCCGGCGCTGCTTCCGGCATCAGCGATGCGGACTATGAGGCGGCTGGCGCAAAAACCGCGGCAGGCGCGGCCGAAACGCTCGCCGGCGCGACGATCGTGCTGAAGGTGCGCCGTCCGGCCGAGGCCGAGATCGCCGGACTGCCCGCCGGTGCGCTCGTGGTCGGCATCATGGATCCCTATGGCAGCGAAGCGCAGGTCGAGGCTCTGGCCAAGGCCAATGTCGCCGCCTTCGCCATGGAGTTCATGCCGCGCATCACGCGTGCGCAGGTGATGGACGTTCTGTCCTCGCAGGCGAACCTCGCCGGCTACCGCGCCGTTGTCGACGCCGCGGCCGAGTATGGCCGGGCGCTGCCGATGATGATGACCGCTGCAGGCACCGTGCCGGCGGCGAAGATCTTCATCATGGGCGTCGGCGTCGCCGGCCTGCAGGCGATCGCCACCGCGCGCCGCATGGGCGCGATCGTCACCGCGACCGACGTCCGGCCGGCGACCAAGGAACAGGTCGAATCGCTCGGCGCCAAGTTCCTCGCTGTCGAGGACGAGGAGTTCAAGCAGGCGCAGACCGCCGGCGGCTACGCCAAGGAGATGTCCAAGGAGTATCAGGCCAAGCAGGCCGAGCTGACGGCGAGCCATATCGCCAAGCAGGACATCGTCATCACCACCGCGCTGATTCCCGGACGGCCGGCGCCGAAGCTGATTTCGGCCGCGATGGTCGAGAGCATGAAGGCGGGCTCGGTGATCGTCGACCTCGCGGTCGAGCGCGGCGGCAATTGCGAGCTTGCCAAGCCCGGCGAGACGGTGACGACCGCCAATGGCGTCAAGATCGTCGGCCATCTCAACGTGCCGGGCCGGCTGCCGGCGACCTCGTCCAGCCTCTACGCCAAGAACCTCTTCGCCTTCGTCGAGACCCTGATCGACAAGAAGGAGAGGAAGCTTGCGGTGAACTGGGATGACGAACTCGTCAAGGCGACCTGCCTGACCAGGGACGGCGCCGTCATCCATCCGAATTTCGCGGCCAAGGCCTGAGCGGTCGACGAGGGAGTGTCAAACCATGGCTAATCCGACCCCCGAACAGGCGCTCGAACAGGCCCGCTCAGCCGCTGCGCTTGCCAAGCAGGCCGCCGAGCTCGCCGAGAAGTACGCCGAGCAGGCGGCGCACGCCGCCGGCGCCGCGACCGGCGTCGACCCGACGGTCTTCCGCCTCGCCATCTTCGTCCTCGCCGTCTTCGTCGGCTACTACGTGGTCTGGTCGGTGACACCGGCCCTGCACACGCCGCTGATGTCGGTCACCAACGCGATCTCCTCGGTCATCGTCGTCGGCGCGCTGCTCGCGGTCGGCGTCCAGGCTGCGCCCGCTTTGGGCGACGGCCCGCTCTGGGCCAAGGTATTCGGCTTCGTCGCCCTCGTGCTCGCCTCCGTGAACATCTTCGGCGGCTTCCTCGTCACAGAGCGTATGCTCGCGATGTACAAGAAGAAGGGCTGAGCGCATGGCCGCGAACCTCTCCGCCCTGCTCTACGTCGTCTCGGGCGTCCTCTTCATCATGGCCCTGCGCGGGCTGTCGCATCCGACGACCTCGCGCCAGGGCAATCTCTACGGCATGGTCGGCATGGCGATCGCCGTGCTGACCACGGTGATCTTCTATCCGCCGGCCGGCTTCTCCGGCTGGCTGCTCGTCATCCTCGGCATCGCCATCGGCGGCGGCATCGGCGCCTTCATGGCCAAGCGCGTGCAGATGACCCAGATGCCGCAGCTCGTCGCCTTCTTCCACTCGCTGGTCGGCCTCGCCGCCGTGCTGGTGGCAGCCGCCGCGCTCTATGCGCCCGAAGCCTTCGGCATCGGCCAGGTCGGCAAGATCAAGGGCGCCAGCCTGTTCGAGATGGGGCTCGGCGTCGCCATCGGCGCGATCACCTTCACCGGTTCGATCATCGCCTTCCTCAAGCTCGACGGGCGCATGAGCGGCAAGCCGATCATGCTGCCGCAACGCCATGCCATCAATATCGGCCTCGGCATCGCGCTCGTGGTGATGCTGCTGATCTTCCTGCAGACGGAAAGCCATGTCCTGTTCTGGCTGATCGTGCTGGTCTCCTTCGCCCTCGGCATCCTGCTGATCATCCCGATCGGCGGCGCGGACATGCCGGTCGTCGTCTCGATGCTGAACTCCTATTCGGGTTGGGCGGCGGCGGGCATCGGCTTCACGCTCGGCAACATGGCGCTGATCATCACCGGCGCGCTGGTCGGCTCCTCCGGCGCGATCCTGTCCTACATCATGTGCAAGGCGATGAACCGGAGCTTCATCTCCGTCATCCTCGGCGGCTTCGGCGGCGACGATGCCGCGGCCGGTCCGGGTGGCGCGGTGGAAGCGCGCCCGGTCAAGCAGGGCTCGCCCGACGATGCCGCCTACATCATGAAGAATGCCGGCAAGGTCCTGATCGTTCCGGGCTATGGCATGGCGGTGGCGCAGGCCCAGCACGCGCTGCGCGAGATGGCGGACCTCCTCAAGAAGGAGGGCGTCGAGGTCAAGTACGCGATCCATCCGGTGGCGGGCCGCATGCCCGGCCATATGAACGTGCTGCTGGCGGAAGCCAATGTGCCCTATGACGAGGTCTTCGAGCTCGAGGACATCAACTCCGAGTTCGGCCAAGCCGACGTCGCCTTCGTCATCGGTGCCAACGACGTTACCAACCCGGCTGCCAAGACCGACAAGTCCTCGCCGATCTATGGCATGCCGATCCTCGACGTCGAGAAGGCCAAGACCGTGCTGTTCATCAAGCGCGGCATGGCGGCCGGCTATGCCGGCGTCGAGAACGAGCTGTTCTTCCGCCCCAATACGATGATGCTGTTCGGCGACGCCAAGAAGGTCACCGACGAGATCGTCAAGGCGATGGCGCACTGAGCGCCCGCCATAGCAATGACGCAAAGGGCCGGCTTCCATGCCGGCCCTTTTTTTGTTGGAAGCTCCATGCCTGAACTGCCGATCCGCTCTTTCGAACCGCAGGACCGCGAGGCGGTCATCGCCTTGCACTGGGAACTCAACCGCCATGAGCAGACCGTCTCCGGCGACCGTGCGCTCGAGCGGGAAGATGCCGAGGCCTGCCTCGCCGATGACGAGAAGCAGATGGCCAGCCGCGGCGGTGTGGCGCTGGTCGCGCTGATTGACGGCGCGGTCGCCGGCTATGTCTGTTGCGTCCTGACCAATGGCGGGCCGTTCCTGCGCGCCGAGCTGCGGCGGCAGGCCTATGTCACCACTCTGGTGGTCGGCGAGCCCTATCGCGGACGCCGCGTCGCTGCGGCGCTTCTGGGCGAGGCGGAGCGCTACGCGCGCGGGCAGGGCGTCGCGGCGCTGGGTGTCGGCGTGCTCGCCGGCAATGCGGGCGCTGAGCGGCTCTACCAGCGCTTCGGCTTCGCGCCGCATGCCGTCGAAATGGTCAAGCGGCTGCGATGAGGCGCCTCCTCGCCATCGTCGCGGTCGCCCTGGCCTGCGCCTATGCCGGCGTGCTGGGCCTGCTCTACGTCAAGCAGCGCGATCTGCTCTATCCGCGCAATCCGGCGCGCGCCGAAATCGCCGCGGCCAATCTGCCCGGCGTCGAGGAGGTCCGGCTGACCGCGGCCGATGGCGAGACGCTGATCGCCTGGGTGGTGCCGCCGCGCGAGGGCAAGCCCGTGTTGCTGTTCTTCCATGGCAATGCCGGGAATTTCGGCGGGCCGGGACGGCAGGCACGCTTTCGGGCGCTGACCCAGGACGGAACCGGGCTGTTCGCGGTGAACTATCGCGGCTATGGCGGCTCGACGGGCGCGCCGAGCGAGGCGGGGCTTGAGCAGGACGCGCTCGCCGCCTATGACGCCGCCATGGCCCGCTTCGGCGCCGACAGGCTGGTCGGATATGGCGAATCGCTCGGTACCGGGGTGATTCTCAAGCTCGCCGCCAGCAAAGCGCTCAGGGCCGTGATCCTCGAGGCGCCCTATATGTCGACGGCCGCTGTGGCACAGCAGATCTATCCCTATGTGCCGGTCGCCCTGCTGATGCACGACCAGTTCCGCTCGGACCTGGCGATCGGCAAGGTGCGTGGGCCGGTGCTGGTCCTGCATGGCGTGCGCGACACCGTGATCCCCTATAGCCAGGGCGAGACGCTGTTTGCGCTGGCGAATGCGCCGAAGCGTTTCGTCCGCTTCCCGGAAGGAAACCATGGAAATCTGGTTTCGCAGGGCTCGGTGCCGGAAATCCGGCGCTTCCTGGCCGATGCCGCGGCCGGTGCGCTGACCGGAAGCGAGATTCTGGTCGCCGCGACGCCTTAGATCGCCGCGCGTCCGTTCGGACGCGGTCACGGCGATCTATCTCAGTGTTGTCGCATCGGAGCTTTCCGAAAGGTGGATTCCACTTTTCGGTCCGATGCTATAGGCCGGCGGCGGCCGACCTGGTGCCGCTACATCCGGAACAGGCCGCCGCCGCCGAGACGGCTCTGGCCGGCGCGGGCGGTCTGGTTGTTGCCGTCGAGGCCGAGCGCGCGCTGATAGGCCTCGCTGGCCTCCGTCTTCTTGCCGAGTTTCTCGAAGGCGAAGCCGCGGCCGGCCCAAGCGTCGGCGTTGCGGTTGTCGACGTTCAGCGCGGCGGTGAAGTCCTCGAGCGCCGATTCATACTTTCCGAGCGCGTTCAGGCTCTGGCCGCGCGCGATATAGGGCGGTGCGTTGTAAGGGTTGCGGTCGATCACCGAGTCGAAATCGGTGACGGCATGCTGGTGCTGACCCTCCTTCTGGTAGACCAGCCCGCGCGCATGGAACGCCTCGGCCGATTCCGGATTGAGGCGGATCGCGGTGTTCAGATCGGCCAACGCCTGCTGGCTGTTGCCCTGAGCGCGCAGCAGATTGGCGCGGCCGATATAGGCCGGGCTGTAATTCGGATTAGCGGTGGTGGCGCGGTTGAAATCCTGCAGGGCGCCGTCGTTGCGGCCGGTCTGGCGCAGGGCCAGCGCGCGATTGGTGAAGGCCGGCGCGAAGTTCGGGTCGAGCTGGGTCGCCTTGCCGAAATCGGAGATCGCGTCCGAATAGCGGCCGATGCGAGCATAGGCGGCGCCCCGGGTATTATACGCCTGCGGATCGTTCGGGTTGCGGTTGATGACTTCGGTCAGCGAGCCGATGTTGACGCTTGCCGTTTCCGTGTTCTCGGTCTGCAGCTCGGCGATCCCGGCGCCGGAGTTCATGCTGACCGTGTCGCAGCCGGCCAGTGCGGTGGCGAGGCCCATAGCGACCAGCCAGTTCCGGCCTCGGAAGATGCTCTGTCTCATCACTCTCGGCTCATGTCCCTTCTTGTGCCGCCCGCTCCCGGCGCAGCGCTGATCCGCGATCAAACGCCGAAAGCGTGACAACTTTTGGTTAACGCGGCTCGAAAAAGCAACAACGCCCGCGAAAGCGGGCGAAGGTCGGATGACGGATCAGGACTGTTCCGGCCGCAGCCGGTGCCGGATGTTGGGGCCGCTCAGGGGCGCTTCGGCTTCACCGGCGCGGGCAGCAGGCCCTCGCGCTGGAGCTTCTTGCGGATCAGTTTGCGGGCGCGGCGGACGGCCTCGGCCTGCTCGCGTGCCTTCTTCTCGGAGGGCTTCTCGTAGTGGCCGCGGAGCTTCATCTCGCGGAAGATGCCTTCGCGCTGCATCTTCTTCTTCAGCGCGCGCAGCGCCTGGTCGACATTATTGTCCCGAACGAGAACCTGCACGTCTTTGGTCCGTGGTTATTGGGTTGGCCGGAATAGTGGGCGGCTGGCCTTCGACGAAAACCTGCCAGAACGGCCGTGCCGATATCAGAATTCCTAGACCCTGTCCACGCCGCAACGCCACGGAAATCGGATGATGACGCCGGATTATCGGGCCTTTCCGAGGCCGTTCAATCGACCGCGGGCATGATGCGCGTGACATGCCCCATCTTGCGGCCCGGCCGTGCCTCGCGCTTGCCATAAAGGTGCAGATGCGCGTTCGGCTCGGCCAAAATGGCGCGCCAGTCATGGACCCGGTCGCCGATCAGGTTCTCCATCGTGACATGGCCGCGCCGCGTTGTGGCGCCGAGCGGGAAGCCGCAGACGGCGCGGATATGCTGGTGGAATTGCGAGGTCTGCGCGCCCTCGCTGGTCCAGTGGCCGGAATTATGGACGCGCGGGGCGATCTCGTTGACCACGACCTGCTCGCCGGAGCTGGTCTCGACGAGGAAGAACTCGACGGCGAAGACGCCGACATAGCCGAGGGCCTCGCCGATCCGCCTGGCTGCATCGATCGCGGTTGCGGCTGCTGCGGTGCCGAGGCGCGCCGGTACGCTGGTCAGCGCCAGGATGTGATCGCGGTGCTCGTTCTCGCAGACATCGAAGGCGGCGAAGCTGCCGTCGAGCCCGCGGGCCGCGACGACCGAGACCTCGCGGACGAAGCTGACGAAGCCTTCGAGAATGGCCGGGAAATGCCCGATCTCTTCCCAGGCCTGAGCGAGATCGGTGTCGGCGCCGATCTTGACCTGGCCCTTGCCGTCATAGCCGAAGCGGCGCGTCTTCAGCACGCTCGGCCGGCCGAGCGCAGCGACGGCCTGCTCGAGCTCGGCCAGCGAATCGACCGGGCGGAAAGGCGCGACGGCGAGCCCGAGCTCAGAGACGAAGCGCTTCTCGCTGAGGCGGTCCTGCGTCACCGCGAGCGCCCGGGCGCCGGGGTGCAGCGGGGTGCGCGCCGCGAGGAAGGCGGCGGTGGCCGCCGGAACGTTCTCGAACTCGTAGGTCACCACATCGACCGCGTCGGCGAAGGTCGCCAGAGCCGCTTCGTCCTCATAGGCGCCGATGGTGTGGCGGGCCGCGACCTCATAGGCCGGGCTGTCAGGCTCGGGTGCGAAGATATGGGCGCGGACGCCGAGATCGGCCGCGGCCAGCGCCAGCATCCGGGCGAGCTGGCCGCCGCCGAGGATGCCGAGCACGGCGCCGGGGGCAAGTCCGCTGGAATTGGGGCGTTTCATTGGCCGTCCACCGGCTGGAGCGCGACGGCCTCGCTCTGGCGCCGGCGCCAGGCATCGAGGCGCTCGGCTAGAGCGCTGTCGCTCAGCGCGAGAACGGCGGCGGCGAGGAGGGCGGCGTTGACGGCGCCGGCGCGACCGATGGCGAGCGTTCCGACGGGGATGCCGGCCGGCATCTGTACGATCGAGAGCAGGCTGTCCTGCCCGGAAAGCGCCTTGGATTCGACAGGCACGCCGAAAACGGGCAGCGGCGTCAGCGAAGCCGCCATGCCGGGCAGGTGGGCGGCGCCGCCGGCACCGGCGATCACGACCTTGTAGCCCCTGGCCTTGGCGCCCTTGGCGAAGTCGAACAGGCGCTCCGGCGTGCGATGTGCCGAGACGATCAGCGCCTCATGCCCGATCTCGAGCGCGGAAAGCGTCTCGGCGGCGTGACGCATGGTCGCCCAGTCGGACTGGCTGCCCATGATGATGGCGACGGGAGGGGTCGGATCGGCCATGAAATGCTCGCTTCCCGGAAGGGAGGGGAAGGGGGCGATCTAGACCGGCGGGGCCGCTGCAAGCAAGGGCGGAATCGGCGGCAGAGCCGAATCCTTCCAGCTCAGGCGATGATGTCGGGGGTGAGCTGGTCCTCGAGATGGGCGATGCGGTCGCGCAGATAGAGCTTGCGCTTCTTCAGGCGCTGGACCTGGATCTGGTTGATGGCGCCAAGCCGTTCCAGCGCGTCGATGGCGCTGTCGAGGTCGCGGTGCTCGTCGCGCAGCCGCACCAGCTCGGCCATCAGGACCTCGATCTCCTCGGCGCTCAACTCGAATCCCATAAGCCGTCTCAACATCGCCGCGATCGCTGCCGACTATGCGCAGGCCGGAGCGGCGCGGCAAGAGCGCCGCGACGGTGACGCAGGGTGGTCCGCTTCGAATCATCGGCTTTGGAAGAAGCCAGGAAGGGATCACGAAAACTCATGTTGCGCTGCACGGCTGCCCCGCAGACGTGAAGCCGGCTCTGTGTCAGAGTTGTCTTGCCAGAACGCTCATCAGGAGGATCCAGATGTCGCTGCAGACCCATCTCGCCGAGCTCGAACGCAAGCATCGCCAGCTCGAGGAGGCCATCGCCCAGGCGGTCGCCAGTCCCTCGTCCGACGATCTCGGCGTGGCCGAACTCAAGCGAAAGAAGCTGCTGCTGAAGGATGAGATCGAGCGCGTGCGGCAAACCATGCCGACACCGACGTTGCATTGAATTCCGGGCGGGCCGCCGGTCCGCATCAATCCCGCGCTCAGGCGCGATCACCGGCCCCGCAAGGGGCCGGCTTTTTTGTGCGGGCGGGCTGTCCGGTCGGCTCCGGGCCTCACAAGGCGTCCGCTCTGCCTGACGTCGTCAGAGCGCCCGCGCCATCTCGCGCAGCTTGAATTTCTGGATCTTGCCGGTCGAGGTCTTCGGGACTTCGGTGAAGACCACGGTGCGCGGGCATTTGAACGAGGCGAGCAGGGTCTTGCACCAGGCGACGATCTCGTCCTGCGTGGCCGTTTGCCCCGGCTTCAGCTCAACGAAGGCGCAGGGCGTCTCGCCCCATTTCTCGTCGGGGCGGGCGACGACGGCGGCGGCCTGCACAGCCGGGTGCTTGTAGAGTGCGTCCTCGACCTCGATCGAGGAGATGTTCTCGCCGCCGGAGATGATGATGTCCTTGGAGCGGTCCTTGAGCTGGATATAGCCGTCGGGATGGACGACGCCGAGATCGCCGGAGTGGAACCAGCCACCCTCGAAGGCGGCCTTGGTCGATTTAGGGTTCTTCAGATAGCCCTTCATCACGACATTGCCGCGGAACATCACCTCGCCGAGGCTCTGGCCGTCGCGCGGGACCGGCTTCATCGTCTCGGGGTCGAGCACGTCGAGGCCCTCCAGCGCAGGATAGCGCACGCCCTGGCGTGCCTTGAGGGCCGCTTGCTCGGAGCCGGGCAGTGCGTCCCAGGCGTCGTTCCACTCGTTGACCACGGCGGGGCCGTAGACTTCGGTCAGCCCGTAGAGATGGACGACCTGGAAGCCCGCCTGCGCCATGCCGGCGAGCACCGCCTCCGGCGGCGGCGCGGCGGCGGTGAAGAAGTTCACCTTCTGGGGGAAGCTGCGGCGCTCGGCATCGGGCGCGTTCAGCAGCGTCGACATCACGATTGGCGCGCCGCACATATGGGTGACGCCATGGTCGGCGAGCGCGTCATACATCGCCTTGGCCCGGACCTGACGCAGGCAGACATGGGTGCCGGCGAGCAGCGAGATCGTCCAGGGGAAGCACCAGCCATTGCAGTGGAACATCGGCAAGGTCCAGAGATAGACCGGATGCCGGCCCATGCCGCCGGTGAGCACGTTCGAGGTCGCCAAGAGATTGGCGCCGCGATGGTGGTAGACCACGCCCTTGGGGTCGCCGGTGGTGCCGGAGGTGTAGTTCAGCGCGATCGCGTCCCATTCGTCCCCCGGCATCAGCCAGTCGAAATCGGGATCGCCCTTGGCGAGGAAGTCCTCGTATTCGACGCTACCGAGGCGCTCGCCCGGGCCGTCAAAGACCGGGTCGTCATAGTCGATCACCAGCGGCTTGACCTTGCAGAGCGCCAGCGCCTCCCTGACCGTCTTCGAGAATTCCCGGTCGGCGATCAACACCTTGGCGCCGCCATGATCGAGCGAGAAGGCGATGATCGCCGCGTCGAGCCTGGTGTTCAGCGTGTTGAGGACGGCGCCGCACATCGGCACCCCGTAATGGCATTCGAGCATGGCCGGGGTGTTCGGCAGCATCGCCGCGACGGTGTCGTTCTTGCCGATGCCGTGCTGCGCCAGCGCTGAGGCGAGCCGGCGGGTGCGGGCATAGAGCTCTGCATAATTGCGGCGCAGCGTGCCGTGGATCACGGCGATCTGCTGCGGGAAGACGGCGGCGGCGCGCTCGAGGAAGGGCAATGGCGAGAGCGGCTGGAAATTCGCGGGGTTGCGGTCGAGATCGGTATCGTAGGGCGATGCGGTCATCGGGGCGCTCTTCTGCCGGAATGTTGCCGCAGCTTTAACCATCGAGGCGCGGCCCTGTAATTCATCCCTTTTGCCGATGCGGCGCAATGTCCGGCCGGGAAGGGGGCGGGCGCGGCTCAGCCGAGGAGCGGCCGCAGCCCCTCATAGATCAGCTTCAGCCCGACTGCGACCAGCAGCCAGTAGATCAGCGTGTAGAAGCGCTCGGCCGGGACGCGCCGCACCAACCAGACGCCGGCGAGCGTTGAGAGGATCGCGACCGGGAAGAGCACGGCCGAGGCGGTGAGGTTCTGCGGGCTGAACTGGCCGAGGATGAAATAGGGCAGCACCTTGATCCAGTTCATCAACGCGAAGAACAGCGCACCGGTGCCGACGAAGACGGCCGGCGGCAGGCGCTGCGGCATCACATAGATCTGGAAGGGCGGCCCGCCGGCATGGGCGATCATGCTGGTGAAGCCGCAGGCCACGCCCCAGAAGGTGCCGGCCGAATAGTTCGCCTTGGTCACCGGGGCCGCGGTGGCTTTGCCGCCGAGCAGGCGGCGCAGCGCGAAGCCGATCGAGATCACCCCGACCGCGAACCCGACCGCGGCGTCGGAGACCTTCGCCGCCAGGAGATAGCCGGCGAGCACGCCGAGCAGCATGCCGGGGATCAGCGTCGCCAGGTTCCGCCGATCGAATTCTTGGCGATAGGACCAGACGGTGACGACATCCTGCACGATCAGGATCGGCAGCATGATCGCCGCCGCCTGCACCGGCGAGACGATCAGCGCCATCAGCGGCAGGGAGAGCAGGCCGAGCCCCGAGAATCCGCCCTTGGAGAGACCCATCAGCACGACGGCCGGGACCATGACGGCAAAGAAGGTGAGATCGAAATTCATGGCCCATCACGGCTGCGGCCCGGCGGCCGGCGGGTGCGGCGCCTCCCATACGGGCTGCGCTGAAAGTCTGACATGCGGACGCTTGCGCCGAAGGGGAGAGAGTGGGCACGATCCGACGCGCCAAATCCGGCCCCCAGACGGCCCGCCCGGAGCCAAGCTCTAGGCCGAAAATCCGGCGAAGAGGAACGCATTTCATGACTGCCAGCCATGCAAGCCGCTACAGCGAAACCTATTCCGCCTGGCGGCGCGATCCGGAAGCCTATTGGGGCGAGATCGCTGGGGGTATCGAGTGGATCAGGCCACCGCAGCGGATCTTCGACGGAGAGGCCGGCATTTATGGGCGCTGGTTCCCCGATGCGAGCTGCAACACCTGCTTCAATGCGCTCGACCGGCATGTCCGCGATGGCAGGGGTGAGCAGGCGGCGCTGATCTACGACAGCCCGGTCACCGGCACCAAGGCGGCTTACAGCTACGCGCAAATGCTCGACGAGGTCGCGACGCTCGCCGCCGTGCTGCAGGAATTCGGCGTCGGCAAGGGTGACCGCGTCATCATCTACATGCCGATGATCCCGGAGGCGGCCTTCGCCATGCTGGCCTGCGCCCGCATCGGGGCCGTGCATTCGGTGGTGTTCGGAGGCTTTGCCGCCAAGGAATTGGCGACGCGGATCGACGACGCCAAGCCGAAGCTGATCCTGACCGCGTCCTGCGGCATCGAGCCGAGCCGCATCGTCGAGTACAAGCCGCTGCTCGATGGCGCGATCGATCTCGCCAGCCACAAGCCGCAGGCCTGCCTCGTGCTACAGCGGCCGCAGGCCGAGGCCTCGATGCATGCCACGCGTGACCGCAACTGGCGCGCCATGGTCGGCGCCGCCCGGGCCAATGGCCGCAAGGCGGAGTGCGTCGAGGTCGCGGCGACCGATCCGCTCTATGTGCTCTACACCTCGGGCACGACCGGCAAGCCCAAGGGTGTGGTCCGCGACAATGGCGGCCACATGGTCGCGCTGCTCGCGACGATGAGCCAGCTCTACGATATCCGCCCGGGCGAGGTGATGTTCACCGCTTCCGATGTCGGCTGGGTCGTCGGCCACAGCTACATCGTCTACGGACCGCTGATCCAGGGTGCGACCTCGATTCTCTATGAGGGCAAGCCGGTCGGCACGCCCGATCCCGGTGCCTTCTGGCGGGTGATCTCGGAATACAAGGCGGTGGCGATGTTCACCGCGCCGACGGCGTTTCGCGCGATCCGCAAGGAGGATCCGGAGGCGAAGCATCTTGCCGCCTATGACCTCTCGCATTTCCGCACATTATTCCTCGCGGGCGAGCGGGCTGATCCCGATACGCTGAAATGGGCGGAAGATGTGTTGAAGGTGCCGGTGGTCGACCATTGGTGGCAGACCGAGACCGGCTCCTGCATCGTCGGCAATCCGGTCGGCCTCGGCCTGCTGCCGATCAAGCACGGTTCGCCAAGCGTGCCGCTGCCGGGCTATGACGTGCAGTGCCTCGACGAGGGCGGAAGGCCGGTCGCGGCGGGGACGATGGGCGCGATCGTGCTGAAGCTGCCGCTGCCACCCGGCGCCCTGCCGACGCTGTGGAACGACGATGCCCGGTTCCGCAGCGCATATCTCGAGGCCTATCCCGGCTACTACAACACTTCGGATGCGGGCTTCATCGACGAGGACGGCTACGTCTTCATCATGGGGCGCACCGACGACATCATCAATGTCGCCGGCCACCGGCTCTCGACCGGCGGCATGGAGGAGGTGCTGGCCTCGCATCCGGCCGTCGCCGAATGCGCGGTCGTCGGCATCAAGGACGCCCTCAAGGGCGAGCAGCCCTGCGGCTTCGTCGTGCTCAAGGCCGGGGTGACGCAGGCGCCGGACCAGGTCGAGAAGGAGCTGGTCGGGCTGGTGCGCGACAAGATCGGCCCGGTCGCCGCCTTCAAGATCGCGATCACCGTCGGGCGCCTGCCGAAGACGCGCTCCGGCAAGATCCTGCGCGCGACGATGAAGAAGATCGCCGATGGCGAGGACTACGCGGTGCCGGCGACGATCGAGGACATCGCGGTGCTGGGCGAGATCGGCATTGCGCTGAAGGGCAGGGGGCTGGGCTGACGCCGCGCCGAAAAATCTGGATCGTAGACGCTCTCGTCATTCCGGCCACAGTGCAGCGGAGCGCCGGAATCCATCGTAGGGAACGGCGCTCTATGGTGGATTCCGGGTCTGCGCCACGTCCGCGGCTAGCCTGGAATGACGGAGAACTTGCCAGTCGCGAGTGATCAAAAGCCGATCGTCGCGCCGTTCCAGCGCAGCAGGCGGCCGGGCAGTTCCAGCCGCATCAGATCCTCGCCGATGATCAGCGGGCCGGCATAGCCGCCGGCACGGATCTCGTCGGCGAGGGCGGCTGTGTCGGCGCTGGGCGGGACGAGATGGGTCAGGGCCAGGGCCCCGGCGCCGGAGCGCAGCGCGAGCCCTGCCACGATCGCCGGGGTCATGTGATAGCTCTGCACCGAAGCGACGGTTTGCGCCGAGCGCACCCCGGCGACGACCGGCATCTGGCTGTCGATGAAGACCTCGCAGACCAGGAGGTCGCAGCCTTGCGCCGCCCGCTCCAGCGAAGGCGTCAGGCGGGTATCGCCGGAGAAGACGATGCGGCTGCCATTGGCCGACAGTTCGAGCCCGAAGGCGGGTTCGACCGGGCGGTGATCGACGAGGAAGGCCTTGACTTGGAGGGCGTCCAGTCCGGCGACAGGACCCTCGTGCAACTCCTCAAAGACGACTTCCAGGCCCGTGGCGTCGGGCCGCTTCTCGAAGGCGACACGCAGGGCGCGCTCGCGGGCGAAGGCCTCGTACTGCCCACGCATATTGGCGAGCGCCGGGGCAGGGGCCAGCACGCGCCAGGGGCGGTCTCGGCCCTGATGCCAGGAGGAGACGACGAGCTGATAGAAGTCCACGAGATGGTCGGAATGTTCATGTGTGACGATCAGCGCGTCGATCCTGGCGCCGGCACGGCCGGCGGCGACGAGGCGCTGGCTGACGCCCGAGCCGCAATCGATCAGGACGCTGGTGCCGCCCGCCTCGACGAGATGCGCCGGGCCGGCCCGGCGCAGGCTGACCGGCGGCGCACCGGTCCCCAGGAAGGTGAAGGCGAGATCGGCTGCGGACGGCGTCATCGCCGGAGATTGGCAAAGCGAAGGGGCGTCGGCAAGCCGGACGGGGCCGGGTTTCCGGTCGCGGTCGGTGCTTTGTTGATTGGTATTTGCGCAGTTTAAATACTATAAGTATTCCAATTGTGATTTCTATAAATACGCTAGAATTACTTATTTCATGATCCTATTCTGTGGTCTCTTCGCAGGAAAGGAATTTGCTCATGAATGCCAGTCGCAGGGACCTTGTTCTCGCTTCGGCCGGACTCCTCGCAGCCACGGTCCTGCCGCGGGCGACGGCGGCCGCCGAGCCGCACGCGGCGGCGGTGGATGCCGGTCTCGCCTATTTCCGCAAGCGCAACGCCGAGCAGAAGCCGCTGGTGGCGGCGCTGACCAAAGCCCTGTCGGGCAGCGATCGCGCGGCTGCCGAGGCGGCCTATGTCGCCTCCCGCGCGCCCTACGAGGAGATCGAGGTGCTGGCGGCGAATTTCGAGGAGATCGACAAGGACATCGACTCCCGCGCCTATGCTCATGATCTCGGCGATACCGATCCGGGCTTCAAGGGCTTCCACAAGATCGAGGCGTTGTTGTTCGGCGAGGGGGATCTTGCGGCGGCGCTGCCGCTGGCACGTGGGCTGGAAGCCTCTGTCGCAGCGCTCGACAAGGCGCTGAACGAGCGTGAGCGCTTCTCGGCCAAGGATAGTTTCAAGGGCATGATCGCGCTCGCGAACGAGATCGGTGCCAAGAAGATCTCGGGCGAGGAGGAAACCTGGTCGGACCGCAGCCTGCTGATCTTCCGCTACAATTTTGCGGGCATCGAAAGCCAGTACCGTCCCTTCGCCGTGAGCGTTGCGGCGAAGAAGCCGGCGCTGGCGCAGGAGATCGACAAGAGCTTGGCTGCGGCGAAGGCGGTGGTCGATGCGCTCTATGGTGGCGAGCCCGGCGGGGCCGCCTATAGCCGGATCGGCGCGCGCGAGCGCCGGGGCATCGTCAAGTCGTCCGTCGCCGTGCGCGACGGTCTGATTGCTGCAAGCGAGGAACTCGGGGCGGCCTGACGACCGCTCCGATCCTGTCCCGGCGCCGGGGAGGGCGACTCAGAACTCGTCGTCCTCTTCGACCGGGCGCTTCATCTGCTTGAGCTTGGCGAAGACGGAGTCGACGTCGATCGCCGCCTCTTCCTCGCGCTTCGGCTTGCTCATATCGGCGAAGGGCTGGCTGGCCGGTACGGGCTCCGGAGCCGTGGTCTCCTCGGCCGAGAGCAGGGTCGAGCCGGTCTCCGCCGCGAGCGCGGCCGGGCGATCCTTGGCGGCGCGGGCGACTTCGAAATCGAGGTCGATCTGCGAGGAGAGGCCGAGGCTGACCGGGTCGACCGGCGTCAGGGTCTGAGTGTTCCAGTGGGTGCGATCGCGGATCTGCGCGATGGTCGACTTGGTGGTGCCGACGAGGCGGATGATCTGCGCGTCCTTGAGCTCGGGATGATTGCGCAGCAGCCAGAGGATGGCGTTCGGCCGGTCCTGGCGCTTCGACACCGGGGTGTAGCGCGGCCCCTTGGCACGCTTGATCTCCGGTACCTTGACCTTGCGCTCGGCGAGCCTGAGATGGTGGTTCGAGTTCTTGGCGGCGCGCTCGAGTTCCTCGCGGGTGAGCTGGCCGGAGGTGATCGGGTCGAGCCCCTTGATGCCGGCTGCGACTTCGCCATCGGCGATGCCACGCACCTCGAGCGGGTGGAGTTTGCAGAACTCGGCGATCTGCTCGAAGGTCAGCGAGGTGTTTTCGACCAGCCAGACCGCGGTGGCCTTCGGCATCAGCGGCGATGTTGACACGGGCTCGTCTCCTGAAGTGTCGCGGGCAAAAGCTCTCATGCGCCGACCGGCCGCCCCGGCCGGTCATCCAAATCATCGACGATGAGGAGGATCGCGGCGTTATAGGCGAACAGCCGGCGACTGTCCACGGCGAGCCGCTTTCTTCTGCTGTTTTCGATCGACCGCCCGGTCTATCGTTTCAGCCTGCGGTCGACTGAGAGCGAGCCCGGTCCTCCCGACATGATCGCGAGCGCCATGGCTGCCCAGGTCAGATGCAGCGGCCAGCCATCGGGGATGGTCAGCTGAATGATCGCGGTCATCAAAAGCAGGCAGAAGGCCGCGAAGCGTGTCGCGAGACCAAGGACGAGCAGACAGGGCAGCGCCAGCTCGGCGATTCCCGAGAGAATCGCCATGAGCACCGGCGCCGGGAACGGATAGGGGCCGCCCGGCAGGTGAAGCATGAATTCGTCGGTGAAGAGCGTGACGGCCGTGTCGCCGATCTGGAGGAAGCCGTCCCATTTCAGCATGCCGGAACGCCAGAACGGTACGGCGAGGGCAAGGCGCAGGGTCAATTGCACGAGAACATGGGGTGCCATTGCGCGGATCGCCGCATTGGCCATCTCGTTCAGAGCTGGGCTGCGTCCGGTTCCCGTGCCGATGGGCTTCGGCTCCGGCAAAGAGGTCATCGGGCGTCTCCGGGAGATAGGGCGGTGACGGCGCCAGCCTCGACGATGCCGGTAAGGGCCGCGGCGATGTCGAAGTCGGGGACGGAAGCGAGGACGGTCGCCATCGCCTCGCCGAGCGTGAGGCCGGTGGCCAAGGCCTCGATCAACGATACGCCGCCGGCTGGAAGGCGTGTGACGATCACGTCGAGGTCCGGCCGGGTTATCAGCCCTTCTTCCGCTCCGGCGGCGTTGATCACCCCGACCGGTTCGGGGGAGCGGTTGGCGGCGAAGATCGTGAGCGCCGCGTAGCGCGAGCGCACCACCCGTGTCGACGGGTGAAGCGCGACCGAAACATCAGCCAGGCTTTCGGCCGGGATGGAGGCGAAGGCGCCCGGCGGCAGGGGCTCGGCATCTGCCGCGTGGTAGGCATCGAGCCAGGCCCGCTCGACGCGGGCCGTGTCGGCCAGCCAGGGCATCGCTTCCGCATATGCGTAACCTGCGATGAAGTCGGGGAAATCGCGGCCGTAATCGAAGAGGAGCGGCGATTTCGGTGGTGTCTGCCGGATGTGGAAGCGCGCCATGGCGCGGAAGAACTCGTCCCCGGTGATGCGCCGTATTGCGGGGTAGATCGCGGCCAGTGCGTCGATCAGGCCGACGGTCACGTTGTTGCGATAGACATTGTAGCGTTTGACCGCCTTCTTGCCGCCCGGACCGGAAACTAGCGCCGGGGTCTGGCGCTCGGGATCGTTCAAGCCGGGCGCGAAGGCCGACGCGTAGGAGCCGTCGCTCCCGGCGGCCGGGCCGATGCGGATATCAGACCGCATGGCGCAAGCTCGCCTGGCCGGCATGGCGATCCAGCAGACGCTGGGCCGCCATCGCCTCGGCCTTGAGTATGGGCCAATCCGGGATCTTGCTGTCCCACTCGATCAGCGTCGGGCGCGGGCCGCAACGACCGAGCACGATCTCGTAGAGCCGCCAGACGCCGTCGGGCACCGGCCCGTCATGGCTGTCGATCAGCAGCAGGGCGTTCTCGTCGTCGCTCTGCTCGGCATGGCCGGCGAGATGGATCTCGCCGACATGGGCGAGCGGAAAATCGGCGAGATAGTCCAGCGCCGACGTGCCGCGATTGGTCGCCGAGACGAACACGTTGCTGACGTCGAGCAACAGGCCGCAGCCGGTGCGCGCGACGATCGCCCGGATGAACTCGGTCTCGCTCATCGTCGACTCCGGGAAAATCAGATAGGTCGACGGGTTTTCGAGCAGGATCGTCCGGCCGATAGCCTCCTGCATCTGGTCGATATGATCGCAGACCCAGGCCAGGCTGCCCGCCGTGTAGGGCAGCGGCAGGAGGTCGTTGAAGAACGTCGCCTCATGGGTCGACCAGGCGAGATGCTCCGATACGAGCGCAGGCTCGTAGCGCTCTACCAGCGATCTGAAGCGCGCCAGATGCTCCCGATCGAGCGGCTCGGGGCCGCCGAGCGACATGCAGACGCCGTGCAGAGACAATGGGTTGTCCCTGCGTATGGCTTCCAGGGCGCGGTGCGGCGGCCCGCCCGCGCCCATATAGTTCTCGGCGTGGACTTCGAAGAAGCCCCTTGGCCCGCTTTCGCTCAGGATGCTGCGAAGATGCTCGGGTTTGAAGCTCGTCCCCGCCAGGCCGGAGACGCCGTGTTCCGGAAAGCGGAGAGGGTGGGCCGCGGGTGCGGGCCCGGATGCGAGATCTGCCGTCATGATGTCCTCTGCGCTTTCCGGTTCGTGGAGACAGCGATCAGAGCGGCTTCAGCGAGCCCTGCTTGCCGTTCGGCAGGGTGATCGAGGCGCAGGTGCCGCCGCGGACGAATTTCCAGGCATTGCCCTGGAAATCGACGGTCGAGGAGCCCTGGCAGGTAGTTCCGGGGCCGGCGGCACAGTCATTCTGGCCCTTCAGGGCGACGCCGTAGCACTTCTCCTTCTTGGCCGCGACGGCGGCCTCGCCTTCGGCCTTGCTCAGCGGTGCGGCACTCGCAAGCGAGGCCAGCGCCGTCGCCATGGCGCTGGCGAGAAGGGCGGAGCTGACGGCAGACTTGACGGACATGGGAATTCTCCGACTAGAGTTGCAATCGTGCCCATGGAGCCGGACACAAAGCCTATACGCAGGTCGGAGACCGGCTGTTACAGCGCCGGGAGCTTTTCTGATTGCGTGCTCCGCAATCTCGGCCGGGTGACAAATCGGGCGCGCGCGGACGAGCGCTTTCGGGCCCCGGGCTGCGACGGACCCGGCCATATGCGACCGATCCAGGCGGGCGCCGTCGGCGAGGGATGTAACAAGTTGCGATCCTGCTTCGTAGGAAGCGGAGAATGAACTTGTCGCTGCGCGAAAATGACTGGGCCATGTGGCTCCGCTTGGCCATGGCTGGCGATGCGGATGCCTATCGACGTTTTCTGCAGGCAATCGCCCCGTTCGTCAGAACGGTCGTCCGTTCCGGCTGCCGTGGCTCGGGAAACGAAAGCGAGATCGAGGACGTCGTGCAGGAAGCGTTGCTGGCCATCCATCTCAAGCGCGGGACCTGGGATCCCGCGCGGCCGGTCGTGCCTTGGATCGCAGCGATCGCCCGGCACAAGCTCATCGATGCGATGCGCAGGCGAGGGCGGCATGTCAGCGTTCCGATCGAGGATGTCGCGGATCGTCTGCCGCTCGACGACACTGCGCCGGAGTTCAGTGCGAGTGAGATCGACAGGCTGCTTGCAGAGCTCAAGCCGGCGCAGGAAGAGATTGTCCGGTCGATATCGATCGAGGGCGTCTCCATCCGGGAAACGGCCGGACGCTTGCGAATGACGGAAGGGGCGGTCCGCGTCGCCCTGCATCGCGCGCTCAAGACGCTGGGCGCGCTTTACCGGGATCGCTCACGTGAAGACTGATGATCTCATCGCAATGCTGGCGAACGATGCCGGCCCGATCCGGCCGTTCCGCTCCGTCCTGGCGCTATCGTTCGGCGCTGCGGTCGTCGCGGCGGCGATCCTGTTCTTCGTCGCGATCGGTGTGCGGCCCGATTTTCAGGAGGCGATGCAGAGCGGGCGTTTCCTGTTCAAATTCGTCGTCACGGCCGCGCTGGCGAGCACGGCCCTGTGGAGCGTGTTCCGGTTGAGCCGCCCTGGCCTCGCCCGGTCCTATCCGGGGCTCCTGATGATGCTCGCGCCGGCGCTGCTTCTCGGCGCCGTGGCCGTCGAGCTGACGTGGCTTCCCGAAGAGCAGTGGCTGCCCAGCCTGATCGGCGAGAACGCAATGTTCTGTCTGACCCTGATCCCGCTGCTCTCCGCGGGGCCGCTCGCCTGCATACTTGCCGGCTTGCGGCAGGGCGCACCGTCTGATCCGGGTCTGGCAGGCGCCCTGGCGGGACTTGTGGCGAGCGGTATCGGAGCGAGCTTCTATGCGGCGAACTGCACCGACGACAGCCCGCTCTTTGTGCTGGCCTGGTATCCGATCGCGGCTTCGATCGTGACCGGCGCCGGTTTTCTGATCGGGCGAAGGCTGCTGCGCTGGTGAGGCTTTCCAGGCAGGCGAGGATCGCGCCGGCCGTTCAGATCGTCAGCACGATCTTGCCGATATGGGCGTTGCTCTCCATCAGCGCGTGCGCCTCCGCCGCCTGCGCCAGCGGGAAGCGGGCATGGATCACCGGCTTGCAGCGCCCCTGCGCCAGCAGGGGCCAGACCTTGGCTTCCAGTTCGGCTGCGATCGCAGCCTTCTCGGCGATGGTCCGCGGGCGCAGCGTCGAGCCGGTATGGGTCAGGCGCTTCATCATCAGACGGCGGAAATCGACCTCGGCCTTCGGCCCGTTGAGGAAGGCGATCTGGACGATGCGGCCGCTCTCGGCCGCGGCCTCGTAATTGCGCGCGATATAGTCGCCGCCGACCATGTCGAGGATCAGATCGACGCCGCGCTTGCCCGTCGCGACCTTGGCGGCGGCGACGAAATCCTCGCTGCGGTAGTTGATGGCGTGGTCGGCACCGAGATCGCGGCAGGCCCGGCATTTTTCGTCCGATCCCGCGGTCGCCAGGACCGTCGCGCCGAAGGCCTTGGCGAGTTGGATCGCCGTGGTGCCGATGCCGGATGTGCCGCCATGAACCATGAAGCTCTCGCCGCTCTTCAAGGCGCCGCGCTGGAAGACGTTGCTCCAGACGGTGAAATAGGTCTCCGGAATGGCGCCGGCCTCTTCCAGCGAAAGGCCGGCGGGAATCGGCAGGGCATTGCTCTCGTGGACGACGAGGTATTCGGCATAGCCGCCACCGGCGACGAGGCCGCAGATCTGCTCGCCCTGCCGGTAGCGCGAGACGCCTTCGCCGAGGCCGACCACGGTGCCGGCGAATTCGAGGCCCGGAATATCGGAAGCGCCGGGCGGAGGCGCATAGCCGCCCATGCGCTGCAGCACGTCCGGCCGGTTGATGCCGGCGAAGGCGACCGCGACCAGCACCTCGCCCGGGCCGGGCCGCGGCACCGGCCGCTGCTGCGGCTGCAGGACTTCGGGACCGCCGGGGGCCTCGAAACCGATCGCGGTCATGGTCTGGGGCAGGGTGGTCATGGCGCTCTCCTGGCGAGGGGCGGTCGGCGCGCGGCTGTGACCACCGAACCGGCATCCACTTTTCCGGACGATGCTTTAGTCTGCCCGCCGCAACCGTTGCAAGGCGAGGCTGCCATGGCTGGATTTATCGAGGACGATCGCCCGGCGCCCAAGCGCGCCCATGAGATCGGGCAGGATCTTTCGCAGCTTTCCGTGGCGGAGATCGACGAGCGGGTGGCCCTGCTGGAGGCCGAGATCGCCAGGCTGGGCGAGGCGCGCCTCAAGAAGACCGCTTCGCGCTCGGCGGCCGACGCCTTCTTCCGGAAGCGGGATTGAGCGGGCGCGCGACGCGGCGGCGTTTCGCCGTCGCTGTCTCCGGCGCTGAGGGCGCTTCGTTCCGATATCTGACGATACTGTGCGGGATTGGTCAGTCGCTGTCAGGTGTGCGCGCCAGCCGCCCGCGGACGGGCAGCGACGGCATGAAGGTCAGGTGCTCGCAACGCTACGGCTGAGATCGCCGGAAACAGGCCTCGTCCTGGCGATGGCGGGCGCGTTTCGCGGCGGGCCCGGCGTTCCGTTCCGGCCAGGCTCGCGCTTGATGTCAGCCGCGGCGCCGGACGCCGCGGCCCGTCCCGGGGCGGATTTGACAGGGCGCGTGCCAGTTTCGGCGCGCACTTCGCCCACCGAGCAAAATACGGGAGGAATCAATGCCCTCGGACGCCGCGTTAACGGGCTCTTAACGATTCTAAATTATGAATCTGATCGTCCAGTTTGTCTGGATGTCGAGTGGCTCCTGCCCACTCTGTTTGACGCCTCCCTGTTGACCTTCGAGCCGCCTCGGGCGGCTCTTTTTTTGGTTCGGAGGAGGTCCGCGGCGCGATCCGCCTCGGCGCCGTCAACCTGCCATTATTAAGGTTAACGAAGCCTTGCCGCGGCGACGACAATGCTATGGCTTTATCTTTGCGGGGCTTCCGGCATGAAACGGCGCTGCGTCTCGCACACGCACGCCCTTGTGCCGAATGGAGACGTGCGATGAGCGATTTTCCGACGCTGAGGCTGGCGGTCGAGGACGGTGCGATCTCGTTCGCGCGTACCTTCGTCAAGTCGGAGGCCTTCATGCAGCTCTTTCGCGAAGGCATGGGCCTGGTCGAGCTGACCGCGAATTATCTCGACGGCGAAGGGCGCTCGGAATCGGCGGCGCTGCCGCGCGAGGTTTCGCTGGTCTATGCGACTGAAAGCATGCGCCTGACCACACGGCTGATGCAGATCGCCTCCTGGCTGCTGGTGCAGCGCGCCGTGGCCGAGGGCGAAATGACGGCGGAGCAGGCGCGTGCCGAGAAGAACAAGGTCCGCATCGCCGAGCCGATGCTGCAGCCGACCAGCGCCGAGGCGGCCCGCCTGCCCCTGCGCCTGCGTGAGCTGATCGCCCATTCGATCCGGCTGCAGGAGCGGATCGGCCATCTCGAGAACCAGATGTCGCAGGCTTTCGCCCCGGTCGCCGCCGTCAATCCGGTACGCGGGCAGCTCGCGAACCTGCAGGCGCGGCTCGGCGCCCTGGCCTGATCGGGGAGGGCTCTGCCCCATGCCGGGGCCGGAGCGCCAGCGCGGCCTGCGGTCGTGGCAGAGCCGGCCGCGGCGCCGCTCCTTGTGAGCGATCGCTCCTGAAAACGCAGTATTCTTCCGCGGCCATTCGTCGCCGCGATGCAAAAAGCCCGGCCGTGAGGCCGGGCTTTTCGATTTCGGGCATCCGGCCCCGTAGGGCCCGAAAAGCCGGGAATTACTTCTTGCCGAGGGCGCCGAGCGCGCCGAAGCGCGAATTGAAGCGCGAGACGCGGCCGCCGCGGTCCAGCATGTGCTGGGTGCCGCCGGTCCAGGCCGGGTGGGTCTTCGGGTCGATGTCGAGGTTCAGCGTGTCGCCCTCCTTGCCGAGGGTCGAACGCGTGAAGTATTCGGTGCCATCGGTCATGACGACCTTGATGGTGTGGTAATCGGGATGAATGCCGGTCTTCATGGCGAATTCCTCAAGTTTCGAAAAGCGGGCGGCCGGAACGCGGCGCGCATCGCCGGCTCTTCGAACAATTCGTACGAGCCTGTCGTGAAGTCGCGTGGCCATAGCGCAGCCTTGGCTGCGGTGCAAGCTTTTCGGGATATGTGAGAGTGGCGAAAGAACTGGTGGAAGACCGCAAGCAGCGCCCGGATTTCAGCGCGCTGCGCTCGTTCTGGCCCTATGCAAAGGCGCAGAAGCGGCGGATCGCCTTCGCTCTGCTGGCTTTGGTCGTCGCATCGGGTGCGACCCTGGCGCTGCCTCTGGCGGTGCGCCGGGTCATCGATGCCGGTTTCTCCGGTGGCGAACAGCAGCTCGCCAACTCCTATTTCGCCCTGCTGATCGGCGTTGTCGCCGTGCTGGCGCTGGCGAGCTCGGCGCGATTCTATCTCGTCATGACGGTTGGCGAGCGCATCGTCTCGAATCTGCGCGCCGATGTGTTCGGCCATCTGACCCGGCTCGAACCGGCCTTCTTCGACGCCAGCCGGGCGGGCGATCTCGTCTCGCGGCTGACCGCTGACACCACCCAGATCAAGTCGACCTTCGCCTCGACGGCCTCGATCGCGCTGCGCAACGCCATCATGTTCCTCGGCGCGCTCGCCATGATGGTGGCGACCAGCCCGCGCCTGTCGGCGATCGTGATCGGCGCGATCCCGCTGGTCGTGCTGCCGCTGGTGTTCTCGGGCCGCAGCGTGCGCAAGCGCTCGCGGGCGGCGCAGGACCGGTTGGCTGACGCCTCGGCCTTCGCCTCGGAAGCGGTCGGTGCGATTCGCACCATGCAGTCCTTCGGGGCCGAGCGCGACACGGCGCGGCGCTTCCAGAATGCCTCCGAGGAGGCCTATGCCGCCTCGCGCGACGCGACGCGCTCGCGCGCCTGGCTCTCGGGCTTTGCGATCTTCCTGGTCAGCGCCAGCGTCGTCATGGTTCTGTGGGCCGGTGCGACCGAGGTCTTCGCCGGGCGGATGAGCGGCGGGCGGCTGTCGCAGTTCGTGCTCTATGCGGTGCTGGCGGCGAGCTCGCTCGGCCAGCTCTCCGAGGTCTATGGCGACATCTCGGCCGCGGCGGGCGCGGCCGGGCGGCTCGGCGAGATCCTGGCGACGAAGCCGGCGATCGCGGCTCCCGCCCATCCCAGGCCGATGCCGCAGCCGGCAGCCGGAGCGTTGTCCTTCGAGAACGTCTCTTTCCGCTATCCCGGGCGGACGAATCTCGCCTTGGCCGATCTCGACATCGCCGTCCGGCCCGGCGAGCGCATCGCGCTGGTCGGCCCCTCCGGTGCCGGCAAGAGCACGGTGCTGCAACTGGCGCTGCGCTTCTACGATCCCTTCGCCGGGCGCGTCGTTGTCGACGGCGTCGCCGGGCCGGAGGCCGATCCGACCGACTGGCGCAGTCGCTTCGCGCTGGTGCCGCAGGAGCCGACCGTGTTCGGCGTCTCGGTCGCCGACAACATCGCCTATGGCCGCCCCGGCGCCAGCCGGGCCGAGATCGAGGAGGCGGCGAAGCTCGCCGCCGCCGATGATTTCATCCGCGCCCTGCCGGAGGGCTACGACACGGTGATCGGCGAGCGCGGCGTGACGCTCTCCGGCGGCCAGCGCCAGCGCCTCGCCATCGCGCGGGCGGTGCTGAAGGACGCGCCGATCCTGCTGCTCGACGAGGCGACCTCGGCGCTCGATTCCGAGAGCGAGCGGGCGGTGCAGGACGCGCTCGACCGGCTGATGCAGGGCCGCACCACTTTGGTCGTCGCCCACCGGCTCGCGACCATCCTCTCGGCCGACCGCATCCTGGTGATGGAAGAGGGCCGCGTCGTCGAGGAGGGCACCCATGCCGCCCTCGTCGCCAAGGGCGGGCTCTATGCCAGGCTGGCGGCGCTGCAATTCGGGCGCGAGGCGGCGTAGGGGCGGTCTCGATCTGACCGGACCGATACAGTCATCAGCGCTTGTCCCGGGCGAGCGCCGCGAAGCCCGGGACCCATGTCTGCGCCTTGATCCGCAAAGGTCAGGCATGGGGCCAAAGCGGGCCTTCAGCCGTGGCTTGCCCCCAGGACGGCTAGCAATCGGTCGCTCAGCCTTGCGGGCGGTGTGACGCGGCCTGAGGCGGCGCAGCGGAAACGGGGTGTTCAGCAATTGCTGCCATGCCGACAGGCATGACTGCTTCCATGCGCAGGATCGTCGTCAAGGCGTCGATCGCGACCGTTCTTTCCATCGCCGCTTCGCTGGGACTCGCCATGAGCGTCGTTCCGCTATTGGGGGGCGTGGTGGACGGCAACGCCTGGCTGATGACGGTGCTATGCCCGCTGCTGATCGCCTTTCCGGCAAGTGCCTATCAATTCTGGCAGCACGAGCGGCTGCGCGCGGCCCGTGACGAGATTGGCCGGCTGCATGGTGAACTGACGAGCGCCCATGCCGCCCTGGCCCAGCGGGCGCGGCGTGACGGTATGACGGGCCTGCTGAACCGGGAGAGTTTCTTCGGCGATGCTTCGCGCCTGTCCGCACAGGACGGAGGTGGCGCGCTGCTGGTCGTCGATGCGGATCACTTCAAGACGATCAATGACCGGTTCGGCCATCCGGTGGGCGATGCTGCATTGCTCGCGATCACCGCGGCGATGAAAGGCGTGCTGCGCAAGGGCGATCTCTGTGGCCGGATCGGCGGCGAGGAGTTCGCGATCTACCTTCCCGGCACGACCGACGCTGAGACGCGGGTGATCGCGGAAAGGCTGCGCGCGGCCGTCGCAGCCGTCCAGTTCGAGGCGCCGGACGGCACCAAGGTTCCCTTGAGTATCAGCATCGGCGGTGCGCCGGCCGGTCCGGGGCGCAATTTCGAACAGGTGATGACCGAGGCGGACCGGCTACTCTACAAGGCGAAGCGGCGCGGCCGCGACCGGGTGGCGTTCGCGGGCCGGGTGGCGCAGGCCGCCTGAGGGCGGCGAACCGCGCCTGTCATTTCGTGGCGGCGCG
This sequence comes from Allobosea sp. NPDC055594, assembly GCF_053618995.1. NCBI lineage: Bacteria > Pseudomonadati > Pseudomonadota > Alphaproteobacteria > Hyphomicrobiales > Alloboseaceae > Allobosea > Allobosea sp. NPDC055594. Next base: position 161,715 of record NZ_JBSHIO010000005.1, read on the forward strand.
CGCGAACAATCACTGGTGGACAGGTCTAGGACCCGGTCGACATCGCCGCGACAAGGCGTGCGTTCCGGGGCGGGCCTGCGGCTGGGCCCGAGGGCTCCAGCCGGAATGACGGCGTGGTGGATGTGGCTCTCTACCCCGCCTTCTGCACAAAGCTATCCAGCACCATCTTCCGCCCGGCCTTGTCGAAATCCACCGTCAGCTTGTTGCCGTCGACGCTGGCGACCGAGCCCGGACCGAACTTGACGTGGAAGACGCGGGCGCCGGCCTCATAGGCCGAGCCGCCGGTCGATTTCGCGGTGAGCTCGCCCTCGATCATCAGCGGGCCGCGCTTGCTGCCGCCGAATCCGCGCTGGCCGGAATCGGAGAAGCCCGAGCCTCCGCCCGAATTCAACCTGGCCTTGTTCTCCTGCGCCCGCTGCCAACCCGGCGTCTGGTAGGAGGAGCCGAAGCTCTCCATGCGCTCGAAGCGCGAGGCACCATAGCCGCCCTGGCTGTAGGCGGTCGGCGCCTGAACGACCTCGACATGGTCCTCCGGCAATTCGTCGATGAAGCGCGAGGGCAGGCTCGACTGCCAGAGACCGTGGATGCGCCGGTTCGAGGCGAAATAGAGTTTCAGCCGCTTGCGGGCGCGGGTCAGACCGACATGGGCGAGGCGGCGTTCCTCCTCCAGACCGGCGCGGCCGCTCTCGTCGAGGGCGCGCTGGTTCGGGAAAAGCCCTTCCTCCCAGCCGGGCAGGAAGACCGTGTCGAACTCCAGCCCCTTGGCGGCGTGCAGCGTCATGATCGAGACGCGCGCGCCGGATTCGCCGCCATCGGCGTCCATGACCAGCGAGACGTGCTCGAGGAAGGCCGGAAGATCGGGGAACTCGTCGAGCGAACGGACCAGTTCCTTCAGGTTCTCGAGCCGCCCGGCGGCGTCGGCCGAGCGGTCCTTCTGCCACATCTCGGTGTAGCCGCTCTCCTCCAGCACCAGCTCCGCGAGTTCGCCCTGCCGCATGCTCTCGGTCCGCGCCGACCAGCGGGCGAAGGCCTCGACCAGTTCGCGGAGCGCGGTTCGGGCCTTGGGCTTCAGCTCCTCGGTCTCGACCACGGCCCGCGCCGACTGCATCAGCGAGAAGCCGGTGGCCCTCGCATGGTTGTGCAGGAGCTGGATGGTAGCGTCGCCGAGGCCGCGCTTCGGGACATTGACGATGCGCTCGAAGGCGAGGTCGTCGGTGGCTGAGACGACGCAGCGCAGATAGGCCATGGCGTCGCGGATCTCGGCGCGCTCGTAGAAGCGCGGGCCGCCGATGACGCGATAGGGCACGCCGACATGGATCAGCCGCTCCTCGATCTCGCGCATCTGTGCGGAGATGCGCACCAGGATCGCGACCTCGCCGAGATTTTCGCCCTTGGACTGCATCGCCTCGATCTCGTCCGAGATCAGGCGCGCCTCCTCCTGGCTGTCCCAGGCGCCGGTGATGGTGACCTTCTCGCCGGCCTCGTCCTCGGTGCGCAAGGTCTTGCCGAGCCGGCCCTCATTGCGGGCGATCAGCTTGGCGGCGGTGGCGAGGATATGGCCGGTCGAGCGGTAATTGCGTTCGAGGCGCACCACGACAGCGCCTGGAAAATCGTTCTCGAAACGCAGGATGTTGTCGACCTCGGCGCCGCGCCAGCCATAGATCGACTGGTCGTCGTCGCCGACGCAGGCGATGTTGCGGCGGCCCTGCGCCAGCAGGCGCAGCCAGAGATACTGGGCGACGTTGGTGTCCTGGTACTCGTCGACGAGGATATAGCGGAAGCGCTCGTGATAGCTCGCGAGCACGTCGGGATGTTCGCGGAACAGCGTCAGGCAGTGCAGCAGGAGATCGCCGAAATCGACGGCGTTCAGCGTCTTCAGCCGGTCCTGATAGGCGCCATAGAGCTTGCCGCCCTTGCCATTGGCGAAGACGCCGGCCTCGCCGGGCGGCACGTCCTTGGGGCTGAGGCCGCGGTTCTTCCATGAGTCGATGAAGCCCGCCAGCATGCGGCCGGGCCAGCGCTTCTCGTCGATGCCCTCGGCCTGGATCACCTGCTTCATCAGGCGGATCTGGTCGTCGGTGTCGAGGATGGTGAAGTCCGAGTGCAGGTCGAGCAGCTCGGCATGGCGGCGCAGAAGCTTGGCCGAGATCGAGTGGAAGGTGCCGAGCCAGGGCATGCCTTCGGCGACCGGGCCGACGAGGTTCGCGACACGCTCCTTCATCTCGCGCGCCGCCTTGTTGGTGAAGGTCACCGACAGGATCTGCGAGGGAAAGGCGCGGCCGGTCGCGATCAGATGGGCGATGCGGGTGGTCAGAACACGGGTCTTGCCGGTGCCGGCGCCGGCGAGCACCAGCACGGGCCCGTCGGTCGCCTCGACCGCCTGGCGCTGCTCCGGGTTGAGGCCTTGCAGATAGCCGGCCGCAGGCTGCGCGGCGGCGCGCGCGGCGAGGCCGCCGGGGCGGGGCAGGGGGGCAGAGGTGAATTGGTCTGACAAGGGGCTGGCTTGGGTTTTCTGCGTGATCGTGATTCGTTCACTGTCAATATAGGGGCAGGCGTCCTCAATTGCTCGCCGTCGCGGTCGGTTTTCCGCGACGGCGTCCGGACACCGTAAACCCTCCCGTTCAGCGCGCTGGCAGGAGATGTTTCAGGCCTTGCGTGAAGCCGCGCGGCGCGACTGAGAGATGATCCTCGTCGTCGAGGACCACCGATTTCAGGCTCAGATTGGGGTATTTTCGGCCGCGCAGCGTCGTCTCCAAGGTCCGGTTGTCGGCGACCATGTCGACGCTCTGGCTGTAGCGTCGATCGCCTCTGCGCAGCGCTTCGTATTCGCCGACATAGAGGAAGACCTTGGCCGGCAGGTCGCGTTTCCCGGCGGCGTAGCTCGCCTCCAGGCCCAAAGCGTGACGCTTGTCGTACCAGAGCGACGGGCTGCCGAGGATGTAGCCGCTGAACAGGCCGGGCTCGGTGAAGAGAATCTGCGTCCCCAGCAATGACCCGTAGGAATGGCCGAGGAAAACCGCCCGGGCCGGATCGGCACGATAACGGGCGGCGATGAAGGGCTTCACCTGATCGCGCAGATAAATCTGGTAGGCCCGTCCCTGGCCATGGATCGCGCTGGCGGGCGAAGTGGTCGGCCCGTTCGGTGTCGGCGTGTAGTCGCGCCGGCGGCTGACCGCACCATCCTCGCCCTTGGCGTAGGACAGGCCGACCAGGATGAACTCCTCGACTCTGGGCCCCTCGATGTTCAGGCGGCGACTGATCTGCCGGATGATCGGGAAGGCATAGTCGGCATCGGTGACGTAGAGCACCGGGTAACGCCGCTGCGGCTCCCTGGCATAGGAGGGCGGCAGGGCGACGAAGACCTGATAGCCACGGCCGGAGACCGGATCGGGCACGTCCCAGACCTCGCTGTCGGCGACCTCATAGGGCCGGCCTTCGCCCGGCTGTACCTTCACGGCCGATCGGGGCTGGGCCTTTGCCGGAATGGCGGCGAGGACGAAGCCGGCGGCAAAGGTGACGATCAGGGTACTCAGGGCGCGTCGCAGCACGTCAAGGCTCACTCATAGGCCCGCGCCGGTGATGGCGCGCGCGGCGAGGTGCCGGGTAAACTCGGGCGGCAATCGGGCAGGCTCGCAATTCCGGGGCGCCGGCATAATCTGGTGGTTAATCACGGGGCGGTTCGCGGATCGGAAGGGAAGGCCATGGCCCAGGCATCGCACGCCCACCAGGTCACCAATCAGGTGCCGCCGCTGGCCGATTATGACGCCTATGCCGCCGATCCCGTGTTGAAGGCGGCGGTCAGGGCTTTCGACGCCGGCTGGGCCGATGAGCGGCTGCACGAGGCCGGGCGGACGGTCGGTGCGGCCGAGACGATCGAGATGGCGCGGCTCGCCAACCGGTACGGGCCGGAATTGCGCAGCCATGACCGCTTCGGCAACCGCATCGACGAGATCGCGTTCCATCCGGCCTGGCATGCGCTGATGGCCCGCGCCATCGGCCAGGAGACGCATGCGCTGGCCTGGAACAGGCCCGGCCCGGGGGCGCAGGTGGCGCGGGCGGGTCTGCAATATCTCTGGTATGGCTGCGAGAGCGGCATCTGCTGCCCGATCTCGATGACCTATTCCGCCATTCCCGTGCTCAGGCAGGACCGGGCGCGCTGGGCGGAATGGGGCGGGCTGATCTCCTCGAAAAGCTATGATGGCAGGCAAGGGCCGGCGGCGGGCAAGACGGGCGCCACCGTCGGCATGGCGATGACCGAGACGCAGGGCGGCTCGGATCTGCGCCAGACCCAGACCATCGCCTATGACAATCGCGACGGTACCTATTCGCTGCATGGCAGCAAATGGTTCTTCTCGGTGCCGCATTCCGACGTCTTCCTGACGCTGGCGAAGACGGAGGAGAGGATTTCCTGCTTCGTGGTGCCGGGCTGGCTGCCCGATGGCGCGCGCAACGGCATCGCGATCCAGCGCCTCAAGGACAAATGCGGCAACCGCTCGAATGCCTCCTCCGAGGTCGAGTTCCGCGGCGCCATCGGCCATATGCTCGGCGACCCCGGCCGGGGCCTGCGGACCGGGCTTTCGATGAACCACAATACAAGGCTCGACATCGCCGCCGCCTCCGCCGGTTTGATGCGGCAGGCGGTTGCGCTCGCCGCGCATCATGCCCGGCACCGCAGCGCCTTCCAGCGCCTCTTGATCGACCAGCCGATCATGCAGAACGTCATCGCCGACCTCGCGATCGAGGCGGAAGCCGCCGCTTGGCTCGCCTTCCGGCTGTTCGCGGCGGTCGACCGGCAGGAGCGTTCGGAGAGCGAGAAGCTGCTGGCGCGGATCGGCGCGCCCCTGGCCAAATACTGGGTGGCGAAACGCACGCCGGCGGTCGTGGTCGAGGCGCTGGAGTGCCATGGCGGCAACGGCTTCATCGAGGAGAACCCGATGGCGCGGCATTATCGGGAGGCGCCGCTCAACTCGGTCTGGGAGGGATCGGGCAATGTCATATGCCTGGACGTGCTGCGCTCTCTCGAACGCGAGCCCGGCTCGCTGCAGGCGCTACGGGCGGAGCTGCACGCGGTCTCCGGCCAGGATCGGCGCTACGACGCGGCGCTGCAGGCGCTGGACAGCGACCTGCATGAGCTCATCCGCCATGAGGGACAGGCACGCCTGTTGACCGAGCGGCTGGCGCTGATGCTGCAGGGCGCGCTGCTGATCCGCCATGCGCCGCATGCGGTGGCGGACGCCTTCGTTGCGACGCGGCTCGGCGGGCACTGGTCCGGCCATTTCGGCGGTCTGCCGCATGGCGTCGACGCGGCGGCGCTGGCGCGACGGGCGGTGCCGGAACTGGCCTAGCCTCATCCGTCATGCTCGCCCTTGTGGCGAGCATCCACGTCTTGAACACCGCATTGCAGGAGGGAAGACGTGGATGGTCGGGACAAGCCCGACCATGACGATGACTGCGTTCAACCCGCTTCCGGCGCAAAATCCATCGCGACGCCGTTGATGCAGTAGCGCAGGCCGGTCGGGGGCGGGCCGTCGGGGAAGACATGGCCGAGATGGCCGCCGCAATTGGCGCAGTGGACCTCGACCCGATGCATGCCGAAGCTGTAATCCTCGCTGGTCTCGACGGCGCCTTGCAGCGGCTGGTCGAAGCTCGGCCAGCCGGTGCCGCTCTCGAACTTCTTGTGCGAGCGGAACAGGGGCTGGTCGCAGCCGACGCAGGAGAAGGTTCCGGCACGCTTCTCGAAATTCAGGGCACAGGAGCCGGCGCGCTCGGTGCCGTGGTTGCGCAGCACGTGATACTGCTCCGGCGTCAGTTTCGCCCGCCATTCCGCGTCGGAGAGCTGGAACGGGAAGTCGTGATCCTGCTTCTTCTGCTTGGCGAACATGCTCGTCAGGCCCATGGCGATGCTCCTTTCTGCGCGGCTTGCTCAGGACCGCCGGTATATGGCGATCGGCGAGGGCGATTGCAGCCTGCGGCAAACCTACTCCCGATCACAAAGGCGTCGAGAGGCGGTGGCGCCGCAGCCTTGCCGCGTCACCCAACCGTCACGCGACTCCTCTAGTCGGCTCGCCATCGCAATCATGACATCGAGGCAGGCGTGACGCAGACGGTCAGGGCGGTCAAGCGCAACACCAGCCTCGGGCTCAACAACGCGGTCCATCGCAGCAAGGCGCTGTCGCGCGCCGGTCTGCTGGAGCGGATGTTCACGCTCGCCTTCTCCGGCCTGGTCTATCCGCAGATCTGGGAGGATCCGGTCGTCGACATGGAGGCGCTGGCGCTGCAGCCGGGCGACCATCTGGTCGCTATCGCCTCGGGCTCCTGCAACATCCTGTCCTATCTCACCGCCGACCCGGCGAGGATCAGCGCCGTCGATCTCAACGGTGCCCATATCGCGCTCGGTCATCTCAAGCTCGCGGCGCTGGCCGAGATCGAAGACCAGCCGACCTTCCGGCGCTTCTTCGGCGAGGCGCAATCGCGGGCGAATGTCGAGACCTATGACCGGCTGATCGCGCCCCGGCTCGATGCGCTCTCGCGCGCCTACTGGGAAGGGCGGAGCCTGATCGGGCGGCGGCGGATCGAGGCCTTCGCCCGCAATTTCTACCGCCACGGCCTGCTCGGCCGCTTCATCGGTGCCGGGCATTTCCTCGGGCGCCGGTTCGGTTGCGATCCGCGGATCATGCTGCAGGCGAAGACGATGGAGGAGCAGCGGGCATTGTTCGATGCTCATCTCGCGCCGGTCTTCGAGAAGAAGCTGGTGCGCTGGCTGGTGCGCCAGCCGGCCTCGCTCTACGGGCTCGGCATCCCACCGGCGCAATACGAGGCTCTGGCGGCCGATGGCGATGCCGGAATTCTCGGCGTGCTGCGCCACCGGCTGGAACGGCTGGCCTGCGGTTTCGACCTGCAATCCAATTATTTCGCCTGGCAGGCCTTCGGCCGCGGCTACGGCCCCGGTCCCGAGGCTTCCGTGCCGCCCTATCTCGAGCCGCGCCATTTCGAGACGGTGCGGGCACGTGCCGGCCGGGTCGGTTACCATCAGGGCTCGTCACGGCCTATCTCGCGCAGCAGCCCGCGGCGAGCTGCCATGGCTATGTCCTGCTCGATGCGCAGGACTGGATGAACGATGCCGAGCTGACGGCGCTGTGGACGCAGATCACCCGGACGGCAGTGCCCGGGGCCCGCGTGATCTTCCGCACCGCCGCCGATGAGCGCCTGCTGCCGGGGCGGGTGCCGGAGGCGATTCTGGCGCAATGGCAGTACCATGAAGCCCGCAGCCGCGAGCTAGGCGCGCGCGACCGCTCCTCGATCTACGGCGCCTTCCACCTCTACACGCAGGGCGGGGTTAAGGCGTGAGCGAGGTCCGGCAGAGCGATGATGCCGCCGGGCTGATGGACCGGATGTACCGCTTCCAGCGGCACATCTACGACGCCACCCGGAAATTCTACCTGCTCGGTCGTGATGGGCTGGTCGACGGCCTGCAGCCGCCGACGGGCGGCGCCGTGCTCGAGGTCGGCTGCGGGACGGGGCGAAACCTGATCAAGATTGCGCGCGCCTATCCGCAGGCGCGCTGCTACGGGCTCGACGTCTCCGAGGAGATGCTGGCGACGGCGCGCCGGGCGGTGGCCAAGGCCGGGCTTTCCGGCCGCATCACCCTGAAGCAGGCGGATGCGACCAGTTTCGAGCCGGAAGCCCTGTTCGGCCGGCTCGATTTCGACCGGGTCGTGATCTCCTACGCCCTGTCGATGATCCCGCCCTGGCGCGCCGTGCTGGCGCGGGCGCTCGCGACGCTGGCGCCGGGCGGCTCGCTTCATATCGTCGACTTCGGCGATCAGGCGCATCTGCCGGGGCCGTTCCGGGCTGTGCTCAATCGCTGGCTGGCGCTGTTCCAGGTCACGCCACGGCCGGAGCTCGGAGCCGAACTGGAGCGGCTCTGCGCCGAAGCCGAGGCGAGCAGCGGCACGCGCCGGCTCTATGGCGGCTATGCTGTGCAAGGGCTCGCAACCCGGCGAGGCTGAGCCATCTGGACGGCGCGGCCCTTCGGCTGATACGCCATCCAGATGAGCGAAACGCAGGATCAGGCCGGACCGTCGGAGCGTTTCGAGCGCACCTGCGATCGCCTGCGCCAGCTCTATCACGGCCGCACCCCGGCGGCGCTGCGCTTCCAGTTCGCAACCCTGATCGTCGATCTTCTGATCATCGGTTTCTTCATCGCGACGCCGCTACTGCGCGACCGGCCGGCCTTTCTCTGGCTCGACTATACGGTCGCCACCATCGTGCTGATCGAGATCGTCGCGCGGACGCTGGCCGCCTCCAACATCCCGCGGCTGTTGCGGCAGCCGAGCATGCTGCTCGACCTCTTCATCCTGGCGACGCTGCTGGCGCCGCAATGGCTGGAGAATTTCGGCTTCCTGCGCATCCTGCGGCTCTGGTCGCTGTCACAGCGCGGGCTGATCTGGTCGCAGCTGCGCGAGACCCGCTATCGCGAATGGGAGAATGTCGCGAGGGCGCTGATCAACCTCGTGACCTTCCTCTTCGTGGTCACCGGCTTCGTCTACACCTTCTTCTTCATGGGCCGGCCCGGCATCGACGGCTATGTCGAGGCGCTCTATTTCACCGTCGCGACGGTGACGACGACCGGCTTCGGTGACATCACCCTGCCGGGCATCGGCGGCAAGCTGACCTCGATCGTGGTGATGATCGTCGGCATCTCGCTGTTCGTGCGGCTGGCCCAGGCGGTGTTCCGGCCGCAGAAGGTGACCTTTCCCTGCCCGCAATGCGCACTCCAGCGCCATGAGCCGGACGCCGTGCACTGCAAGGCCTGCGGCCATATCCTGAAAATCCCGGACCACGACGACTGAGGCGTCGGCTGCCCCTGTTCATGTTCCTGTTCCTGGCCCGGCCGGTGCGGCAGCAACGGGGCAGGGCGGCGGCCTCTACCGCGGTGCGAATGTCGAGGTCAGAAGCTCGCTCAGACCCGACCACAGGATCTGCACGCCGAGACAGAACAGGATGAAGGCGGAGAGCCGGACGGCGATTTCCGTGCCGCCTCTCCCGAGCAGTTTCTGTACGCGCACGGCATAGGCGAAGCAGAACCAGATGCTGAGCGCGATCACGAAGATCGCCAGCAGGCTCGCCAGCACGAAGAGGAGCTCGCCGGAGCCGCCGGTGAAGGTCACGCGCGAGAGCCCGATGCTGATCGTGACGGCGATCGTGCCGGGGCCCGTCGTCAGCGGCAGGGTCAGCGGGTAGAAGGCCTGGGACGTCAGGTCGGTGCGGGCGACATCGCCGGCGGACGTCTCGATATCCTTCTGGCTGCCTTCGTTGAGCAGTTTCCAGCCGGACACGGCGACGATCAGCCCGCCGGCCACGCGCAGGATGGGGATCGAGATTCCGTAGAACTGGAGCACGAGCGAGCCGAGAAGGAACGAGCCCATCAGCACGAAGAGCGAGTTCACGGCGATGCGGCGGGCGAGAACGCGCCTGGTTTCGGCCGTCGCGCCCCGCGTCAGCCCGAGGAAGACGAGGGCGGAGCCCGGTGGGTTGACCACGGGAAAAATGGCCGCGAGCACGATCAGGAATGTGTTGACCGCAGCCGGCATGCGAACCTGCCCAAGATCGACAATCCCGGGATTATTGCACGCCGGGAGCGTCCTGCCGAATTCCCGGTCGCGCCCGTCGAGCGAGAGCGACGAGCGCCTGTCGAAAGCTCACGGCTAGTGGCGCGTCTCCCGCTCGCGCTCGCCGCTCATCGCCTCGACCGTGATCGCGGTCTTCACCGGCATGCCGATCATCCGGCCGACGATGGCCGGCAACGGCATGCGGGCATGGGCGGCCTTCATCAAGGCGAGGCCGGCGAGGATATCGGCCGGGAAGGGCGTGACCTTGCGGCTCGCCATGTCGACATGCAGCGAGAGGTTTTCGGAGGTCGCCGCCAGCCAGCCCTCGCTGGCATGGCGCATCTCGAGATAGAAGTGCAGCCGCTTCTGGTCGAAGGCGATCAACTGGGCGGTGACGCGAACCTGGTCGCTCTCGGTCAGCTCGCGCTTGTAGAGGATGTGGCACTCGGCCGCGAAGACCGAGGCATTGCGCGTCTCGACATAGTCCTGGTTGAGGCCGATGAGCGAGAACAACTCGTCCACGGCCCGGTCGAACAGGACGTGGTAATAGGCCATGTTGAGATGGCCGTTGTAATCGATCCATTGCGGCTCGACCCGCATGTTCGACGAGACAAAGGGCGCGAAGAAAAGGGCGGTCGTGCGGGGTTCGTCATGCATGGGCGCCTCCTCTTGCTCTCGCTTCGTCACTCGCGAGTCCGCCCCGGAGCCCTGCGTCACAGACCTGCCCGGCTTCGCAGCTTGGCACTTGCCGTCGCTCACGGCGCGCGGGAAAACAGCGCCATGGCGGCTGCTCGAAAGCCGAACGATTCCAGACTAGGCGATCCTTTCAGGTTATGACAATGCACTCTCCCGACGCGATGGCTCAGACCCCCCCTGTCCCTGCCGCAGAGCTGCCGCCTTCAGCGCAGGCGATAGCCGCCGTCACCCAGGATCTCGCTGCCCGCTTCGGTAACCGTCTGGTAACTAGCCTGGCAGTTCGTCAGCAGCACGGGCACACGCTGACCTGGATTCCGAACCAGCCGCCGGACGCGGTGGTCTTCCCGCAGAGCACCGAAGAGGTGTCCGCCATCGTGAAACTTTGTGCGGCGCACGGTGTTCCGGTGATCGCGTTCGGAACCGGCACCTCGCTCGAAGGCCATGTCAACGCGCCCTATGGCGGCGTCTGCATCGACATGAGCCAGATGAAGAAGGTCGTGGCTGTCCATGCCGAGGATCTCGACTGCGTCGTCGAGGCGGGCGTGACGCGCAAGGAACTGAACGAGCATCTGCGCGACCAGGGCCTGTTCTTCCCGATCGATCCCGGCGCCGACGCCTCGATCGGTGGCATGGCGGCGACGCGCGCCTCCGGTACGAACGCCGTGCGCTACGGCACGATGAAGGATAATGTGGTCGCCCTGACGGCGGTGATGGCCGATGGCGCGATCGTGAAGACGTCGAGCCGGGCCCGCAAGACCTCGGCCGGCTACGATCTGACGCGGCTGCTCGTCGGCTCGGAAGGTACGCTCGGCATCATCACCGAGGTGACGCTGAAGCTGCACGGCATCCCCGAGGCGATCTCGGCCGGCGTCTGCCCGTTCCCGTCGGTCAAGGCGGCGTGCGATGCGACCATCGTCACCATCCAGTCCGGCTTGCCGGTGGCGCGGATCGAGCTCGTCGACGACGTGATGATGCGCGGCGTCAACCTGCACTCCAAGCTCGGCCTGCCGGAGACGACGATGCTGTTCGTCGAGTTCCACGGCTCGGACGAGGGCGTGAAGGAGCAGGCCGAGCGCTTCGGCGAGATCGCCGCCGAGTTCGGCGGCGGACCGTTCGACTGGGCGACCAAGGCGGAGGATCGCACCAAGCTCTGGCAGGCACGGCACGACGCCTACTGGGCGGCGCGCACGCTCCGGCCGGGTGCTGAATCGGTCGCGACCGATGTCTGCGTGCCGATCTCGCGGTTGGCGGACTGCGTCGAGGAGACCAAGCGCGACATCGAGGCGCTCGGGCTGATCGCGCCGATCGTCGGCCATGTCGGCGACGGCAATTTCCATACCCAGCCGATGGTCGACCTTTCCAATCCCGAGGAGGTGGCGGTCTGCCAGGACTTCATCGACCGTCTGGTCAAGCGCGCTCTTGCCATGGGCGGCACCTGCACCGGCGAGCATGGCGTCGGCCAGAAGAAGATGAAGTACCTCGAGGCCGAGCATGGCGCGCCCGCGCTCGCCGTCATGCGCCTGCTGAAGCGCTCGCTCGACCCGCAGAACATCCTCAATCCCGGCAAGATCGTCACGCTGTGAGGTTATCTTTGGCGGCAGGAGGGTTATCTCTTCAGGGAGGTCGTGATCCCGCCGCGACTTGGGTGCATGATCACGCGCGTGATGAACCGAATGTTGCAAGAGCGTGCGTGAGGCCCTGACCTTCCTGGCCGGGCTTTTGGTGGCGGCGTTGCTGGCGGCGCTGCTCGGGCCCGGCTTTGTCGATTGGCGGGAGTATCGTGGCCATTTCGAGCAGCGCATCGGCGCCGCGCTCGGGCTGGAGACGCGCATTGCCGGCGATATCGGCCTGCGCCTGCTGCCTTCGCCGCGCCTGACCCTGCGGGCGGTGAAGCTCGGTACGGCCGATGGTGAAAGCAGCGCCGCGACGATCGAGCGCCTGACTGTCGAGCTCGCCCTGGCGGCGCTGGCGCGCGGCGATTTCCGCCTGACCGAGGCGGAAGCCGACGGCATGGCCCTGACCTTGATCGGCGATGCCGACGGGGCGGTGTCGATGCCGCCACGCCACGGTACGGGGTTGCCGGCGGCGACGGCGATCGACCGTTTCGCGATCCGTCGCTCGGCGATCATCTGGCGCGAGGCCGGCAAGCCAGCGAAGGTGCTCGCGCCGATTTCGGTCGATCTCGCCGCCGCCGGCCTCGGCGGCCCCTGGCGGATCGAGGGCGAGGTGGCGGGAGCTTCGCTGCGGTTCGCCACCGGCGAGGCCGAGGCCGATGGCCGCCTGCGTGCCAAGATCTTCGTCACCGGCGAGCAGAACCAGCTGTCCTTCGATGGCGCGCTCTCCCTGCCAATGGCCGGGGGGCGGTTGCAGCCGTCGCTCCAGGGGGCCTTCACGCTGACGCCGGGCGGTGCGCTCAGCCTGTCCGGTACGGTCGGCGGGGGGGCTCGGCAGCTCGATTTCAGCGGCCTCGCGATCGAGATTGCCGGCGGGGCCGCCCGGCTCGAGGGCGAGGGCCACGTGCTTCCGGCGACGGGCTCCGGCGGGTTTCAATTGCGCGCGCGCCGCCTCGACGCCGACGCGCTGATCGAGGCGCTGGATCAGCGCCCGGGCTTCGAGCGCGCGCTGCAGGCCCTGCCTGGCGCCCTCGACCTCTCGCTCGATCTCGACCAGATCGCCTGGCGTGGCGAGGATCTCAGCGGCTTTTCCTTGCGCGGTCGCCTGGACCAGTCCGGTGTTTCGGGCGCGCGTGCCGGCCTCCGCATCGCCAATGCGACGCTGCAGGCGAGCGGCGACCTCGGTGAGGCCGGTTTTCGTGGAGAGCTTTCGCTGAAGGCCCCGGATGCACGGCGGGCGGCGCTGGCCCTGGCCCGGCTCGGCGTCGAGCCGGCGCTGGCAGATGGCTTCGCCGCCTTCCGCGAGTTCGAAGGCGCCGCGACGCTCGACTGGCGCAGCGGGCAGCTCGGCGTCGAGCGCCTGTCGGTCAAGACCGGCTCCGGCCAGCGCCTCGAGGGCTCGGCGGCGGTCACTCCCGGCAAGCTCGAAGCGAAGCTGCGGCTCGACGGGCTCGACCTCGCCAATCTGCCGCCGGGCGAGAGCCTGACCCGCCTCGCCGGCGGCCGCGATCTTGCGCTCGACCTGACGCTCGGCGGCGTGAGCTACCGGGCCACGGCGCCGGGTTCGGCCCGGCTCGCCTTGACGCGACGGGGCAGCGACTGGCGGCTCAGCCGTTTGTCGGTCGAGGGCTTCGGCGGCGTGCGTGTCGAGGGCCAGGGCGCCCTGCTGCCGGATGGCGGCGAGATCAGCGGCCGGGTGCGTGCGCCACGTTTTGCTGCGCTGGCCGCTCTGGCCGGCGCGCTGCTGCCCGACCAGGCCCGGCGCATCCTGCCGCGCATCGAGGACGGGCTGGCCGGGCTCGACAGCAGCTTCAGATTGACCCGCGCCAGCAGCGGCGAGACCGGCCTCGTCGCGGAGGGAACGGCGCAGGCCGGAAAGCTCAGCCTGAACGCCGGTCTCGATCGGGCAGGAGCCTGGACCGGCGGCGAGCTGCGCCTGGCGCTCGATGATCGCCGCCGGGCTTTTGCCGCCTTCGGCCTGCCGCGGCCGGCGCAGGGCGGGCCGGGCGAACTCAGGCTCGATTTCGGCGCCGGCGGCCCGGCCGGTTCGCTGAGCGGCCCCGGGCTGGCCATGGTTCTGGAAGGAGCGGGGGAAGGCGTGAGGCTGAACCTGCAGGCCGAGGCACCCGGGCTGCTGATGCCCGAAGGGCTGGCGCGCCTGTTGCCCCCTGGCGTGATCGACGCTTCCGGAAAAATCCGGTTCGGCGAGGAGAGTATGCTCGAAGATCTCGTCGTCAACAGCGGCGGGCGCACGGCGCGCGGTGCGCTGGCGCTCGGCGCCGACGGCGCGATCGGCGGCAAGCTGGCGCTGCCGGCTTTCGCCTTGCAGCCGCTGCTGGCGGCCACGCTCGGCAGCGCGTCGCCGGTACCGGGCAGCGTTTGGTCGCCGGCGCGCTTCCAGGCGGCGCCCGGGCTCGGAGAGATCAGGCTTGCGATTACGACGGAGCGGCTCGCGGTGAGCGAGCAGCTCGCGCTCGACAAGGCCGCGTTCCAGCTCGCGACCGGGATTGATGGGCTCTCGATCAGCGATCTGAGCGGGCGCCATGCCGGCGGCGAGGTCAGCGGTGGGCTCTTGATCCGCCGCGAAGGCGGGCTGGCACAGCTCTCGGGCCGGCTCGGGCTGGCGGGACTCGACCTGGCGACGCTGACCGGGGGGGCGCTCACCGGCAAGCTCTCGGGCCGGTTCGAGGCCGGCGGCTCGGGCGAAAGCCCGGCGCGCCTGATCGCCGGGCTCGGCGGTGCCGGCTCGATCAGCGTCAGCGGTGCCGGGATGAGCCGCTTCGACCCGGCTGCTTTGTCTCGGGTGATCGCAGCGACGGGGGAGGACGCGTCCGAAAGCGAGACCGAACGGTTGCAGGACCGGATCGCGACGGCGCTGGAGCAGGCGAACTGGCCGCTCGGCGATGTGACGGTGCCGTTCACCCAGGCGGGTGGCGTGCTGCGTGTCCAGCCGGTCACCTTCGAGCGGGCCGGGCTACGCGCCGAGGCGAGCGGTACGGTCGACTGGCGGGCGATGAATCTCGACCTCAGACTGGCATTGCGTCCGCTTTCCGCGCCGCCGAAGGACTGGCCGCAGCAATTGCCGCAGGTCGGCTTCGCCTGGCGCGGCCCGATCGCGGCGCCACGC
Source organism: Allobosea sp. NPDC055594 (assembly GCF_053618995.1). NCBI lineage: Bacteria > Pseudomonadati > Pseudomonadota > Alphaproteobacteria > Hyphomicrobiales > Alloboseaceae > Allobosea > Allobosea sp. NPDC055594. The sequence continues at coordinate 176,762 of NZ_JBSHIO010000005.1, forward strand.
CGCGAGGCCGATGTCGCGGCCTTGTCGAATGTCGTCGCGGCGCGGGCGCTGGCCAAGGAGATCGAACGGGTCGAGGCCTTCGAGGCCGATCAGCGCGAGCGTGCCTTCTTCTCGCGGCGGCTCCGGGCCGAGCGCGAGATGCGCGAGAACGAGCGCAAGCTCGCCGAGTTCCTGAAAGCCGAGGAGGAGCGGCGGCTCGCCGAGGAGAAGCGGGCCGAGGAGGCACGCAAGCTCGAGGAAGCCCGGCTCGCCGAAGAAGCCCGCAAGGCCGAACTCGCAAGACGCGCCGAAGAGGCGCGGCAGGCCGAGGAGGCACGCCGGGCCGAGACCGCGCGCAGGCTGGAAGAGGCACGGCTCGCGGAGGAGGCGCGCAAGCTGGAGTTGACGAAGCGACAGGAGGAAGCGCGCAAGGTCGAGGAAGAGCGACGCAGGGTCGAGGCCGAGGAACGGGCCAGGCAAGCGGCGATCCGGGCCGCGATCGAAGGCCGGTCCGGGCCGATGATCCTGCAGGGAGCGCCGCCCTCCTATATTCCGGGTGATCCCTATGTCAGGCCGCGTGGCGAAGCGCCGCCGCTCGCGCCACCGCTGGAGATCCAGCCGGTGCCGCGGCCGCTGTCGCGCTCGCCATTGCCGAACTGATCCGACGCGGTGGCAAATCGATTCAAGTGGGTGCGGCGTCGATTTTGTCACTCAGTGCAAGCTGTTGAATAAAAAGCGCTGTTGCGTTTGCTTCTTGGCTCGTACGGACGCTTCCATGTGAGCCCTCATCCTGAGGAAGCCGCGTCAGCGGCTGTCTCGAAGGATGCTCCGGAACCACCGGTGCATCCTTCGAGACGCGTTCCTTCAGAGCGCTCCTCAGGATGAGGGCTCGTATTGGCAAGGCAGGCCGATCAGACGCCCCGCAGCAGTTTGAAGGCGATCGCCCACATGGTGGCCGCGACGATGCCGTCGAGAATGCGCCAGGCCGCCGGGTTGGCGAAGAGCGGGCGCAGCCAGCGCGCGCCATAGCCGAGCCCGAAGAAGAACAGGAAGGAGGCGGTCATCGCGCCGGCGGCGAAGATCAGTTCCTGCCCGGGAAACTGGCTGGCGATGCTGCCGATCAGCAGGACCGTGTCGAGATAGACATGCGGGTTGAGCCAGGTCAGGGCGGCGCAGGTCGCGAGGCTCGCCGACAGGCTGGCGCCGCCGGCGGTGCCGACCGCCAGGGCCTCGGACGAACGCAAGGCCGAAAGCAGGCTGCGGGCGCCGTACCAGATCAGGAAGGCGGCGCCGCCATAGCGCAGGGCCGGCTCGAGCAAAGGCAGCATCGCCGTTGCCTGCCGCAGGCCGATGACGCCGAGGAGGATCAGCACCGCATCGGAGAGGGCGCAGGTCAGGCAGACCGCGAAGACGTGCTCGTTGCGCAGGCCCTGGCGCAGCACGAAGCTGTTCTGGGCGCCGATGGCGACGATCAGGCTGAGGCCCATGGTGAAGCCGGTGACATAGACGGAGAGGGGCATCGGCGCGGTTTCCGGTTGGTGAGGTTCCGCCTAGGCTCGATACCGGCATTAGTGTAGTTAAATTTGATTATGCGAATTAAGTTCAGCTAAGGTCATGCTCGATTATCCGGCCATGCAGGCCGTATCCCTGGTGGTGCGGACCGGCAGTTTCGAGAAGGCTGCGCAGGCCCTGAACGTCACGCCCTCTGCCGTCTCGCAGCGCGTCAAGCTGCTCGAGGAGCGGATGGGCACCGTGCTGGTCATCAGGGGGCAGCCCTGCACCGCGACCGATAGGGGCGAATGGCTCTGCCGCCATATGGAGCAGCTCGGTCTGCTCGAAGAGGAGCTGATGGCCCGGCTACCCGCGCTGGCTGAGCCGGACCAACCCCAGCGACGCGCCACGCTGCGGATCGCCACCAATGCCGACAGCCTCGGGACCTGGTTCCTCGGCGCGGTCGCGGCCTTCGCCCGGCGCAGCAAGCATCTTCTCGACATCGCCGTCGACGATCAGGATCATACGGCCGAGTGGCTGCGGCGGGGGCGCGTGCTCGCCGCGGTCACGGCGCTGGCCAAGCCCATTCAAGGCTGCCGCGTCACACCGCTCGGCTCGCTGCGCTATCTGGCGACGGCGAGCCCGGATTTTGTCGCGCGGCATTTCCCCGGGGGCGTGACGCTGGAGGCGCTCTCACAGGCGCCCTCGCTGGTCTTCAACCAGAAGGACCGGCTGCAGCGCCAGTGGATGCAGCTCGCCTTCGGTGCGAGTCCGGATCACCCCGTCCACTGGGTTCCTTCGACACAGGGCTTCGTCGATGCGAGCCTTCTGGGCATCGGCTGGTGCGTCAATCCCGAACTGCTGGTGCGGGACCATATCGCGGCCGGACGGCTGCGTGAGCTCGTGCCCGGCACATCGCTCGACATTCCGCTGTTCTGGCAGGTCAACCGGATCGGGTCGGACCGGCTCGCGGACCTGACGCACGCCATGGTCGAGACGGCGCGCCAGGTTCTCGTCAATCCGCAGGGCTGAGCGGCACAGCTCCTGCGCGGGCGCGGTAATGTGCGAGGACATGCAGGCGCAGGGCGGAGGAGAGATTGGCTTCGCCGCGGGCGAGATCGATCTCGGCGACCAGGCCGGCGAGCGGCCGGCCTTCGGCAGCGGCGATCTCCTTCAGCGCTTCCCAGAACGGTTCTTCGAGAGAGACGCTGGTTCGATGGCCGGCAATGGCGAGCGAGCGCTTGTGCAGGCCGCTCATGCCTCGCCCTTGTCGTCCTTCGTCGCGTCGAGGCGGTGCCCGTCGAGACGGGTCGCCTGCAACGTCTTTTCCGCCGCTGTCAGTTTGCGCTCGGCCTTGGTGCGGCCGAATTCGATCCGGTTCTGTGCGGCCTGCGCCTCGGCCGTCGCACGGTCGCGGGCCTTGCGGGCGCGCCGGAGATTGATGATCTCCGCCATGCCTCAGGCCGGGCCGAGCATGTGTCCGGGCACGACCGTACGGTCGAACAGCGCCGCCTCGACGCCGGCGCGCAGAGCCTCCTCGCGCAGCGTCGTGCCGTTGTGGTGGGCCGCCTTGGCGATGGCGGCGGCCTTGTCATAGCCGATCGCCGGGGCGAGCGCGGTGACCAGCATCAGCGAGCGCGAGAGCAGTTCTTCCAGCCGCTCGCGATTGGGCTCGATGCCCTCGACGCAGTTGAGGCGGAAGCTCTCGGCTGCGTCCGCCAGAAGGCGCGCCGATTGCAGAAAGGCCTGCGCGATCACCGGCTTGAAGACGTTGAGCTCGAAATGACCCTGGCTGGCGGCGAAGGCGATGGTCGCCTGGTTGCCGTGCACGCGGGTCGCGACCATGGTCAAGGCCTCGGCCTGGGTCGGGTTGACCTTGCCCGGCATGATCGAGGAGCCCGGCTCGTTCTCGGGCAGGCTGAGCTCGCCGAGGCCCGAGCGCGGGCCCGAGCCCATCAGGCGGATGTCGTTGGCGATCTTGAACAGATCCATGGCGAGCGCGGTCAGCGCGCCATGGCTGTAGGTCATGGCACCATGGCTCGCCAGCGCCTCGAAGAGATTGTCGGCGGTGCGGAAGGGCAGGCCGGTCAGACGAGCGATCTCGGCCGAGAAGGCCTTGGCGAAATCGGGATGGGCGTTGAGGCCGGTGCCGACCGCAGTGCCGCCCTGGGCGAGAGCCAGCAGGCCGGGCAGGGTCTGCTCGATGCGGGCGATGCCGAGCGCGATCTGGGCGACGTAGCCGGAGAATTCCTGGCCGAGCGTGACCGGGGTCGCATCCTGGAGATGGGTGCGGCCGATCTTGACGAGGTCGGCATAGGCCTTGGCCTTGGCGTCGAGCGCGTCCTTCAGCCGGGTCAGTGCCGGCAGCAGGTCCCGCGAGACCGCGAGTGCCGCGGCGATATGGATCGCCGTCGGGAAACTGTCATTGGAGGACTGGCCCTTGTTGACGTGGTCATTGGGGTGCACCGGGCTCTTGGCCCCGAGGCCCGCGCCGAGGATCTCGTTGGCGCGGTTGGCCAGGACCTCGTTGGCGTTCATGTTGGACTGGGTGCCGGAGCCGGTCTGCCAGACCACCAGCGGGAAATGGTCGTCGAAGCGGCCGGAGAGCGCTTCGTCGGCCGCCTGGACGATGGCGGCCTCGAGCTTGTGATCGAGCAGGCCGAGGCGGGCGTTGACGATGGCGGCGGCCTTCTTGACCAGCACAAGCGCGTGCACGAGCGGCAAGGGCAGGCGCTCGGCCGGGCCGCCGATGCGGAAATTCTTGAGGGAGCGCTGGGTCTGCGCCGCCCAGTAGCGGTCGGCAGCGACGGAAATCGGACCGAAGGAATCGGTTTCGCTGCGATATTCGGTCATGGCCGGCTCAGGTCTTCTTGCGGAAGGCGTCGAGGCTGAGAACCTGCGCGCCACCTTCCCCCTCGGCCTCGGCTTCCTTGTCTTCGGCCTGCGCCTCGCCGGTTTCGCTGCCGGGCTTCGCGACGGGGGCCGGCTTCGGCTTGCCGGCGAGCGCCAGGGCTGCCGGGGCGGCGTTCGGCTCGGTGCCGACGGCGCGCGGCCCCTTCGGCGCCTCCTGGGCGTCCGGCGCGGCCTCGGCCTGCGCGTCCTGGGTCTCGAATTTCAGGCCGAACTGCACCGAGGGATCGAAGAAGGTGGTGATCGCATCATAGGGGATCAGCAGCCGCTCAGGCACGCCCGAGAAAGACAGCCCGACCTCGAAGGCGTGCTCGCTGACGTTCAGGTCCCAGAACTGGTGCTGAAGCACGATCGTCATCTCGTCCGGGTGCTTCTCGCGCAGGCGCTGCGACAGGCGCACGCCCGGCGCCGTGGTCCGGAAGGTGATGTAGAAATGATGATCGCCCGGCAAACCGTCGCGGCCGGCCTCGGACAGGATCTTGCGTACCACGCCCTTGAGCGCGTCCTGTACCATCAGGTCGTAGCGGAGAATGTCCTTCGTCATCGCGTCCGGATTCCGTTTCGATCATGTCCTGCATGCCCGGACGCCGGGCATCCGGCACATGCATAAGAGGGCATGCCGCCCTTCATCAAAAAAAGTGGAGGCTTCTGTTGCCAGGCGCCTCCGAGCCCCGCCTTACGCGGCTAAGCGCAAGGGCTTTGGTTTGGGAACCAGCACCGCTTACGCGGCGACAGCAACCCGAGCATTGTTGTCGTTGGCAACTATGCTTTGGCCCGATAACGGCGGAACCATGCCGAGCAAAAGAACGACCTTTACACCCTCGTCGATCCTATTTCGCCCCCGCCGCAGCCCTGCAGCTTCGAGGCTGCAAGTTTCCTGCTGCTCGCGCCGCAGGGCTGGGGTGGAGGCGCCGGGTACCGCCCCCGGGTCCGAAAGGCTTATTCCGACGTCCGTTTATCGCCATAGCCGTTCTTGCGAGCGGCATGGCGAATATAGGCACTGTGATCGCGGGGGGAAAGAGAGCAGGAGGGTTTTCCGGCTCAATAATCGCCCGGCGGCACAAACATGGCCAAATGAAGCGCAACCTGCCGGAAAATCGGCGGAAATGGGCTCAGCGCAGCAGCGTTCCGTCATGCGCATTGATGTCGATGACGCGCTCGTCGCCCGAGCGGTCGCGTCCGGCGAGCTCCCATCGGCCTTCGAGCAGCGCGATTTCCTCGACATGGACGAGGCCGGTATCGAAGGCGATGGCGCGGGCCTGCGCCTCGCTGATCCCCTCCATGGTGATGATCCTGGTTTCCCGTGGTTCGGCGGCGGCGCCAAGCGCCCCGCTGGCCATGAAGGCCGCGACGGCCGCGGCAGCCAGCAACTTCGTTCTGCTCATGATTCAATCCTCATCAGCACGGGCCGATTTTGCGCAGGCCCGAAGCGCCCCTTGTCCTTCATCGGGCTCTCAGATTGGGGCGCGGGTCCGGCAATGCAGCGGGGCAGGGCGTCACAGACGATGCCGTTTTCGTGAGCGCCTGCGCGGGGCTGCGGGGCGGCATGCGCAAACGTCTCTGGACGGCGCCGCCACGGCTCTTTTGGAGCGGGCTCGAATCCGGCTAGATGCCGGCATGCGCCAGTATCACGATCTCCTGAAACGCGTTCTCGACGAGGGTGTCCGCAAGGACGACCGCACCGGTACCGGCACGCTCGCCGTGTTCGGCCATCAGATGCGCTTCGACCTCTCCGCTGGCTTCCCGCTGGTGACGACCAAGAAGCTGCACCTGAAGTCGATCATCCATGAGCTGATCTGGTTCCTGCGTGGCGACACCAATGTCCGCTATCTCCAGGAGAACGGCGTCACGATCTGGGACGAGTGGGCCGATGCGAACGGCGATCTTGGCCCGGTCTATGGCCGGCAGTGGCGCTCCTGGCCGGCGCCCGACGGGCAGACCATCGACCAGATCGCCTGGCTGGTGAACGAGATCCGCCGCAACCCGGATTCACGCCGCCTGATCGTCTCGGCCTGGAACCCGGCGGACATCCCGAAGATGGCGCTGGCGCCCTGCCATTGCCTGTTCCAGTTCTTCGTCGCAAACGGGAAGCTCTCCTGCCAGCTTTACCAGCGCTCGGCGGACGTCTTCCTCGGCGTGCCGTTCAATGTCGCGAGCTATGCGCTTTTGACCCATATGGTGGCGCAGGTCACGGGGCTCGGCGTCGGCGAGTTCGTCCACTCCTTCGGCGACACCCATCTCTATGTGAACCATCTCGACCAGGCGAAGCTGCAGCTCTCGCGCGAGCCGCGGGCGCTGCCGACGCTGAAGCTCAATCCCGCGGTGACCAAGCTCGAGGAGTTCCGTTTCGAGGACATCGTGATCGAAGGCTACGATCCGCATCCCGGCATCAAGGCGCCGATCGCGGTATGACGCTCTCCATTCGCCCGGCCCGGCCCGGCGAGGCCGGTCTCGTGCTCGGCTTCATCCGCGAGCTCGCCGAATACGAGAAGCTGCTGCACGAGGTGGTGGCGAGCGAGGCCGACATCGCCAGGGCGCTGTTCGAGCCCGAACCCAAGGTCTTCTGCGACATCGCCGAATGGGACGGGAAGCCCGCCGGCTTCGCGATCTGGTTCTACACTTATTCGACCTTCACTGGCCGGCACGGCATCTGGCTCGAGGACCTCTATGTGCAGCCCGAGCATCGCGGCCGGGGCATCGGCAAGGCGCTGATGGTCCGCCTCGCCCGGCGCTGCGTCGACGAGGGGCTGTCGCGCTTCGCCTGGTGGGTGCTGAACTGGAACGAGCCTTCGCGGGTGTTCTATCGCTCGATCGGCGCCGTCGCGCAGGATGAGTGGACGGTGAAGCGGCTCGACGGCGAGGCGCTGGCGAGGCTGGCGCAAGGTGGCTGAGCCGATGTCCGCAGACGCAGCGCAGCTGCCCGTCGTCCTGGTCGCGGCGATCGCCGATAATGGCGTGATCGGCCGCGAGAACAGCCTGATCTGGCGGCTGAAGACCGATCTGCGACGTTTCCGCGCGCTGACCATGGGCTGCCCGATCATCATGGGCCGCAAGACCTTCCTTTCGATCGGCAAGCCGCTGCCGGGCCGCGAGACGGTGGTGCTGACGCGGGATCCGGACTTCCGGGCCGAAGGCGTCGCGGTCGCGACCTCGCTGGAGGAGGCGCTCGCGATCGCGCAGCGGCTCGGGGCGCAGAAGGGCGCCGGTGCCGTGATCATCGGCGGTGGCAGCGAGATCTACGCTCTCGCCCTGCCGCTGGTCGACCGGATGGAACTCACCTTCGTCCATGCTGACCCGGCAGGCGACGCGGTGTTTCCGCCCTGGGACCGTGCCGCCTTCAGCGAGACTGCGCGCAGCGAGCATCCCGCCTCGGCCGATGACGAGCATGCCTTCAGCTTTGCCAGCTTCGAGCGGCGCATTTGAGTCCATTCGAGTGCCCACGCGACAAATGACTTACGTCGAAAGGGGCTTGCGTCGTTGACGAATCCGTGGCCGATGCCCAAGTCACAGCCCATCGCGCCGCCCGGCGCTGACAATGAACTGCCGTTCGGTTATTGCACGGTCGGTATTTAAAGTGAGGAACGGCTGAAGAATGCCTTGGAGCAACCAGAGCGGCGGTAGCGGGGGAAGCGGCGGCGGAGGTGGTCCCTGGGGCCAGCGCGGCGGCGGCAATGGCGGCGGTCCCTGGGGCGGCGGTCCATCGGGCGGCAATACGCCCCCCGATCTCGAGGAGATCATCCGGCGCGGCCAGGACCGGCTGAAGAATTTCATGCCCGGCGGCAATCTCGGCGGCCGTGGCGCGCTCCTGATCGGCCTCGGGCTGGTTCTGGTCTGGCTCGCCACCGGCGTCTATACGGTGCGCCCCAACGAGGTCGGCCTCAACCTGATCTTCGGCAAATATGTCGGCAAGACGGGCCAGGGCCTGAACTACAACCTGCCTTATCCGATCGGCAGCGTGATCAAGCCGCAGGTCACCAACGTCATCACCACCGAGGTCGGCTTCCGGACCGTCGAATCCGTGCGCGCCTCGCGCCAGAGCGACGTGCCCGAGGAAAGCCTGATGCTGACCGGCGACGAGAACATCGTCGACATCGACGTGATCGTGCAGTGGCAGATCGACCCCGGCGCGCCGGAGGCCTTCGTCTTCAACATCCAGGATCCGCCGGGAACCGTTAAGGCGGTGGCCGAGAGCGCGATGCGCGAGGTCATCGGCCGGCGCAACATCCAGCCGGTGCTGACCACCGACCGCGCCCAGATCGAGACCGAGGTGCGCCAGCTGATGCAGGACACGCTCAACTCCTATCGGGCGGGCGTGCAGATCAGGCTGGTTCAGCTACAGAAGGTCGACCCGCCGCAGCAGGTCATCGACGCTTTCCGCGACGTCCAGGCGGCGCGCGCCGACCAGGAGCGTCTGCGCAACGAGGCCGAGACCTATGCCAATCGGGTCGTGCCGGAATCGCGCGGTCGCTCGGCGCAGCTGATCCAGTCCGCCGAAGCCTTCAAGGACCAGACGGTCAATGAGGCGCTCGGCCAGATCAGCCGCTTCACCGCTGTCTACGAGCAGTACAAGAACGCACCGGACGTGACCCGCGAGCGTCTCTTCATCGAAACCATGGAGCGTGTCCTCGGGGGCATGGACAAGATCATCCTCGATCAGAACAAGTCCGGCAGCGGCGTCGTGCCCTATCTGCCTCTCTCCGAACTCGGTCAGGTGCGCCGTCCGGCCGGCCAGGCCCAGCAGCAGGGAGCGTCGCGATGAACGGCTTCCTTCGCGTCGGCGCGCTCGCGCTGATCGGCATCGCGGCGGTCGTGTTCTATGTCGCGACCTTCGTGGTGCAGCAGACCCAGTCGGCCATCGTGCTGCGCTTCGGCGCGGTGCGCAGCGTCGTCACCGCGCCCGGCCTCTATTTCAAGCTGCCGGCGCCGTTCGAGCAGGTGGTCTATCTCGACAACCGCATCCTCGACCTCGACCTGCCGGCGCAGGAAATCATCGCCGCCGACCAGAAGCGTCTCGTGGTCGATGCCTTCACGCGCTACCGGATCTCCGACCCGCTGCGCTTCTACCAGGCGGTCAACAACATCCCGCGCGCCAATTCGCAGCTGGCCTCGATCGTCAACGGTAACGTCCGTTCGGTGCTGGCCGAAGCGACCTTCACCTCGATGGTCCGCAATGACCGCTCGCGGCTGATGAACCGCATCCGTGACGACGTGAACCGCGAGGCGGCGCGCTTCGGCATGACCGTGGTCGATGTCCGCTTGCGCCGGGTCGACCTGCCGCAGGCCAACTCGCAGGCGGTGTTCCAGCGCATGCAGACCGAGCGTCAGCGCGAGGCTGCCGAAGCCCGCGCGCTCGGTGCCCAGCAGGCGCAGGAGATCCGGGCCCGGGCCGAGCGCGAGGCGACGATCATCGTCGCCGAGGCGCAGCGCAAGTCGGACGAGATCCGCGGCCAGGGCGAAGGCGAACGCAACCGCATCTTCGCCGAAGGCTTCGGCAAGGATCCGGAGTTCTTCGCCTTCTACCGCTCGATGCAGGCCTATGAAGCAAGCCTGAAGGCGGGCGATACGCGCATGCTGCTCTCGCCGGATTCGCCGTTCTTCCGCTTCTTCAACGATCCGGCCGGCGGCAAGCAGGGAGCGGCGCCTGCCGCTTCGGGCGCTGCTCCGGCGGCCGGCGCGGCCCGGCCCTGATCTCAAGCGGGCGTCGGGGCGGCATGACGGATTTCCTCGCGGCATTGGGCCTGGTCTTCGCCATCGAGGGGATATTGTTCGCCGCGATCCCGCATCTCGCCAAGGACGCGCTGCGCAGTGCCGCCGAGACGCCGCCGGATCGGATGCGCCTGATCGGCATCGTCTCGGCGATCATCGGCGTGCTGCTGGTCTGGCTGGTGCGCGGTTAGCGCCGGCAAGGCCGTCTTACCGATCGGGCCGGCTCGGCCCGATCGTTTTTTCCGGGGCTGCCCTGCGCCCGCAGCTTTCCGCAGCGACGAGAAGCGGCGCCGGCCTCGCCGATCACGCGATCGCGTGATCTTGCGTCGCCCTTCCGCCGTATTTTGGCGTTCTGAGTTGCGTTCGGATTTCGGCTGCGCTGCAATGCCGGCAAGGCGCGACCTTCTCACGAGGACATCGATGGCAAGCAAATTCTCCCATGCCTCCCGCCTGACGCGTATCGCGCTCGTCGCCGGCGTTGCGCTCGGCGTTCCGCTTGCGGCGCCGGCTCTCGGCCAGGCGGCCTCGCCGCAGGTCCAGGGGCAGATCTCGCTGGCCGATCTCGCCGAGCGGGTGATGCCGGCCGTGGTCAACATCGCGGCGGTGACGACGAGCGAGACCCGCGGGCGCACGCTGCCGCAATTGCCGCAGCTCGGTCCCGACACCCCGTTCGGCGATCTGTTCGAGGAATTTTTCAACCGCCGCGGCCAGGGCGGGCAGCAGGGCGAGCGTCAGGCGCCGCAGCAGCGCCGCTCGCAATCGGCTGGCTCGGGCTTCGTGATCGATCCGTCGGGCATCGTCGTCACCAATAATCACGTGATCGGCGACGCCAACGAGATCACGGTGGTGTTCGGCGACGGGCTGCGCCTCAAGGCCGAAGTGGTCGGCAAGGACACCAAGGTCGACCTCGCCGTGCTGCGTGTGAAGCACGACAAGCCGTTGCCCTTCGTCAAGTTCGGCGATTCCGACAAGATGCGGATCGGCGACCCGGTGATGGCGATCGGCAACCCGTTCGGCCTCGGCGGCTCGGTCTCGTCGGGCATCGTCTCGGCTCGCAACCGCGACATCAACCAGGGCCCCTACGACACCTATATCCAGACCGACGCAGCCATCAACAAGGGCAATTCGGGCGGTCCGCTGTTCAACATGGCCGGTGAAGTTATCGGCATCAACACCGCGATCCTGTCGCCGACCGGCGGCTCGGTCGGCATCGGCTTCGCCGTGCCGTCCTCGCTGGCGATGAACGTCGTCGACCAGCTCAAGGAGTTCGGCGAGACCCGCCGCGGCTGGCTCGGCGTCCGCATCCAGAATGTCGACGAGGCGACCGCCGAGGCGCTCGGCCTCGGCACGGCGCGCGGCGCGCTCGTCGCCGGCGTCGACGACAAGGGCCCGGCCAAGCCGGCGGGCCTCGAGATCGGCGACGTGATCGTCAAGTTCGACGGCAAGGACGTCAAGGATTCGCGCGACCTGCCGCGCATCGTCGCGGCGACGCCGGTCGGCAAGGACGTGCCGATGCAGGTGATGCGCAAGGGCAAGGAAGTCACCAAGACGGTCAAGCTCGGCCGGCTCGAGGATGGCGAGAAGGTCCAGCAGGCCTCGGCCAACAACAAGCCGGCCGAAGCCGCCAAGCCCGCCGTGACCTCGGCGCTCGGCCTCGAGCTTTCGGCCCAGAGCGAGGAGCTGCGCAAGCGCTACTCGATCAAGGACGGGCTCAAGGGCGTGGTGATCACCAAGGTCGACAGCAACTCGAACGCCGCCGACAAGCGCATCCTGGTCGGCGAGCTCGTGGTCGAGGTCGGCCAGGAGGCGGTGAACTCGCCCGAGGACGTGACCAAGCGCCTCGACGCCCTCAAGAAAGAGGGCAAGAAGTCGGCTCTGCTGCTGGTCTCGAACGCCCAGGGCGAAGTCCGCTTCGTCGCGGTCTCGATGAACTGATCACGGCCATCGCCGGAAAGTCGCAAAGGGGCGGGCGGAAGTCCGCCCCTTTTGCTTGGCCGGCCGGTGCGATCGCCCTATTGCAATGGTGCCGGGCGCGGGCAGAGGCGGAGATTCCGGCCGCGGCGGGAGGAACATGGCATGCGGATGAGCGAAATCCCCTTCGGGACGACCGACTGGTCGGACATCGAACCGGAATACCATGCCGGGGAGCAGGGCCAGGCGAGCTGGCGAACCCGCCGCTTCGGGCCGCAGGACAATGCGATCCGGGTGCGGATGGTCGAGTATTCGCCGGGCTATGTCTCCGACCATTGGTGCGAGAAGGGGCATATCCTGCTCTGCCTCGAGGGTGAGCTCGAGACCACGTTGGCGGACGGGCGCGTCATGCTGCTGCGCGCCGGCATGAGCTATCAGGTCGCGGACAATGCCGAGCCGCATCGCTCGCGGGCGCCGAAGGGCGCGCGGCTCTTCATCGTCGATTAGCGCTGATCGATTTCGCGCGGCAGTTCCGCGTCATTCCGGGGCGGCCGGCAGGGCCGAGCCCGGAACCCATGAACATCACGCGCGTCCAGCGGAGCGCTGCATCTGCGGCACTCTGACCGGCTTGTTCAGTGTTTATGGGTTCCGGGCTCTTCGCATCGCGAAGCCCCGGAAAGACGGCGTGTTCAGCCGCCTTCAGTCCCTGACGATCTCATCGCCGCGATAGCCCTGGGCGTAGAGCAGGGCGGAGAGGTCGGCATGGTCGAGCCGGGCATCGGCCGCGGCGGCGACGGCCGGCTTGGCGCGATAGGCGGCACCGAGCCCGGCCTCGCCGAGCATGGCGAGGTCGTTGGCACCGTCGCCGACGGCGAGCGTCGCCTCATCGGGCAGGCCGAAGCGGCTGCGCAGCTCGACCAGCGTGTCGAGCTTGGCCTGCTTGCCGAGGATCGGCTCGGCGACCGCTCCGCTCAGCGCCGCGCCGCTGCTGAGCAAGGTGTTGGACCGGTCCTCGTTGAAGCCGATCATGCGGCCGATCGGGCCGGTGAAGACGGTGAAGCCACCGGAGACCAGTGCCGTGTAATGGCCCTGGGCTCGCATCGTCCGCACCAGGGCGCTGCCGCCCGGGGTCAGCGTGATGCGTTCGCGGATGATCTCGTCGACGACGGCGAGCGGAATCCCCTTGAGCAGCGCGACACGCTCGCGCAGCGCCGGCTCGAATTCGAGCTCGCCGCGCATGGCCCGCTCGGTGATGGCCGAGACCTTCTCCTTCAGCCCGACATAGGCGGCGAGCTCGTCGATGCATTCCTGGCCGATCATCGTCGAATCCATGTCGGCGAGGAACAGGCGCTTGCGGCGCGTCGCCGCCGGCTGGACGATAATGTCGACCGGGGCGCCGTCGAGCGCGGGGCGCAGCGCGGCTTCGAGCTTGCGCGCATCGTCCGCTTCCGCGAAGAGATCGGCCGCGATCTCGCCATCCAGGCGTTCGATCCGGGCCGGGGCGGGGGCGGCGTCGCGCAGGCGGGCGAGCAGCGCCTCGCCGAGCAGGGCCTGACCATGGGCGGAGACGAAGGTGGCAACGAGCGTCATGAGGGAGCCGGGCAGGAGGTGAGGTACAGCGCGGTGCTCATCGCAGGTCCGACGGCAAGCGGCAAGTCGGCACTGGCCGTCGCGCTGGCGCAGCGCTTCGGCGGTGTCGTGATCAATGCCGATTCGATGCAGGTCTATCGCGACCTCTCTGTGATCACGGCGCGGCCGACCCGGGAGGAGATGGGATACGTCCCGCACGATCTCTACGGCCATGTCGACGGCGCCAGGAACCATTCGGTCGCGGTCTATGTCGCCGAGGCGGCGGCGCTGCTCGCGGAGTTGGCGCCACAGGGCCGCTTGCCCGTGTTGGTCGGCGGCACCGGCCTCTATTTCAAGGCACTGACCGAAGGCCTGTCCGCAATTCCGCCGGTTCCCGAGGCGGTCCGTGCCGATTTCCGGGCCCATGCCGCCGAGCGTACGACCGGAGAATTGCACGCCGAGCTCGCGGCGCGGGACCCCGAGATGGCAGCAAGGCTGCGCCCCAGCGACCGGCTGCGGGTGATGCGGGCCCTGGAAGTGCTGGCCGCGACCGGCCGCTCGCTCTCAAGCTTTCAGGGCGAGCGCCAGCCGGGGCCGCTCGCAGGTCAAAACCTGTTGCAGATATTCCTGGCTCCGGAACGTGAGCTGGTGCGGGAGCGGATCGACCGGCGCTTCGACGCGATGATGGCGGCAGGCGCGCTGGACGAGGTCTCGGCGTTGCGGGAAAGGCGGCTCGATCCGCTGTTGCCGGTGATGCGCGCCCATGGCGTGCCCGGGCTGATCGCTTATCTCGACGGCCAGCTTTCGCTCGCCGAGGCCGTGGTGCGCGGCAAGGCGGATACGCGCGCCTATGCCAAGCGGCAGGTGACCTGGTTCCGCCATCAAATGGCGGGCTGGCACGCCGTCGCGCCGGAGGCCGGCCTCGCCTTCGCTTTGGCCGAGCTGGCCCTTCGGGACTGAGTTGCGCTCAAGCGGCGGCCGCAATCTCGTCCTCGGCGCAGCGAATGCAGTCCCGGCCTTCGTCCTTGGCCCGGTAGAGCTGCTTGTCGGCGCGAGCGACCAGAGCGCCGAAATCCTCGTCGGCGCGGCGCGTGGCGACGCCGATGCTGGCCGTCACCTGGAGATCGAGCGTCTCGGAGACCGGCAGATGGCTGCGGCGCAGACATTTATGCAGGCGCTCGGCGAAGCGCCGCGCCTCTCTGGCGCCCGTGCGTGGCAGCAGCACGGCGAACTCCTCGCCGCCGAGCCGGCCGACGAGATCGTGCCCGGCGCGCATCTGTCCGAGCAGCAGATCGGCGAAGGCGCGGATGACGGCGTCGCCGGCCGGATGGCCATGCGTGTCGTTGACCCGCTTGAAATGGTCGATGTCGATGATGAAGAGCGAGGTCTCGTGCCCTGAGGCGGCAGCGGCCCGGATTTCGGCGTTGGCCTTCTCGATCATCGAGCGGCGGTTGAGCAGGGTGGTCAGCGGATCGGTCTCGGCGAGCCGACGCAGCTCCTGCTCGCGCTCCTCGCGCTGGCCGAGCTCGTGCGAGAGGGCCCGCCGGGTCGCGCGTTCCTTGCCTATCTCCAGGGCCAGCGTCGCGGCCCGGCTCTGCAGGGTGAGGTTGGCAAGCTTGAGCTCGGTGATGTCGGTCAGCGTCATCACGAGTCCGTCGCCGAGGGGAGCCAGCGCGACCTGCAGCCAGAGATCGCGCCCGTCGACGGTGTAGGACGCCTCGAACATATCGTTGCGGCGGAGTTCCATGACATAGAGGCAGCGGCGCCAGATCGTCTCGTCGGCCAGGAAGGGAAGCGCCTGGCGGCCCTCGCGGTCGACCAGCGCATCTCCGGCCAGGCCGGCCATGGCGGCGGCGCGCCGGTTGGCGGTGATGATGACGGTGCGGTCGATATTGCCGTCCTCGTCGCGCAGGGCGCGCAGGGCGACGATGCCCGCCGGCGAGGTGTCGAGCACGGTCGTCAGAAGTTCTTCGTGAAATTGCAAGGGCTTGCTGAAGACGATCAGCCGGCGCTGGCCATCGGCGCAGGTGGTCGGCAGCACCAGCCGCTCCCACAGGCTGACGCGGACGGTCTTGACGGCGCGATGGATGGAATAGAGCGGCTTGCCGCTGGAGAGAGCCTCGTCATAGCAGGCGATGGTGAAGCGAGCGACCGCCGGGCGCATCTGGGTGACGTGACCGCCGGTGCGGTCGCAGCCGACAAAGCGGATGATGTCTTGGCCGAAATGCTCGTAGCGGTAGTCGCCCGTTCCGGTCGGCGCCATGATCATCAGGTCACGGGCGCAGAAGGAGAGAAGCTCGCTGCTCAGCGCTTCGAAGGAGGCACCGGCGAAGTCGGGCAGCGCTCTGCGATCGAACCGGCCCAGCAGGTCGGCGACTTCGGGCGCGTAGGCTCGCTCGACGATGTTGTGGGTATGGACTTCCTGATGCATCGGGCCCGGCTTCCGTCTCCGGGATCGCTATCAGCCTGATCTTGAGAAAGTGTTCCCTTGGGGCAACAAATCCGCTGGCAATTGCCCGGCGGCCCGAAAATCCGTAGCGCAATCTGCTTGACCGGCCGGCGGCGCTCGTCTAGCGTCCGCCAAATTCTTTCACTGCAAGGGCGCGACATGCGCAAGCTCATTCTCGTAAAGGTGCGCTGGTAGGGGCCGGTTTAACAAACCGGGTGTCCCCAACGCCAGCGCACGCCCAGGCCCCTCAGAGGGCCTTTTTTATTGCCTTTTTTCCAGCTGAACTCGAAAAGACAGATCGCGCAGGAGACCGTTATGAGCGAGATGATGACTGGCGCCGAAATGGTCGTTCGCGCCCTTCAGGATCAGGGCGTCGAGCATCTCTTCGGCTATCCCGGCGGTGCGGTGCTGCCGATTTATGACGCGCTCTTCCAGCAGGAGAAGGTCAAGCATGTGCTCGTCCGGCACGAGCAGGGCGCGGTCCATGCGGCCGAGGGCTATGCCCGCTCCGGCGCCGGCAAAGTCGGCTGCGTCCTCGTCACTTCGGGGCCTGGGGCGACCAATGCGGTCACCGGCCTGACCGATGCGCTGCTCGACTCGATCCCGCTGGTCGTCATCACCGGCCAGGTCCCGACCCATCTGATCGGCTCGGACGCCTTCCAGGAATGCGACACGGTCGGCATCACCCGCTCCTGCACCAAGCACAACTATCTGGTGAAGAGCATCGCCGACCTGCCGCGCATCCTGCACGAGGCCTTCTATGTCGCGGCAAACGGTCGGCCTGGCCCGGTCGTGATCGACATCCCCAAGGACATCCAGTTCGCGACGGGCGCTTATAGCCGGCCGCGCGACAACCAGCACAAGACCTATCGGCCGACGGTCAAGGGCGACCTCGGCAAGATCAAGGCTGCGGTCGAGCTGATCGCCAAGGCCAAGAAGCCGGTGTTCTATACCGGCGGCGGCGTCATCAATTCCGGCCCGCACGCCTCGGCGCTGCTGCGCGAGCTGGCGCGGCTGACCGGCTATCCGGTGACCTCGACGCTGATGGGCCTCGGCGCCTTCCCGGCGGCCGACAAGCAGTGGCTCGGCATGCTCGGCATGCACGGCACCTACGAAGCCAATCTCGCCATGCATGACTGCGATGTCATGATCAATATCGGTGCGCGCTTCGACGACCGCATCACCGGCCGGCTCGATGCCTTCTCGCCGCGCTCGAAGAAGATCCATATCGATATCGACCCGTCCTCGATCAACAAGAACGTCAAGGTCGATATCGGCATCGTCGGCGACTGCGCCCATGTGCTCGAAGACATGGTCCGGATCTGGCGCGAGACCTCGCCGCAGATCGACAAGACGGCGCTGACCGCCTGGTGGACGCAGATCGATGGCTGGCGCGCGCGTAACAGCCTCGGCTACAAGCAGTCCGGCTCGGTGATCAAGCCGCAATATGCGATCGAGCGCCTCTATGAACTGACCAAGGATCGCAACACCTACATCACCACCGAAGTCGGCCAGCATCAGATGTGGGCGGCCCAGTATTTCCGCTTCCAGGAGCCGAACCGCTGGATGACCTCGGGCGGGCTCGGCACCATGGGCTATGGCCTGCCGGCGGCGATCGGCGCGCAGATGAAGAACCCGGACGCGCTCGTCATCGACATCGCCGGCGAGGCTTCGATCCTGATGAACATGCAGGAGATGTCGACCGCGGTTCAGTACCGGCTGCCGGTCAAGATCTTCATCCTCAACAACGAGTACATGGGCATGGTGCGCCAGTGGCAGGAACTGCTGCATGGCGGGCGCTATTCGGAGAGCTACTCCGCTTCGCTGCCGGACTTTGTCAAGCTGGCGGAGGCCTATGGTGGCAAGGGCATCCGCTGCTCCGACCCGGCCGAGCTCGACGCCGCGATCATGCAGATGATCGAGACGCCCGGCCCGGTGATCTTCGACTGCCTCGTTGCCAAGGAGGAGAACTGCTTCCCGATGATCCCATCCGGCAAGGCGCATAACGAGATGATCCTGCCCGATTTCGAGGGCGACACCGGCGACATCATCGACGCCAAGGGCAAGCAGCTGGTTTGATGATGCATCGTCATGCTCGGGCCTGGCCCGAGCATCTCAGGCAGGGAGAGGCGCCGACCAGCGCCTTCTCGCCGGGAGATTCTCGGGTATGCGCTTCGCCGCGCCCGAGAATGACGGCGTCGGCACGATAGGGGGGACCACATGGCGACCATCGGCCTGATCGGCGGGATGAGCTGGGAATC
Organism: Allobosea sp. NPDC055594; assembly: GCF_053618995.1. Taxonomy (NCBI): domain Bacteria; kingdom Pseudomonadati; phylum Pseudomonadota; class Alphaproteobacteria; order Hyphomicrobiales; family Alloboseaceae; genus Allobosea; species Allobosea sp. NPDC055594. The sequence continues at coordinate 195,038 of NZ_JBSHIO010000005.1, forward strand.
GACGGCGGTCTATTACCGGCTGCTGAACGAGGGGGTGCGGCGGCGCCAAGGCGGGCTGCACTCGGCCGATATCCTCCTGCATTCGGTCGATTTCTCGCCGATCGCCGAAATGCAGGCGGCCGGGGATTGGGCGTCTGCCGGTGCGGCGATGGCCAACAGCGCGCGTCGCCTCGAAAGCGGTGGTGCCTCCTGCATCGTGCTGGCGACCAACACCATGCACAAGCTCGCCGACCAGATCACCCAGGCGACGAACCTGCCTTTCCTGCATCTCGCCGACGTCACCGCCAAGGCGATCCGCAAGACGCAGAGTCGCCGGCCGCTGCTGCTGGCGACGTGCTTCACCATGGAGCAGCGCTTCTATCGCGATAGGCTCGCCGCCTTCGGCGTCGAGGCACTGGTGCCGGACGAGACGGAGCGGGGTGAGGTCCATCGCATCATCTATGAGGAACTCTGTCGCGGCCGGATCGAGCCGGGATCGAAGGCGCGTTATCGCGAGATCGTCGATCGGGTGGTCCAGGAGGAGGGCGCCGACGGCGTGATCCTGGGCTGCACCGAGATCACGCTGCTGCTCTCACAGTCCGATTTCGCCCAACCGGTGTTCGACACGACGGCGCTGCACGTCGATGCCGCTCTCGATTTCGCTGCCGACCTGTCGGAGCAGGTCGCGGCATGAAACTGGTCATCGCCAACAAGAACTACTCGTCCTGGTCGCTGCGGCCCTGGCTGCTGCTGACCGAACTCGGCATCCCCTTCGAGGAGGTCCTGATCCCGTTCGGGCAGACCTTCGACGATCCCGAATGGAAGCGCGCGATCTCGGCCTTCACCCCGGCCGGCAAGGTGCCGGCGCTGCTCGACGGTGAGATCCAGGTCTGGGAATCGCTGGCGATCATGGACCACCTAGCCGAGCTCAGGCCCGAGCAGCCGGTCTGGCCGCGCGAGCGGGCGGCACGCGCTATGGCGCGCTCGATCGCAGCCGAGATGCATGCCGGCTTCGCGGCCCTGCGCGGTGCCTGCCCGATGAACCTCGCCCGCCGGTTCCATCCGCGCGATCGCGGCGCCAAGGTCGCTGCCGATGTGGCGCGCATCACTGTGATCTGGCGGGACGCCAGGGCTCGGTTCGGCGAAGGCGGACCCTTCCTGTTCGGTGCCTTCGGCGCTGCGGATGCGATGTTCGCGCCGGTCGTGGCGCGCTTCGCCGGCTACGGCATCGGGCTCGACCCCGTCAGCGCCGCCTATGCCGAGGCGGTACAGGCGACGCGCGGCTACAAGTCCTGGCGCACGGCCGCGCTCGCCGAACCCTGGATCATCGAGGAGGACGAGGCCGACGAGCCGGTCCTCGAGGATTTTCGCCCCCATCTCAGCCGCAGTAAGGCCCAATGATGAACACGACGCATTATCCGACCGCCCCGACCGCCCAGCCGATCGCCCGTCACACGCTGGCGGTGATCGTCGACAACGAACCCGGCGTCCTGGCCCGGATCGCCGGGCTGTTCTCCGGCCGTGGCTACAATATCGAGAGCCTGACCGTCTCCGAGACCGAGCATGAGAAGCACATCTCGCGTATCACGGTGGTGACCTCCGGCACGGCGAGCGTCATCGACCAGATCAAGGCGCATCTCGACCGGCTGGTGCCGGTGCACCGCGTCGTCGACCTGACCCTGCAGGGCGAGGCGCTGGAGCGCGAGCTCTGCCTGCTCAAGGTCGTCGGCAAGGGCGATCACCGCGTCGAGGCGATGCGTCTCGCCTCGGCCTTCGGCGCCCGCACCCTCGATGCCTCGCTGACCTCCTTCGTCTTCGAGCTGACCGGAACCACCGAGGAAATCGAGCGCTTCATCAAGCTGATGACCGTGGTCGGCCTGACCGAGGTGTCGCGCACCGGCATCGCCGCGATGAGCCGCGGCCCGGACGCGATGTGAGATCGGCCAGCGCGATGAAGGGGCCCTGCATGGTTGATGGATTCGGCCTTTCGGCCTTCGCGGCCGGGAGGGTTGGCGCATGATGATGGGGTTGGAACAGTTCGCGCTCGGCCTCGGCATCCTCGGCCTCGCCTGCTTTACCTGGCCGATCCTGCAGCGGCTTTCGGGCCGGGCCCAGCCCGAGCCTCTCGGCAGCGGCAGGAGCCTGCGCTCGCCGCTGTGGTGGGCCGGGTTCGGTCTGACCGTGATCGCGATCTTCCTGCAGCGGCTTGCGGCTCAGCAGGGCGGCGGCTGAGCCGCGACAAGTAGCCCTTGATCGTGCGCGGCGTTCGGCGGCAAATGGGCCGCATGATCCCTCGCCGGTGCGCAAGCGATGTCGATCCAACTCGAAATCCGCAGCTATCGTGGCGCCGACCGCCATAGCCACGACTACGCTCAGATTCTGCTGCCCATGCAGGGTGCGATGCGGCTCGATGTCGAGGGGCACCGCAGTGTCGTCTCGAGCAATTGCGTCGCGGTCATTCCGCGCGACCACGCGCATGATTTCGAGCCGACCGCCGATTGCAGCATGCTCATCCTCGATGTCGAGGCGAACGCGTTCGCGGGCGAGGCCGCTCCGGCGCTGCTGCGCGACCCCGCGCCGTCGCTGACGCGGGTCGAGCCCTGGCTGTGGCGGATGTTCCGCCAGCTCGGCGCCGAGGTCGAGGCAGGGGCCTGCCGGGCAGGCGATGCGGCGCGCATGGCGTTGGCAGGGCTGCAATTGCTCGAGCCGCAGACATTTTCGCGGCCGTTGTCACGCGCGGAAGGCCGCGTGCTCGAGGTCGCTCATGAGACGCGGCCAGGAAACGTCTCGCAGATGGCGAAGGCGGCGGGCCTCGGTCAGAGCCGCTTCCACGAGCTGTTCCGGGCGACGACCGGGCAGTCGCCGAGACAGGCGCAATTGACGCGGCTGTTCGACGAGGCGGCCGACCGGCTGGTTACGACGGCGCTGCCGATCTCCGAGATCGCCTACGGGCTCGGCTATCAGAACGCCTCCTCCTTCAATCGGCAGTTCAGGCGGCGCTTCGGCCTGACGCCATCGGAGTTCCGCGCGGCGACCCGGCGAGGCGGCTAGTCCCTCACAGCCCTCATCCTGAGGAGCAGCCGTCAGGCTGCATCTCGAAGGATGCTTCAGCTGTCTCAGGAGCCTCCTGGATCATCCTTCGAGGCGGCCGCTCACGCGGCCTCCTCAGGATGAGGACCTGGGAGAGCGGATAAGGAAGTGCAGTTTCGGTCAAGCCGTTCGGAGCTTCGGCTCATCACGGGGTTCCGGGCGCTCGCTATGGTCGACGCGACCCAAGGCCATGAGGAGCACCCGCGATGAAACTCACCGATTTCAAGGTCCTGACCTTCGATTGCTACGGCACACTGATCGACTGGGAGACCGGCATCTGGAACGCGCTGCAGCCGCTGATCAGCGCCGGCCGGCTCGACCTCGGACGCGAAGACGCGCTGGCGCGCTTCAGTCGTATCGAGAGCGAGCTCGAGGAGGCGGCGCCGTCGCTGCGCTATTCGACGTTGCTCGCGGCGGTCCAAGCCCGTCTCGCCAAAGATCTGGGCGTCGCCATCCACGCCGATCTGAACGAGCGCTTCGGCGGCTCGGTGCCGGACTGGCCGGCCTTCCCGGATTCCGCCGGGGCGCTCGCCTATCTCAAGCGGCATTACCGGCTGGTGATCCTCTCCAATGTCGACCGGGCGAGCTTCGCCGCCAGCAATCGCAAGCTCGGCGCCGCATTCGACGCGATCTACACTGCCGAGGATATCGGCTCCTACAAGCCCGATCCACGCAACTTCGCCCATCTGCTCGCGCATCTGGAGGCCGATCTCGGCCTTGAGGCCGGCGAGGTGCTGCACACTGCGCAGAGCCTGTTCCACGATCATGTCCCGGCGGAGCGGGCCGGGCTGGCGCGCGCCTGGATCGACCGGCGCTTCGGCATGGTGGGCAGCGGCGCGACGCAAGATCCCGCGACGCGGCCGCATGTCGATTTCCATTTCAAGAGCCTGGCCGAGCTGGCGCAGGCGCATCGCGAGGAGATGGGCGGCTGAGCTTCAGCCGCTGAAGCCGCCATCGTCGAGGAAGCGCCGCTCCTCGGCCGAGCTCTGCCGGCCGAGGACGGGGTTACGATGCGGAAAACGGCCAAAATCGCGGATGATGTCGCGATGGATCTCGGCGAATTTCACGCCTTCCGGGTCGTCGGCCGCCTCGCAGAGCGCGATGCAGCGCTGCTGGTCGGCGAGGTCCTCCGAATGCATGAACGGCATGTAGATGAAGCGTCGTTCCGGGTTCTCGAAAGCCTGGTCGAAGCCGCGCGCTATGGCGCGCTCGGCCACTGCGAGAGCTAGCGGGTCGGCGGCGAAGGCCTGCGACGAGCCGCGATAGAGATTGCGTGGGAACTGGTCGAGCAGGAGCAGCAGGGCATAGACGCCTTCCGGCGTCTCTTCCCAGGCGTTCAGCTCGCCGCGGGCGGCAGCCTCGACCTCGGCGAGGAAGCGCCGGCGGATCAGCGCGTCGAAGGCATCGTCCTTGGCGAACCATTTCTCCGGGCCGGCCTCGCGCCAGAAATCGAGGATCGCGGTGGCGGCGGGCGGGGTCATCGGCAGGCTCCGTCGGGTTTCGGCAATGTGGTTGGCTCTGCGCCTATATAGGCCGTGCCGCGCCGCAGGGTAGGCCGGCATCCCCCCGCCGCTTTCCGCTTGCACGCCCGCGGGCCCTGGGATAGATCACGGAACCGTAACGTACGGTACTGTTCCGGACCATGGTCGATTCCGCCACCGAAAACCAGGCAGAGGCTCTGACACCGCGACAGCTCGCGGTGCTCGATGCCGTGCTCGGGCTGATGGTGGAGAAGGGCGACCAGCTGACCATGGCCGCCGTGGCGCGGCGGGCGAGCTGCTCGAAGGAGACGCTCTACAAATGGTTCGGCGACCGCGACGGCCTCCTGACCGCGACGGTGCAATGGCAGGCCTCCAAGGTCCGCGCCGGCAATTACGACCGCCAGAAGCTCGACGCGCTGTCGCTGCGCGACAGCCTGATCAGCTTCGCCGCCAACTGGCTGCAAGTGATTTCGAGCCCGACCTCGATCGCCCTCAACCGGCTCGCCATCAGCCATGCCGCGACGCATGAGAGCAATCTCGGCGGCATCGTGCTCGCCAATGGGCGTTTCGCGATCGGCGAGCGGCTGCGGCCGTTGCTGGAGGACGGGCGTGCGACCGGACTGCTCGATTTCGACGATGCCGAGACGGCATTCCGGACCTTTTTCGGCCTGGTCGGCCGCGATGTGCAGATTCGCCTGCTGCTCGGCGACGCGTTGAAGCTCAGCGCCACCGAGATCGAGCGCGATGCGGCGCGTGCCGCCGACCAGTTCCTCGCACTTCACGGGCGGGCGAAACCCGCACCGAAAGCCTGAAGCAAAGAACCCAACCCAAGGAAGGACGCATCCAATGCGCGTTTATTACGACCGTGACGCCGACATCAATCTGATCAAGGGCAAGAAGGTCTGCATCGTCGGCTATGGCTCGCAGGGCCATGCGCACGCGCTCAACCTGCGCGATTCCGGCGTCAAGGAGATCATCATCGCCCTGAAGGCCGGCTCGGCCACCCGCAAGAAGGCCGAGGATGCCGGCTTCAAGGTCATGACCCCGTCCGAGGCCGCCAAGGTCTCCGACATCATGATGATGCTGACCCCCGACGAGCTGCAGGGCGACATCTATCGCGACGAGCTGCATGGCAACATGAAGGAAGGCGCCGCCCTTCTGTTCGCGCACGGCCTCAACGTCCATTTCAACCTGATCGAGCCGCGCAAGGACCTCGACGTGCTGATGGTCGCCCCGAAGGGCCCCGGCCACACAGTCCGTTCCGAGTATCAGCGCGGCGGCGGCGTGCCGACCCTGATCGCGATCCACCAGGACGCGACCGGCAACGCCCATGACCTCGGCCTCTCCTACGCCTCGGCCAATGGCGGCGGCCGCGCCGGCATCATCGAGACCACCTTCAAGGAAGAGTGCGAGACCGACCTGTTCGGTGAGCAGGTCGTGCTCTGCGGCGGCCTGGTCGAGCTGATCAAGGCTGGCTACGAGACCCTGACCGAGGCCGGCTACGCCCCGGAAATGGCCTATTTCGAGTGCCTCCACGAAGTGAAGCTGATCGTCGACCTCATCTACGAGGGCGGCATCGCGAACATGAACTACTCGATCTCGAACACCGCCGAATATGGCGAGTACGTCACCGGCCCGCGGATCATCACCGACGAGACCAAGGCCGAGATGAAGCGCGTGCTGGCCGACATCCAGTCGGGCAAGTTCACCCGCGACTGGATGCTGGAGAACAAGGTCAACCAGACCTCGTTCAAGGCGACCCGCGCCCGCTATGCCGCGCATCCGATCGAGGAAGTCGGCGCCAAGCTCCGCGACATGATGCCGTGGATCAAGGCCAAGGCCCTGGTCGACAAGACCAAGAACTGATCTGGAGGAGGGTGGCGGGGCCGACCGCGGCTTCGTCTCCAGCCCATGGAAAATCAGGAACGGGCGCCCGCGAGGGTGCCCGTTTTACGTTTCGGGAGCGTCTCTGGAACCGGGCTGCCTCGCCGGCGTTGATGCTGCAGTCACAACAGCAGGAGCGTCCGATGATCCACGAGGAGACGCTGACGCAGCGGGCCGTCAGGCACGGCCGCCGACACCACCATGCGGGCCATGGGAGTTCTCATGCCGCCCATCCGATCTCGCGGCAGGAGCGGTTTTTTCTCGCTCTGCTCGGCGGCTGTCTCGGGCTCACACTGCTCGCGAGCGCGATGTTGCAACTGGTGAACGGCTGAATGCGTCCCGGCTGATCGCGGCCTTCGGGCCGCAGAGAAGGGAGACGGCGATGGAACAGGATGTCAGGGAGCGCGAGGCCCGGATTCCGAGGGAAGGCGGCCAGCCGATCCCGCCGATGCGGGCCGATACGCATTCCGATACCGATCCGGCGGTGGAAACGCCGATCGAAGCGCGCCAGGGGTTCCTCGGCAGGCCGGTGCTGATGGTGCTGGTCTGGGGACTGATCCTCGCGGTCGTCGCCTGGATCGCGGTCGAGATGATCGCATACTGAGACGGCGCGGCCGGCGCGGCTTCAGAAAAGAACGGAGATACGGCGAACGAAACGGCTTTCAACAGATGGAGGCGACCATGGAACCGGTGAGAACGCTGCATGAGTCACATGGCCTTCAACTCGGCCTTTCGCATCGGCGCTGGGCGCCTCTTTCGCCCTGCTCGTGATGATCGTGATCGGTCTGCTGTAGAAGGCCAACTCTCCGGCATAGGAGAACTACGAGGCCGGCCGCTTTCGCAGCGGCCGGCCTCGCTCAGTTTCAGAAAGTGATCTTGTCCTTGATGTCGGCCTCGACATTGGCCGGCAGGACGTTGCGCTTCACCAGATCGTCGAAATTCTTGAACTTCGCCTTGGCGCGCTCCTCGATGATCTTCTTCGAGCGAGCCTCGCCAATGCCCTTCAGCGTGTCGAGCTCGGCGGCGCTGGCGGTGTTGATGTTGATCTTCTTGGCGTGGGCCTGCGTCGCGGCGGGCGCTGCGGGTTTCGCGGCCGGAGCGGCGGGCGTCGTCATCGGGGCCGCCGGCTTGGCCGGGGTCGCAGGTTGGGTCGCGGTCTGCGCGAGGGCCGGGGCGGCGGCGAGGGCGACCGCGGCGAGGCCGGTGGCGAAGCGGGAGAGGGTCATGGCATGGACTCCTGTTAAGTCCTGCCCGGAGGATTTCGAGCCGCGCGGATGCCGGGCCGTCCGCGCCGCCGCGTCGGTTGCGAACCGGGTAGGCCGGTCTCGACGCGATGCCCGGACTTTCGGCCGGACAGCCTGAACGGGGTCTGAGACCTCCGTTCAGCTGGCGTTGTGTTTCGGCGGAAGGCTCGGAGGGGCGCCGTCGCTATTTACCGGTGAACTGCATCATCATCTCCGTCGCGCGTCCGGCGCCATAGAGCAGGCCGAAGCCCCAGGCGAAGGAGGCGACGAAATTGGCGAGCTGGAAGAGCCAGAACGGCATCTGCACGATGCCGGCGACAAGCGCGATCACCGCCCGCAGGGGCCCGACGAAGTGGCCGATGATGATGCCGAGAAAACCCCATTTCTCGAAGAAGTCATGGCCCTTGCGCAGCAGATTGGGATTGTCGCGCAGCGGCCAGTAGTCGTCGACACGCGGGCCGAGCAGGAGGCCGACCCAGTAGGACAGCCAGAAGCCGAAGGCCGCACCGAGCGAGGCGGCGAACGAAAGCGGGATCAGGTCGAGGCCGGAGGCGCCGGCGACCGCGCCGAAGGCGGTGAAGAAGAGCGTGGCCGGGACCAGCCAGGAAAAGATCGCGACGCATTCGGCGAAGGCGACGAAGAAGACGATCGGCAGCGCCCATTGCTGGTTGGTGCGCATGAACTCGACGAGAGTCTGAATCCATAGGTCGAGTTGCGCGGTCACCGGCCGGTCTCCTTCAAGGGAATGCAGCGATACAACAGAAGCTTCGGCGTTTCGCTAGCCGGCCGGCGTTAAAAAAGCTGCCGCGGCGCTCTGCTATCGTACGGGTTGCCTTCGTCGGATGATCGCCTACTCTCGCCGCGGACGGGAAAAATCGACCGGGGCAGCCGGCGCCTGCAGGCGCGGCGCTGTACTCGGCGGGGGAAACGACACTGATGCAGTCTGAAGACAGCCCGCCGGATGTGGCGGGCGCGGGGAGTGCCGCCTCGGCACCAGCGGTTCGCCTGAGCGGGCTGGACATCACCTTCCATCTCAAGGGCGGGACGCGCTACCAGGCGGTGAAGGCGATCGACCTCAGTGTCGCCAGCGGCGAGTTCGTCTCGGTGGTCGGACCGACCGGCTGCGGCAAGTCGACCCTGCTCAACGCAGCTGCCGGGCTGCTGACCCCCTCCGCCGGCAAGGTCGACATCTTCGGCAAGCCGCTCGTCGGGCTCAACCGGCGCGCCGGCTATCTCTTCCAGCAGGACGCGCTGATGCCGTGGAAGACGGCGCTCGACAACGTCAAGGTGGCGCTGGAGCCGATGGGCGTCTCCGACGCCGAGGCCGACAAGCGGGCCCGCGACTGGCTGGCACGCGTCGGCCTGCGCGCCTTCACCGAGCGCTACCCGCACATGTTGTCGGGTGGCCAGCGCAAGCGCGTGGCGCTGGCGCAGATGCTGATCCGCGACCCCGAGATCCTCTTGATGGACGAGCCGTTCGGCCCGCTCGATGCGCAGACCCGCCAGATCATGGGCAATCTCCTGCTCGACCTCTGGTCGAGGGATCGCAAGGCGCTGATCTTCGTCACCCATGATCTCGAGGAGGCGATCGCGCTTTCCGACCGGGTCGTGGTGATGTCGGCCGGCCCTGCCGCCGGCATCGTTGCTGACTACAAGGTGCCGCTGCCGCGCCCGCGCGACATCGCCGAGATCAGGCTGGAGAAGGCCTTCCATGAGATCCATCGCGACATCTGGTCGTCGCTGAGGATCGAGGTGCAGAAGGCCTATGCCATGGGCGAGGGCAAGGAACTTGTCGGGGAGGGAAGCCCGTGAGCCGGCTCAAGCTGCTCTTGCTGCAGATCCTGGTGATGGTCGTCGTCCTGGCGATCTGGCACGTGATCAGCAATTTCCCGATCTTCGGCGACGTCAAGACGATCCGCTTCTTCTTTTCGACGCCGTTCGACGTGCTGGCGCGGACCTGGAAGCAGCTCACCGGCGCCGAGATCTACTGGCATCTCAGCATCACCCTGACCGAGACCGTGCTCGCCTTCGTCATCGGCTCGGCCGCCGGCGTCTTCTTCGGCTTCGCCTTCGCCAGGAATGCGCTGCTGGCGGCGGTGTTCGATCCCTATATCAAGGCGGCGAACGCCCTGCCGCGCGTCGTGCTGGCACCGATCTTCGCGCTCTGGTTCGGGCTCGGCATCTGGTCGAAGGTGGCGCTCGGCTTCACGCTGGTGTTCTTCATCGTCTTCTTCAACGTCTATCAGGGCGTGAAGGAGGTCTCACCGACCGTGCTCGCCAATGCCCGCATGCTCGGCATGAACGAGCGCCAGCTCTTCCGCCATGTCTATTGGCCCTCGGCCCTGACCTGGATGTTCTCCTCCCTGCACACTTCGGTCGGCTTCGCGCTGGTCGGCGCGGTGGTCGGCGAATATCTCGGCTCCTCGGCCGGGCTCGGCTACAAGATCCACGAGGCCGAAAGCGTCTTCGACGTTACCGGGGTGTTCTCGGGCATGCTGATCCTGGCGCTGTTCGTGATCCTGATCGACTCGCTGGTGACCATGGTCGAGAACCGGCTCCTGGTCTGGCGCCCCGGGCAGAGCTCGACGACGACCTGAACGGAGACGGGAGGCGAGACGAAGGGCCGGTGGCCTTCGGGAATTGCACGCTGCGTGACCGCGGCCTAGGTTTTGGACAAGGGGCGGGGTCGCAAAAAGCTCCGGCCGGACAATAAGATTTGGCAGGGAAGGAAACCAAATGAACCGCAGACATCTGATCGCTGCCGGCCTGGCACTGGCGGTATTCTCCACGCCGGCCTTCGCCCAGAACGCCGAGAAGCCGAAGCTGACGCTCGGCGTCGGCGGCAAGCCGCTGCTCTATTATCTGCCGCTGACGGTCGCCGAGAAGAAGGGCTACTTCAAGGAGCAGGGGCTCGACGTCGAGATCAATGATTTCGGCGGCGGTGCCAAGTCGCTGCAGGCCCTGGTCGGCGGCTCGGTCGACGTCGTCACCGGCGCCTATGAACACACCATCCGGATGCAGGCCAAGGGCCAGGACATCCGCGCGGTGATCGAGCTCGGCCGCTTCCCGGGCATCGTCATCGCGGCGCGCAAGGACCTGGCCGGCAAGGTCAAGTCGGCCGCTGATTTCAAGGGCCTGAAGATCGGCGTCACCGCGCCGGGGTCCTCGACGGCGCTGACCGCGCAATACGCCATGGTCAAGGCCGGGCTGAAGGCGACGGATGCGCCGATCATCGGTGTCGGCGGTGGTGCCAGCGCGGTCGCGGCGATGAAGCAGGGACAGGTCGACCTGATCTCGCATCTCGACCCGGTCATCTCCAAGCTGGAGGCCGATGGCGACATCACGACGCTGATCGATACGCGCACCGAGGCAGGCACAAAGGGCCTGTTCGGCGGCGCCAATCCGGCCGCCGTGCTCTATCTCAAGGCCGACTTTGCCGAGAAGAACCCGGTGACCACGCAGAAGCTGGTCAACGCGCTGATGAAGTCGCTGAAATGGCTGGAGACGGCCAAGCCCGAGGACGTCGCCGATCTCGTCCCGGCCGAATACCATCTCGGCGACAAGCCGCTCTATCTGCGCGCGGTCAAGAACTCGCTGGAGAGCTATTCGCGCACCGGCATCTCTACGCCCGATGCGATGAAGAGCATGTATGATTCGCTCAAGCTGCTCGATCCCGAGCTGGCGAAGTCGGATGTCGACCTGAACAAGACCTTCATCGACACCTTCGCCAAGAAGGCCGGGGCGGGTTCCTGATCCGATAGGCATCGTCACCGGCGGCGAGCGGCAAGTCGCTTGCCGCCGGTCACGCGATGCTTTCAATAGGGAAGAAGCTCTCCCTTCGGTGACGCAGGTCGCCACTCCAGGTGATATTTGAACAGCGGTACGCGGTTTCTCGATGGTGGCGGCGCGATGGCGGTGGCCATCGCAGCTCATGACTGGACGACGACGCTCGGGCCGCCGGAGAACTGGCCCGCCGCATTGCGGGTGGCGGTCGGGATGATGGTCAATTCGCATTTCCCGAAATGCATCGTCTGGGGTCCCGACCTCATCACCATCCACAACGATGCCTTCCGACCGATCCTCGGCGACAAGCAGGCGCTCGGCCGACCGTTCAGCGAGGTCTGGGCCGAGGTCTGGCCGGAGATCGGTCCGCTCGTCGAGAAAGCCCTCGCCGGCGAGGCGACCTTCATCGAGGATTTCCCGCTCGTCATCGACCGTTATGGTCATCCCGAGCGCGCCTGGTTCACCTTCTGCTACAGCCCGATCCGCGACGAGAACGGCGCTGTCCTCGGGATGATCGATACGGTCGTCGAGACCACCGCCAAGATGCAGTCGGAGCGCAATTCGCGCCTGCTCAACGCCGAGCTGGCTCACCGGATGAAGAATGTGCTGGCGATGATCGGTGCGGTCGCCAACCAGACCTTCCGCTCGGCGAGCTCGCTCGACGAGGCGCAGGTAACCTTCGGCGAGCGGGTCGCCGCGCTCGGCGAAGCGCATACGATCCTGACCCAGTCGAGCTGGAGCGGCGCGCCGATCCGCGCGGTGATCGAAGGCGCCCTGGCGCCGCACCGCATCGCTGCAGGGCGCGTCCTGCTCAGCGGCCCGGCCCTGGAGCTCGGGGCCAAGCAATCCCTGACGCTGGCGCTGGCGATCAACGAACTCGCGACAAATGCGATCAAATATGGTGCGCTGTCGGGTGAGGGCGGCCAGGTCGCGATCTCCTGGCGAATCGGTTCGCCGGAAAGCGAGGAGCTTTTCGCCTTCGGGTGGAGCGAGAGCGGCGGGCCGCCGGTGAGCGCGCCGGCACGCAAGGGCTTCGGGTCGCGTCTGCTCGAGCGGGTCGTGGCGCTGGATTTCCAGGGCAGGGTCTCGCTGTCCTATCGGCAGGAGGGCCTGCGCTACGCGCTGGAGACGACGATGTCGGCGATCGCAAATGCCGAGCCGGTCCACGCGAACTGAGCGCGTGGCGGCGCTGTCCCGGCGCGAGACCGGAAACTGGACTCTCCGAGGCGCGCAGACCACAGTATCGTCCAGACGTTTGGGAATGTGCCATGGGCGAGCACGCCGCCGTCGCCGAACTGATCAGAAGCGCTTACGCGGCCCGCCATCGCGGCGACCTCGATGAGCTGATGGGCTATTTCCATGAGCAGTGCAGCTATCGCCTCGCGGGCGGCCCCACCGCTTCCGACGTCTTCGTCCAGCCGCAGGGGCATGCCGCCGTGCGTGCGCAGATGGCCGCGCTGATCGCCACCTATGTCTTCAGTAACATCGAGGAACTCGCGCTGATGGTCGATGGCGATCGGGCAACGCTGCACTGGCGGGCCGATGTCCGATGCCTTCCGAGCGGCCGCAGCGGCTCCTTCGAGGTCATCGACCTGTTCACTTTCGCCGACGGCAAGCTGACCAGCGTGACGCAGTTCACCGACACGGCCGGCGTGGCCAGATTGTCGGCGTGAGGGGCGTGCAGGCACCCGCAAGATCGCTTTCGATTTGCGACGGGGCCGGGGAAGGCGCTAGACCATGCCCTCCTGCCACGAACCTGTCGTGCCCATGAACATCCTCTCGATCCAGTCGCACGTCGCCTATGGCCATGTCGGCAACGCCTCCGCCGCCTTCTGCATGCAGCGCCTCGGCGTCGAGGTCTGGCCGATTCATACCGTGCAGTTCTCGAACCATACCGGCTATGGCGACTGGAAGGGCCGGGTCTTCGATGGCGGCATGATCGACGAGGTGGTCGAGGGAATCGCCGAGCGCGGCGTGCTGCCTACCTGCGATGGTGTGCTCTCCGGCTATATGGGCTCGGCCGATATCGGCCATGCCATCCTCTCGGCCGTCGAGCGCGTGCGGCTCGCCAATCCCAAGGCGATGTATTGCTGCGATCCGGTGATCGGCGATGTCGGGCGCGGCATCTTCGTGCGGCCGGGGATTCCCGAATTCATGCGCGAGCAGGCTGTGCCGGCCGCCGATATCGTGACCCCGAACCAGTTCGAGCTGGAATTGCTGACCGATGTCGAGGTTCGCAATATCGGCGACGCCCACCGTGCCGTCGAGGCGCTGCGCGATGCCGGGCCGAAGGTCGTGCTGGTCACCTCGCTGATTACCGACGAGACACCGGACGATGCGATCGACCTGATGGCCGCCGATGCGCAGGGCGCGTTCCGGGTGCGCACGCCGAAGATCGACATCAGCGTCAACGGCGCCGGCGATGCCATCGCGGCCTTGTTCTATGTCCACTATCTGCGCGACGGTTCGGCGGCGAGCGCGCTCGCCAAGGCCTCATCCTCGATCTACGGGCTGCTCAAGCGCACCAAGGATGCCGGCTCGCGCGAGATCCTGACAGTCGCGGCGCAGGACGAGTTCGTGGCGCCCTCGCACCAGTTCACGCCCGAGGCGGTCTGAACGCATGCGGCTTCGCCTCGGCACCTTCAACGTCGAGAACCTGCTGACGCGCCACCGCTTCGAGGCCGGCGGCCGCACCGAGACGGCGGCGGCGATGTCCTTGTTCAATTTCCCGCGTGCCGAAGAGCGCGATGCGGTCGAGCGTTCGCTCGCGGTCGCGCTGGAAGACGACAAGCGCCAGATGACGGCGCTCGCCCTCGCCGAGGCCAATGCCGATCTCTGGATGCTGCAGGAGGTCGATTCGCTCGCCAGCCTGCAGGCCTTCTTCGCCAACTATGTCCACCGCATCGCCGATCATCGCTATGGGCATTTCACGCTGATCGACGGCAATGACCGCCGCAGCATCGATATCGGCTTCGCCGCCCGGCGCGACCTGCTGGCGCCTTCGCAGGTCTCTGTCCACTCCTATCGCGAGCTCAGCTTCGCCGAGGCCGGGGCCTTTTCGCCGGCGGTCGCGGCTTTCGGCATCCGCCCGGGCGATCGGGTCTTCGCGCGCGATTGCCTGGTGATCGCGCTCGATTTCGGCGACCGCGAACTGACCCTGTTCGGCTGCCATTTCAAGTCGATGAACAATGGCCGCGACGATGGCAGGCAAGCGACGCTGCCGATCCGCCGGGCTGAAGCGCTGGCAGTGCGGCGCCTCGTGCAGGAGCGTTTCGGCGCCGGCTGGCGGCAGGCGAACTGGGCGATCCTCGGCGATCTCAACGGGTATCGCATCGGGCTCGGGCCTTTGGCGGAGCCGGTCGACGAGGGCGATAGCGGTCTCGAGCCGCTGCTGGACGATTTCGCCGTCGATCCGATGACGAGCCTGCCCGAGCATGAGCGCTGGACGCATTTCCGGCGCTACTGGTCGGATACGCAGCAGAAGCTGCTCGAGAGCCACATGCCACTCGACCATATCCTGCTGTCGCCGGCCTTGGCCGCGGCCAATCCTAAGCCCGTCATCCAGCTGATCCGGCGCGGCCTGCCTTATCGTGTGCCGCTCGATCCGCGCGAGGCCGATCGTTCGATGGGCAAGCTGGCCCTGACCAATGATCGCTATCCGCGCGTCGGCTGGGACCGGCCCAAGGCCTCGGATCATTGTCCCCTGACGATCGAGCTGACGATCCCAAAAGCGCAAGGAAGGTCATGATGCAGCGCCGCTTCGTCACGCTCGACGTCTTCGCTGCTCGCCCGCATGCCGGCAATCCGCTGGCGGTCGTGCTCGACGCCGACGGACTCGACGTCGCGGCGATGCAGGCGATCGCGCGCGAGTTCAATCTTTCGGAGACGGTCTTCGTCCTGCCGCCGACCGATCCTGCGCACCGGGCTGCGCTGCGCATCTTCACGCCGGAGCGCGAGCTGCCCTTCGCCGGACATCCGACCGTCGGCACCGCGGTGCTGCTGGCCCTGCGTGACGCTGCCGAGGGCCGACCCGCGGCGCTGCTCGTTCTGGAGGAGGAGGTCGGCGTCGTGCCCTGCGCCGTGGGCTGCGGCACGGCGCGCTCGGGCTATGCCACCTTCACCTTGCCGCGCCTGCCAGAGGAGGTCGAGCCGGCCGCGGCCCTGCCGCTGCTCGCCGGAGCGCTGGGGCTCGACCGGCGCGATATCGGCTTCGACGCGCATGTGCCCAGTGTGTTCTCGGCCGGGCTCGGCTTCACGTTGGTGCCGGTGGCGACCCGCAAGGCGCTCGCGGAAATCCGCCTCGATACCAGCCTCTGGTCGCAGGCGATGCGACCGGTGGGCCAAGAGAACGCCTTCGCCTATTGCCGCGAGACGGCCGAAGCGGGCCATCATTTCCATGCGCGCATGTTCGCACCAGGCATGGGGGTCGTCGAGGATCCGGCCACCGGCTCGGCCGTCGCCGCATTCGCAGGGGCGGTGATGCGCTTCGAGAGGCCGGGGGATGGCGAGCATCGCCTGGTGATCGAGCAGGGCTATGAGATCGGCCGACCCTCGCAGATTGAGCTCGGGTTGAGGGTGGTCGACGGCACGCTGGTCTCGGCGACGATCGGCGGGATGGCGGTGGTGATGAGCGAGGGACATCTGCTGTGAGGAGACCGGGGCGGTGAACGGCGTTGAGGATGGCAATATTATCGCGCTCCGGGGGGTCGAAGCCCGGGTGGAGCCCTATGAATGGAGCTTCGCCAGCGAGCGAGCCGCCGAGATCGCCGAGCATTGGCGCAGTCTGACCGCGGACAAGCCGGCGATGTTCAACGGCCGCGTCCTGCTGCAGCATCGCGGCGCGATCGAGGACGGGGTCTTCCATGCCGGCTATTTCGGTGCCGATTATGCGGCGCTCCTGGCCTGGCGGAGCTTCGGACTGCCGCCTCCGGCGGTCCGCAACGGTTTCGGCATGGCGGCGCTGCGCGCGGCCGATGGCGGCTTCCTCCTCGGCCGGATGGGCGAGCACACCGCCAATGCCGGCAAGGTCTACTTCGCTGCCGGCACGCCCGATGCGGACGATATCCTGCCCGATGGCACGCTCGATCTCGCCGGCAGCGTCACCCGCGAACTCTGCGAGGAGACCGGGCTTTCGCTCGACGAGATCGCGGTGGCGGAGAGCTGGGACGCGGTGATCGTGCCCGGCCGCGTCGCCTTCATGCGCCCGGTTCGGATCGATCTGCCGGCCGAGGCGGCGCGGGCGCTGATCTTGGAGCGCATCGCCGCGCAGCAGGAGCCGGAGCTCGCCGACATGGTGATCGTCCGCGAACTGGCCGATTGCGGCGAGCATGACATGCCCCCCTTCATGATCGCCTATCTCGCCCATATCTTCGGGCGGGACTGATCCGCCCGGGCGCGGCCCTGCCGCGCCCGGGCGAGCTTTCCTTTCGATCGATGCAGAAGCGCTGAAAGACCCGTTCATGACCGCATCCGAAGCCCTGAACCTGCCGGCCGGCAATCCCTTCGCGCAGGTCTGGGAGACGCCTTTCGGTTTGCCGCCCTTCGCCGAGATCCGCCCGGAACATATCCATGAGGCCTATCCGGCGGCGCTGGACAGGCACCGGGCTGAGATCGAGGCGATCAAGGCCGAGAAGGCAGAGCCCGATTTCGCCAACACGATCGAGGCGCTGGAGCGTTCGGCTCGCGGGCTGAGTCGGCTCGGCGGCGTCTTCTACAATCTCGCCGGGGCGGACACGAACGAGGCTTTGCAGGCGATCGAACGCGAGATGTCGCCGGTGATGTCGCGTCACTGGTCCATGATCATGATGGACGAGGGGCTGTTCGCGCGGGTCGAGGCGGTTTTCCTTCGACGCGAGAGCCTCGGCCTCGACGCCGAGCAGATGCGCTTGCTGGAGCGCACGCATCGCGGCTTCGTCCGCGCCGGCGCGCAGCTCGGGCCCGAGGACAAGGCGCGGCTCGCGGCGATCAACGAGCGGCTCGCCATGCTGGGCACCAGCTTCGGCCAGAACCTGCTCAAGGACGAGGCGGGCTATGCGCTGGTGCTGGAGAACGAGGCCGATCTCGTCGGTCTGCCGCCCTTCGTCGTCGCGGCGATGGCCCGGGCCGCGACAGATCGCGGCGAGGCAGGCAAGCATGCGGTGACCTTGTCGCGTTCGGTGATCGAGCCTTTCCTGACCTTCTCGAAGCGACGTGATCTGCGCGAGGAGAGCTTCGCCGCCTGGAGCAGGCGCGGCGAGAATGGCGGCGAGACCGACAACCGCGCCATCGTCGCCGAGATGGTCAAGCTGCGGGCCGCGAAGGCGCGCCTGCTCGGCTTTGCCACCTTCGCCGATTTCAAGCTCGACGACAGCATGGCGAAGACGCCGGCGCGCGTGCGCGAACTGCTGGAGCTGGTCTGGAAACCGGCCAAGGCGCGCGCCGCGCAGGAGGCCGCCGACCTCGCGGCGCTCGCCCGGGAGGAGGGCGAGAACGGCCCGATCCGCCCCTCGGACTGGCGCTATTACTCGGAGAAGGTGCGGCAGAAGACCTATGCGCTCGACGAGGCGGTGCTGAAACCCTATCTCCAGCTCGACCGCATCATCGCCGCGGCCTTCGACACCGCCGGCAAGCTCTTCGGGCTCGCCTTCGCCGAGCGCAAGGACCTCGCCGGCTACCATCCCGACGTCCGTATCTGGGATGTCACGGAGGCGGCGAGCGGCCGGCATATCGGGCTCTTCCTCGGCGATTATTTCGCCCGCGCCTCGAAGCGTTCGGGCGCCTGGATGAGCGCCTATCGCGGCCAGCGCAATCTCGACGGCGAGGTCCGGCCGATCATCGTCAACGTCTGCAATTTCGCCAAGCCGGCGGAGGGCAAGCCGGCGCTGCTCTCGATCGACGACGCCCGCACGCTGTTCCACGAGTTCGGGCACGCTTTGCACGGCCTGCTCTCGGACGTGACCTATGGCTCGCTGGCGGGCACCTCGGTCTCCCGCGATTTCGTCGAACTGCCCTCGCAGCTCTATGAGCATTGGTTCCTGACCAGAGAGGTGATGCAGCGCTTCTGCCTGCATGCCGAGACCGGCGAGCCGATCCCCGACGCGCTGATCGAAAGGATCCGGAAGGCTCAAACCTTCAACCAGGGCTTCGCCACGGTGGAATACACCTCGTCGGCGCTGGTCGACCTCGCCTTCCACTCGCTGGAGCTGCCGGCAGAGGTCGACCCGCTCGCCTTCGAGGCGGCAGAGCTTGCCCGGATCGGCATGCCCGGCGAGATCACCATGCGCCACCGCACCCCGCATTTCAGCCATGTCTTCTCGGGCGACGGCTATTCTGCGGGCTATTACAGCTATCTCTGGTCCGAGGTGATGGACGCTGACGCCTTCAACGCCTTCATCGAGGCGGGCGATGTCTTCGCGCCGGAAGTGGCCGGGAAGCTGCGGCGCTACATCTATTCGGCCGGCGATACGCGCGACCCGGCCGAGGCCTACACGCTGTTCCGGGGCCGGCTGCCGACGCCGGACGCCCTGCTCGAGAAGCGCGGACTGGCGGGGTAGTCGGGAACTCGGGGCGTCATGCTCGGGCTTGTCCCGACCATCCGCGTCTTTGCTGGTCGCGTGTCGCTACCCAAGACGTCATGCTCGCCGCACGGGCGAGCATGACGGCGGTTGTTCTCACGGATAGCCGAATTTCGACTTGGTCGCGCGCAGCTGGGACAGCGCCCCGGCCTCGTTGCCGCCCGAACAGGTGGCGCGCGCCTTCTCGATCTCGGCGCTGACGCGGACATGGACGTTGCGGGTGGTGTGGCCGGTCTGGACGTCGTTGTCGACCACCGCCTGGAAGCGCTCGATCTCGCCGCCGCAGCCGCTGCCGGTCGGCATGCGGAAGGTGTTCGGGGTCACGCCGGTCGGCGCCTGCTCCGGCGAGGGGGCCGGCGGCGGGCCGGCGCTCTGGCAGGCGGCGAGCGCTAGGCAAAGGGCGGTTGCGAGAAGTCCAGCGCGCATGGTCGGCTCCGAAGCGGGATCGGCCACGAGCATGACCGATTCCGTGCCGCCAGCCAATCATGAGCAGCCTGTGGACACAGTCTCGTCACCGGATTGCCGGATGCTGCCGCCATGACCATCGAAGCCCAGATCGTGCTCGCCGTCTTCGCCGACTATTTCCAGTTCTTCGTCCAGGACGAGGCGGCCAATGAGGATTTCGGTCCACTCTGGACCGATGAGGCGGTCGAGCGCCTGATCGCCGCCGGCGATTGCAGCGTCGGGATCGGGACGGTGCGCAACATGTCAGTACCGGTCGCGCTGACGATCCACCCGGACGAGCCGGAGGATGATTTCCATGAGTGGGACCTGGTCAACGAATGCTCCTTCACGGTGCGTTCGGGCCGGATCGCGATTCTCGGCTGTACGGATGCGTTGCCGGAGGCGGCGCGGATTTCGCTCGCGCCCGGCCCCTATCGGCTGCGGGTCTCATATTCGGGCCTCGACAGCCTGAGCGAGGACGGGCTCGACGGCGACGATTTCTACCGGCTGCAGCTCTGGCCGGCTCCGCTGGCCGGATTGCGGACCTTGAAGGAGAAGGCTGGCGCGAGCCGCTGATCGCGTCTTGCACAGCGGCCCGGTAATCGGTTACACAGCCTCATTCGAAGAGGAACGCCCGTGGCCGCATCCGCCACCCATGCCCTGAAGACCGACCGCGCGACCGCGCGGAGCGACGGCATGCGCGCTTCCCTCGTTCTTGGTCAGCTTCTTCTCCTTATCAGCCCCTGAGGGCCGGCCGGGCATGCATGCCTGGGCGCTCAGGGGAGTGACGAGAACCGAAATCCAGACCCTCCGCGCCGGATATCTCGCATAGCGGCGCGTTCCGAGCCAAGGAACAGCAGCATGACCGTCTCCAATAATGCTTCGTCGAAGGATCGCGTCCTGATCTTCGACACCACCCTGCGCGATGGCGAGCAGTGCCCCGGCGCGACCATGACCTTCGAGGAGAAGCTCGAGGTTGCCGACGTGCTGGACGCGATGGGCGTCGACGTGATCGAGGCCGGCTTCCCGATCGCCTCCGACGGCGATTTCGAGGCGGTCTCCGAGATCGCCCGGCGGATCAAGCGCGCCACCGTGGCCGGGCTCGCCCGCGCCATCACCGCCGACATCGCCCGCGCCGGCGAGGCGGTGCGCCATGCTGTGAAGCCGCGCATCCACACCTTCGTCTCGACCTCGCCGATCCATCTGCAGCACCAGATGCGCAAGACCGAGGACGAGGTGCTGGAGATCATCACCAAGACGGTGACGCAGGCCCGCAACCTGGTCGAGGATGTCGAATGGTCGGGCATGGACGCAACCCGTACGCCGATCGACTATCTGTGCCGGGCGGTCGAGACGGCGATCAAGGCCGGCGCGACGACGATCAACCTGCCGGACACGGTCGGCTATGCGACGCCGGACGAATACCGCGACATGTTCCGCCAGATCCGCGAGCGCGTGCCGAACGCCGACAAGGCGATCTTTTCGGCGCATTGCCACAATGATCTCGGCCTCGCCGTCGCCAATTCGCTGGCGGCGATCGAGGGCGGTGCCCGCCAGGTCGAATGCACCATCAACGGCATCGGCGAACGTGCCGGCAATGCCGCGCTGGAGGAGATCGTCATGGCGCTGCGGGTGCGCGGCGACGTGCTGCCCTACGATACCGGCATCGAGGCGAGCATGCTGACCCGCGCCTCCAAGGCGGTCTCGACCGCCTGCTCCTTCCCGGTGCAGTACAACAAGGCGATCGTCGGCCGGAACGCCTTCGCCCATGAGAGCGGCATCCATCAGGACGGCATGCTGAAGCATCAGCAGACCTACGAGATCATGACGCCGGAATCGGTCGGCGTGACCAAGACCTCGCTGGTGATGGGCAAGCACTCCGGCCGTGCCGCCTTCCGCTCCAAGCTGAAGGAGATGGGCTACGATCTGGGCGATAACCAGATGGAAGACGCCTTCACCCGCTTCAAGGCGCTGGCCGACCGCAAGAAGCATGTCTACGACGAGGATATCGAGGCGCTGGTCGACGAGAACATCGCCACCGCCCATGATCGCGTGAAGCTGCTCTCTTTGACCGTCATCGCCGGGACGCGCGGGCCGCAGCGCGCGCTGATGAAGCTCGATGTCGAAGGTCGCGCCGTCACCGAGGAGGCCGAGGGCAACGGGCCGATCGACGCCGTCTTCAATGCGATCAAGGCGATCGTGCCGCATGAGGCGCGCCTGGAGCTCTATGATGTCCACGCCGTGACCGAGGGCACGGATGCGCAGGCCGAGGTCTCGGTGCGGCTGTCGCAGGACGGCGCTTCCGTCACCGGTCGCGGCGCCGATCCCGATACGCTGGTCGCCTCGGCCAAGGCCTATCTGGTGGCGTTGAACAAGCTGATCGCGCGCGGCGCGCGGACGCACGCGCAGGCCGCGGCCGAATAGGCCGCCCCGCCGAGGGCATGCTCTCAGGGCCGGTGTGCCGCGCTGTGACCGGCGCGGCACACCGGCCTTTTTTCTGGCCGGGACCGGGAACAAATTCTGGATTCGCGAAACGGATGCCGCTCTCATGCTGCGGGGGGCCATCGCGAGACCTAGTTGCCCATGACGTCGCGACGCCTTGTTCTCTTGGGCGCGCTCGCCCTGTTTCAGGCCGCTCCGGCAACGGCCCATACGGCGTTGCCGCCGGCATCCCCGGTCGCGCAGTCCGAGGAATATGCGCAGATCTGCATGGGCGAGATCGAGGCGCCGGACGCGGAGCGCCGCAGCGCCTGCGATGCTGCCCTGCAGGTCGAGTTAGGCCGTGCCGAGCGGGCGGATCTGCTCGCCAGCCGCGGCTGGCTGGAGCAGGGGCGAGGCCGCAGGCAAGCGGCGTTGCGCGCTTTCGAAACCGCGCTGCGGATCAACGCCGGCCATCTCGCCGCGCTGCGCGGGCGGGCGGCGGTGCTCTCCGAGCTCGGCCGGCATCGCGAGGCCGAGGCAATACTCGCCTCAGGTCTCGATGCTGGTCAGGCGACCGCCAGCCTGCTGGTCGACCGGGCCAATCTGCGCGAGCGACGCGGAGACCTTGCCGGGGCGCGCAAGGATCTCGATCACGGCCTGCGGCTCGATCCATCCAGCGCCTGGGCGCGGCTGGCGCGGGCGCGGCTCCTGCAGCGCATCGGTGAGGACGAAGGTGCTCTGGAGGATCTCGACATGGCGCTCGAGATCGAGCCCGCGGTCGCCTCGCATCACTATCGCCGCGGTCTGTCCTTGTCCGCACTGGGGCGTCCGGCCGAGGCGGTCCAGGCGTTCGAGCGCGCCCTGCGTCTCGAGCCGGCGGTGGCGCGGGGCTGGGTCGAGCGCGGCCGGGCCTTCGAATCCCTGCGGCAGATGGAGGCGGCGCTCGCGAATTATGAGCAGGCGCTGCGGCTCGAGCCGCGCAACGAGACCGCCCTGGCGCGTCGCGCTCTGGTGCTGCAACGCAGCGGCAGGCCGCTCCAGGCGATCTCGGCCTATGGCACGCTGATCGCCGCCTATCCGGAGACGGTCTTCGCCTTCAACAACCGCGCTCTGCTGCTGATCGAGCAGGGGCGGCAGGCCGAGGCGCTGGCCGATCTCGATCGGGCGCTGGTGCTGGCGCCGCGAGATGGCAACGGCCTGCGCAATCGCGCCCGCCTGCTGCTGTCGCTCGGTCGCAATGCCGAAGCGCTGCGCGATCTCGATCTGGCCGGCCCCGGTCCCGATGCTTCCGGCTGGAACGCGCTGCGCGCCGATGCGCTGCTGGCGTCGGGGCGGGCGGAGTCGGCCAGGAAAGCCTATGAGGCCGCCTTGCGCGCGGATCCGAAGGACGTGGCGCTGCGCTTTGGCCTGGCGCTGACCGAGGAGATGCTCGGCGAGAGGCTGGTGGCGCTGGCGGCCTATGGCGCGGTGCTGGCGCTCGACCCGTCGCATGAAGGCGCGATCGCGCGGCGGGAGGCGCTGCTTCCGGCGCTCGGACGTTCCATCGAGGCCTGGCCGATGCGCCTGGTCGCCTTTGTCCATGCGGCCAAGATCCAGTTCGGGCGGGAACGCGAGGCCTTCTGGCTCGCCTACAGCGCCGCCCGCACGCCGCCCGGCCCATCCGGCCGGAACGAGCTTGCCGAGCTCGATGCGGCTCTGGCGGTCGACGGGCTCGACCTGCAGCGCCTCGTGCGCCGCGCGCAATTCGGTATCGGCCAGCCACAACGCGAAGCGCAGGCGCGGGAGGATGTCGCGACGGCGCTCGGGCTCGACCCCGGCCACCCCGTCGCATTGATACTGCGGGCGCGGCTGCGTTTCCGCGAGGGTGCCTTCGCGGAGGCCCTCGCCGACGCCGAGACGGCGCTGTTGCGGGCGCCGCGCTCGGTCGAGGCGCTGTTCCAGCGGGCCCGTGCATTGGAGGCGCGCGGGCAGGGCGCGGCGGCCTTGAAAGCCTATGACGATGTGCTCGCGGTTGCGCCCGCCAATCATGCCGCACTGCTCAATCGCGGCCAGCTCCTGCAGCGTTCTCGCCAGTTCCAGCGCGCGCTCGGCGATTTCGACGCGGCGCTCCGGATCGACCGCAGCGATGCCGATGGCTGGCTCTCGCGGGCCGGGATCCGGGTGGCGCTCGGCGAGCCCGAGGCCGCGATCGCCGATTACCGCGAAGCGCTGGCGCTGGCGCCGAACCGCATCGATGTCGCGCTCGGCCTGACCCAGGCGCTGGTCAGCGCCGAGCAGCCGAGCCTGGCCATCGACGAGCTCGGCCGGCTGATCAAGCGCTATCCTGAGCAGGCCGGTTTCTGGAACATGCGCTGCCTGATCCGCGCGGTCAGCGGGCAGGTGGCAGGTGCCCTGCCGGATTGCGAGGAGGCGCTGCGACTTGCGCCGAACCAGAGCGGCGTCCTGCATACGCGCGCGCTGGTCCAGCTCAAGCGCGGCGATCTCGACGGCGCCATCGCCGATTATGACCGGGCGCTCTCGCTGGACGCCCGATTGGGACAGGCCTGGTATGGCCGGGCGATCGCGCATCAGCGCCGCGGTGACGAGGCCGAGGCGGCGTCCGATTTCGCCCGAGCGCGCGCGCTCGATGGCAGCGCCGGCGAGCGTTATCGCGCCTATGGTGTGACGCCCTGAGACGGCGCCGGGTGCGGGCCGCCTCTCAGATCGGCCAGCCGCGATCTGGCTTGATCGTCGCCAGCACGAAGGAGGAGCGCATATCGGCGACGCCGGGAAGCGTCAGCAGACGCTGCATGGCGAATTCGCCATAGGCTTCGATGTCGCTGGCGACGATGTGGACGAGCAGGTCGCATTCGCCGGTCATCGCCTGGCAGGAGATGACCTCGTCGAAAGCCTGCAGCTGCTCGATCAGCTTGGTACGCCAATCCGGATCGGATTGGGCGAGCTTGACCAGGGCATAGGCCTCGACGCCGTGGCCGAGCCTGCGGCGGTCGATCAGCGCCCGATAGCCGGCGATCACGCCGTCTTCTTCCAGCGCCCTCAGGCGACGCAGGCAAGGCGAGGGGGCCATGCCGATCTCCTCGGCGAGCGCGGCATTGCTCAGCCGTCCATTGCGCTGCAAGGCGCGCAGGATGCGCCGGTCGGTCGCGTCGAGGCGTGACGAGAAATTCGTCGGATGGGGCATGATCGGACCTCTTGGCGAAGTCGGCGCGCATATTCTGACGCATCTTCGCGCTGACGCGCAACAGAAAGTCAGGATGTGACTGGAGGAGCGGCGCAGTATGGGACAGCATTGGGAGGTGCGCCATGACAACCGACCCGCTCAGCCGCTCGGGCTTGAGGCCTGACCAGGTTCCGGCCGATTTCGTCGTCGACCAGGGCTTCGACCGCTACAGCGGCGCCGACCACGGCACCTGGGGCCGGCTCTACAGGCGCCAGCATGATCTGCTTCAGGACCGGGTCTGCGAGCCGTTCTTCGCCGGGCTCACGGCACTTGGCATCGCCGCCGATGCGATCCCGGATTTCCGCGAGATCAACCGCGTCCTCAAGGCAGCGACCGGCTGGGAGGTGGTCGCGGTGCCGGGCTTGGTACCAGACCGGGTCTTCTTCACCCATCTCGCCGCACGCCGGTTTCCGGCGGGGTTCTGGATCAGGCGGCCGGAGGAGTTCGACTATATCGAGGAGCCGGACATCTTCCACGACATCTTCGGCCATGTGCCGCTGCTGATGAACCGCTCCTACGCCGATTTCGTCGCGGCCTATGGTGCGGCCGGTTTGCGCTATGCCGATCCGGCCGATCTGGCGCGGCTGGCGCGGCTCTACTGGTACAGCGTCGAGTTCGGGCTGATCGAGACGGAGGCGGGCCTGCGCATCTTCGGCGCCGGCATCGCCTCCTCGCCCGGCGAAACGCTCTATGCGCTGGAGAGCGCCAAACCCAACCGCATCCGTTTCGATCCGGTCCGGGTGATGCGGACGCGCTACAAGATCGACGACTTCCAGCAGAGCTATTTCGTCCTGCCGGGCTTCGAGGCGATGCCCGACCTCGCCCCGGAGCCGCTGGAGCAGGCGATGGTGCAAGCGCGGGCACTGCCCGATCTCGAGGCTGATGCCGTTATCGCAGGCGACAGGCTGGTCACGGCCGATGATCGGCAAAGGCGGCCGGCGGCCTGATCAGCAATGGCGTTATTCGGAGTGCCCGACCGGGCAGTCGAGCGGGGGCTCCCTTCGATCTGCGCCGTCACTCCGGCGGGAGCGAAGCGGAACGCCGGAAACCATCGCAAGGCTCGGTGCTCTGCGATGGCTTCCGGATTTGCGCCGCTGCGCGGCTTGCCCGCAATGACGACAGGGCCGAAGCGGATCTGCGCTCGCTGAAGCAGCCTTTGAGCCGGCGCCCTCGGAGCTCTCCCGGGAGGAGACCGGGTTTTCGGCTGGTTTTGTAACAATGCGCCCTGTTTGCGGTGGACGGCGCCGGCCACTCGCTTGGCGCCGGCCTGATTCTTGCCACTATTGCCTCCCGGTGCGCGCGGGCGCGATGGCTGGGAGCGGGCGAGATGGCTGGCTATTTTCCGAACTGGACTTTGAAGACCTCCGGCGACGTGATGCCGGACGAGCGCCTGCCGACCGGGCAGACCGTGATCGCCGGCTTGCAGCATGTCGTCGCCATGTTCGGCTCGACGGTGCTGGCGCCGATCCTGATGGGGTTCGACCCCAATGTCGCGATCTTCTTCTCGGGCATCGCGACGCTGCTATTCTTCGTCATCACCGGTGGGCGGCTGCCGAGCTATCTCGGCTCCTCCTTCGCCTTCATCGGCGTCGTCATCGCCGCCACCGGCTATTCCGGCTCCGGTCCCAATCTCAACCTGCCCGTGGCGCTCGGCGGCATCATCGCCTGCGGCGCCGTCTATGCGCTGATCGGCCTGATCGTGCAGGGGGTCGGCACGCGCTGGATCGAGAAGCTGCTGCCGCCGGTCGTCACCGGCGCGGTGGTCGCCGCGATCGGTCTCAATCTGACCGCGGTCGCGATCAACATGATCTCGGCCAGCCCCTACACCAAATGGATCGCGCTGTTCACCGTGGTCGCGGTCGCCATGATCGCCGTCTATGGTCGCGGCCTGGCCCAGCGGCTGCCCGTTCTGATCGGCGGCCTTGCCGCCTATATCCTCTATTCTGCGACGGCTTCCGCCTTCGGCGCGCCGCCGATCGATTTCGGCAAGGTCGCTGCCGCCGCCTGGTTCGGGCTGCCGAACTTCGTCGCGCCGGTCTTCGAGCCCAAGGCGATCGCCCTGATCGTGCCGGTCGCGATCATTCTGGTCGCCGAGAACCTCGGGCACATCAAAGGCATCTCGGTGATGACCGGGCGCAATCTCGACAATCTGATCGGGCGCGGCTTCTTCGCCGATGGCGTCGGCACGATGATCGCAGGCTCGGGCGGCGGCACCGGCGTCACCACCTATGCCGAGAACATGGGCGTGATGGCGGTGACGCGGGTCTACTCGACGCTGGTCTTCGTCGCTGCCGGCGTGATTGCGCTGCTGCTCGGCTTCTCGCCGAAGTTCGGCGCGGTGATCGGCACGATCCCCGTCGCGGTGCTGGGGGGACTCGCGGTCGTCGTTTTCGGCCTGATCGCGGCGACTGCCGGCCGGATCTGGGTCGAGAACAAGGTGAACTTCGCCGATCCGAAGAATCTGCTCACCGTCGCGACCGCACTGATTCTCGGTGCCGGCGACCTGAAGCTGCCGATCTTCGGCTATGAGCTCGGTGGCATCGGCACGGCGACCTTCGCGGCCATCGCGCTCTATCATCTTCTGGATCGCCGGAAGACTGCCTGATCACTGAGAAAGCAGCCGAAAACGGCCTAAAAATCGCTCCGGCGTGCCATCTGGCGGATTTGTCCCCAAGGCGTGCCGGAGCTCTTCAAAGAAGTTTGCATATTTCTGTCGTAGACGGGTGGACAGGGCAGGGGGTGTTTGCTACATCGCCGCCTGTCGGGACGCGGTCCACGCCTCGCCGACGACGTCTTCGTGGCGTATGGGTGATTAGCTCAGTTGGTAGAGCAGCTGACTCTTAATCAGCGGGTCGTAGGTTCGAGCCCTACATCACCCACCACGATCTCAAAGGCTTAGACGGCTGGGGCCGTCTGGCGTTTTCAAGAAGCATTGCATTCGTGGCGTGACGCTCGGTATCTGTGCGCCGCCTTCTCTGCTTCGTCCGATCCTCCGTGAAATCCAAAAAGCGCCGGCGGTTGTCGTGCAGGGAAGCCGGGCTGCAGATGGCGGCGCGGGTCTGGCTGCGTGGAAGCGCTATTGCCTTGCGATACCCGATTTTGTCTTCTGATTGTCGGAAGCATCCATTCGTCAGATCGGGACAACACCATGCGCCTTATTGCCGTCGTGCTCATGGCGATTGCGAGTGGTGGCGCTGCTGCCGCCAGCTTCAAGGGCTATCAATGTTCCTCTGACTGCTCCGAGCATCAGGCAGGCTATAACTGGGCATACAATAAGGGGCTCCGAAAGAGCGCCGAATGCCCGGTGATCGTCTGGAGGCAGTCGTTTTATGAAGGCTGCTTGGCGGCCGTAAAGGAGAAGGCATCACGGAGCCGCCGTCCGAAGGGACCCTGAAACCGCGACATGGACGGCTGGATCGCCAGTTCGCCTCCGAGAGGATGCGCGGCGTTTCCGTGTGGGCAGGTCTCTCGCCCGCCGGCGCGCCGGTTATTTCCGCGACGCCAGGAGGCTTGCAAGCCAGCCGCTTTCGGATGTCCGCCCGTCCTGCGGGGTGAACTCGGCAGGGGGCTCGGTCGGAACGCGACACAATATGTCGATCTCCTCGATCGACAGATCGAGGAAGACGAGCAGCATCGGATTGGGAGCGAACACGCCTCCCGCCTTCGGCCCCATCTGATCGTTCAACAGCTTCAGCTTTCGGCATGCCTCATCCCTTTAGGGCCTGCGGCAATCGCCGCAGCAACCCCCATTCGGGTGATGAACGCCAGCGCCGACGGAAAGCGCCGCCGATGGCCGGGCCCGTGACGGCCACCCTGCGGACGGACTCCCGACAAGACGGCGAGTCTCGTGCCGCCCTCTCGCCTGTGCGGAGGCTCGCTGCGCGCCAGCCTCCACGATTCAGCGCTCCTATGGCGCTGGCCTGATGGCACGGCAGCGACTTGTCGTCAGGGCAAGACGGAGGGGTGTAAAAGACTCGATCTCCAATCGAGACGTGGCGGCGTCATTGTTGTTTTCTTGAGTGTCGCTATTTTATTGATGTAACTTCAGTTTAGATGTTGTGGGGTCAAGTATAATCAGGTTTGACAGTCGAAATCTTCCTGTGCGATCTTTTGTTCATGGCGGCGCCGGGCGAGCTTGATCCGGATGCCAGTCATGGCCTTTCGGGAGACTGATCGATGGCGAGTTCGCTGCCTCGGGTGACCTATTCCAATATCGGCGTGGATTTCAGCGCGGTGTTCGCGCGACTCTCCACCAGTATCGAGACGGCGCTGGCAGCGCCGGCGGAACTCCATCCCAACCTGATCGGCGGCGCATGGGACCAGGCCGGTACGCAATACGAGGCGCGCAGCCCGATCGACGGCAAGTTGCTGGGCCGCTTCGTCGAGGCTGGACCGGCAGAGGTCGGTCGGGCCGTGGGAGCGGCACGCCAGGCCTGTCGCGGCTGGGCCGCGACGCCATGGCAGGAGCGTGTGGCTCTGCTCCGGCGCGTCGCGGAGCGGCTGGAGGCCCATAAGTTCGCGGTCGCTGCCGCCTGCCTGCGCGAGGTCGGAAAATCCTTTGGCGAGGCGATGGGCGAGGTCGAGGAAGCCGTCGATCTCGTGAGCTATTATTGCGACGAGATGGAGCGCAATGACGGTTTCCGGCGGCCATTGCAGCGGGCCGTCGCGATCGAGGAAACCTCGGATGTGCTGCGCCCCTACGGCGTCTTCGCGGTCATCGTGCCGTTCAACTTCCCGGTTGCGCTCGGCATCGGCATGCTGACCGGGGCCTTGGTCGCCGGCAATGCGGTCGTGCTCAAGCCGAGCCCATTTGCGGGATTGACCGGCGGCTGGCTCGCCCGGCTGTGCGAGGAGGCCGGGCTTCCCGCCGGGGTGCTCAACCTCGTCTGCGGCGGGGCCGTCACCGGCCAGGCTTTGGTCGATCATCCGGATGTCGCCGGCTATGCCTTCATCGGCTCGCATGCGGTGGGAACGAAAATCCTGCGCAGCGTCGCGGCCGGGCCGTTCAACCGTCCGGTGATCATCGAGATGGGCGGCAAGAATCCGAGTTATGTGACTGCCAGCGCCGATCTGGATGTTGCGGCCGAAGGCGTGATGCGTTCGGCCTTCGGGCTGCAGGGCCAGAAATGCTCGTCGGGCTCCAAGGTCTATGTCGCGCGGGCTGTCTATGACGACTTCATGCGGCGGCTGGTCGAGCGCACGGCCGCCCTGAAGATCGCCCCGCCGCTGCAGCCTGAGGTGTTCATGGGGCCGGTGATCGACGAGAACGCCGCGATGCGCTACCGGAAAGCCTGCGAGGAAGCCGGGCGCGACGGAAAGATCCGCTTCGGCGGGACGCGGCTCTCCGGCGGTGTCCATGATGGCGGCGCCTATCTGCAGCCGACGATCGTCGAAGGGCTCGCCCCGGGCCACAGGCTGAACAAGGACGAGCTGTTCCTGCCCTTCCTCTCGGTGCAGCCCTATGACCGGTTGGAGGATGCGATCGCCGACGGCAATGACGTCCTCTACGGCCTGACGGCGGGAGCCTATGCCACCGACGAGGCGGAGCTCGAGCTCTTCCTCGATCGGGCCGAGGCGGGAGCGCTCTATGCCAACCGCGCCAGCGGCGCGACGACCGGCGCCTGGCCCGGCGTGCAGACCTTCTGCGGCTGGAAGGGCTCGGGTGTCGCCGGCAAGGGCGGGCTCGGCCCCTATTATGTGCCGCAGTTCATGCGCGAACAGAGCCGGACCATCATGCGCTCCGGCAGCGGCAAATGACGGGCTAGATCGCCGCGCGTCCGTTCGGACGCGGTCACGGTGATCTATCTTTTTGTTGTTGCATCGGAGTTTCCCGAAAAGTGGATTCCACTGTTCGGTCCGATGCTAAAAGGGCGCGGCCGCCGATCTGGCGGCTCGCGCCCGCGAGCCGATGGCTCACTGCTTCTTGCCGTCCTTGCCGAACTGCTTGAGGAAGGCCGTCAGATCGCCGATCTCCTTGTCGTTCTTGATGCCGGCGAAGACCATCTTGGTGCCGGGGATCTTGGCCTTGGGGTCCTTGATGTATTCGGCGAAGATCGCCTCGTTCCAGGTGATGTCGGCGCTCTTGTTGGCGGTGGAGTAGCTGTAGCCTTCGACGGCGCCGGTATGCCGGCCGAACAGCCCGTTGAGATGCGGTCCAACGCCGTTCTTCGCGGTCTCGCCGATCTGGTGGCAGGCGCGGCACTTGTTCCAGGAACGCTCGCCGGCGGCGATGTCCTGGGCGTTCGCGGAGGTCGCGGCGAATGCCGCGGCAATCAGGGTCGCGCTGGTCAGAAATCGCATGCTTTGTCCTTGTCTCCGGGGGCTGGAAAAAAGAGGCCGCGCGGGGCGCGGCCTTCAGTCCGGCGCTGCGCGGGAGGTCGCTGCGCAGGTGTTCCTCGTCAGCTGAACATGTCGGCGGTGATGCCGGCATACCAGCCCATGTTTTCGGCCTGGTTCTCCTTGCGCAGCTCGGCGCTTTCGCCGGGCTTGGAGACGAAGGTCTCGGTCGCCGCGATCTTGCCGTCCTTGGGCTCGTAGCGGCCGCCGACCTTGATGGTGTCGTCGGGCGCGACCAGCGACCAGCAGGTGTTGACGTAGCGGGCCGGGAAGGTGCGGGCATTGGTCAGCTCGCCGCGGATCGTCATCGCCGCGACCTTGGCCTGGCTGTTGGCCGAGAAGGCGGATTTCGGCATGTCGCCGGCGATGCAGGCGTCGCCGAGCACGAAGATGTTCGGGTCGACGGTCGATTTCATCGTCGCGGCATCGATGGCGCAATAGCCGCCGGCCGGCGCCAGCCCGGCGCTGCGGGCGATCTCGCCGGCCATCTGCGCCGGGATAACGTTGACGAAGGCGCAGTCCTTGTAGGTCTCGAAGCCGGTGACGACAGTGTTGGTCTTCGGATCGACCGATTTGATCCCGTCATGGATCTTGGGGCCGAGCCATTCGATCATCGACCGGTAGCGCTTCTCCCAATCGGCCTGGAAGACGCCCTGCTTGGAGAAGCTCTCCTTGGGGTCGAGGATGATGATCTTGGCGTCCTTCTTGCCGGCCTGCTGCAGCACATGCGCGAACATCGAGGCGCGCTCATAGGGGCCGGGCGGGCAGCGATAGGGGTTTGGCGGGGCGATCATCACGATGGTGCCGCCATTGGGCACGGCATCGAGCCGCTGCTTGATCAGCTGGGTCTGGCGGCCGGGCTTCCAGCCATGCGGCATCTGCTCCTCGACCTCCTTCGACCAGCCGGGAACGGAATCGTATTTCAGGTCGATGCCGGGCGAGACGACGAGGCGGTCATAGGGCAGGCGCTGCCCGGTCGAGAGTACGACCTCCTTCTTGTCGCGGTCGATCTGGGTCGCCCGCGCCCGTGCCAGCGTGATGCCGTGGTTCTTCGTCAGCGCATCGTAGCCGTGGACGATCTCCTCGTATTTGCGGAAGCCGCCGACATAGAGATTGGAGTGGAAGCAGGTCTGATAGCTCTCGTTCTCCTCGACCAGCGTCACCGCGATGGCGCCCTGGCTGTCCTTGGCGATGTAGCGCGCCGCCGTAGCGCCGCCGGCGCCGCCGCCGATCACCACGACGCGGGGCTTGGCCTGGCCGAGAACGCCCGGTGCTCCCAATGCGAAAGTTCCGGCTGCCGACAGGCCGGTCAGGACGACGGAGCGGCGATTGATCTGCATGTCTCTCTCCCCAGTGCTCGTTCGATCGACATCGTCCTGCGACATCGTCTTGTCGGTAGTCCCGGCGGCCTCTTGCGGACCTGACCGATCTTCATCCGCCCCAGCCGCGGCGCGCAATCGCACGCTCAACGGCTCGGCTTCAGGCTTTCATAATAGGCGGCGAGCGCATCCATCTCCTCGCGCGTCAGGCGTCCGGCGATGGTCTGCATCACCTGGTTGTCGCGCTGCTTGTCGCGATAGGTGATCATCAGCGCGATGAACTGGTCGGCCGGGTGGCCGATAATGGCCGGGATGCCGCCGACCTGCCGGCCGCTGCTCTGATGGCAGGTCGTGCATTCGGAGGAGAGATATTCTCCCAGGGCCTTGTCGCCTGTGGCGCTGGCCGGACCGGCCGACAGCGCGAGCGCCGTCGCGACCGAGCCGAGCCAGGCCGGAACCGGAAAGGTGCCCGCCATCAGTCGACCTTCGGCGCCGATTTCGAATCGGGCGTCACGTCCAGGACCACGGCGCGCCCCGTGATCTTCGCCTCGGTCTTGCAGTTCGTCATGCAGGGCTCCTTGCCCCAGAACGCCTTCTCGGTGGTCTCGCGATCATCGTCGTAGAATGCGGCGGCGTTGGGCAGCTTCACCGAGGTGAAGTTCTTGTCCGTGAGCTCGAACTCCTCATCCTTCACGATGTCGTTCAGGTAGAGCAGATAGGCCGTCAGGGCGTAGATCTCGTCGGGGCTCAACGACTGGGCGTTGCCATAGGGCATGGCGCGCCGGATGTAGTCGTACACCGTCGAGAGATCGGGCCAGAACGAGCCGATGGTCTTCTCGGGCCGGTCGGCCTTGAGCGAGCCCTGGCCGCCGGCGAGCACCGGCCAGCGGCCATTGCCCTGGCCGAACTCGCCATGGCAGCTCGCACATTGCGCCTGGAAGATCTCGTCGCCCTGCTTCACCGTGCCCTTGCCGGGCGGCAGGCCCTTGCCATCGGGACGCACGGCGATGTCCCAGGCCTTGATTTCCTCCGGCAGAGCCGGGCGGCCGAGGCCGAGCGCCGGCGTCTTGGCGGGCGAGGCGTGAGCAGGCGTGGCGGCAGGAGCCTGCGGTTTGGCGGTCTGGGCGATCAGCGGGCCGGCGCCGATAATGGCGAGACCGGCCAGGCCTGCGAGGAGAACCGGCTTAAGCGATCTCGACATTCTCGGTCTCCCCGTTCGCCTTCACATGCCAGGTCTGGATGCCGTTATTGTGGTAGATGGAGTTGACGCCCCGGACCTTGCGCAGTTCCTCCTTGGTCGGCTGAACATAGCCGGTGGAATCGATGGCCCGCGACTGGATCAGCAGCTCCTGGCCGGCCCAGTCGAAATCGACATAGAAGCGGGTCAGCGACTTATCGAGCACGGGCCCGTCGATCCTGGCCGATTGCCAGTTCCTGCCACCGTCGAGCGTGACGTCGACGCGCTTGATCGTGCCGCGCCCCGACCAGGCGAGGCCGGTGAGGACGTTGCGGCCCTTGTGCTTGAGCGGGGCCTGCGGCGAGGGATTGGTCACCACCGACTTGGCGTCCATGATGAAGGTGTAGCGGCGCGAGCGGCCATCGGCGAGCAGGTCGGTGTATTTCGAGGTCTCCTCGCGGGCCTGCCAGGGCATGTCGCCGACCTCGATCCGGCGCAGCCACTTCACCCAGATATTGCCTTCCCAGCCGGGCACCACGGCGCGCAGCGGG
Source organism: Allobosea sp. NPDC055594 (assembly GCF_053618995.1). Taxonomy (NCBI): domain Bacteria; kingdom Pseudomonadati; phylum Pseudomonadota; class Alphaproteobacteria; order Hyphomicrobiales; family Alloboseaceae; genus Allobosea; species Allobosea sp. NPDC055594. Next base: position 229,520 of record NZ_JBSHIO010000005.1, read on the forward strand.
TAGCCCTGCTCGGGGCGCAGCGCCTCGCCGTTCATGGCGAAGGCGATCAGCACGTCGTCGAGTGCCTTCATCACCGGCAGGGAGCGGTTCATGCCGGAGGAATCGGCGCCTTCGAGCATCAGCCATTTGGCATTGGGCTTGAGCCCGGCCTCGGCGAGCAGCAGCTTCAGCGGCACGCCGGTGTACATGACGTTATGGATCATGCCGTGGGTGAACTGGCAGCCATTGAGCTGCGCCCCGCGCCATTCCATGCCGGAATTGGCGGCGCATTCCAGGAAGTGGACATGGTTCTGGCGTGGCATGCGCCTGAGGTCTTCCATGGTGAAGACCAGCGGCTTTTCGACCAGCCCATGGATCATCAGCCGGTGATTGGCCGGATCGATATCGGCGATGCCGCCATGATGGCGCTCGAAGCACAGCCCGGAAGGGGTGATGATGCCGTCGAGCTCGTGCAGCGGCGTGAAGTTGACCGAGGATTCGGGAGAGGCCGTCAGCCAGGAGACGTCGCGGCGCATGACATGCTTCTCGAAGCGCGAGGGCGTGCCATAGGGGCGCTTGTCGACGCCTTCGCCGAGATAGCGGTTCCAGTCCTGGACCTCGGTGATCAGCGGATCGGGAGCGGGCGCCTGGGCGCGCGCGGGCAGAGTGCTGGCGGCTAGGCCCGCGCCGGCCACCCCGGCTGCGCCGAGGAAGCGGCGGCGGCTGAGCGGCCCGGCCTGGTTTTCAGAGCTCATGGGCATACGTCCTGGTTGGGCGAGGGCAGGCGGCTCGAAAGACCGCGTCAGGCCCCGGTGACTTTGACGGCGTCGTTCGGCTTGATGGTGATCGTCTTGGTCGCGGCGACATGGTCGCGGACCACGTCCCAGATCGGCGGCCCCTGCGTGCCTTCGTTGACGCTGGCCCAGCCGGAGACGACGTATTTCTTCGCGGCCTCGATCGGCTGGCCGGACTTCAGATGCGTCAGGCCGGAGATGCGGCTGCCCATCGGCTTGCCGACATCGATCGCGTAGCCCATGCCGCCGACCCGGACCATGTCGCCGCCGCCCTGGAAATAGGGGTCCGGGTGGAAGATGTTGTCGGCGACGTCCTCGAGGATCTCCTTGAGCTGGGCGCCGGTCATCTCCATGCGGTAGCAGTTGGGATAGGTGATCGCGGTGGCGTTGGTGACCGCCTCCCAGGTGATGGCGTCGCCCGGCAGCAGGCTGCCGCCCCAGCGGAAGCCCGGCGAGAGCGCGATCTCGGCGTCGCGTTGGCTCAGCATCGCGTCGCAGATCAGATCGTCGAAGGAGCCGTTGAAATTGCCGCGCCGGTAGAGCAGCGACTCCGTCCGGCCGATCTCCCTGGCGAGATCGGCGGCGTAGGGCTCGCGGACCTTCCTGATCAGCGCCGCCATCTCGGCATCCGGGGCGATGGCGTCGGAGAAGACCGGCATCAGCTTGAAGCGGATATCGGAGACCTTGCCGTCCTTCACCGCGATGTCGAGCCGCGACAGGAATTTGCCATGCGAGCCGGAGGCGACGAGCACGGTGTCGCCGACGCGGATCATGCCCGGCATCGCATCATGGGTGTGGGCGGTCAGGATGATGTCGAGGCCCTTGACCCGCGAAGCCAGCTTCTTGTCGACGTCGAAGCCGTCATGGGAGAGCAGCACGACGATGGCGGCGCCCTCGGCGCGGGCTTCCTCGACCTGCTTCTGGATTTCCTCCTCGCGGATGCCGAACTCCCAGTCCGGGAACATCCAGCGCGGATTGGCGATCGCGGTCCGGGGCAGGGCCTGGCCGATCACGGCGATCTTGACGCCGCCCCTCTCGAAGACCTTGCGCGGCGGGAAGACCGGCTCGTTCCATTCCTTGTCGCGGATGTTCTGGGCAAGGAAGGCGAAGGAGGCGCTCTCGGCGATCTCCTTGACGCGCTCGGCCCCGAGGGTGAACTCCCAATGGCCGACCATGGCGTCGGTCTTCAGCGCCGACATCACCTCCACCATGTCCTGGCCCTTGCTCTGGAGCGAGCTCCAGCTGCCCTGCCAGGTGTCGCCGCCGTCGAGCAGCAGCACCTTGTCGTCGCCGCGCTCGGCCCGGATCGCCTTGGCGAGGGTCGCGACGCGGTCGAGCCCGCCCATCCGGCCATAGGTCCTGGCCAGGCTGGTGAAATCATCGGAGGTCAGCGCGAAGGCGTCGGCCGAGCCGGCGGCGATCTTGAAATGCGCACGGAACTCGGCATCGACGAGATGCGGAGGCTGGCCCTTGGCCGGGCCGACGCCGAGATTGACCGAGGGCTCGCGGAAATGCAGCGGCATCAGCTGGGCGTGGATGTCGGTGACATAGAGAAGCGTCACCGTGCCCAGCGGGTCGAAGCGCAGGATATCGGCCTGGGAGAGCTTCTGCTGCGCGGCTGCCCGGCCGAGCGGGCCGAGGCCGGAGGCCGTGGCAATCGCCGCCGCGGCCGCCGTGGCCTGAAGGAATTCGCGTCTCGAGATCATGACTCATCCTTTGGATGCGCGCACATCGCGATCCATGGGCTCTTCAAGTGGCGCTTGGGCCGTCATTGCGAGGAGCGAGGCGACGAAGCAATCCAGGAGCGACAGAGCTCTGAGAGACTGGATTGCTTCGCTAGCGCTCGCAATGACGAGAGGGCTCAGCCGACCGTCAGCTTGTTCTTGGCGGTGTATTCGGAGCCGTCATCATCCTTCCAGGTGAAGGTGAACTCGCCGGATTCCGTCGCCTTGAAGAAGAAGGACTGGTAGGGGTTGGCGGAAATCGCCGGCTGCCAGTCGGCCGAGAAGACCGGCTTGCCGTTGAAGCTCGCGCTGAACTTGTTCAGGATCTTGCGCGGGATCGTCTTGCCCTGCGAATCCTTGCGCTGGCCCGATTCCATCTCGTGCGAAATCAGGGTCTTGATCTCGATCAGCTCGCCGGCGGCGGCCTTGGCCGGCACGCGCACGCGCGGGGTGGGCTTGGTGGTCATGGGGGCATCCTCACCTTGAAGCGTCGTTGTTCTCGTTGAAGCGGCGGCGAAATCAGCCGCCGCAGCCGCCGATCGTGACCTTGATGTTGGCTTTTGCCATGTGCAGCGAGCCGTTCGACATCTCGGCGACGCAGATGATGTTCTGGGTCTGGGCGAGGCGCATGCGGGTGGCGGCCGAGGCCTTGCCGCAGGCCGGCGTGAACGTGTAGCTCACAATGCCCGGCAGCGGGTTGCCGTCGGCATAGATGTGGACGGCCTTGACGTAGTCGGCCTCGGTCATCGGGCTCTCGACCTCGACGTTCACGGGCACGACCAAGCCGTTCTCGGCGATCTCAGGCACGTCGAGCTTGATCTTGCCTTCGCCCAGCTTCTTGTCGCCGTAGAGCTTCTTGATCTCGGCCTCGACGGCCTTCTCATCGGCGAAGGCGAGGCGCGAGCCCAGCAGGCTGGCGAAGGCGGCAATGGCGCCGGCCGTGATCGTGCTGCGGCGCGTAAGCCCTGAAGACATCGGGTTTCCTCCTTTGAAATGTTCTTGTTTCGCTCTTGACGGCGGGGCCGGCTCGCGATCATTCTCACGTATCGTGATATTGTTTTTTGTGAATGTAAAGCCCCTCCAAAGAGAGAGGCGTACAGCACGGGCCGCGAAAACGCGGTTGCGAGAGGGAACGAAAGGGCAAGGGATGAAGCTCCCCATGATCGGGGCGGCCGTGCTGGCTGCCGCCATGACAATGGCCGCAGGCCATCTGACCGCGCAGTCGCCACCGCTCGACGATAGCGAAAAGGAAATCGAGCGCTATCGCCAGATGCTGTCGGACCCGTTCTCCAATCCGGGCTTCCTGGCGGTCGACCGCGGCGAGGTGCTCTGGGCGGAGAAACGCGGCACTAAGAACGCTTCGCTGGAGGCCTGCGATCTCGGCGAGGGGCCGGGCAAGCTCGAAGGCGCCTTTGCCAAGCTGCCGCGCTATTTCGCCGATGCCGACAAGGTGATGGACACCGAGCAGCGCCTGCTCTGGTGCATGGACAAGCTCCAGGGCCTCGACACCAAGGAGGTGGTGATGCGGCGCTTCTCCGGCCCGGCCCGGGCTTCCGACATGGAGGATCTCGTCGCCTTCATCGCCAACAAGTCGAGCGATATGAAGATCCAGCCGCAGCTTTCCCATGCCAAGGAAAAGGAGATGGCGGCGGTCGGCGAAGCACTGTTCTACACCCGCGGCGGCGTCAACGATTTCTCCTGCGCCACCTGCCATGCCGAGGAAGGCAAGCGCATCCGCCTGCAGGGGCTGCCGAACCTTTCGGTGAAGGGAAAGCCCGCGCAGGAGACGATGGCTTCCTGGCCGACCTATCGCGTCTCGCAGAGCGCGCTGCGCACCATGCAGCACCGGCTCTGGGACTGCTATCGCCAGCAGCGCTGGCCGGTGCCCGGCTATGGCACCGACGCGCTGACCGCTCTCACCGTCTTCCTGCAGAAGCAGGCCGAAGGCGGCGAGATCAAGGTTCCGTCGATCAAGCGCTGAAGGGGCACGACATGATGAAGCACATCTTCGCCGGTGCCGCGCTGCTGCTTTCGGCCGGCGCGGCACTTGCCGACGAGCGGCCGAGCCAGGCCGTGATCGACGCTTACCTTGCCGCGACCTTCGGCAAGGCGCCGCCGGAATGGCAGGCCCGGATCAAGCCGGACGAGTCGCTCGCCGTCTGCAACACGACCCGCAACAGCCCGTCCTCGGCGCAGTCCGAGGCGATGTTGAAGCGCGAATCGGCGCGCGTCTCCTATCCCGCCGACGGAAAATTCCTCGGCGACTGGAAGAAGGGCTATCAGGTCGCCAATAACGGGCGCGGCGGCCAGTTCTCCGACGCGCCGAACACCGTCTCCGGCGGCAACTGCTTCGCATGCCACCAGCTCGACCCGAAAGAGGTCAGCTATGGCACGCTCGGCCCGAGTCTCGCCGCCTATGGCAAGGACCGGAAATACGATCCGGAGACGATCAAGGACGCCTATACCAAGATCTACAACTCGATGGCGGTGGTGCCCTGCTCGAACATGCCGCGCTTCGGCATCAACAAGGTGCTCGACGAGCAGCAGATCAAGGATGTGATGGCCTATCTGTTCGACCCGGAATCGCCGGTGAACAAGTAGCGACAAAGGTGCAGGCGGGGGCGATCCGCTCTTGCGGCCGGGAAGACGGTGAAGGCGGGTCGCATCTGCGGCCCGCCTTCTTCGTTTCGGCTCAGCCCGACTTCACCGGATTACGCTTCAGCCAGTCGGGGAAGGGCGCGCTGTCATAACCCTTCTCGCGGACATAGCGGAACATCGCCAGGAATTGCGGCGGCTCGAGCAGGCCGGGCATGCGTGCGACCTCGCGGGCTTGTGGCTTGCGATCCTTCAGCCCGTCCGCATGTTCGGGCAGGAACTGGATCGTCGGGGTGAATCTGACCCCGTAGCGCTCGCCGAGCTGCTTCTCGCCGAGCTTGCCGCCGTCGAAATCGGTGACCTCGCGCGCGCCGATATGGTTGAGGTGCAGCACCTCGAAATTCGCCTTGATGTAGCCTTCGATGGCGGGGTCGGCGAGATGGACCTCGTGCATGCGGCGGCAGGCCGGGCAGCCCTTCAGCCCCCACATGATGGCGAGCCGCTTGCCGTTGGCGGTCGCGCCCTGCAGGTCCTCGGCGAGGTCGAGGAAGCTCTCGAGATACCAGTCGAGATGGTAGAGCCCGTCCTCGCCCAGGATGGCGGCGGCCGCCGCCGGTTTGGCGAGCGTTGCCGCGAGGGCGGTGCCCAGCAGGATTCTGCGCGTCAGCATCAGCCTCTCCCTATCCGATCGTGCCGAGGGCCGGAAATGTCTGGAGCAGCCAGCCGGCCAGCACCGGCATGGTGCCGGTCATGAACAGCAGGCCGGTGACGACGAGGGCCGCGCCCATGGTCTTCTCGACCACCGGCATGTGGCGGCGGAACCGCGCCATCAGATTGAGGAACGGGCCGGCAAACACGGCCGCGAGCAGGAAGGGCACGCCGATCCCCAGCGAATAGGCGGCGAGCAGGGTGGCGCCGCGGGCAGCGGTCCCTTCCGCCCCGGCGACCATCAGCACCGTCGCCAGCACCGGCCCGACGCAAGGGGTCCAGCCGAAGGCGAAGGCGAGGCCGACGAGATAGGCTCCGATCATGCTCGCCGGCTTGCGCTCGGTCTGGAAGCGCGCCTCGCGATAGAGCAGGGGGATCCGCAGCCAGCCGAGGAAATGCAGGCCCATGATCAGGATCAGCGCGCCGGCGATGATCGAAAGCGTTTCGAAATAGGCGGTGACGACGGTGCCGATGGTCGAAGCGGTGGCGCCGAGCGCAACGAAGACGGTGGTGAAGCCGAGCACGAAGGCGCCGGCCATCATCACGATCCGGCGCGACTGGCGGGCCTCGAGCCTGCCGCTGGAACCGGATAATTCGCCGATGCCGACCCCGGCCAGGAAGCAGAGATAGGGCGGCACCAAAGGCAGCACGCAGGGGCTGAGGAAGGAGAGCAGCCCGGCCATGAAGGCACCTGCGATCGAGATGTCGAACACGCCCTGATCCTGCCTCTGGTTTATATATCTGAATACGACTATGTTAACGGGATGAATGCAACCGCCAATGTCATGCGTGCTTTGCTTGTCGCCTCTGCGCTGCTGCTGCCGGCCATGGCGGCGCGCGGCGCGGAGCTCCTGATGTTCGAGCGCGCGGGCTGCGTCTGGTGCGAGCGCTGGGACCGCGAGGTCGCCCCTGGCTACGACAATACGGCGGAGGGGCGGGCGGCACCGCTGCGGCGGATCGACCTCGGCAAGGGCGGCGCGCCTGAGACTGGCCTCGCCAAGCCGGTGCGCTACACGCCGACCTTCGTGCTGGTTTCTGAGGGGCGCGAGATCGGCCGGATCACCGGCTATCTCAGCAACGACACGTTCTGGGGTTTGCTTGGCAAGATGCTAGCTGACATAGAAAAGACGATAGAGCGAACGAGCGGCCTGTCCGCGACAATGGAAAAGCAATGAGCGCGATCGTTTCCAAGGCTCTCGAGACCGAGCTGCGCGACGGCGAGGAGTTCTCGCCCGAGCTCGATGTCCTGATGCGCAAGGCGCGCAAGGCGAGCGATTTCCTCAAGGCGCTCTCGCATGAGAACCGCTTGCTCCTGCTCTGCCTGCTCGCAGAACGCGAGCGCACGGTGACCGAGCTGGAGCATATCCTTTCGCTGCGTCAGCCCATGGTGTCTCAGCAATTGGCGCGGCTGCGGCTCGACCAGCTGGTGACGACGCGAAGGGATGGCAAGGCGATCTATTACAGCCTCGCCAACGACGATGTCAGGCGCGTGATCTCGGTGATCTACGACATTTTCTGCGGACCGCAGAAGCCGGCGAAAGAGGATTGACGACCAAAATGGTTCCCTCGCCTGTGCGCTGAGCCGTGGCGCCGCTCTCCCCTTGGGCTGTGACGCTGGTCGGCGTCGGGATCGGCGCCGCATGCGGCTTCACCGTGCGACGGGCGCGACTCTGCTCTTTCGGGGCGGTCGAGGATTTCTGGATCGGCGGCGATACCCGCCGGCTGCGGATATTCGGGCTGGCGCTCGCCATTGCGCTGTTCGGCACGCAGCTGATGATCTGGCGCGGCGATCTCTCGCCCGCGTTCTCGACCTATGTGCCGGGCGCGCTCGCCTGGTTCTCGATCCTCCTCGGCAGCACCTTGTTCGGCATCGGCATGGCGCTGGTCGGCACCTGCAGCTTCGGCTCGCTGATCCGGCTCGGTGCCGGCGATCTGCGCAGCCTGATCGTGATGATGGTCTTCGGCGCAGTGGCCTATGCGACGCTGCGCGGCATCCTGGCGCCGTTGCGGATCGACGTTCTGGAGCAGGTTGCGGTCGCCGTGCCGGGCTCGGTCCAGGGCGATCTGCCCTCGGTGCTGGAATGGCTGGGGCTCGGGGATCTGCGGCTCGCGCTCGGCATCGTTGCGCCGGCCTTGCTGATCGGCGCGGTCGTGATCGACCGGCGGCTGCGGCGCTCGCCACGCCTGTTGCTCGCGGGGGCGACGCTCGGGCTCGGTGTGGTCCTGGGGTGGTGGGCGACCGGAGTCGCCATCGACGAGTTCGCCCTCAACCCGCGCACGCAGAGCCTGACCTTCGTGTCGCCGGTCGGCCGCGCGCTCTATGCGGTGCTGACCACCCCGGTCGGGCTGTTCGATTTCGGCGTCGGCACGATCGTCGGCGTGATCTGCGGTTCCTTCGTCTCGGCGCTGTTCGACGCGGAGTTCCGCTGGGAGGCCTTCGACGACCATTACGAGATGCGCCGGCATCTCCTCGGCGCGGCGTTGATGGGTGGTGGCGGCGTGCTCGCCGGCGGCTGCACGATCGGGCAAGGCATCTCGGCGGGCTCGATGATGGCGCTGTCCTGGCCGCTGGCGATCGGCGGCATGATGATCGGCGCCAGACTCGGCATCGCCTTCCTGATGGAAGGTTCGATCCGTAACCTCTTCATCTTCCGGCGCTGAGCGGAGCACGTTCGGCGTAACCCTGCGGCGATACGCGCCAGCAGTGCATTCCAGGCGGCTGAAAGCTGCGGCGATCCGGCGCGCCGTGCTGGCGACATGCAGGGCGGAGGGCCCGAAAGTCCGGAAATCGCTGTCTTGTTTGATCGACATCATCGAACGGCTGCTCGATGGCTCGCACAATCATGGTCACGGACCAGCCATGCCGCATAGCGGCCCTATTGACATCCTATAATTCATATATATGAATATAAATATGTTATAACCATGGAGCGGGTCGATGAATGTCGGTGTCCTTGATCGCTGGGTGCGTTTCGTCGTCGGTATCGTGCTTGTCATGGCGGCCTTCGTCTCGCCGCTCGCCGAACTGGTCGCCGGCTGGGGCGCCTGGAAATACGCGCTGACGGTCTGGGGGGTGGTCATGCTGGCGACGGCGCTGTTCCGCTTCTGCCCGGCCTACACGCTGCTCGGCATCCGCACCTGCCCGCACCAGCCGCGCTGAGCGGCGCGGGCATAGCCGAGAACCGGTGAGGGATATCCGCATGAAACGCGAGATCGCCATCCTGTCGGCCATCGTCATGGCCGCCGCAATCTCTTCCGCCTCGGCGCAGGCTCCAGCTGCCCCCGGCGCCGCGCCGGCGGCAGCCTCGGCCCAGGCTCAGGCCACCATCCCCAAGGCCAAGCAGACCTCGCTCGGCCTCTATATGCGGCCGCGCGAGGCGGCCGAGACGATGAGCCGGGAGGGGGCACGCACCTTGTTCGTCGATGTGCGGACCCGGGCGGAGATGATGTTCACCGGCTGGGCACCGATGATCGACGGTCACGTCCCCTTCGTCGAGGTCACCGAGTTCTGGGACTGGGACGACAAGGAAGGGCGCTACAAGCTCGATGCCAACCCGGTCTTCAGCCGAGACGTCGAGCGGCTGCTGGCCGCCAAGGGCCTCACCAAGAACGATCGCGTCATCCTGATGTGCCGCTCCGGCGACCGTTCGGCCCGCGCCGTCGACAAGCTGGCAGAAGCCGGGTTCACCCAGGTCTACAGCCAGTATGAGGGCTTCGAGGGGGATGCTTCCCCTTACGGCCAGCGCACGGTCAATGGCTGGAAGAATGCCGGGCTGGCCTGGACCTACAAGCCCGACAAGGCGAAGTTCTACGCTGCGGGACGCTGAATTCGGGCGGCGCGCCGGCGAGACCGGCGTTGCCGCATGGTCCCGTCGTGCTCAGCCGCCAGAGACGAAGCGATAGGCGTTGCCGTCGCGCTCGACGCGGCCGATGGCGCCATCGAGATGATAGCCGATCACCCGCGCCTTCTCGTTCGCGGCGCGGTCGAGCAGCCTGCGCCGAGTGGCGACGGCGAGATCGGGGTCATGGTCGGAGGCCGGACGCCATTCCGGATGGGCGAAGGAGGCGATCCTGTGCGTCAGCGCATCGCCGAGAACGAAGACCGGGCCGCTCGCATCCTTGAGCTCAAAGGAGACGTGGCCGGGTGTATGGCCGGCCGTGTCGAAGGCGGCGACGCCCGGCACCCATTCCGAGCCGGCATCGTGCAGCTCCAGCGATTCTCCGAGCGCCTTGACGATGCGCTGCGCCCCGGCGGCGAAAGCGTGCCGGTCCTCGGGCAGCTTCTCGTAGACCTTGGCGTCGGTCCAGAAGGCGACCTCGCGCTTGTCGGCATGCCAGCGGGCGTTCGGAAAGAGCGGCGTGTCGAAATCGTCGAGCGCCCCCCAGAAATGGTCGGGGTGGAGATGGGTGAAGAGCACATGGGTGACGCTGTCGGGCGCGATGCCGGCGGATTCCAGGCTGGCGGCGAGCTTGCCGGTTCCAGGCAGGAAGTTGGCGCCCGAGCCGCAATCGAAAACGACGACCTGATCGCCCTGCCTGAAGCAGGTGACGTTGAGCACGCTGACGGTCGGGCCGCTCGCCTTGGTCGCCTGGGCAATCGCGTCGAGCGGGACATCGCGCGCCAGCATCGATTGCGGCATCTCGAAGCTACCGTCGCTGAGGATCGAGATCGCCCGCTCGCCCTGTTTGGCCGTGGCGACCACCTGGGAAACGGCGCCCGAAGCGGAGCCGGCCAGTGCAGCGGCCGTGCCGCCGAGCAGGATGTCGCGACGGTTCAGCATATGACCTCCCCATGATCTTGTTAGATGTATCTTTATCTTTGAATATATCGCCTTTCCGGAGGCGAGCAAGTCAGGCTGCGGCCCTTGTCGCCGGGCGAGCTGCGTCCGGTTGGCTTCCGGCCCGCAGCCGGCCGCATTGACGTTGCTCCGGCCACGGAAGATGGTCCGCGCCGCATCGGAAGGCTGTGGCCGCGGCGGCTGCGCCCTGGAGGCTGGAATGTCGAAGGCGACACGGGCGACGAAAGTGCTGGAGCAGGCGGGCGTCGCCTTCACCGTCCACAGCTATGATTACGATCCCGGGGCCGACAAGGTCGGCCTGCAGGCGGCGGAGGCGCTGGGCGAGCCGCCGCAGCGCGTGCTCAAGACGCTGATGGCGCTGGTCGACGGCAAGCCGGTCTGTGTGATCCTGCCCTCCGATCGCGAAGTCTCGATGAAGAAGCTCGCCGCGGCCTTCGGCGGCAAGTCGGCCCAGATGATGAAGCCGCCCGAGGCCGAGCGGCTGACCGGCTACAAGGTCGGCGGAATCAGTCCTTTCGGCCAGATCCGCCGGATTGCGACCGCGCTCGAGGAGCAGGCGCTGGTGCATGAGCTGGTCTATCTCAATGGCGGCCAGCGCGGATTGCAGCTTAGGATGCGGCCGACCGATCTGGTCTCGGCGCTGAACGCCATCACGGCGCCGGTGATCGCCTGAAGCAGCCGAAATCCGCGCTGTCCCAGCCCCATACGGGGGGAGCGGATAGCTGCGCGCCGGGCTTGAGCACGGCCCGGATGCCAAGCATAGCCAATATCTATTTGCCAGCCACGCCCGTGCCTCAAACAATCACGGGCATATCTAGAAAACCGCATAGAGGGGTAAGAACCATGAAATTCGTCGGAATGACCGCGTTGGCGAAGGTCGCCGCGGTCCTCGGCTGTTTCGCCGCCGTGCCGGCCATGGCGCAGAACAAGGTCCAGATCCGGCTCGGCCATGTGCTGGCCGAGAGCCACAGCTGGAATGTCGCGGCCAAGGGCTTCGCCGAGGACGTCGCCAAGGCGACTGAGGGGCGCGTCACCATCCAGGTCTTCCCGTCGGGCCAGCTCGGCACCGAGAAGGACGTCGTCGAAGGCCTGCAGATCGGCACCATGCAGGGCGGCGTCATCGGCAGCGGCTCCTTCCAGCCGATCGAGCCGCGCATGGGCATCGTCGAGCTTCCCTATGCCTGGCCGACCCGCGAGAAGGCCTTCGCTGCCTTCGACGGCGAGATGGGCACCGAGCTCGCCAAACTGCTCGCGGCCAAGAACATCGTCGTGCTGTCCTGGTGGGAGAACGGCTATCGCCACATCACCACCAAGAAGGCGCCGGTCAACAAGCCGGAAGACCTGAAGGGCGTGAAGATCCGCGTGACGCCCGACAAGGTCCGGCTCGACACCTTCCGCGCCCTCGGCGCCGAGCCGGCACCGCTGGCCTTCGGCGAGCTCTATTCGGCGCTGCAGCAGGGCGTGTTCGACGCGCAGGAGAACCCGCTCTCGATCATCGATTCCTCGTCCTTCGCGGACGTCCAGAAATACGCCGCCCTGACCGGCCATGTCTGGGGTGCCGCCTGCCTCGTCGTCAGCAAGCGGATCTGGGATCAGGTCGGTCCGGCCGACAAGGAGGCCGTGCTGGCCGCCGCCGCGAAATGGCGCGACGAGCAGCGCAAGATGGTCACCGCCTCCGACCAGCAGCTGGTCGAGAAGCTGACCGCCAAGGGCATGACCGTCAACAAGGTCGATCCGACGCCGTTCATCGCCGCGGTCCAGCCGGTCTGGAAGTCGCAGGAGGCCGTTTATGGCCCGGCCCTGATGGCGCTGCTCGACAAGTACCGCAAGTAAGTCCGCAATCGCGGACCGGCAGGACGCCGCCAGGCGAAGGCCTGGCGGCGTCTCGCCTTCCGGCGATCCCATTCCCGCCGAGGAGAGGCTCTCATGACCCCCGACTCATCGCCTGCCGCGTCAAAAGGCGCGCTCGCCCGTGTGGTCGACCTTGTCGACCGGCTGACGTTGGGCGTGTCCTCCCTCGGCGTCGCGCTCTTCAGCGCCGTCGTGGTCTATGTCGCCCTCGGGCGCTATGTTTTCGGCACCACGCCCTATTGGTCCGAGGAGCTGCCGCGCAGCCTGCTGATCTGGAGCGTCTTCATCGGCCTCGTGCCGGCGACGGTGCGTGCCAGCCATCTCAATGCCGGCCTCTTGCCCCTGCTGGTGCGCAATGAACGCCGGCGGCGCGGGCTGGAGCTGGTTGCCCGGCTGTTGACGGCGCTGTTCTTCGTCATCCTCGCCTATACCGGCTGGCAGCTCACCGAAGCCGGCCTCGACAGCCTGACGACCGCGCTGCAGATCCCCAATGCCGTAGTCTACGTCGCGCTGCCGATCGGAGCCGGCCTCTCGGCCATCGTCATCCTTCTGCCCCTGTTCAAGGAGCGCGCCCCGTGACGCTCGGACTTGCCCTGCTGCTCGCCAGCTTCACCGTGCTGGTGGCGCTGGACGCACCGATCGCGGTCGCGCTCGGCCTCGCCTCTGTCGTCTATCTGCTCGTATCCGATCTTGCGCCGCTGATCGTCGTGGCGCAGCGCGTCATCGCCGGCATCGATTCCTTTACCCTGCTCGCGATCCCGCTCTTCCTGCTCGCCGGCCTTTTGCTGCTGCACGGCGATCTGACGCCGCGCATCATCCGGCTCTGCAGCGCCCTGGTCGGGCGCGCCCGCGGCGGACTCGCCATCGTGATGGTGATGGGCTGCATGCTGTTCGGCGCGCTGTCCGGCTCCGGCGTCGCCGATGTCGTGGCGATCGGCACGATGATGCTGCCGGCGATGAAGGAGCGCGGCTACGATACCGGCTTCTCCTGCTCGCTGCTCGGCTGCGCCGGTTCGCTCGGCACGGTGATTCCGCCCAGCATCGTGCTGATCGTCTACGGCACCGCGACCAACACCTCGATCGGCGCGCTCTTCGTCGCGGCCATCATCCCCGGCATTCTGACCGGCCTCGGCCTGATGATCGTCGCCTATATCATCGCACGCCGGAACGACTGGCGCGGCGGCGAGGCCTTCAACTGGGGCGAACTCTGGCTGGCGCTGAAGGATTCCGCGCTTGCTCTGCTCGGCCCGGTGATCATCATCGGTGGCATTCGCGGCGGCATCTTCACGGCGACGGAAGCCGCCGGAATCGGCGTGCTCTATGCGCTGGTCGTTGGCGGGCTGGTCTATCGCAAACTCACCGTCCCGCTGGTCTGGAATCTGGTGAAGCAGACGGCGGAAGGCTCGGCCTCGATCCTGTTCGTCATCGCCTGCGCCAGCATCTTCGGCTGGATCCTGGCGGCCGAGCAGGTGCCGCAGCTGATCGTCAACGCGATCTCCTCGGCGACCAGCAGCGCTACTGTCGCACTCCTCATGATGATGGCCGTGCTGCTGGTCCTCGGCACCTTCATGGAGACGATTGCGATCATCCTGATCCTGGCGCCTGTCTTCATCCCGATCCTGCGCGCCTACCAGATCGACCCGGTGTTCTTCGGCGTGCTGCTGACGGTGAACCTCGCCATCGGCGCCAACACGCCGCCGCTCGGCATCGACCTGATGGCAGCCTGCCGGGTCGGCGGCATCCCGATGTCGGCCTCGTTCCGCTATCTGCTGCCGTTCATCGGCTCGATGGTGGCGGTGCTGCTGCTGATGGTGCTGTTCCCCGGCATCGTGCTCGGCCCGGCGCGACTGTTCGGCCACTGAGAATTTCGAGATAGTCAGGAGAGTGTGATGGCACTGCCAGCGTCTGCGCGCGTCGATATCGAGCGCTATTGGGCGACCCTCGAGCGTTCGGCCGAGATCGGCCTCGGGCGGCCGGGCGGCCTCTCGCGTCTCGCGCTCGGCGATGCCGACAAGCAGATGCGCGACGAATTCGTCGGCTGGTGCCGCGAGGCCGGGCTGACGGTCCGCATCGACGGCATGGGCAATATCTTCGCCCGCCGCTCTGGCCTCGACGACAGCCTGCCGCCGGTGGTGATGGGCAGCCATCTCGACACCCAGGTCAATGGCGGCCGCTTCGACGGCATCGCCGGCGTGCTCGGCGGGCTCGAGGTCTGCCGGGCGCTCGACGCGCTCGGCCACCGCACCCGTCGGCCGCTCGAAGTGGTCAACTGGACCAATGAGGAAGGCAGCCGCTTCTCGCCGCCGATGGTCGGCTCCGGCTGCTTCGTCGGCGCCTACGGGCTCGACTGGGCGCGCGAGCGCCGCGACGACGACGGCAAGTCGATCGGCGAGGAGCTGGCGCGGATCGGCTATCTCGGCGAGATGGAAGAGAAGCCGCACGCCTTCGATGCCTATTTCGAGTTCCATATCGAGCAGGGCTATTATCTCGATCGCGACGGCATGCAGGTCGGTGTCGTCACCGGCGGCTTCCCGAGCACCGGCATGCTGGTCGAGTTCCGCGGCGAGACCGCCCATACCGGTCCCTGGCCGATGGAGCGGCGTAAGAACGCGCTGATCGCCGGCGCGCGCCTGCTGGTCGCCGTCGACGAGCTCGGCTGGGAATATGCCGGCAGCGGCGGCAAGGCGACGGCGGCGCGGCTGATCGCCTGGCCGAACAAGCCCGGCATTCTCTCCGACTGGGCCCAGACCGTCTGTGACGTCCGCCATCCCGACCCGGAAACCGCGCTGGTGATGGCCGAGCGGATGCGCCGTGCGGTCGGCGAGGCAGCTGCGCGGGCAGGCTGCACTGCCGAAATCCTCGACGTCTGGAACTGGGGTGGGGCGATCTTCGCACCGGAGCTGGTCGACCAGGTGCGCAGCGCCTCGCTGGCCATGGGTTACCGGACGCAGGATATCCTGAGCCAGGCCGGGCACGACGCCTATTTCGTCGCGCGCCATGCGCCGACGACGATGATCTTCGCGCCCTGCAAGGGCGGCATCACCCACAACAATGAGGAAAACTGCGACCGGGACGATCTCGAGCCCGGCCTCAATGTGCTGCTCCAGGCGGTGGTCGCGCGCGCCGACCGCTAGAGCCTCGGTCCGAAAAGCGGAGTCCGCTTTTCGGATGAATACGGTGCCATGAGACAGAGATGGATCGCCGTGCGTCCGGAAGGACATGCGGCGATCTGAGTTCGTTGTCGCTCCCGCCGCATGGTCATTCCGGCCCCGAGGGCTCGAGCCGGAATGCCGCGCTTCTCGGGGCAAGCCTCCTCAGTCGAAGGCGAGCTGCACCTTCATCGCCTTCGACTTGTCGGCGGCGAGGTCGAAGGCCTCGACGGCACGCGCGATCGGGATCGAGGCGGTGAGCAGCGGCGAGAGGTCGATCCGGCCCGATGCGATCAGCGCCACCGCCCAGTCGAATTCCTCATGGAAGCGGAAGGAGCCGCGCAGCTCGAACTCCTTGGCGACGACGACGTTCATCGGCAGGGTGAAATTGCCGCCGACGCCGATCTGCACGATGACGCCACCGGGGCGGACGACATCGAAGGCGCCAGTCAGGGCGTGCTGGTTGCCGGAGGCCTCGAACATCACGTCGAAGCTGCCCTTGTCGGCGCCGTAGTCGGCCTTGAGCCGGTCCGGCTCGGACATGACGTTGATCGCGGTGGTCGCGCCCATCTTGAGGGCGATCGGCAGCGGTCCGTCGACCACGTCGGTGACGACGATCTCGCCGGCGCCGGCGGCGCGGACCGCGACGACGGTCAGCACGCCGATCGGCCCCGAGCCGGTGACCAGCACGCGCTTGCCGAGCAGCGGGCCGGCGCGCTTGGCTGCATGCAGGCAGACCGCGAGTGGCTCGGCGAAGGCCGCTTGCGCTGCGCCGATATGGGCGGGGAGCTTCACCGCCTGGCGCTCCTCGATGACCAACTGCTCGCGGAAGCCGCCCTGGACATGGGGAAAGCGCATGGCGCTGCCATAGAACAGCATATCGAGGCAGTGCTGCTGTTGGCCGGTCTGGCAATAGCGGCAGCGCCCGCAGGAGCGGCTCGGATTGACCGCGACGAGATCGCCTGGAGCGACGCGCGAGACCTCGGCGCCGACCGCCTCGACGATGCCGGCGATCTCGTGGCCGAGGATCATCGGCTCACGCACGCGGATCGTGCCGAAACCGCCATGCAGGTAGTAATGCAGGTCGGAGCCGCAGATGCCGCCCGCCTTGATCCGCACGCGCACATCAAGCGGGCCGAGCTCGGGAGTCCTGGTCTCCTCGACGCGGAGATCCTTCTCGGCATGAATGACGACGGCGCGCATGGAAGCTCTCCCTGGGGGACCAGCGGCTATGCGGTCCCGGCGATTGTCTAATCGTTTTAAAACGCTTACCCAAGCCGGGACGAGGTGCCAAGCCACGAGACCGGGAGGATAGGATGTCGCTCAATCTGTTCAAGCTCGATGGGCGTATCGCCCTGGTCACGGGCTCCGGCCAGGGCATCGGCCTCGCCATGGCCGAGGGCTTGGCGGCGGCCGGAGCGCATGTCGTCCTGAACGGACGCGACAAGGCCAAGCTCGAGGCGGCGCAGGGCGCGATCGCCGCCGCCGGGCACAAGGTTTCCATCGCTCCTTTCGACGTCACCGACCAGAAGGCGGTCGAGGCCGGCGTCGCGGCGATCGAGGCCGAAATCGGGCCGATCGACATCCTGATCAACAATGCCGGCACGCAGAAGCGCGGCGCCTTCGTCGACTTCCCGGCGGAGGACTGGCATTTCCTCGTCGCCACCAACCTGCACTCGGTGTTCTACGTCACTCAGGCGGTGGCGAAGCGCATGGCGCCGCGCAATCGCGGCAAGATCGTCAGCATCGGCTCGGTGATGAGCAAGCTCGGTCGGCCGACCATCGTGCCCTATACCGCGACCAAGGGCGCGGTCGCGCTGATGACGCAGGGCCTCGCCGCCGAGCTCGGCAAGCACAACATCCAGGTCAACGCGATCGGCCCAGGCTATATCGTCACCGAGCTCAACAAGGCCCTGATCGCCGACGAGACCTTCTCGAACTGGGTCAAGAGCCGCACGCCGGTCGGGCGCTGGGGTGAGACCAGAGAGCTGATCGGCGCGGCGATCTTCCTGTCCTCGGAAGCCTCGGATTATGTCAGCGGCCATCTGCTGATGGTCGATGGCGGCCTGACCAGCGTGGTGTGAGCGGGCGCAGCAGCGCCGTCAGCGCCGCGCAGCCACATAGGGCACGAGCTCCGTCAGCGCCGAAATGGTGAGATCGGCGGGCTCGCCGAGCTGTTCCGGCTGCATGCGCAGCGCCTTGAACATCGCCGCCGGGCCGATCGCGCCGCTCGTGAGTTCGGCACGCAGCGCGGCGGGCGTGATCCGCTCGATGCGGGCGACGGTGAGGCCATAGGCCTTGGCGCCAGCGATGTCGAAGCCGTTGGAGGAGACGAACAGGATCTCCTCGCGGGAGAGGTCGAGCCTGTCCTCGACGAGGCGGTAGCCGCGCGGATCGGGCTTGTAGGCCCTGATCTCGTCGACGCTGATCACCGTCTCAAGCAGGCCGTCGATCCCCGCCTGCCTGGTGAGGTTGGTCAGCATGGACGGGCTGCCATTGGAGAAGATGGCGAGCCGTGTCGGCGCGAGGCCTTTCAGCGCGTCCAGCGCTTCCGGGTAGAGGGCGAGCGCGTCATAGGCGGCGGCGATGCGGACGATGAGCTCGGGCGTCGCTTCGAGCCCGAGCGTCTTCAGCGTGAAGTCGAGCGATGCCCGGGTGACGCTCCAGAAATCCTCGTAGCGGCCCATCAGCGAGCGCAGCCAGGTGTATTCGAGCTGCTTCAGCCGCCAGATCTGGGTGATCGTGCCGCCATGGCCGGGAAAGGCCGCCTCGGTCAGTCCGGCGACGGACTGCACATCGAAGAGCGTGCCATAGGCATCGAACACCACTGCCTTGATCGTCATACGCGCTCTCCTCCCTCCGCTTGCGCCACCTTAGCGCTCGCCTTGGCCGCGCGGAGCGTGATATCCGCACAAGCACCTTTTCGCAGATGCACAGGTTGCCAAGATGTCCAGCCGTCCCGTCATGCTGATGATCCTCGATGGCTGGGGCTGGCGCGACGACGCGAACAACAATGCGGTTCGTCTGGCGAAGACGCCGAATTTTGACCGGTTCTGGACGTCCTCGCCGCATGCCTTCCTGCGCACCAGCGGGCTCGATGTCGGCCTGCCCGAGGGCCAGATGGGTAATTCCGAGGTCGGCCATCTCAATCTCGGCGCCGGGCGCGTCGTGATGCAGGATCTGCCGCGCATCAACCAGGCGATCACCGACGGCACGCTGAAGCAGGCGCTCGCGGCGAGCGGCCTCGTCGCGAAGCTGAAGGCGAGCGGCGGCACCTGCCATCTCATCGGTCTGGTCTCGCCCGGCGGCGTGCATGCCCATCAGGACCATGCCGTGGCGCTGGCGAAGCTGCTGGTCGAGGCCGGCATTCCGGCCGTGATCCATGTCTTCACCGATGGCCGCGATACGCCGCCGCGTTCGGCCGGTGACTATGTCGCGGCGCTTCAGGCGGCCTTGCCGGAGCAGGTCAAGGTCGCGACCCTGTCCGGGCGCTATTACGCCATGGACCGCGACAACCGCTGGGAGCGGGTCGAACTCGCCTGGAAGGCGATGGCGCTCGGCGAGGGCGAACAGATGCCCGGCGCGGCCGCGGCGATCGAGGCGGCCTATGCCGCCAATGTCAGCGACGAATTCATCAAGCCGGCGGTGATCGCGGGATTCGGCGGCATGAAGGATGGTGACGGACTGCTCAGCTTCAATTTCCGGGCCGACCGCATCCGCGAAATTCTCGCGCCGCTGCTCTTCGCCGAGTTCAGCGGATTCCCGCGGCCGAAGGCGCCGAAGCTCGTCGCTGCGGTCGGCATGACCTCCTACAGTTCCGAGCTCGATCCGCTGATGCCGGCGCTGTTTTCCCCGCAGAGCCTGGCGAACGGGCTCGGCGAGACCGTCGCCAGGGCGGGGCTGAAGCAGATCCGCTTCGCCGAGACCGAGAAGTACCCGCACGTCACCTATTTCTTCAATGGCGGGCGCGAGGAGCCTTATGAAGGCGAGGCGCGCAGCATGACGCCGTCGCCCAAGGTCGCGACCTATGACCTCCAGCCGGAGATGTCGGCGCCGGAGCTGACGGAGAAGGTGGTCGCCGCCATCGAGAGCGGGACCTATGACCTGTTCGTGCTGAACTTCGCCAATCCCGACATGGTCGGCCATACCGGCGTGCTCTCGGCCGCGGTCAAGGCGGTCGAGACCGTCGATGCCGGCCTCGGCAAGATCGCGGACGCGATCCTCGCCAAGGGCGGCGCGCTCTTCGTGACGGCCGACCACGGCAATTGCGAGCTGATGGTCGATCCGGTGACCGGCAATCCGCATACCGCCCACACCACCTTCCCGGTGCCGGCGATGGTGATCGGCAGCGGTGCCAAGGCGCTGGCCGAGGGGCGCCTCGCCGATGTCGCGCCGACGCTGCTCGCCTTGCTCGGACTGAAGCAGCCGGCGGAGATGACGGGCTCGTCGCTGCTGCGCTGAAGGCCTGGATCGCCGCGCCTCCGTTCGGCCGCAGTCACGGTGATCTATCTCATTGTTATCGCATCGGAATCAGCCGGGAGTACCGGCCGCCGTATCCGGGTGGCCGCCCTGATCCTGGAAGAATGAAGCCTGGGCAGCGAGGGCGCGGCTCGCAGCGCGCAGCGATTCCGCCTCGCCGCGCCCTGCCTCGTCGAGGCGGCTCGCGAGTTCGTCCAGGGCCTGCACCGCTCTGCCGGGCTGCTCTGCCGCATTGGCGATGCGCGCCAGTGCCAGCCTGATCGCGTGCGCCGTGGCCGGGGCGAGATCGGTTTCCGCTAGCATGGCGCGCAGGCGCAGCACCGCCATGCCGACCGCGAACACGGCGATGCCGCCATCCTCCTGCGTGCCCGTCCGCTCGCCCGCCTGTTGCGACAGGCGCACCAGCCGCAGCAGCCGGTGATTGAGCCGGGCCCGCCAGGTCGCGGCGCGCAGCGCCGCCTCGGGCGCGCTACAGAGATCCTGCAACTCCCTCAGCATCATGCCGGCGAGCACCTGCAGGCGCTGGCGTGCATCGGTCGGGAAGATGGTGCGGAAGGCGATCAGGGTCAGGAGCGGCGCCGACACGACGGCGAGCGCGGTGAAGACGGTGCCGGCGAGATCCCCCTTGAGCGGCAAGGCGGGCTGCGACAGCAGCAGCAGGGCCATGCAATAGTCGATCGAGCCGAGCATCGTGCGGCGATGGGCCATCGGCAGGGCGCCGAGCATGATGAAGGGCATCAGCATCAGGACGAGCTCGAGCTCGCTCGTCGCATGCGGCCAGACCAGCCAGCGGCAGGCGAGCGCTGCGAGGGCGCCGCAGGCCTGGCCGACCAGCACCTTGCGCATGATCAGCGCCGGGTTCTCCCAGGTCGAGAACAGCGTCACCATCACCGAAGTTCCGAGCAGCAGCAACGCGCCTGCCTGCCAGCCGGTGACCACCCAGAGCGTGCCCAGCCCCAGCATGATGCCGCCGGCGCGCAGGGCGGCCTGCCGGGCGCCGACCCAGTCGCGATGCAGGATGACCGGATGCTCGATGCGCGCCGGTCGGATTTCGCCGTCGCTGACGCCGATCCGCTCCTTCGCGGCGGCCTCCAGGCGCAGGATCGCATCCCGCAGGGGCGGGTGCTCGCTCGCGAGATCGGCCGCCTGTTCGAGCAGGGGCAGAATCTCGGTAACCGGCGCCGCGCCTTCCAGGGCGTCGGCCGCCTGTTCGAGCAGTTTTCCGACCGGCTCGACGCGCAGCGTTTCCGGCGCGGTCCTGAGCCAGACCAGGGCCGAGACCAGCGCCGAGATCAGGCTGCGTATGCTGCGGGCCGAGCGGCGCGAGCGGAGCGAGCCGGCGCCGTGAGGTTCGAGCGCCTCGTCGAGCAAGGCGAGCTGTCGCAAGGTCTGCCGCTGCTCCTCGGCGCCGGGCCGCGTCCCCGAAAGCAGGCTCGTGAGCTGCCGCAGCACGCGGATGGCCAGTTGCCGCGCTTCGCCGGCGACGGCGTCCTCGCCCTCCTTCGGTGCGAAGAGAAGCCCGACGACCAGGGCCGTTACGATCCCGGTCAGCACGGTCAGCAACCGGTCCACAGCCAGAAGGAGAACATGGTCGGGGTGGCCGATGTCGAGCAGCACCACCATTGCCGCCGAGAAACCGGCGATGAGGGCGCCATAGGAGACGAAGCCGCGCAGCAGATTGCCGGCAAAGGCGCAGAGCCCGACCCAGAGCGCCAGCCCGAGCATGACCGGCAGCGGCAGGCCGCCGGAAAGCAGCATCAGGACGACGCCGACCGCCGTGCCGGAGAGCGTGCCGACGCCGCGGAAGAAGGCCTTTTCCAGGAGCATGTTGCGGGCCGGCTGGGCCGAGGCGAAGACGGTCATCGCCGACCATTGCGGGTGCTCAAGCCCGAGCGCCCAGGCGGCCAGCAGCGCGAGGCAGGCGGCGAAGCAGGTGCGCAGCGTGAAGCCGAGGCGCCCGGTGTCGAAACCGAGCCTGGCGAGGGCGGGAAGCGGGTTCATGTGAGTTTTTATCAGATCGCGCGTGCCGCGGCGTGCGGCACGGTCCGCAGTGAGGCTTCTACCATCGCAGCCCGTTTGTCATCGCATGGCGGGGAAAGTCGGATTCATATTGCCGAGCGCGGGGTCAGAAATTGTAGGCGGCTTTCAGCTTCACCAGATGCTGGCTGAAATTGCTGATGTCGAGATCGCCGGGCTGGCCCTTGGCCTTGCCGGCGAGTTGGACATTGTAGGCTGCCGAGATGGCGAGCGCCTTCGTCGCCTGCCAGTAGACGCCGGGGCCGGCGAAGGTGGCGTAACCGAGATTGTCGCCGAGGCCGAGTTCGTTCTGACGGCGCTGATGGCGGATCTCGCCGCTGAGATAGAGCCCGTCGGCGACCTGCCAGGCGAGCGAGCCGGCGAGCGTCAGGGTCGATGAGCGCTGATAGGGGCTCGGGCCGGTCCAGGTCAGATCCTGCGAAAGGTTGAGGGCGGCATAGAGCTTGCCCCGGATGAGCGCCGTGTCGGCATAGAGGCGCAGGCCGGTGTTGTAGGTGGTGAAGGGGCCGGCACCGGTCGGGTCGGTGCGATTGAAGCTGGGATCGACGACGATGGTGAGGCCGAGGCCGTGCAGGTCGCGGCCGAGCAGGCGGTATTTCATCTCCAGGCCCGCGCCGAGCCCGCGCGCATCGGCCTTCATGCCGGCGATGGTCGCGTCGGTGTAGCCGCCGAGCAGGTAAGGGCCGATCTCGATGCAAGGCCAGAGGCCGTAGGAGCCCTGCAATTGCAGTCCGTGCACGGACTGCCGGCCGTCGCGAGCGCCGAAGCCGCCGCCATAGCTCAGGCTGGCGCCGAAGGAGCCGGGGTCGGCGACCTCCGAGCCGGTGGTGAAGCCGAAGGCGTCGATCGGGATGCTGTCGCTTTCGGTGCAGGCCGAGAGCGCAGGCGGGGCGGCCGGTGCCGGCTTCCGAGCGGGCAGGTCGGCGGCTGGTGCGGGCGCCAGGGCGGCCGAAGCGGCGAGGGCGAGGAGAGCGAGCCGGAGCGGCATGCGGCGGGCGCTTTCGAAAGGGCGGCGAACCGGGCCAGCATGCGCCCGCGCATTCGCTGCCGCGAGAGGCCGGCCGGCGCGATTGCTGCATTGCGCCGGATAGTTGCCGCTGCGCAACATCGGCTCGCGCAGGGCGGCCTCGTGGCGGCCCCGAACTCAGGCGGTCTCGGCCAGCCCCTGCAGCCGCGCGAAAGCGACCGGAGCGATCTCCGCCAGCTCCGCGACCGGTTTCCACGCCGCGGCATGAACCTCCTCCTCCTGCGCGACCAGCGGCAAAGCGGGGTCGGCCAGGAAGAGATATTGCAGGTCGTGATGGATATGGGCGGGTTCGCCGCGCGAGGGCTTGCCGGGAACCTCATGGCTGTCGATGGCGAAGGGCAGGTCGCCGCTGCGATGCCAGGGGTGCAGGGAAAGTCCGGCGACGCCGGTTTCCTCCACCGCCTCGCGGGCCGCCGATTCGTGGAAGCGCGGCGCCGGTTCGTAATGCCCGCCGGGCTGGAGCCAGCGGCCGATCACGACATGGTCGATCAGCAGGATGCGGGCGTGGTCCGGCGAGAGCACGAAGGCGCTGGTGGTGACGTGCCCGGGAAAGGTGTCGCGCTCGGCGAGGGCATGACGCTCGCCGATCTGCCAGCGCAACAAGGCCAGATGCTCGCGGGGCCCGGCGACCTCGGAGCGATAACGCGTCACCAGCGGCTCGAGCCGGCCGAGAAAATCGTGGACGGACATCGGGAGACCTCAGGGCAGCGGCAGGCGGTAGCGCTCGAAGCCGCCATTCTTGGCGCCGTCATAGCCGACGATGACATCGAGTCGGTTGCCACGCTGGCCGAGGATCGTCACTGCCTCCGCCTTCAGGCCGGGGCGGGCCGGCAGGTCGCCGAGCAGCCTGGTGGCCTCGGGTTTGATCGGGTCGACCAGCAGGAGCGAATAGGCGAGCGACTGCTCGGCAGCCGGCCCGACCAGGACCAGAAGCCGGCCGTCAGGCAGGGCGGCGAGGTCACGGATGCCGCGGTCGCGGTCGGCGGGAATGGCGATCACGGTCGGCGCGACCGTTGCCGGATCGTGGCCGGGGGCGAACAGGGCGTCGACCGGCGCACCGACCAGGAAGGCCTTGCCCGCGATCGAGGGCGCGCGCAGGCCGGCCCAGAGGATCGGGCCGGTGACGGCGACGCCTTCGAGATTCATCCCGTTCTCGTCATTGAGGGCCTTGCCGAAATAGGGCGCGGCGTCTCCGGCCTGGCGCAGCATGTCGCTCAGGCGATAGGTGAGCTCGATTTTCCCGGACGGAGAGCCGGCTTCGTCGACCCGGAGCCGGGCGAGATGGAAGGCCGAAAGCCGGAACTCGCCCTTGTGACGCGAGCAGCCATGCGAGCCGGCGACGTAGAAGGCTCCGGCGGAGAAGGTGACGGCCTCGCCGTCGAGTTCCGCGAATGCGCCGGCTTCCCTGCAGATGCCGCCGGGCGGCGTGCCGAGCGTGGCGCTGGAGGCCTCGTCGCCGATCAGGGGCACGGTCGCGCCAGGGGTGACGCGGTTCTCGGCGATCTGGGCGAACTGCGCGAAGGAGCCTTCGTCATTGATCACGAGGCAGCGCAGCGTGCCGGTCGCCGACGGCATGCAGGCGAGGCCGCTGAGATCGACCGCGGTCTTGCCGGGCTTCTTGCCGGCGAAGTCGCCATTGCTGCGCAGGCGCTGCTCGGGCGTGAGCGTGTTGGCGGCCGCCGCGGCAGGGCTGAGCAGGGCAGTGGCGAGCAGAATGGCGAGCAGGCGAGACGGCATGGCAAATCCAGGCGGCGAATCGAGCGGGCCGGACTGGCGGACGCCCGAAATTAGCTGACCCGCAGCCTCGCCGATTGCAAGGCTGCGGGTCAGCTTAGAATGAATGCAGCGCTGCGGCGAGCCGCCGAATCCGGGTCATGCTGTCGAAAAAGGCCCGGTTCTCCACGATGCGTCATTAGCGTTGCCGTGGCCGGCCTGCGGGCCGGCTGTGCTAGCCGGGCTTGCGGCTCCAGTCCTCATAGAGCCCGGCCTCGTCGGCGGGGCGCAAGGGTCGCAGCGGGATGGACTGGGCCTGCGGATCCCTGGCCATCTCGGCATAGACCTTGGCGGTGGACAGGCCGAATTCCTCACCATCCTCGTTCGAATAGGCGAAGAAAGCCGCCTTGACGCCGGTCAGGTGCATGGCGGCGATGCACATCGGGCAGGGATGGCCGCTGGCATAGATGGTCGCGCCGTCGAGGCGCGGCGTGCCGAGCTCCGCGCTCGCCTGACGGATCGCTTCGAGCTCGGCATGGGCGGTCGGGTCGTTCGTCTCGTGGGTGCGATTGACGGCGCGGGCGAGAATCTTGCCGTCGCGCACCAGCACGGCGCCGAAGGGGCGTCCGCCCTGTCCGATATTGTCGCGGGCGAGCGCCACCGCCTCGCGCATGAAGCTCTCGTCGGACATGGGCTGCCTCCGATCATCATGGCCCCGGGCCGGGGACGAGCCCGGCCCGGGGCCTTTGTCAACTTACCGGCAGGCGCCAAGATGGCGGTGCCTGTCGCGGGCTTCAGCCGAGCTTGCCATAGGCGGGGACGGTGAGGAAATCCTCGAATTCCGGCGCGAGCGAGAGCTTGGCGAAGAGTTCGATCGCCTCCGGGAAGCGGCCCTTGTCATAGGCCTCGGCGCCGAGCTCGCCGCGGACGCGCTCCATTTCCTCGGCGAGGCAGCGCTTGAACAGATCTGCGCTGACCTTGGTGCCGCCGTCGACCTCGACGCCGTACTGGACGAACTGCCAGATCTGGGCGCGGCTGATCTCGGCCGTCGCCGCATCCTCCATCATGTTGTAGATCGGCACGGCGCCGCGCCCACGCAACCAGGCCTCGAGATACTGCACGCCGACGCGGATGTTCTCGCGGAAGCCGGCCTCGGTGCGGCTGCCCTCGTGCACTTCGAGGAGATCCGCACGGCCGACACTCACATCCTCGCGCTTCTTGTCGAGCTGGTTCGGCTGCGGCATCAGCCGGTCGAACACCTCCATCGCGACCGGGACGAGGTCGGGATGGGCGACCCAGGTGCCGTCATGGCCGTCGCCGGCCTCGCGCTCCTTGTCGGCCTTGACCTTGGCGAAGGCGGCGGCATTGGCTTCGGGGTTGTTCTTGACCGGAATCTGCGCCGCCATGCCGCCCATGGCGAAGGCGCCGCGGCGATGGCAGGTCTTGATCAGCAAGAGCGAATAGGCGCGCAGGAAGGCCTTGGTCATCACCACCTGCGAACGGTCGGGCAGGATGAAGGCCTTGTTGCGGGCGAGCTTCTTGATGAAGGAGAAGATGTAGTCCCAGCGGCCGCAGTTCAGGCCGGCCATGTGGTCGCGCAGCTCGTAGAGGATCTCGTCCATCTCGAAGGCGGCCGGCAGGGTCTCGATCAGCACGGTCGCCTTGATCGTGCCGGTCTTGAGGCCGAGCGCGTTCTGGGCGGCGACGAAGACGTCGTTCCAGAGCCTGGCCTCGAGATGGCTCTCGAGCTTGGGCAGGTAGAAATAGGGGCCCGAGCCCTGGGCCAGCGCCGCCTTGGCGTTGTGGAAGACATAGAGGCCGAAATCGACCAGGGACCCCGAGGCGATCTCGCCGTCGATCTCGATATGGCGCTCGGGAAGATGCCAGCCGCGCGGCCGAATGATCAGGACGGCGGGCTTGTCCTTGAGCTTGTAGGCCTTGCCGGTGGTGGCGTCGGTGAAGTCGATCTTGCCGGCCCAGCGATCCGTGAGATTGATCTGGCCTTCGACCATGTTGGCCCAGACCGGCGAGGAGGCGTCCTCGAAATCGGCCATGAAGACCTTGGCGCCGGAATTCAGCGCGTTGACGATCATCTTGCGGTCGACGGGGCCGGTGATCTCGACACGGCGATCCAGCAGATCGGCCGGGATCGGCGCCACCTTCCAGTCGCCCTCGCGGATATGCCGGGTCTCGGCCAGGAAGTCGGGCGTCTCGCCGGCGTCGAAGCGCTTCTGGCGCTCGGCCCGCAGCGCCAGCAGGCGCTTCCTGGTTTCGTTGAAGCGGCGCTGCAGATCGGCGACGAAGGCGAGCGCCTCATGGCTCAGGATCTCGTCATAGCGCGCGGCGAGCGCACCCTTGACGACGACGCCCTTCGGCAGGGACAGGCTGGGCTCGGTGGCGGACATGGCGGGCTCCTCTCGGCGGTCCAATGCGTGCTGGAGGCCACTATGTCTCTGGATTATTTTATCCGATAGGCGTCAGATTGCCGAGGACTTTTGCCTTTCTGGAAACAATAAGCCGCCGCCCTTGGAAGGGCGACGGCCGGTCCGGACGCGCGGGAGGCGTTCAGAACTTGTAGGTGATGCCGGTGCCGAAGATCCAGGGATCGATCTTCACCTTGCCGCTGACGGCGCCGCCATTCACCTTGACCTTGGGCTCGAGGAAGAGCTTCTTCACGTCGAAATTGATGCCCCAATGCTTGTCGAGCATGATGTCGACGCCGGCCTGCAGGGCGAAGCCGAACGAATCCTTCAGGTTGAAGCTGGTGAAGCCGCCCTTGGCCTTCTCGTCGAAGAAGACGGTGTAGTTGATGCCCGCGCCGACATAGGGCTTGAAGGCGCCGATCGGATCGAAATGATATTGCAGCGTCAGCGTCGGCGGCAGCAGCCAGGCCGAGCCGATGCGCGCGCCCGCGAGCGCGCCGGCGCCCTTCACATTGTGCGGGGTGACGCCGAGGATGAGTTCGACCGCGAGGTTGCGGGTGAAGAAATAGGTGATGTCGAGCTCGGGCACGACCGAGGTCGAGATCGAGACGTCGCCGCCGACGATCGGCGCGCCGCCCATCCGCAGG
This sequence comes from Allobosea sp. NPDC055594, assembly GCF_053618995.1. Classification (NCBI taxonomy): domain Bacteria; kingdom Pseudomonadati; phylum Pseudomonadota; class Alphaproteobacteria; order Hyphomicrobiales; family Alloboseaceae; genus Allobosea; species Allobosea sp. NPDC055594. Next base: position 257,445 of record NZ_JBSHIO010000005.1, read on the forward strand.
CTGGCCGATTCCTGCGGCATCACGACGAGGGCGCGTCCGCGGATCATCCAGGGGTTCCAGGGGTCGATGGCGGTCATCGTGGGGGCGGTCTTGCGCGAAGGCAGGTCGGCGGCGGTGGCGCCGAGCGACGTCGCGCCCAGGAGCGCGGCTGCGAGCGAGGCGAGGGCGATACGAGACGTCATCGGAGAGCTTCCTGCACGGAGGGGCCGCATGAGGCGGTGCAGACCGCTTCGATCATGAGCCGGGGCGGCTGATCCTTGACCTCTATCAAAGATCTGGATGCGGGCGGGCGAACCGCGATCGACGTGGCATTTTTGTGACGGCGGCGGCGCGAGAACCGCTCTGAGGCCGACATAGGCGGAAGGCCGGCGGCCATGGACGCTGGTCGACGACCAGAAGGATGCCCTTATGACCGCCCTCCGCCTCGGACTCTTCGCTGCCGCCCTCGCTGCCGGTTTCGCCGCCGGCCCGGCCATGGCGCAGAATCGTTGCGCCGTGACCGACCCGACCGGCACGCCGCTGAACATCCGCGAGACGCCCAATGGCGACATCATCGGCCGCGTCACCAACGGCGTCGGCGTCAGGGTGGTGAATTCGAGCTTCGACGAGCGCGGCCGGCCCTGGGTGTTGATTCGTCCGCGCGGCACGGGCCAGGTCGTGGGCTGGGTCTATCGGGAGTTCGTTTCCTGCTATTGAGACCGCGGCAAACTCTCCTCCGGCGGCCTCAAGGTCTCTCAGTCGGACAGGGTCGTGAACCGCGCCAGGAAGGCCTGTTGCGCCACTTCCGTCGGCTCGGGCTTCAGCAGGTCCAGCACCTCGCGCGGCAGCGCCTGAGGCCTGCCGAAGATGCGCAGCGCCTCGGCCCGCTCGAAGCCGGCGAGTTCGGTCGCCTCCAGGAAGGCGGCGACGTGGTCGGCTTCCTTGGTCTTGCGCTTCACCAGCGCCGGGGGCGACGCCGGCAGAGAAAAACGCAGATGGATCGCGCCGAGCAGGCGCAGCTCGACGCTCTTATAGGCGTCGCCCATCACCGCCTTGAACGGCGAGATCATGTCGCCGATGACGTATTCCGGCGCGTCATGCAGCAGCGCCATCAGCCGCCATTCTCGCGACCAGTCCGGGTTGAGATGGCCGGCGATCGCCTCGACCAGTAGGGAATGCTGCGCGACCGAGAAGGAATGGGCGCCGCGCGTCTGGCCGTTCCAGCGAGCGACGCGGGCAAGGCCATGGGCGATGTCCTCGATCTCGACATCGAGCGGCGAGGGGTCGAGCAGATCGAGCCGCCGGCCCGACAGCATGCGCTGCCAGGCGCGTGGTGCGGCAGGAGCTTTGGCCATCAGGCTGCCGGGCGGGTGTCGCGGGCGAGCGCCGCGCATTCCTCCCAGCGGAAGCAGCCGGTGAGGTGGTCGTTGACCATGCCGCAGGCCTGCATCACCGCATAGACAATGGTCGGGCCGCAGAAGGTGAAGCCGGCAGCCTTGAGCTCCTTTGAGATCGCCTTCGACACGGCGGTCTCCGCCGGTACGCCCTCATGGGTCCGGAAGGTGTTCTGGATCACCCGGCCGTCGAGATGTTTCCAGAGGAAGTCGGTGAAGGGCTGCTTCTCGCTGATTTCGAGATAGGCCCGCGCATTGCGGATCGTGCCCTCGATCTTGCCGCGATGGCGGACGATGCCGGCGTCGGCGAGCAGGCGCTGGACATCAGCCTCGCCGAAACGCGCGACCTTCTCCGGCTCGAAACCGGCGAAACCGGCGCGGAAGGCGTCACGCTTGCGCAGGATGGTGATCCAGGACAGGCCGGCCTGGAAGCCGTCGAGCATCAGCTTTTCCCAGAGCGTGCGGGAATCGTATTCCGGAACGCCCCATTCGCTGTCGTGATAGGCGAGGTAGAGCGGATCGCTCCCCGGCCAGATGCAGCGATATTTGCCGTCTGCTCCCTGGACCGCCTCGCGCCCGCCGGTGAGGTCGTTCATGCCGCCGCTCCGAATTCGGGCTCGCCGGGGAAGGGGAAGCGGATGAAGGCCGGCTTCTCCAGCGTGAAGGCGAGGCCGCCGGCATCGAGTCCGTGGCCGGCGGCGAGCGCATCCGCCACCCGGTCGAGCCGGAGCAAAGCGAGGCCGCGGCCTCCCGCGCAGGAGCCGATGCGGCCGAGCAGCTTGCCGCCGGCGCTGGCCTCGACGCCGTCCTCGGGATTCAGACCCTCGCTGAAGACCACCGGCACGACCCGCGAGCGCGCCGTGCCGCGATGCTGCATGCGCGAGACCACTTCCTGGCCGATATAGCAGCCCTTCTTGAAGGAGACGCCGCCGAGCTGGTCGAGCAGCGCCTCATGCGGAAAAGCGTCGCCATAGACAAAGTCGCGCCCGCCATCGGGAATGCCGAGGGCGATGCGGCGGGCGTGATAATCCTCCATCGCGCCGCCCGCGATCTCCTCGACACCGTCGAGATCGGTGATCGCGCGGTCACCGAGTTCAGGCCGGCGCGGATCGGCATAACGCAGGCCGAGATCATCAGGCAGCCGGCCGCCATCGTCCGCGACGATGACGGCGGTGCTTTCGCTGAGGTCGTCGAGCGCCACCTTGGCGCGCAGCTTGTAGAGTTTCAGGCGCTTCATCAGATCGGCGGTCTGGAGGAGCGGGCAATCGAGCAGGAAGCCGCCGCCATCCTCCTCCGGCACGGCGACGATGAGAAAATCGCCGATGATCTTGCCCTGCGGTGTCAGCAGCGCGCCATAGCCGGCGCGCTCGCTGCCGACCTCGTCCATCTCGTTGGTGACGATGTTCTGCAGGAAGTCGCGGGCATCGTCGCCGCTGACGCGGATGACGCCGCGGTCTACCAGTCTGATCGCCGGCATGTCGAACCTTACGCTTCGTGGTGGCTGCGGCTGGGCGCCGTTCGCAGGGATAGTTAGGTCGCTTCGGCGGCATGCTCAACCGGCCGCGTGCCGACAACCGCGATGACGAGGCGGTTTTCCCTAGGCTCCGCAGGAAACGGGTGCCTGGTGGCCGGGGCGGGGCGAGCCCGACGCACCTTCGCATATTCAGCTGACAATGGCCTGTTTCCTGCCAGAATGGGCCCGCCGACGTCATGGAGCACGCGCCATGCCGAAGCCGCCCTTCGATCAAGCGGAGCTGTTCGCCGATGCGGCACGACGGGCCGCTTCGTTCCGGGAGACCTTGCCGAACCGGCTTCAGCGGCCGCTGGCTGATTATGCCGGGATGCTGCGCCGCCTTGCGGCACCGACGCCGGAAACGGGTCTGCCGGCGGGCGAGGTGATCGCGGCGCTCGACGCGCAGATGCAGCCGGGGCTTCACGCCATGGCGGGCGGGCGCTTCTTCGGCTGGGTCATCGGCGCGTCGCATCCGGTCGGCGTCGCGGCGGACTGGCTGACCAGCGCCTGGGGGCAGAATGCCGGCAACCATCAGGCCTCGCCGGCGGCCGCTGCGGCAGAAGCGGTCGCTTCCGGCTGGCTGCTCGATCTGCTCGGACTGCCGCAGGAAGCGTCCGTCGGCTTCGTCACCGGGGCGACGGTCGCCAACTTCGTCTGCCTCGCGGCGGCGCGCAGCGAGGTGCTGCGGCGCGTCGGCTGGGATGTCGAGGCCGACGGCCTGTTCGGGGCGCCGCCGATCAAGGTGGTGATCGGCGACGACGCGCACACCACGGTGTTCTCGGCGCTGCAATTGCTGGGGCTCGGCCATGACCGCGTCGTTAGGGTCGCGACCGATCCACAGGGGCGGATCGAGGCCGAGGCCTTCGCGGTGGCGCTCAAGGCCGGCGAAGGGCCGGCGATCGCGGTGCTGCAGGCCGGCCAGATCAATACCGGTGCCAGCGATCCTTTCCGCCGGCTGATTCCGTTCGCACACCGGCACGGGGCCTGGGTGCATGTCGACGGCGCCTTCGGGCTCTGGGCGCGGGCCAGCGCGCAGACGGCCCAACAGGTCGATGGTGTGGAGGAGGCCGATTCCTGGGCGACGGACGGGCATAAATGGCTGCAGACGCCCTATGATTGCGGCTATGCGATCATCCGCGACGGAAAGGCGCATCGCCGCGCCATGACGGCGGCGGCGAGCTATCTGCCCGAGGTCGCCGATGGCGAGCGCGACCCCAGCCATTTCGTGCCGGAATTGTCGCGGCGGGCGCGGGGCTTCGCCAGCTGGGCGATGATCCGCCATCTCGGCCGCTCCGGCATCGCGGCGATGGTCGCCCGCCACTGCACCTTGGCGCGCCGGATGGCCGAGCGCCTCCAGGCCGAGCCGGGTGTCGCGATCGTCAACGAGGTCTGCCTGAACCAGGTCGCGGTGCGCTTCGGGAGCGATCTGCCCATGGCGGAAGGCGATGCGCTGACGCATGCCGTGATCGCCCGCCTGCAGGCCGACGGCACCTGCTTCGCCGGCGGGGCGAAATGGCGCGGCCTCGCGATCATGCGGCTCTCGGCGATCTCCTGGGCGACCGACGATGAGGATGCCGACGCCGCGGTCGCGGCGATCCTCCGCGCCTGGCTTGCCTGCCGCGGCTGAGTTTTGCGGCGGCCCTGTCACGCTCGCGGCCTCCAATTCGACGTGCCGACGACGGCGGTTTCCGCTGCTGCAAAAAAAATGCGCCGGGCTCTGAAAAAAGTTTCGGCGGCCTGTCGATCTCGCCGCGCCTCGTTCGACGTGAAGACAGAGGGCAGGAATTCTCCTGCTCCGGACATCAGGGCAAAGCGAACCCCAAGGGCAGGAGAAGACAGATGCGCGTGATGGTTCTGGTCAAGGCCGACAAGGACAGCGAAGCCGGCGTGATGCCGAGCGCAGAGATGCTCACCAGGATGGGCGCCTATAACGAGGAGCTGGTGAAGGCCGGCGTGATGCTGGCGGGCGAGGGGCTCCACCCGAGTGCGAAGGGCCTGCGCATGCGCTTCTCGGGCACGCAGCGGATGATCACCGACGGCCCCTTCGCCGAGGCCAAGGAGCTGCTCTGCGGCTTCTGGATCTGGCAGGTCCGTTCCTTCGACGAGGCGGTCGAATGGCTGAAGCGGGCGCCCTTCGACGGGGGCGCCGAGATCGAGCTGCGGCCGGTCTTCGAGATGGAGGATTTCGGCGAGGTGTTGACGCCGGAACTGCGCGAGCAGGAAGAGCGGGTGCGCGCCGAGGCGGCGAAGCTCGCCAGCTGAACTCATCCCCTGCCAAAGGACGGCCGTCACGGAGCGCGGCCGATCCGTTCCCCACTCAAGGAGAAGTCCGATGCGTTTCATGATTCTGGTCAAGGCGACCAAGGACAGCGAAGCCGGCGCGCCGCCGAGCCAGGAACTGCTCGAAGCGATGATGGCCTATAATGAGGAGTTGGTGAAAGCCGGCATCATGAAGGGCGGCGATGGCCTGCAGCCGAGCGCCAAGGGCGTGCGCGTGCAGTTCGACGGGCCGAAGCGCGCGGTCGTCGACGGCCCCTTCGCCGAGACCAAGGAGCTCGTCGCGGGCTATTGGCTCTGGGAATGCGCTTCGCTCGACGAGGCGGTCGCCTGGGTCAAGCGTTGCCCCAATCCTATGCCCGGCCCGTCCGAGATCGAGATCCGCCCGCTCTACGACCTCGCCGATTTCGGCGAGATCGTCACGCCCGAGACGGAGGCGACCTGGCAGCGCCTCAAGAGCGAGATCGGCGAGTAGAGTCGGCTGCTCGCCTGGCGGGCGGCGCGGCCGGGCGGCTTGCCAGCCGGCGATCCTGATGCTGTCTATCGCAGCCGATGTCGGCGAGCGATGCACACCGCGCCATCGAGGCGGTCTTCCGGATCGAGGCTCCCAGGCTGATCGCCGGCCTCGCCCGTCTCACGCGCGATGTCGGCCGGGCCGAGGAGCTGGCGCAGGACGCGCTGGTCGTGGCGCTGCAGCAATGGCCGGGCGAGGGCGTGCCGCGCAATCCCGGCGCCTGGCTGATGCAGGCGGCCAGGCACCGCGCCCTCGATGGCTTACGCCGCGACAAGATGCTGAAGCGCAAGCACGAGGAGATCGGCCGCGATATCGACGAGGAGGCCGATCCGACCGCCGGGCTCGAGGAGGCGCTCGACGACGAGGTCGGCGACGACCTGCTCAGGCTGATCTTCACCGCCTGCCATCCGGTGCTGGCGGTCGAGGCGCGGCTCGCACTGACGCTGCGCCTGATCGGCGGCCTGACCACCGAGGAGATCGCCCGCGCATTCCTGGTGCCGGAACCGACCATGGCGCAGCGCCTGGTGAGGGCGAAGAAGGCGCTGGCCGAGGCGAATGTGCCCTATGAGGTGCCGCATGGGCCGGAGCTCGCAGAGCGGCTCGGCTCGGTGCTCGAGGTCGTCTACCTGATCTTCAACGAGGGCTATGCCGCGACCACCGGCGAGGATTGGGTGCGTCCGGGGCTGTGCGAGGAGGCGATGCGGCTCGGCCGTATCCTGGCGGGGCTCGCACCGCGGGAGCCCGAGGTGCACGGCCTCGTCGCCCTGATGGAATTACAGGCCTCGCGCCTGCGTGCCCGAATCGGCCAGGACGGTCAGCCCGTGCTGCTGCTCGACCAGAACCGGGCGCTCTGGGACCATCTGCTAATCAGTCACGGCCTCAAGGCGCTGGAGACGGCGCGGGGGCTGGCGCCGTCGCCGGGGCCTTACGTCCTGCAGGCCGAACTCGCCGCCTGCCATGCCCGGGCGCGCAAGGCGGAGGAGACCGACTGGGCGCGGATCGCCGCGCTCTATGGCGCGCTCGGCGCGCTGACGCCCTCGCCGGTGATCGAGCTCAACCGGGCCGTGGCGGTCGCGATGGCGGAAGGGCCGGCCGCCGGGCTCGCGCTCGTCGATGCGCTGGCCGCGGCACCGGCGCTGAAGAACTACCATCTGCTGCCGAGCGTGCGGGCCGATCTCCTGGCCAAGCTCGGCCGCCATGACGAGGCGCAGGCCGAGTTCAGGCGCGCTGCCGGCATGACCAGGAACCGGCGCGAGCGCGATCTGCTGCTGGGCCGGGCGGAGACGGCGCGAAAGGCGGCCGGCTGAAGGTCCTGCCGTCATTCACGGGCGCAGCGAAGCGCGGACTCGAGAAATTCATGACGAGAAGGCGCAGGCCGGAGCCTCTTCCGGCCTAAGATGCAGGGGGCAAGCCCGAGCAAGACGTTCTGTACTATAGCATCGGACCGAAAGGTGGATTCCACTTTTCGGAGAATTCCGATGCGATAACAATGCGATGGCTCGCCGTGACCGCGTCCGGGCGGACGCGCGGCGATCTAGTGGCGCGTGCCGGTGGTGAAGATGCCGGTGCGAAGCTTCTCGGGCAGGGCCTGGGCGAAGACCGCCGTCGCTTCCTCGCCATAGGTCTCGACCAGCGTGCGCATCGCCGCGAACAGTGCGGCATGGGCGAGCGCATCGGAATCGAGCCCGTCCTGCCGGCCCTCGGCGAAGGCGTCCTCGATATAGCAATAGGCGACGCGGCGGGCGTCGCTCACATCTTCGGCGAGCAGCGGATCGAGCGGCAGATCGTCGGAGAGAACGGACATGAAGTCTTCAAAACCCGGCAGGCGTCAACGGGGTGCATTCCCGATCCGGTGCGCGAGAGAACGCATCCGTCTCGAAGCAGTGATGCAATGGTTTATAGGCGGGGCCGGCGGGGGGCGCCATCATGGTCTTTAAGAAAGGTTAATTCCCTGGGGAGAGTTTTGGCGAATTGCGACGATTGAACGCGGCTTATCCGCCGAAGCGCCCGGCCAGGGCCCGTGCCAGCTTCTCGCCTTCGCTGGCGAGCCGGCTCGAGGCCTCCTGGCTGCCCTCGCCGCAGACCCGATGCGTCGCCGAATAGGCCCGAAAACCGCGATTATAGGCGCTCGCCAGCCGCTCGCGTCGCTGCGGGCCGCGGCCCTCCGATTCGAGCAGCGCCGCCATACGCTCGCGCCAGTCCTGCGCCTCGCGGGCGCCGCACAGGGTGCGCAGATAGGCGAGCGAGCCCATAATCTCGGCGAGCTTGAGCAATTGCGGCTCGTAGGGCGGGGGCGGCGCCTCGGGTTCCGGCGCCGGCGCTTCCTGGCGCTGCGAGGCAGGCGGCGACTGTCGCGGCTGATTCGGCTGACCCAGAGCCGGCCCGCTGGCGAGGAGCGCGCAGAGCAGGGCCGAGCCGAGGCGCCGCGCCGTCATGGGCCGCCGGTCTCTCTCGAGAAAATCGCGGCGGCGCGGCGCAGCACGTCGCCGAGCTCGCGCGTCGTCGGAATGCCGCCGAGCCGCAGCGGATCGGCCCACATCACCGCACCGGCTTCCGGCCCCGGCTTCGGCTCGCCTTCCAGCCAGGCGCCGACGAAGGAGGCGACGACGAAGTGATGCGTAACCACCCCTTCCGGATCGCGCCCCATGATCTCGACATGGCGGTTGAAGCCGATGATCCGGGCGCTGACGCCGACCTCTTCCGCCAGCTCGCGCAAGGCGGCCGCCTCGAGGTTCTCGCCGAGCTCGACCTTGCCACCGGGCAGCGACCAGAGCTGGTCGGCCGGAGGCTTGGTGCGGGTCGCGAGCAGCACCTTGCCGTCACGGAAGACGGCGACCGAGGCGGCCAGCACCGGCCGCACCGGCTGCCTGCCGGCCGTCGGGAAGGGGATGACGCGGCGGCCCTGCGCGCTCAAACGTGCTGCCCGCCATTGATGTGCAGCTCGGCGCCGGTGACGTAGCTCGAGGCGTCGGTGCAGAGGAAATAGATCGCCTTGGCGACCTCCTCGGTTTTGCCGAGCCGCTGCATCGGCAGCTTCTCGACGATCTTGTCGGTGCCGGGCGAGAGGATCGCGGTGTCGATCTCGCCGGGCGAAATCGCGTTGACGCGGATGCCGAGCGGGCCGAAATCGGCGGCCATTTCGCGGGTCAGGCTGGCGAGCGCTGCCTTCGAGGTGGCGTAGGCCGCGCCGGCGAAGGGGTGGACGCGCGAGCCGGCGATCGAGGTGACGTTGACGATCGTGCCCTTGGCCGCCTTCAGCTCGTCGAGCAGGCCGCGCGCCAGCATGATCGGCGCGAAGAAATTGACCTGGAAGACCTTGTGCCAGTCGTTGAACGAGGTCGTCGCGGCGCCGAGGCGCGCGCCGCCCTGTCCCTTCGGGGAGATGCCGGCATTGTTGACCAGCGCATGAAGTTTGCCGCCCTCAGCGGCGAGACGCTTCTTGATTTCGGCGATGCCGCGCATCGTGTCCTCGGGGTCGCCGAGATCGATCTGGACATGGTCGTCGGCGCCGGAGGGCCAGGGGCATTTCTCCGAGAAGGCCTGGCGCGAGCAGGAGAGGATGCGCCAGCCCGCCATGGCGAACTGCATGACGGTGGCGTGGCCGATGCCGCGGCTGGCACCGGTCAGCAGCATGACCGGGCGCTTGCCCGGCTCGGTCTTCGGAAAGTCGAATTTGGGCATGGCCATGGAACGAGACTTCCCTCAGGGATAGAGCCGGGTCTTCGTCCAGGCCTCGCCTGGCGAGGCGCGGCGGAAGACGATGCGATCATGCAGGCGGAAGGCGCCGTCGCGCCAGAATTCCATATAGATCGGCGCGATCCGGAAGCCGGTCCAGTGCGGCGGACGCGGAATCTCGCCGACCCCGAACTTCAGCGCATGGGCGGCGACCGCCTTTTCAAGAGCAAACCTGCTCTCCAGAGGCCGCGACTGCTGCGAGGCCCAGGCGCCGATCCGGCTGTCGCGCGGGCGCGATTGGAAATAGGCATCGGCCTCGGCATCGCCGACCACCGAGACCGGACCACGGATCCGGATCTGGCGGCGCAGGCTCTTCCAGTGGAACAGCACCGCGGCCTTGCTCTGGCCGAGCAGTTCCTCGCCCTTCTGGCTCTGCGTGTTGGTGTAGAAGACGAACCCGTCCGGGCCGCGCCCGTTCAGCAGGACCATGCGGCAATTTGGCAGACCGTCGGCGTCGACGGTCGCCAGCGCCATGGCGTTGGGGTCGTTCGGCTCGGAGGTTTTGGCCTCCTCGAACCAGCTCTCGAACAGGGCGAAGGGCTCGCTGGCCTCGGTGAAGTCACCGCTCGTTAACGCATTCACGTGCTTAATCCTCGGAGGTTTCAGGAAGCGTCGGGCGAGCGCGATCCGTAATGCGGTTTGAGTTGCGAGACATATATAGACCCGTGCGGCGTGCGGGCCAGAGCCCCTGTGAGCGCAGCCCGGTTGCGCGCCGGGCATCCTTGGCCGGCGCGCTGCTGCTGGCACTGGCCTCGGCCGGCTGCTCGATGTCCTTTCCGATCCTCGGGCTGTCGAGTAAGGCCGAGGACGAGGTCGCCATGACCACCTCTTCGGTGCTGCCGGCGCGTGGCGGGCCGGAGCGCGGCCCGCTGGTCGCGCTGGCGCCCGATCTCGGCCCGGAGGATTGGCGGCGGGCCGAAGGGGCGATGGCGCTGGCGCTCGACCCGCAGGGCAATGGTGCGCCGGTCTCCTGGGACAATGCCCAGAGCGGCATGAAGGGCACCTTCACGCCGGTCGGTGGCCCCTTCCTCAAGGAAGACGAGATCTGCCGCGCCTTCCTTGCCTCGATGGCGCTGCAGAGCGGTCCGGTCAGGTTGCAGGGCACGGCCTGCCGACCTTCCGGTGGGGAATGGGCGGTCAAGGACGCCAAGACCTGGAAAGGCGCGGCCTGAGCGCAGTCCCCCTGTTGCCAACGCGCCACAGTCACCCCATCTAGGAAGCGCTTCCGGCGTGCTGGGAGACTCAATTCATCAGGGGTGCATGTATGCGTGATCCGTATCAGGTTCTGGGCGTGGCGAAATCGGCGAGCGATGCCGAGATCAAGAAGGCGTATCGCCGCCGCGCCAAGGACCTGCATCCCGACCGTAACCAGAACGATCCCAAGGCGCAGGATCGTTTCGCCGAGCTGAACGGCGCCTATGAGATTCTCGGCGACGAGGCTAAGCGCAAGCAGTTCGACCGCGGCGAGATCGATGCCGAGGGCAAACCGAAATTCTCCGGCTTCGAAGGCATGGGCGCCGGCCGCGGCGGCGGGCGCCAGGGAGGCTTCGAGTACCATTTCGGTCAGGGCGGCTCGCCCTTCGGCCAGGGTGGGGATGCCGGCTTCGACCCGGCGGACATCTTCGGCTCGCTGTTCGGCGATGCCGCGCGTCGCGGCGGCCGGGGCCGCGCGAGCCCGCCGCCGAAGCCGCCGGAGCAGAGCTTCACCCTCGAGGTCGCGCTGGCCGATGCGGTGAAGGGAGCGACGCGCCGGGTCAAGCTGCCGGGCGGCCGGGAGGTCGAGGTGACGATCCCCGAAGGCGTCGCCGACGGCAAGGTGATGCGCCTGCGCGGGCTAGGCCAGCCGCATCCGCTCACCGGTGAGAGCGGCGACGTCCTGATGACGATCAAGGTCAGGCCCGATCCGCGCTTCACCATCGAGGGGCATGATCTGCGCAGCCGCGTCGCCGTGCCGCTTTCCACGGCGGTGCTCGGCGGACCGGTCCATGTGCCGACCCTGTCCGGAACGGTCGAGATGAAGGTGCCGCCGATGACCGGCACGACACGGCAGTTCCGCCTGCGCGGCAAGGGCCTGCCGACCGGGAAGAAGGGCGAGTTCGGCGACCTCTTCGTCGCGCTCGACATCGAGATGCCGGCGGAGGATGCCGAGCTGACGGCGCTGATGAAGGCACGGGCGGGCTGACCGGATTGCGCCGGGCGAAACCCTCACGCCAGCAGTCACGATAGGACGAGGGGACCGGGCGGCATGGCCGGCCGGTATCCTGCTCCGGCTGAATCCGTCTCTTATCCAAAGCGTTGGCACCGACCCGCAGCGAAAAGCGGTTCCCAGTTCTCACCGCCTGCTCTAAGAGACCCTCCGGTTCGTCCAGTTTGAAGGTCCGAGATGGCTGATTCCAGCAGCGTCGCCCCCACCGCCAACCTGCTCAAGGGCAAGCGCGGCCTCGTCATGGGCGTCGCCAACAACCGTTCGATCGCCTGGGGCATTGCCAAGGCGGCCGCCGATGCCGGCGCCGAGCTCGCCTTCACCTATCAGGGAGATGCGCTGAAGAAGCGCGTCGAGCCGCTGGCGAAGGAGCTTGGCGGCCATGTCGTCGGCCATTGCGACGTCACCGACGGCGCGACGATCGACGCGGTCTTCGCCGAGGTCGAGAAGCTCTGGGGCAAGCTCGACTTCGTCGTGCACTGCATCGCCTTCTCCGACAAGGACGAGCTGACCGGCCGCTATGTCGAGACCAGCGAGGCGAATTTCACCAAGTCTCTGCTGATCTCCTGCTATTCCTTTACGGCGATCACGCAGCGTGCCGAGAAGCTGATGAGCGATGGCGGCTCGCTGCTGACGCTGACCTATTACGGCGCCGAGAAGTGGATGCCGCATTACAACGTCATGGGCGTCGCCAAGGCGGCGCTGGAATCGAGCGTGCAATATCTCGCCGCTGATCTCGGCCCTTCCAAGATCCGCGTCAACGCGATCTCGGCCGGACCGATCAAGACGCTGGCCGCCTCCGGCATCGGCGATTTCCGCTACATCCTGAAGTGGAACGAGTACAACTCGCCGCTGCGCCGCACCGTGACGATCGAGGAGGTCGGCGAGACCGCGGTCTTCCTCGTCTCCGACATGTCGCGCGGCATCACCGGCGAGATCATGCATGTCGACGCCGGCTATCATGTCGTCGGCATGAAGGTGCCGACCGCGCCGGACATCTCGCTCGACAAGGGCGAGTGAGCCGGGCCAGTTCGGCCTCTCTGCCGTTTTCCAGGAAACATTGCGTCATCCCGAGGCTGCGCATGCGCTGGCTCGGATGACGGTCGCGGTCACGCGGATCTAGCGGGCAAGCGCGGCCTGCAATCGCAGTGTTCCGGCGTCGTCCTGGCCGATATCGTCGTCGCCGAGCGCGGCCAGCAAGTCCGGGACGCTGCGTCCGGCAATCCGCATTTCCGGCGCGATCTCGGCGAGCGGCGCCAGCACGAAGGCGCGTTCGGCGATGCGCGGATGCGGGACCTGCAGGCCGGGCCGGTCGATCGTCTGGCCGCCATAGGTCAGGATGTCGATGTCGAGCGTGCGCGGCCCCCAGCGCTCGCCACGTTCGCGACCGCTCTTGCGCTCGATGGCGAGGCAGAGGTCGAGCAGATCCTCGGCCGGTAGCGAGGTTTCCAGCAGCACGGCCATATTGCGGAATTCCGGCTGGTCGAGCTTGCCCCAGGGGGCGGTGCGCCAGACAGAGGAGGTCGCCTTGACCGAGACGGCAGGGTGAGCGCGCAGTCGTGCCAGCGCCGCGGCGAAGGCTGCGACGGGATCACCGATATTGCCGCCCAGGCCGAGCGTCGCTTCAAGCTTCACGCTGGAAGTCCAGCTTGATGCCGACCGATTCCATCCGGCCGGGGATGGGCGGCGAGGGCTTGCGCAGGGTGACCGAGACGCGGGTCACCGGCGGATATTGAGCCAGGATCGCGTCGGCGAGCGCGCGCGCCGCGGCCTCCAGAAGCTTGAAGCGCCGGGCCGAGAAGGTGCGGGTGACGAGCGCGACCACCTCGCCATAGTCGACGGTGTCGGACAGGTCGTCGCTGACCGATGAGGTGCGCAGGTCGCAGTCGAGGACGAGGTCCATCGAGAAGCGCTGGCCGAGGCGGCCCTCCTCGGCGAAATGGCCATGATAGGCGTAGAGGTCGAGCGCCTCGATGAAGATCTGACCGGTCGCGCTCATGCCGTCCTCCTGATCGCGGCCCAGATCTTGAGCGCGTCGACATGTTCGTCGATGTCATGGGCCCGGATGATCGCGGCGCCACGCATCACCCCGTAGAGATGGGCGGCGAGCGTGGCCGCGAGCCGCTCGGCCGGGATTGTCTTGCCGGTGACGAGGCCGAGCGTCGACTTCCGCGAGGCGCCGAGCAGGACCGCGCAGCCGAGCGCCTCCGGCAGCCGATCGAGCTTCTCGATCAAGGCGAGGTTCTGTTCCGGCGTCTTGCCGAAGCCGATGCCGGGATCGACGACGATCTGCTCGCGCGGAACTCCGGCCGCGACGGCGATGCCGATGGATTTTTCCAGGAAGCGCAGCACTTCGGCGAGGATGTCGAGACCGGCATCGACGCTGTCGCGATTGTGCATCAGTACCATCGGCGCGCCGAAGCGGGCGGCGACCCCGGCAATGGCCGGATAGCGCTGGCAGCCCCAGACATCGTTGACGAGCGCGGCGCCGGCCTTCAGCGCCGCCTCGGCGACCTCGGCCTTGTAGGTGTCGATCGAGATCGGCACCGGGCTCGCGGCGGCGATCCCGGTGATCACCGGCAGGACGCGGGCCAGCTCGGCCTGCGCATCGAGGCGCTCATGGCCGGGCCTGGTCGATTCGCCGCCGATGTCGACGATGTCGGCGCCCTGCTGCGCCAGCTTCACGCCATGCGCAACGGCGATGGCGGGGTCGGCGAAGAGGCCGCCATCGGAGAAGGAATCGGGCGTGACGTTGACCACGCCCATCAGCAGGGGGGCGGTTCCGAAGGCGAGCCTGCGGCCGTCCGGCAAGGTTAGAGAGGTGTTCATGCGGCGACCTGGAGGGCGAGAGCCGCCTATACACAGGCTGCGCGGTCCCGGCCACCGGAAAGCTCGCATGCATGTGAGGCAGCCCTGCGGCGCTTTCGCCGCTTTGACGCTGCGAGCGCGAGCGTGCATGAGGCAGGGCATGATACGCATGTCGCTTCCTGGTCGCCTTTTCCTCGTCCGCCATGGCGAAACCGATTGGAACCGTGAGGGCCGTCTGCAAGGCTCGCAGGACATCCCGCTGAACGCGCTCGGCCGGATGCAGGCGGCCGAGGTCGCCGATCGGCTGCGGGCGCTGAAACCGGAATTCGCGACAAGCGCCTATGTCGCCTCGCCGATGCATCGTGCTCGCGAGACGATGACCATCCTGCGCAACGAGCTTTCCCTGCCACCCGAGGATTACCGCATCGACGATCAGCTCAAGGAGCTGACCTTCGGGGATTGGGAAGGCTTCACCTGGCGCGAGATCCGCAAGAGCGAGCGCGAGCTCGCCCAGGCGCGCGAGCGTGACAAATGGGGTTTCGTGCCGCCCGGCGGCGAGAGCTACGGCATGCTGGCGGAGCGCATCCGCCCGTCTCTGGAGGCGATGGCGCCGGACACCGTGATGGTCAGCCATGGCGGCGTGGCGCGCGCCGTGCTGGCGCTGATCGGCGCGGTCGACCCGGCGGAAGCCGCGAAGGTCGAGATCTGGCAGGGCAAGATCCTGGTCGTCGAAGGCGACAAGGCGAGCTGGAAGTAACCGAAAGCTGCGCTCCGAGACGAGCCCTTAACCGCGTTTCGGCTTGTCCCTCCGGCGTTCATAGGGCATTCATCGCGAACTGAGCAGTTACGCTCGACGGGGAGCCGCGCGGCTGCGGCGTTCAAGGTCTAAGGTTCGAGCGGGCGCGGGCGCGAAGGGGATGCGTCCGCATCGGCGTGGATGAAGGTGCGGCTTTAGCCGCCGGAGGCCGGGATGCGCAGCGGGTTTTCCGGGCCCGAACGCAACGGCGTCGGTGGTCGCCGCTGCGGGGCAGAATGAACGAAATCAGCGCAATTTCCGCCGATGATGAGCTCGCCCAGGGTGCAAGGCCGCTGGCCATGCTGGCCGGCGAGAAGCTGCCTGAACTGATCCGCGACGAGGTCCTCGCCGAGATATTTGCCGCGACGGTCGCGAGTCGCCCTGACCATCCGGCGATGATCTCCGGTGCGCGCCGTCTCACCTATGCCCAGGTCTGGGAGCAGGCGCAGGCGCAGGCGCGCGGTTTGGCTCTCGCCGGCATCGGCCCGGGCGACATGGTCGGGCTCTGGATGTCGCGCGGCATCGATCTTCTGGTGGCGCAGATCGCGATCACCCTGTCGGGCGCCGCCTGGCTGCCCTTCGATGCCGAGGCGCCGGTCGAGCGCATCGCGACCTGCCTCGACGATGCCAGCGCCAAGGGGCTGGTGACACAGGCCGACTGGAAGGCGAGGGCGGCTGCCACCAACCGCACTGCCTGGTCGCCGCAGGAGCTCGCGGCTGCGAGCGACGGCACCTTGCCGCCGGCCCGGCCGGCCGGGCTGACGCCCGAGCATCCGGCCTATCTGATCTACACCTCGGGCTCGACGGGCGTCCCCAAGGCGATCGTCATCAGCCATCGCAATATCTGCCACTTCCTGCGCTCGGGGAACGTGCTCTACGGCATGGGGCCGGACGACATCGTCTTCCAGGGCGCCTCGGTCGCCTTCGACCTGTCGATGGAGGAGATCTGGACGCCTTATCTCGCAGGCGCGACGCTTTTCGTGGCCTCGCCGGAGATGATGGGCGATGCCGAGAAGCTGCCGGCGATCCTGACCGAAGCCGGCGTCACGATGATCGACACGGTGCCGACGCTGCTCGGCATCCTGCCCGCCGATATTCCGTCGCTGAGGCTGATCATTCTCGGCGGCGAGGCGCTGCCGCCGGCGGTCGTCCAGAAATGGTCGAGGCCCGGCCGGCGCATTCTCAACAGCTACGGCCCGACCGAGGCGACGGTGGTCGCGACGGCAGCGCTGGTCGAGCCCGGCCAGCCGGTGACGATCGGCCGGCCGATCCCGAACTACACCGCCTATATCGTCGACGAGGAGATGAAGCTGACCGGTATCGGCCAGCAGGGCGAGCTTCTGATCGGCGGCCCGGGCGTCGCCAAGGGCTATCATCTGCGGCCCGAGCTGACCGCCGAGAAATTCATCGCCAATCCGTTCGGCGGTACCGAGGATCCGATCCTCTACCGTTCGGGCGACGCCGTCAGCCTCGACGAGAACGGCAACATCGTCTTCCACGGCCGCATCGACGACCAGGTCAAGATCCGCGGCTTCCGCGTCGAGCTCGGCGAGATCGAGACGGCGCTGTCGGACGAAGCCGGCATCAGCCAGGCCGCGGTGGTGCTGCGCACCGATGACGGCATCGAGCGGCTGGTCGCCTTCCTGGTCGGCGAGCCCGGTGTGCAGCTCGAGGGCGCGGTGCTGCGCGCCTCGCTGCGCGAGAAGCTGCCGCCCTACATGATCCCGGCGCATTTCGAGCCGATCGGCTCGCTGCCGCGCATGGTCTCGGGCAAGGTCGACCGGAAGATGCTCAAGGCCGCGCCCTTGACGGCGCCGGCGGCGAGCGGCGAGCAGGAGCCGCCGCGCAACGCGACGGAAGCGACGCTGCTCGACGCCGCCAAGCGTGTGCTCGGTGCTCAGGCCCTGCCGCTCGAGGCGGACTTCTTCGTCGATCTCGGCGGCCATTCGCTGCTGGCGGCGCGCTTCATCTCGATCGTGCGCGAGACGCCGGCCTATGCCGGCATCACCCTGCAGGACGTCTACGGCGCACGCACCTTGCGGGCGATGGCGGCGCTGCTCGACAGCCGTGGCGCGCAGGTCGTCGAGGATCTCTCCTTTACCCCGCCTTCGCTGCTGCGCCGCTTCCTCTGCGGCCTGGCACAGGCGGCGGCGCTGCCGATCATCATCAGCCTGTCGACGGCGCAATGGCTCGGCATCTTCGTCAGCTACATGCTGCTCTCGGGCGAGGAGCTCTCGCTCGGCGGCCAGGTCCTCGCGCTGCTCGGCATCTATGTCGCGATCACCATCATCACCGGTTTCATCTCGATCGGGCTGAAATGGCTGGTGCTCGGCCGGACCAAGCCGGGCGTCTACCCGCTCTGGGGCGTCTACTACTTCCGCTGGTGGTTCGCCTCGCGCGTCGCCGGGCTCGTCCATATCAAATGGCTGCAGGGCACGCCGGTGATGCGCTTCTACTGGCGCCTGCTCGGCGCCAAGGTCGGGCGCGACGTCATCATCTCCGACTATGAAGCCGGCGCGGTCGATCTGATCGAGATCGGCGACCATACGACGCTCGGCTCGAAGACGACCTTCGCCAATGCCGAGGCGGTCGGCGCCAATCTGATCATCGGGCGGATCAAGATCGGCAAGGATGTCTATGCCGGTTCCTCGGTGGTGTTCGGCCATGACTGCGTCGTCGGCGATCATGCCGAGATCGGCGATCTGACGCCGATCGCGCCGGGGATGCAGATCGGCGAGGCCGAGATCTGGGACGGCTCGCCGGCGCGCAAGACCGGAATGGTCGATGTTGCGGCGCTGCCCGAGCAGGCGCAGGCGAGCGGCAAGCGCCGCGCCGCGCTGACGCTGTTCTACATCGTCATGCTGATCGTGCTGCCGCCGATCAGCCTCTTGCCGATCTTCCCGGCCTTCTGGCTGTTCGACAAGATCGACAACTGGGTCGCGACCTGGTCCGATGTCAGCTATCTCTGGTATCTGCCGTTCCTGACCTGGCCGACCGCGATCGGCCTGATCTCGATCACCGTGTTCCTGATCATCGCGCTGCGCTGGCTGATCCTGCCGCGTGTCAATTCCGGCTCCTATTCGATCCATTCCGGCTTCTACGCCCGCAAATGGACGGTGGCGCTGGCGACCGAGGTGACGCTGGAGACGCTCTCCTCGCTGTTCGCGACGATCTACATGCGCTTCTGGTACCGGATGATGGGCGCCGGCATCGGCCAGGGCTCGGAGATCTCGACCAATCTCTCCGGCCGCTACGACATCACCGGCATCGGCGCCGGAAACTTCATCGCCGACGAGGTGATCTTCGGCGACGAGGACATGCGCCGCGGCTATATGCGGCTCGACCTGACCCGCACCGGCGACCAGGTCTTCGTCGGCAACGACGCGGTGGTGCCGCCCGGCGCCGTGATCCCCGACAAGGTGCTGATCGGCATCAAGTCGAAGCCGCCGGCCAACGAGCTGATGTCGCCCGGCGACACCTGGTTCGGCTCGCCGCCGATCAAGCTGCCGACCCGGCAGAAGGTCGATCTGGGTGCCGACTGGACCTACAAGCCCTCGCTCGGCAAGAAGCTGGCGCGCGCCGGCTTCGAGGCGCTGCACACCTCCTTCCCGGCGATGCTGTTCATCACCTTCGGCACCATCGCCGTCGATCTCGTGCTGCAGCAGAAGATCTTCGACCGCGACTGGGTCGGGCTCGGGCTCGCCTTCATGGGCTGTGCGGTCGTCATCGCCATCCTGCAGGCGCTGATCTGCGCCCTGATGAAATGGCTGCTGATGGGCGTCTACAAGCCGGTGATGAAGCCGATGTGGTCGTTCTGGGCGATGCGGACCGAGGCCGTCTCGGTGCTCTATTGGGGCCTCGGCGGCAAGGTTCTGTTCGACTATCTGCGCGGCACGCCGTTCCTGCCCTGGTTCCTGCGCCTGTTCGGCGCGCAATACGGCCAGGGCGTCTGGCTCGACTCGACCGACATCACCGAATTCGACTGCATCAAGGTCGGTGATTTCTGCACGGTCAACGCCCATTCGGCGCTGCAGACCCATCTCTACGAGGACCGGGTGATGAAGGTCGGCCGGGTGCATCTCGGTAAGGGCGTCTGCGTAGGCGCGGGGGCGACCGTGCTCTACGACACCCATGTCGGCGACTACGCCCAGATCGGCCTGCTCACGGTGATCATGAAGGGCGAGAATCTGCCGGCGAACACGCGCTGGGAAGGCGCTCCCGCCGTGCCGGCCAAAGCGGCGCATTAGCGACGGCTGAGTCGGGCCGCCTCGTCGGTCCGGACGCGACGCGAATCCGGAGATGCTCGCAAGGCGGCGCTGGAACTCATGAAAAAGGGCTCGCCGGGCATGGCCTGGCGAGCCCTTTGCGTTGCGGTTGCAGAGCGTCTCAGCCGATCGTGGCGACGCACTCGATCTCGATGTCGAAGGGCAGGGGCCAGGGCTTGATGGCGAGGCTCGTCCGCGCCGGGAAACCGTCGGCGAAGCGGGTCCGGTAGACGGCGTTGACGCCGGCCATCAAGGCGGGATCGGTGACGTAGACCGTCGCCTTGACGACGGCGTCGAGCGAGGAGCCGCCATGGCGCAGCGCGACGTCGAGCGCGTCGAGCGCGGCGCGAGTCTGGGTCTCGATGTCGCCGGTGACGATCTCGCCGGTCACCAGGTCGACCGGCGGCATGCCGCAGGTGAAGAGCAGGTCTCCGGCGCGGGCCAGCGCCGAGGTCGGGGCGCCGAGCCGGCGGATCGCCTCCGAAATGACGGGGACTTCGATGATTTCTCGTTTCATGGCAGGCATGGCCTTCTCGATCGGGTTCCCGGCAAGGCTAGAGCGCTTTGAGCGGGGCGTCAGATAGATATTGGCTATCCGAAGCAGAGGCCGCCCCGGCGCCCGCCGGATCGGCTGCCAGAAGCTGAGCTTCGAAGACACGCTGGAACGCTGCCTCGGCAGCGCTCGGTTCCATTGCCGGGTTGGTGATGAAGTAGAGATCGGCGCCGAGATTCTCGTCCGGGGAGGAGAGATCCCAGAGCGTGCCGGCGGCGAGTGCATCCTGCACCGAGGCAACGGGCAGGATGCCGATGCCCATGCCGGCCGCGATCATGCGGGCGACCTCCTCGAGATGCGGGCTTGAGCCGATGATCCGGCTGCCGAGGCCGACGCCCTGGCGCAGCGACACCATCGGCTCGAGCGCGCCGTCCTGACCGCAGGCGAGCGCGATGAAGGGCTCGTCCTTCATGTCGGCGAGCGGGATGTCCTTCAGCCCGTAGAGCGGGTGGTCGCGCCCGCACAGGATGCCGAACTCCTCGCGCAGCAGAAACCGGCAGGTCAGCCCGGCCAACGGGTTCGGCAGAAGGCAGATGCCGAACGGGCTGAGCTTTTGCGAGACGGCGCGGACAATGTCCTCGCTGGTCGCGACGTCGATGCGGACATTGACCGACGGGTGCTGGCGATTCAGCAGGGTCAGCGAACGATCGAGCATCGGCATGACGACATGGGTGACGACCAGGACGCGGACGAGGCCGGTGAGCTCGTCATGCTCCTCCGACAGCTTGTCGCCGATCCGGGCGACGCTGCGATAGATGTCGACGCATTCCTTGTAGAGCAGCTCGCCGCGTTTGGTCAGCACGAAGCGGCGGCTGTCGCGCTGGATCAATTGGCTGCCGAGCGTCTCCTCAAGCCGCTGCAGCGCGGCGCTGACCGAGGGCTGCCGCACCAGAAGACGGTCGGCGGCCTTGGTGATGGAACGCTCCTCGACGATCACCAGGAAGGTGTGGAGCAGGTTCCAGTTCAGGTGGTGCAGCTTGGGGCGTGTCGCATTCAACGGAGCTCTCCCGCGCCTCGCGGCGAGGCTCAACGGCGGATCGGCCCCATATCGCCCCCGATGCCCGGAGGAGGCAACGGCTTTCTCGGGGGAGCGTCGCGTGGCGGTCCGGAAGCAGCGGCTTGCCGCTCCGGCTCAGGCGAAGGAAGGGGCCAGGATCGCCCGCGTGCGCAGCCAGCTCTCGCGATCGGGCGCGCAGAGCAGGCCGAGCGTCGGGTTTGCCGGTTCGTAGACGCTGCCGTCGAGCATGCGGACATGCCCGCCGGCTTCGGCATAGAGCAGCGAGCCCGGCGCATGGTCCCAGGGGCTGAGGCGGCCATAGAGCAGGAAATGGCCGTTCCCGGCGGCGGCGAGCCGGTATTCATGGCCGCAGCAGCGCAGCGAGGAGACATTGGCGAAGGCGGGCATGCGGCCCGGCAACTCGCTGCGCAGCGGCTCCGGGAAATACTGCCAGCTCATCATGCCGGTCATCTCGGAGGAAGCCGCGCCTGGCGCCACCCGCAGATCGCGACTCTTGCCGTCCGCGCGGGCGAGCCAGGCGCCTTCGCCACGCAGCGCCATGGCGCTGTCCTCGACGACGGGGTCATGGATCACCGCCGCGACGACCTCGCCCTTGACCAGCGCCGCCGCCATCACCGCGAAGAGCGGCAGGTCGGAAGCATAGTTCAGCGTGCCGTCGATCGGATCGATGACGAAGGCGAGCTCGGCATCCGCCAGGCTCTCGAGCAGGGCCGGATTGGCGGCGACGCCTTCCTCGCCGATCAGGGCGGCGCCCGGAAAGGCGCGGGCGAGCTCGGCGCTGATGAAGCGTTCGGCCGCCTCGTCGGCCTCGGTGACGAGGTCGGTCGCCGAGCGCTTCTCGCGGATCTCGCCTTCGGCGAGGTTGCGGAAGCGCGGCATCACCTCGCGACGGCCGGCCTCGGCGAGGATGGCCGCGAGCGTCTCATGGTCCTGGCGTGAAAAGAGCATCTTGGTCCGGTCTCGAATGGTGTGGTCGCTGGCTCGCGGCCTTCAGCCGAGGTCGAATTCGACGAGGATGGGCTGATGGTCGGAGACCTTGGTCTCGACGTCGCAAATGACGGTGCGGGCGCGGGCGGCGAGATCGGGCGTCGCCAGGACGTAGTCGAGGCAGCCGGGCTGGCCATAGGTCTGGTCGAAGAGATTGGCGGTCGGCGGATGCGGCGCCTCGCCCATCACGGAGGGCCAGAGATCGACGAGGGGCGGTACCTCGCCCTCGAAGGGGGCCATCAGGCGCGCCAGAACCGGGTCGTCGGGCCGCATGTTGAAATCGCCGGTGAGCACCGCGCTCGGCGAGCTCGGCGTCATCCTGTAGGTGTGCGGCCCGGCGGAACGGGGCTTCGCATGGCGGGCGAGGGCCATGCGGTGAGCCTCGCGGATGCCCTCGACCTGTGCGGCGCGCAGTTTCGAAGACGAGTATTCGAGATGCGTCGTCATCAGCCTGACCGGGCCGAGCGGGGTCGACGCCATCGCCTCGATCATGATGCGCGGCATGTTGCGCGTCTCGGCGGCTTCCCAGGGCAGGAGATGGCGCAGGATCTGCGCGACCGGATAACGCGTCAGCAGCATGTTGCCGAAGCGCCGGCGGCCGCCCTTGCCGTCATCGACGTCGACGCCGATGCCCTCGATCGCGGTGAAGTCGGGCAGCAATTCGCCGAAGCGGGCGAACTGGTTGGTCTCGTCGTTGAAGTCGAGCTCGGGGAAGTTGTCGGCGACCTCCTGCAGGCAGAGCACGTCGAAATCGGCCATCTGCCGGGCGTGGGCGACGACGCGCGCCGGGTCGACGCGGTTGTCCATGCCGCGGGCCCACTGAATGTTCCAGGTGATCAGTTTCATTGGAATAGCCGTCTCGTCACTTGATGCCAGCGCGCATGAAGCTCTGCACGAACTGACGCTGGAACAGCAGGAAGCCGACCAGGAGCGGGGCCGAGGTCATCAGGGTCGCCGCGCAGATCACGGCCCAGTCGATGCCCTGGTCGGTCGAGGAGAAAACCTGGAGGCCGACGGTGAGCGGCCGCGCCTCGACCGAGTTCGTCACCAGCAGCGGCCAGAGGAAGTTGTTCCAGTGATAGCTGACCGAGACGAGGCCATAGGCGATATAGGTCGGCCGGGCGAGCGGGACATAGACCTTCATCAGCACCTGGAGCGGGCTCGCGCCCTCGACGCGGGCGGCGTCGTCGAGCTCCTTGGGCACGGTCTTGAAGGTCTGCCGCAGCAGGAAGATGCCGAAGGCCGAGGCGATATAGGGCAGGGCGATCGCGGTGATGGTGTCGACCAGGCCGAGCTTGGCCATGGTGCGGTAGTTCTCGACGATCAGCGCGTCCGGCATGATCATCAGCTGGGCGAGGATCAGCGCGAAGGCGACGTCGCGCCCCCAGAAGTCCTGGCGCGCCAGCGCATAGGCCGCCAGCGTGCCGAGCACGAGCTGGCAGACCAGGATCAGCGTCACCAGCACGAAGGTGTTGAGGAAATAGCGGGCGAAGGGCGCCGCCGCCCAGGCGCGGGAAAAATTCTCCAGTGTCAGCGGTGCCGTCAGCTCGAAGCGCGTCGTGAACTCGCTGGGATGGAAGGCCGCCCAGACCGCATAGGCCAGCGGCAGCACCCAGATCAGCGCGAGCAGGATCGCGCCGCAGGATTCCAGCGTCAGCGAAAGGCCTTTGGGCGCGTAAGGATCGGCGCGGCTGATGCCGCCGGCGGGCAGCTTTGCGGGCTTTGCGGCGGCGCTCATCGATAATGCGTCCTGCGTTCGAGCCAGCCATACTGGATGAAGGCGATCAGGGCGAGCAGGGCCAGCAGCACGCAGGTCAGCGCCGCCGCATAGGCCGTGTCCCAGAAGCTGAAGCCGACCTGGTAGATGTAGTAGAGCAGCAGCGTCGTCGCATTGTCCGGGCCGCCACGCGTCATCACGAAGAGATGGTCGACCATGCGGAAGGCGTTGATCATCGCGTTGATCAGGACGAACAGGGTCGTCGGCATCAGCAGCGGGAACTGGATCCGCCGGAAATAGGTCCAGCGCGAGGCGCCCTCGATCGCCGCCGCCTCGCCGAGGCTGGGCGGGATCGTCTGCAGCGCCGCGAGGTAGAAGATCATGAAGAAGCCGGCTTCCTTCCAGATCGCGACGATGGTCACGGCGTAGAGCGCGGTGTCCTGCGAGCCGAGCCAATTGGTCGAGCTGCCGCCGAAGAAGGCGACGATCTGCTCGAGCAAGCCGTATTGCGGCGTGAAGAAGAACAGCCAGATGTTGGCGACCGCGATCATCGGCAGCACGGTCGGCGTGAAATAGGCCATCCGGACCCAGGTTCGCGCCAGGATGCGGTCGTTGACCCAGACCGCCATCAGCAGGGCGAGCGCGATCGAGGTCGGCACCGTGCCGAGCGCGAACCAGAGATTATTGCTCATCGCCTTCCAGAAGATCGGGTCGGCGAGCATCTGCTGGTAGTTGTCGAGGCCGATGAACCGCGCGGGCCGGCGCCCGCGCGGTGTCGAGTAGAAGGAATCGATGAAGCTCGCGACGGCGGGCCAGTGCGTGAAGAGGGCGAGGCAAGCCATGGCCGGCAGCAGCAGCAGCCAGCCATGGAGGGTCGCGGTCGCGCGGCTGTTCATCGTCCGCTTCGTCGTCCGGTCAGCGATAGGGCTTGAGGATGCGCTCGGCCTCGGCCTGCGCGTCCTCCATTGCCTTCTGCGGCGCCTTGGTGCCGGTCAGCGCCGCCTGGAGGCCGTCATTGAGGGCCTTGGTGACGCGCTGGTTCTCATGGGTCGAGAGCTCGGCGACGGCGTGCGGAAGCTGGTCGCGGGCGACCAGGGCCGGCGGGAACTCGGCGGCGTATTTCTTCATCGCGGGGGTCTCGTAGGAATCCGGCCGCACCGCGACATAGCCGGTGTCGATGCTCCACTGCGCCGCGCGCTCGGGCGTGGTGATCCAGCGCACGAACTTGAAGGCGGCTTCCTGCTCGGCCTTCGAGGCCTTCTTGGAGATGTAGAAATTGCCGCCGCCCGTCGGGCTGCCGAGCCGCTTGCCGGCCGGCAGCAGGCCGACACCGAAGGGGAACTTGGCGTTGCTCCTGACATTGGTCAGGTTGCCGGTGGTCGTCCACATCATCGCGACCTTGCGCTCGAAGAAGTCGCGCGGGGTGGTGCCCCATTCGACGATGCCGGTCGGGTGCACCTTGTGCTTCTGCGCGAGGTCGACCCAGTACTGCAGCGCCTCGACCACGGCCGGATTGGCATAGTCGGTCTTGTCGCCCGCCGCATTGGCAAGGATCGCGCCGGCCTGCGTCGAGAGGCCCTGGAACAGCCAGTAGGGGAAGCCGGAGGAGGGGATCTGGATGCCCCATTGCGTGACGTTGCCGGCGGCGTCGCGCTTGGTCAGCTTCTGTGCGAAGGCGAGCTGCTCGGCCCAGGTCTTGGGCGGGGTCTCGGGATCGAGCCCGGCTTCCTTGAACAGCTCCTTGTTCCAGTAGAGGACCACCGTGGAACGCTGGAAGGGGATGCCCCAGGTCTTGCCGCCGGTCTGGCTGTTCTCCATGAAGCCGGGGAAGAAGCTGGCGAGCCACTTCTTGTCCTCGTCGGTCTTCACGAACTCGTCGAAGGGAACGATGGCGTCCTCGTCGATCAGCGTGAACATGTCCGTCGAGAGCAGCACCGAGAGCACCGGCGGCGTGCCGCTCTTGTGCGCGGTCAGCGCCTTGACGATCGTCTCCTGATAGGTGCCCGCATAGATCGGGTTGACCTTGATCCCGGCGTTCTCGCCGGCGAAGCCGCTGGCATAGGCGTCGATCAGCTTGGTGATCGGCCCGCCGACGGCGACCGGATAGAAGAACGAGATCTCGGCGGCCTGCTGCGCACGTGCCAGCGCCGGCATCGCCACCGAACCGGCCAGCGCCATGGCGCCGGTCATGAATTCACGTCTGTCCATGTTCTGAACTCCCTGTTGTCGTGCGATCGCCCGGCTTCTGCGGCCGGATCACCCCGGAACCACCCTTCGCTCGGTCGACTGGTCGAACCAGTGCAGCAGCGATTGTGACAGCTTGATGTAGACCTTGTCGCCGGCCAAGGCCCGGACCTTTCCGGGGCGCCGGACGATGAAGGGATGGCCGTCGATGCGGGTCTCGATCAGCGTGTCGGCGCCGAGATACTCCACCGCGACCGCCTCGGCCGCGATGCCGTTCTCGGCGAGCTCGCTCACTTCGGGGCGGATGCCGACGCTCAGCCTGGCGGGATCGAGTCCGGGAGGCGGAGCGATGTCGCCGCCGCCGGCGAGGAGCGCCGTCAAGGGCACGACGTTCATCGGCGGCGTGCCGACGAAACGCGCCACGAAGATGCTGGCCGGATTCTCGTAGAGCTCGTCGGGCGGCGCGTCCTGCTCGATGCGGCCATTGCGCATCAGCACGACCTGGTCGGCCATGGTCATCGCCTCGACCTGGTCATGGGTGACATAGACCATGGTCATGCCGAGGCGCTGCTGCAATTCGCGGATCTCGCGGCGCATCTCGACGCGCAGCTGGGCATCGAGATTGGAGAGCGGCTCGTCCATCAGGCAGACCGGGGCTCGCGCCACGATGGCCCGGCCGAGCGCGACGCGCTGCTGCTGGCCGCCGGAGAGCTGCGAGGGCTTGCGGTCGAGCAAGGCTCCGAGGCCGAGGATCTCGGCGGCGCGGGCGAGGCGCTCGTCGCGCTCGGCGCGCCCCAGCTTGCGGACCTTGAGCCCGAACAGGATGTTCTCGGCCACCGAGAGATGCGGGAACAGCGCATAGTTCTGGAAGACCATGGCGATGCCGCGGCCCGAGGGCGGCGCCTGGGTGACGTCCTTGCCGCCGATGGCGATGACACCCGAGCTGGCATCCTCCAGCCCGGCGATCAGCCGCAGCGTCGTCGACTTGCCGCAGCCGGATGGGCCGAGCAGCGCGACGAGCTTGCCCTCGCCAACGGTGAAGGTCACCTGGTCGACCGCGGCGGTTCCGCCCCAGTTCTTAGAAACGGCCTTGAGCTCGACTGATACCATACGCTGACCGGCTCTTCCCGATAGACATTGCCCCTGCCCGGCCGAATCCGCAGCGTCCTGCATCTTTTTCCCCGGCTTGCGCGAGCATGCTGGTATTTTGCCGGCGCACAAGCCTTCCTCCACAGGGAGTGCCGCGTGCCGGCGTCGCCTCGGCTCGGAGACCGACTGCCTTCATAAAGCTGTTGCGTGCCGGTGCAAGTGTCCGCTACGCTTATTCCAAGCGATGAGAGAAATGGATCAGATGTTCCATTTTCTTGGAATAAGGTCGCATAGGGAGACGGTGTTGCGGGCCGAACGGCAACAGAGCTTGCGCTCGGGCGAGGCGATCAGCGTGCGCGGTCTGCACGTTGGCTACGGCAACACGCGTGTGCTCCACGGCATCGATCTCGATTTCTCGCCCGGCAGCTTCACCGCGCTGCTCGGCTCCTCCGGCTGCGGCAAGACCACGCTGCTGCGCTCGCTGAGCGGCTTCGTGCCGGTCCAGTCCGGCTCGATCGTGGTCGGAGGGCGCGATGTCGCCGGGCTGCCGCCTGAAAAGCGCGGCATGGCGATGGTCTTCCAGTCCTATGCGCTCTGGCCGCATATGACGGTGCTCCAGAATATCGGCTACGGGCTGAAGCTGCGCGGCGTGCCGAAGGCCGAGATCGCCGCCAAGGTCGCCGCGATGCTCGAATTCCTCGGCCTTTCCGGCTATGAGGGCCGCAAGGTCACGGCGCTCTCGGGCGGCCAGCGCCAGCGTGTCGCGCTCGGCCGGGCGCTCGCCATCGATCCCGGCATCCTCCTGCTCGACGAGCCGCTCTCCAATCTCGACGCCAAGATCCGCATGACGATGCGGCACGAGATCCGGGCGATCCAGCAGCGCCTCGGCGTGACGGCCGTCCATGTCACGCATGATCGCGAGGAGGCGATGACCATGGCCGATCGGCTGGTCATCATGGAGGCCGGGCGGATCGCCCAGGTCGGCACGCCGGAGGAGGTCTATGATCGCCCGGCCAGCGCCTTCGTCGCCAATTTCATGGGGGCGGAGAACATCCTGCCGCTGCGCGTCGAGCATTCTGCGGGCGGCGCCTCGCTGTTCGCCGGCGATGCCGCGGCCGAGCTGCCGCCGGCCCTGCGCGACGCCCTGCCTGCCGGCCGGGCAATGGCCTATTTCCGCGACGATGTCGCGCGCCTCGATGCGGCCGATGCGCCGTCGGCGGGGGATCTGGTGATGGCGGGCCATGTCGCGGCCCGTGCCTATCCGGGTGGGGTCTATCGCTACCGCGTCAAGACCGACGACTGCGAGGTCACGGTCGACGACGCCACCCGTCACGAACTCGGAGCGAAGGTCGGGCTGCGCATTCCCGTGCAGCGCCTTCACATCTTCCCGGCATCCGAGGCCGGGCTTGCTGCCTGACAGGGGTTGATCACATGCGCACGCTCACGATTGCCTGTTCGATCGCAGCGCTGATGGCGGCGACGCCGCTCTCGGCGCAGACACTCAATGTCGCCACGGCCGGCGACCAGAACATGGTCGACTATGTGAAGGACTATCTCGGGCCGATGTTCGAGAAGGCCCATCCCGGGGTGAAGGTCGTCTCGGTCGGGACCGGGCCGGGCGATTCCGGCTCGCAGAAGATCTATGAGAAGCTCGACGCCCAGAAGGCCTCGGCCGCCACGGATTTCGACGTTGTCGTCATCCACCAGAAGGCGGCCGGCACGATGGTCAAGGAAGGGCTCCTCGCCAAGTACACTGGCGGGGTCGACACCGCGAAGCTCGTCTCCAGCGAGGCGGCGAAGAACGCGCTCGGCGCCGACGTCTCCGGCTATGTCCTGCCGATGTTCCAGTCGCAGACCGCGCTGGCCTACAATGCCGATCTGTTGAAGACCCCGCCGAACAGCTTCGCCGAGCTGAAGGACTGGGTGAGCAAGAACCCGAAGCAGTTCGGCTATAACGGCATCAAGGGCGGCATGTCCGGCGTCGCCTTCGTCACCGGCTGGGTCTATGCCTTCGGCGGCGATGCCGACAAGCTGGTCAAGGGTCCCTATGATCCGGCGGTGAAGGCCGGCTGGGACGGCGCGCTCGCCGATCTCAAGACCTTCAACAAGAACGCGGTCATCACCCCCGGCAATGCCGGCACCCTCGACATGCTGAACCGCGGCGAGATCGCCATGGGGCCGGTCTGGGTCGACATGTTCTATTCCTGGCAGGCCGACGGCAAGCTGCCGCCGAACATGAAGCTGAAGCTCGCCGCGCCGGGCATGCCGGGCCAGCCGATGTATTACGCCGTGCCGGAGAAGACCGCGCACCGCAAGCTGGCGGAGGCGTTCATCGCGCTCGCCACCAGCCCGCAGGTCCAGGCCGACGGCATCGTCAAGCGCTTCAACTGGTATCCGGGCATCGACGCCAAGAACCTCGAGGGCAAGCTCGACCAGGCCGCCTGGAACAAGCTCTTCACCGACATCACCCCGGCCGATCTCAGCGCCAAGGCGAAGCCGTTCCCGATCGCGCCCTATTTCAACGACATTCTCGAAAGCTACGAGAAGAAGGTCGCGAACTGAGCCTCACCCCCAATCGCGGCCCGGCTCCCGCCGGGCCGCATCTTTCCCGATGGCGCCCAACATGCTGTCTCAACGCCAACTGGCGCTGATCCTGATCGCTCCCGGCCTGTTCCTCGTCGCGGCGCTGTTCCTCTACCCGCTTGGCTTCTCGCTGGTCTCGGCCTTCACCCGGCCGGACGGCTCGCTGACGCTGGAATGGTTCGCCAAGGCCTTCGAGCTCTATTCGGGCGACATCCTGTTCACGATCATCATCGTGGTGACCTCCTGCGTGCTGACCGGGCTCGCCGCCATCGCGATCGCCGGCACGCTGACGCTCGGCGAGAACCGCTGGGTCGTCGGCACGCTGCGGGCGCTCTATCGCTGGCCGCTGTTCATTCCGTTCATCGTCGCGGCGCAGTGCATGCGCACCTTCCTCGCCAAGAACGGGCTGATGAACAACACCTTCGTCTCGCTCGGGCTGATGGAGCCTCTGAGCGCGACGAGCTTTCTCGACTGGCGCGGCATTATCGCGACCTTCGTCTGGAAGCAGACGCCCTTCGTCGCGCTGCTGCTCGCCGGGGCGCTCGCCTCGATCGACCGGGCGACGCTGGAGGCCGGCCGCAATCTTGGCGCCTCGCGCCCGCGCGTGCTCTTCGAGCTCGCTCTGCCGCAGGTGATGCCGACGCTGCTGGTCGCGCTGGTTTTGTCCTTCGTGACGATGCTCTCGGTGCTCTCGGTGCCGATGATGGTCGCGGGCTCGCAGCCGACCATGCTGACCGTCGACATGGCCTTCCGGATCAACGCCTATGGCGATTACGCGACCGCCAACGCCCTCGGCGTGATCACCTATCTGATCAGCGCCGGTGCCGCGATCCTCTATCTGAAGCGCGGGCTGGCCAAGGAGGGCGCGCCATGATGCGGCTCGTTTCCGCCGCCAGGGCGACCTTCGCCGCGGCCATCCTCGCCGCCTTCGCCTTCGTCCTGATCGGCCCGCTCGCCAATCTGGCGCTGTGGTCCGTGGCCGAGCGCTGGTACACGCCCTACAAGCTGCCGGTGACCTATGGCACCCGCTACTGGGAGCAGGTCTTCCGGCCGACCGGCGACGCCATGGCCTCGCTCGGCACCAGCGTCTGGATCGCGGTGCTGACGGTTATCGTCGCGCTCGCCTTGTCGATCCCGGCCGGCTACGCGCTGGCGCGGCTGAAGCTGCCGATGCGGGCGGCCTTCATGGTGCTCTTCCTGCTGCCGCAGGCCTTTCCGTCGGTCGCGATCTACATCAACGTCGCCCGCGTCTTCTACCAGCTCGGCATCAACGGCACGGTGCTGGGCGTGGTGCTGGTCCATGCCGCGCATGGGCTGGTCTATTCGGTCTGGATCGCGGCCGCGGCCTTTGCCGCAGTCGACAAGGATCTCGAACTCGCCGCCCGCAATATCGGTGCCTCGCCGCTGCGCACCTTCTTCACGGTGACATTGCCCTTGGCGATGCCTGGCATCATCGCCAGCGGCATCTTCGTCTTCCTGGAATCGCTCGACGAGTTCACCGGTACCTTCTTCGTCGGCGTGCCGCAGGTCACGACCCTGCCGCTCCTGCTCTACAATGCGGCGATGGGCGGCAATTACCAGGTCGCCTCGATCACGGCGCTGATCCTGCTGGTGCCTTCGGTGTTGTTCATGCTGTTCATCGAGCGCTTCCTACGGGCGGACGTTCTGGCGAAGGTCGGCGCCTGAGATCGGCGCCGCTACTCCGCCCAGGACAGCAGGATCTCGCCGGCGATGGGCTTCACCGCCCTGATGTCGGCATCGCTTGAGGAAAACTCACTGTCGCCGGAGACGCGATCAAGCGCCGCGGCATTGGCGCCTGGCGTATCGTGGAAGCGGACGAGCAGCCGGCAGCCGCCGCCTGCCTTGGCCAGCTTCCCACCTCGCCAGTCGGTTGCGGTGCCGGCATAGTCCCAGCCGAAGCCGAGGATGGTGAAGGGGCCGCCATTGGCCTTCTCGACCGTCGCGAGCGAGGTGCCGATGCCGATAGGCGTGCCGTCCGGGGTCTGGACGACCTGCGTCGAGCCTTCGCGGATGTAGATCGTCGCCGGGCGCCGCCGTTTCGCGCCGTCATGCCAGATCAGTTCGATGCGGCGCTTGCCGTCGCCCGGGAAGATGATGGCGCCTTGCTGCTTCTCGCCCTCGCCGACCTCGATCCGCGCCCGCCGGACATTCGCCTTGCCGAAGACTCGGATCAGTGAGGCCTCGTCGGCATTGCGGGCGAAGGGACCGGTGCAACTGAGCGGGGCGGACTGCGCGAAAGCCGGGGCGGCGGCGAAGAGCGCCGTTGCGGCCACGGCGTGTCGTAACCGGAAGGGAGAGCATGGGCGCGGAGCGGAACGCATGCTCTATTTAGCGCGCCTTCCGCAAGGGAAGATAGGCCCGTCCTTCAGATGCGTCGCGCCCACTTCCGGCGAACTTTTCAAGCCGCGCAACGTTTCAAGCGGTGAAGGGAGCCTCAGATGACGATGTACCACCAGGCCGCAGGCGAACCCGGCGGCGATCCGCTGCCGCCCCCGCCCATGCCGCCGCCCGAATTGCCGCCGCTGACGCCGGGCGAGGTGCCGCCGGCGCCGCCGGTCGAGACGCCGCCCGATGCCGAACCGATCGGCATTCCGACCGATCCGCCGCCGGAACTGCCGCCGAACGCGCCGCCGGAAACACCGCCGGCGACGCCTGTCGATCTGCCGCCGGCCCGCGATCCGCGCCAGCCGCAGGAGTGAAGGGCCCGTACGGGTCCTCGGTCAAACCAGTCTCAGAGCGCCGGCGTGTTGCCGTCGCCGAGATCCCAGTAGAGCCCGGCCATCATGGCGAGCGCCTCACGGGCGATCGCGACCGGCAGGTGCTCATTGGGGGCGTGCTGCGAGCAGCCCGGATAGGAATGCGGCACCCAGATCGTGCGCAGGCCGAGGATCTCCGAGAAGATGTCGTTCGGCAGCGAGCCGCCGAGATTGGGCAGCAGGGCCGGCTTCTTGTTGGTCGACTTGGCGATCGAGGCCAGCGCCCAATGCACCCAGGCATCCTCGGGGTCGAGGCGGGTCGCGTTGAAGATCTCGTCACGGGCGAGCGTGACCTCGACCATGTCGAGGCCCTGGCGCTTCAGATGGCGGCGCAGGGCCGGGAGCACCTCGTTCGGGTCGACGCCGACGACGAAGCGCAGCTGGCAGCGGGCCCAGGCGCTCGGCGGCACGGCGTTGACCGGGGTTTCCGGCACGCCCGACTTCATCGCCAGAACGTCGAAGGAGCACCAGCCGAAGACCTGCTCGGCCGGCGACAGGCCGGGCTCGCCCCAGTTCGGATCGATGGTCGGGCCGTCCGGGCCGCCATCGACCTCGCAATCGGCGAGCGCCTTGCGGACCGGTTCCGGCAGCTCCTTCGGTACCCATTCATGGATGCGGATCTGGCCGGTCGGGCCGGCGATCGAGGCGATGGCATGGGCGAGCTGGATCGCCGGGTCGGAGAGGATGCCGCCCCAGTTGCCGGAATGGTGGCCGCCCTCGCGGGCATTGATCGAAAGGTCGAAGGTGACGCCGCCGCGCGAGCCGAGGAAGATGGTCGGGCGCTCGGCATTGAGGCGCGGCCCGTCGGAGCCGATCAGCACGTCCGACTTGAACAGCTCCTTCTGCTCGGTGCAGAGCTCGCGCAGGCCCGGCGAGCCGCATTCCTCGCCCATCTCGATCAGGTACTTGGCGTTGAAGCCGAGCTTGCCGCGGGTTTCGAGCACGGCGCGCAGGGCATTGATGTTGATGACGTGCTGGCCCTTGTTGTCGACCACGCCGCGGCCGTACCAGCGGTCGCCGCGCTCGGTCAGGGTCCAGGGTGACAACCCCTCGCTCCATTGAGCGTCGAGGCCGCGGATGACGTCGCCATGGCCGTAGCCGAAGATCGTCGGCAAAGACGGGTCCTCGATGCGCTCGGCGAAGAGGAAGGGCCCCTTGGCGCGCGGATGGGTCAGCGTCCTGCAGGTGAAGCCGAGGCCTTCGAGCAGCGGGCGCATCTCGTTTTCGAGATAGTCGCTGAGCACGGGCGCGCGCTCGGGATTCTGGCTCTCGGTCGGCATGGCGATGAGACGCGAGAGGTCGCGCTTGAGACTGCCGGAATCAAAGTAGTCCTGGGCATGCGCGACGGCCTGGGCGCGGGTCATGGCAATCCTCTCGGTCAATCCAGAAGGTGAAGTCATCCCGGCCGAGCGAAGCGGAGAGCCGGGATCCATGCCGGAACGGTTCAGGCATGGATCCCGGGTCGGCCTCCGGCCGCCCGGGACGACCCGGTGTGGGTCAGGCGGCGGCGGTGCTCGCCGGTTCGTCATAGAGATGGCAGGCGACGAGGCCGGCCGCGTCCTGGCGCAATTTCGGCTCGACGCTGGCGCAGCGCTCCGTCCGCGCCGGGCAGCGCGGGTGGAACGGGCAGCCGCTCGGCGGGTTGAGCGGGTCCGGGAAGGCGAGGCCGAGCCCGGTCTCCGGGATGCCCTTGCCGGGCTCCGGCGTCAGCACGGAAGCGAGCAGCGCCTTGGTGTAGGGATGGCGCGGCGCCTTGAAGAGCGTCGGCGTATCGGCGAGCTCGACGACGCGGCCGAGATACATCACCGCCACCCGCGTCGCGATGTGCTCGACGACGACGAGGTTGTGGCTGATGAAGACATAGGTCAGGCCGAGCTCGCGGCGCAGATCGTTGAGCAGGTTGAGGATCTGCGACTGCACGGAGACGTCGAGCGCCGAGGTCGGCTCGTCGCAGACCACCATCTCCGGATTGAGGATCAGGGCGCGGGCGATGGCGACGCGCTGGCGCTGGCCACCGGAGAGCTCGCGCGGATAGCGGTCGGCGAAGCGGCGCGGCAGGCCGACCTTGTCGAGGATGGCGATGGCGCGCTCGCGGCGCTCCTTGGCCGTGCCGATGCCCTGGACGGCGAGCGGCAGCGCGACGATCGAGGCGATGGTGCGGCGCGGGTTCAGCGAGGAATAGGGGTCCTGGAACACCGGCTGGACCCGCTTGGCCATGCCAAGCCGGCCGAGCTTGCCGACATCTTCTCCGGCGAGTGCGATCTCGCCGCTGGAGGGCGGCAGCAGGCCGAGCAGCATGCGCGCCAGAGTGGACTTGCCGCAGCCGGATTCGCCGACGATGCCGAGCACCTCGCCCTTGGCGATGGCGAGCGAAACGCCGTTGACGGCGTGGAGCTTGCGCTTGCCCTTGAACAGGCCCTGGCTGACCGAGAAGGAGCGGGTGAGGTCACGCGCCTCGAGCAGGATCGGATTGGTCGCGCTCATGCCGCGTCCTCCAGGATGCAGCGCCAGCTATGCCCGTCCGGCCGCTGTCGCAGCGGGGGCGCCTCGGCACAGGCGGGCTTGGCGTGCTTGCAGCGGTCGCGGAAGCTGCAGCCCCTGATCTCGCCGACCAGGGAGGGAACGACGCCGGGGATGACGCCGAGCTTGCCGCCGGGCTCTGTACGACCGGGCACCGGGATGCAGTCGATCAGCCCCTGCGTGTAGGGGTGGCGCGGATTGCGGAAGATCGCCTCGGTCGGGCCTTCCTCGACGATCTGGCCGGCATACATCACCCCGACCCAGTCGGCGATGCGGGCGACGATGCCGAGATCATGGGTGATCAGCACCATGGCGATGCCGAGCTCCTTCTGGAGATCGGCGAGCAGGCGCAGGATCTGGGCCTGGATGGTGACGTCGAGGGCGGTGGTCGGTTCGTCGGCGATCAGGAGGTCGGGCGAGCACATCAGCGCCATGGCGATCATGACGCGCTGGCGCAGGCCGCCGGAGAGCTGGTGCGGATACTGGCCGAGGCGCTGGGCGGCATTGGCGATGCCGACCTTGCCGAGCAGCAGGATCGCGCGCTCGCGGGCCTCGGCCTCGCTCGCCTTGCGGTGCAGCTTGTAGGCCTCGGTCATCTGGTCGCCGATGGTGTAGGCGGGGTTCAGCGCCGTCATCGGTTCCTGGAAGATCATCGCCATGCGGTCGCCGCGCAGCGCGTTGATGCGCTTGGCACCGGCCTTGGCGAGGTCCTCGCCGGCGAAGGAAAGGCGCTTCGCGCTCTTCTTCGCCGCCTTGGGCAGGAGGTCCATGATCGCGAGCGAGGTCATCGACTTGCCGCAGCCGGATTCGCCGACGAGACAGAGCGTCTTGCCCTTCTCGACGGTGAAGGAGAGTTCGCGCACCGCATGCAGCGGGCCGCGCGGGGTCGCGATGTCGACGCTGAGGCCGTCGACCTGGAGGATGGCTTCGCTCATCAGGTGCGCCCCTCCGGCGAGATGACGTCGCGCAGGCCGTCGCCGGCGAGATTGATCGCGAAGATCAGCAAGGCGAGCGCGCTGCCGGGCAGGGCGATGAGCCAGAACGAGAAGAACATGTAGGCCTTGGCTTCCGAGATCATCAGTCCCCAGGAGGGCAGGGGCGGCTGCACGCCGAGCCCGAGGAAGGACAGCGCCGCCTCGAGCAGGATGGCGCTCGCCGCTTCCAGCGTCGCGACGACGATGAGATGCGGGGCGATGTTGGGCAGCACCTCGCCGAGGATGATGCGGCTGGTCGAGGCGCCGGCGGACTGGGCGGCGGCGACATAGTCGAGCGAGCGGACCTGCTGGGTCGCGCTGCGCATCACCACCGCGAAACGGTCCCATTTCAGCAGGCCGAGCACGAGGATGACGATCCAGAGCGAGGAGCCGACGATGGCGACGACGGCGAGCGCCACCAGGATCACCGGCATGGAGAGCCGGGTGGTGACGAGGAAGGTCATCACCATGTCGATCCGGCCGCCGAAATAGCCGGCGAGCAGGCCCATGGTCGTGCCGATCAGCCCGGAGATGATGACCACGCTGATGCCGATCAGCAGCGAGATCCGGGCGCCGTAGAGCAGGCGCGAGAGATAGTCGCGCCCGAGCGGGTCGGTGCCGAGCGGATGCACCCAATTGCCCTTCTCATACCAGAAGGGCGGGATGTTTCGCGCCGTCAGGTTCTGCAGATAAGGATCGTGCGGTGCCAGAAGCGGGGCTGCGAGCGCGATCAGAATGAACAGCACGAGCAGGCCGAAGCCGAAGACGAAGGCCTTCTGGCCGAGGAAGCGGCGCAGCAGCTTGCGGCCTTCGGAGAGCTCGGGCGCTTCGGCGACGGAGAGGGAGGTTTCGCTCATGGTCAGGCCACCCGGATGCGCGGATCGAGCCAGGCATTGGCGATGTCGGCGGCGAGCGTCAGCAGCACATAGACGACGGAAAGCAGCAGGACGACGACCTGCATGACCGGGAAATCCTTGTAGGTGATGCTCTGATAGGCGAGGTAGCCGAGGCCATCGAGCGCGAAGATCGTCTCGATCACCACGGAGCCGCCGAGCAGGAAGCCGAGCTGCACCGCAGCCAGCGCTACGACGGGAACGACGGCGTTGCGCAGCGCATGCTTGAAGATGATCTTGCCGGAGGGCAGGCCCTTGGCCCGGGCGGTGCGGATATAGTCGGCCGAGAGCACTTCGATCATGCCGGCGCGGATCAGCCGCATGAAGGCCGGCGCGGCATAGTAGCCAAGCGCCACGGTCGGCATGATGTAGTGCTGCCAGGTCGCGGAGCCGGAGACCGGCAGCCAGCGCAGGGTGATCGAGAACAGCATCACCAGGATCAGCGCGAAGAAGAAGTTCGGCATCGCCTGGCCGAAGACCGCGACGGCGAGCGCCACCCGGTCGATCCAGCTATTGGCGTAGATCGCCGCGAGCACGCCGAGCGGGATCGAGATCAAGAGCGCGAAGGCGAGCGAGGTCAGGCCGAGGATCAGCGTCACCGGCATCTTGGCCAGGACCAGCTCGGAGACGTCGGTCTTGAAATAGATCGAGGTGCCGAAATCGCCGCGCAGCGTCTTCCAGAGCCAGTCGAGATACTGGACGAGCAGCGGCCGATCGAGCCCGTAGGTCTTGCGGATCACGTCGATGTCCGCCTGCTGCGCGCCTTCGCCGGCGATCGCGACCGCGACGTCGCCGGACAGTCGCAGCAGGAAGAAGGCGATGGCCGAGACCGCGAGCGCGACCATCAGTGCCAGGCCAAGACGTTTGAGTATGAAGCCGAGCATGGGGCTTCCTTCGAAGTCTGAAGGGTTATGTTCGCCAGGCCGGCGAGCGACCGGCCTGGCGTCATGGTCGGCCTCGCGCCGACCATCTCGTGACTGAGAGTCTCGGGCCTACGCTTCGCTGCGCCCGAGAACGACGCTGCGCGTCACTTCCAGCCCATTTCCCAGAAGCGGACCATCTCGTCCGGATAGGCCTTGAAATTCAGGTCCTTGTTGGCGACGTAGTAGACCGGCAGCGAGTAGAGCGGCGTCGCATAGGCCTTGTCGGCGATGATCTTGAGCGCGCCCTTGTAGGCTTCCTTGCGGACCGCCGGATCGACCGAGTTGTTGCCCTTGTTCAGGAGGTCGCGGACCGCCGGATCACGGGTGATGTCCTCGCTGCGGAAGGCGAAGTAGTTCGGGGTCGCGGCCGAGACGTCGTTGACCGAGAAGGAGCCCCAGGTCTGGTGGGTCAGCATCGCCTTGTTGGTGGCGATCTGCTCGCGCATCGCGGCATATTGCAGGAAGCGCAGATTGGTCTTGATGCCGACGGCCTGGAGATAGCCGATCAGCGCCTCGGTCTGGTTGCGCTCGCGATAGGCGACGATGTCCAGGGTCAGGTCCTTGACGCCGGCTTCGGCCAGCAGGGCCTTGGCCTTGGCGGGATCGTAATTGTAGCGCGCCGCGCCCTCGTCGGTGCAGCCGAACTGCGAGGGGAAGCAGATCGTGTTGATGACGCGCGAGCCTTCGCCGACGATGTTCTTGACCATCGCCTCACGGTCGATGGCGTGGATGATCGCCTTGCGGACGCGCTCATCCTTCAGGGCCGGCGCCGGGGTGCCGTCCTGGATGTTCATCTGCATGAAGACGATGCGCATCGTCTCGCCGGAGACGACCTGCAGGGTCGGCACGGTCTTGAGCTGATCGGCCTGGTCCTTGGGGACGTGCATGATCAGGTCACCGCCACCCGAGAGCATCTCGGCCATCTGGGTCTGGCGATCCGGGATGAAGCGGATGTCGATCTTGCCGATCTTGGGCTGCGGCTTCGGCGAATCCTTGAAATAGTCCTTGTTGAGCTCGAGCGTGATCGACTTGCCCGGGACGTAGTTCGAGACCTTGTAGGGGCCCGAGCCGACCGGCTTCTCGTTCTGGCCCTTGGGGCCGACCTTCTCGTAATACTCGTTCGGATGGATCACCACCGGGCCGGCGAGATATTCGATCGCAGCCGGGAAAATCTCCTTGGTGGTCAGGCGGACCTTGTACTTGTCGAGCTTCTCGGCCTTCTCGATCCAGTTGACGTTGCCCTGGGTGACGACCTTGTTCTCGGGCTTGGAGATGAAGTTCAGCGTGTAGACGACGTCGTCGGCGTCGAACTCCTCGCCATTGTGGAACTTCACGCCCTCGCGCAGCTCGAACTCGATGGTCTTGTCGTCGATCTGCTTCCAGCTCTTGGCGAGCTGGCCCTTGTACTCATTGGTGTTCGGGTCGCGATAGATCAGCGTGTCCCAGACATTGGCGCCGATGATCACGCCGATGCGGACATTGTTGAAGAACGGGTCGACGTTCTCGGGCGCCTGGTCATAGGCGAAGCGGACCGTGTTGGCGGCCTTCTGG
Source organism: Allobosea sp. NPDC055594 (assembly GCF_053618995.1). Taxonomy (NCBI): domain Bacteria; kingdom Pseudomonadati; phylum Pseudomonadota; class Alphaproteobacteria; order Hyphomicrobiales; family Alloboseaceae; genus Allobosea; species Allobosea sp. NPDC055594. The sequence continues at coordinate 296,698 of NZ_JBSHIO010000005.1, forward strand.
GCGGAGGCCGGCATGGTGGTCAGGGCCGCCATGGCGGTGCCCGCCAGCGCGACGGCCAGCGTCTTCATCGAAATTCGCATTCTTATCCCCTCACGGCTTCATCGAGCGTGCTGACAAAGCTCCGCCACGGCTGGACTGCCGCAGTTTTGCTTTATTCGAAATCTGCCCAAGGATTGAGCTTGCCGCCATAAGAATGAATCGAAGGGATCGTTGCCGAACCGGCAAAGCTTCTCTAAAGCCGCGCCATGCAGACAGCGGCCCTCCGATATTTCCTGGCGGTGGCGCGGACCGGCTCGGTCAGCGCGGCGGCGCAGCGCCTGCGGGTGGCGGCTTCGGCCGTCAGCCGTCAGATCGCCAATCTCGAAAAGGAGCTCGACGCCGACCTGTTCGAGCGGCGCTCGCACGGCATGATCGTGACGCAGGCGGGCCAGACGCTCGCGGCCTATGCCCAGCGCCTTGAGCTGGAGGCCGAGCAGGTCGTCAACGAGATCCGCGAACTGCACGGCGCCGGCCGGGGGCTGATCCGCCTGGGCGTCACCGAGGGCTTCGCCGTCTCCTTCATTCCCGAGACGATCTATGCCTTTCGGCAGCACTATCCGGACGTCGCCTTCGACATGAAGGTGATGTCGCCACAGGTCGTGACCGAGCAGGTCCGCACCGGCGCGATCGACCTCGGCCTGACTTTCGTGCTGCAGCAGGAGCGCGGCGTCACCATCAATTGGCAATGCGCCGTACGGACCTATGCCTTCGTCGCACCGCCTCATCCGCTGGCGCAGCAGGAAACCGTGCGAATCGAGGACATTTTCGCCCATCCGATGGCGGTGCTCGACAACGAGGCGACGGTGCGCAAGATCGTCGACATCTATTTCTCGGCGCGGGGGCTGACGGTCGATCCGGTGCTGACCTCGACCAATGTCGCGAGCCTGCGCCATTTCTGCAAGCTCGGCGGCGCCGTGATGTTCGCCAGCTCGATCTCCTTCGGCGCCTCGATCCGCGATGGCTCGGTGGTGGCGCTGCCGCTGAAGGACGGCGATCTGCCGCCGCGTAGCCTGCAGATCCAGACCATGTCCGGCCGAGCCCTGCCGAAAGTGGTGACGAATTTCATCGGCACGCTGATCGAGCGGCTGCAAAGCGAGAACGCGGCGGTCGCCGAGGCCGCGCTCGCAGGCGAAGCGGCGAAGCCGGGTGATCGTTCGCAAGGGCTACAGGGATGAGGCTCGATGACGTGACGGGCCAGGGCGCCGCGGCCGACACCATGGTGCCGCATCCGCACCAGCTGGTGGCGCGCGACGCGATCCTGGCGGCACGGGCGGCGGGCAAGCCCGGATTCCTGCTCGGCGATCTCACCGGCCTCGGCAAGACGCTCTCGGCCTGGCTCGCCATCGCGGCGATGCCTGAGCAGGAGGTGCTGGTGATCTGCCCGAAGGGTGCGATCCCGCAATGGCGGCGCACCATCGCCCGTTCCGGCCTGCCGTCGAAAAAGCTGACCCTGATGAATTTCGAGCGGACGAAATCGCTGCTCGCGCCGCCGCCGGCGAGCAACAAGCGTTCGACCAGGGCGAAGAACAACGAACTCGCCAAGCATGGCACGCCGAAGCGCGTCTGGCCGCTGGTGGTGATCGACGAGGCGCACCGCATCCGCAATCCGAATTCGCAGCAGGGGCTGGTCTGCCGGCAGATGGCCGCGGCGGCGCAGTTCACGATCTATATGAGCGCGACGGCCGGACAGGCCCCGCACGAACTCTCCTATCTCGCGAGACTGCTCGCGGAGGCGACCGGTGCGCCCGATGCCGATCTCGACGGTTTTCGGGCACTGATGAAGAAGCTGAAGATCGGCCGTGCCAAGGGGCGCTGGAAGAACTGGAGCTGGGAGCCGAACGAGGCCGACCGCAAGGTGATGGCCGAGCTGCTCTATCGCGGCCGCAACGCCATTGGCCTGCGCCGGCGGCCGGAGGAGATCGCCGGCTGGCCGGAGGTGCAGCGCGAGCTTGCCCCCGTCGCGCTCGATGCGAGCGAGCGCAAGCTCTACGACGCGACCTGGCGCGAGTTCCGGCGCGAGCTCGGTCTCGCCGGCGGCTCGACCCGCAAGCCGGCCGGCTGGGCCGCCGATCTGCGCTTCCGCCAGAAGGCGAGCCTGCTCAGGACGGCGGGCACCGCGGATTTCTGCCAGGATCTGCTCGAGAATGACGAGCAGGTCGCGATCTCCGTCGCCTTCCTCGAAACCGGCGCCATGCTGGCGGAGAAGCTCGCAGGCCGAGGCTGGCGCGTCGGCTCGATCACCGGCGAGCATTCCGGCGAAGCCAATGAGGCGACGCGGATTGCCTTCCAGACCGGCAGGCTCGACGCCGTGATCTTCACCGTGACCGAGTCGATCTCGCTGCATAAGGGCGAGATGCCCGGCGGCCAGCGCGAGCGGGCGCTGGTCGTCCATGATCTGCGCCATAGTGCGATCCAGCTGCAGCAGATCGAGGGGCGCTGCCATCGCGACGGCCAGCACGCGACGATCTTCTACGCCTATGCCGAGGATACGGTGGAAGAGAAGGTCGCCGCGACGGTGCTCCAGCGCATGGCGGCGATGGAAGGGCTGGCCGGCGACGAGACGGCGCTGATCGAGGCGATCGCCGGCGAGATCGAGCAGGCGGCACTGGCGCGGGAAGCGGCGTAGGCTTTTCGACGCTTTCCGTCATGGTCGGGCTTGCCCGCCAGCCACGTCTTGGCCTTTGCCTATCAGCCTCGGTGTTCAGGACGTGGATGCTCGCCGCAAGGACGAGCATGACGGCGTCGTTCAATTCATCTGCGTGCGCGGCGGCGTGTCCGGCGCCCGCTCGCTGACGCGCTTGGCTTCGTCGACCACGCGCTCGGTCGCGCCGACGGCCTTGGACCAGAGGTCGCGCGTATAGGCGCCCTGATGGACCACGGCGTCGTAGCCGATCGCGACGACCGCGATCACCAGCAGAATGCGAAACATGGGTTCCCCCGTCATTGCGATGTCGGCTGGAAGAACGCCTCGGCCGCCGGGCGGTTCCGCATCGCATCGTGGACGACCGGTTGACCGGGCCGGTGCGGCATTGTCCCCTCGCGGCCTGACAACGCTTCGCAGGGCCGCGGGAGAGAAACGGCATGTTCGACGATCTGAAGGGAAAGCGCGTGCTGGTGACCGGCGCCTCCTCCGGCCTGGGGGCGCATTTCGCCCGGCTTCTGGCGGAGCGCGGCGCGCATGTCGCCGCTGCGGCGCGCCGTACCGACCGGCTCGCGGCACTGGCGCGGGAGGCTACCGGCCTGCCGGGGAAGATCGTGCCGGTCTCGCTCGATGTCGGCTCGGTCGCGGCGATCGAGAGCGGCATCGCGGAGGCGGCCAACCTGCTCGGCGGGCTCGACGTCCTCGTCAACAATGCCGGCGTCGGCGAGACGGAGCAGGCGCTTTCGGTGAGCGAGGCGCAATGGGACGCCCAGCTCGACGTCAACCTGAAGGGCTGCTTCTTCGCGGCGCAGGCGGCGGCGAAGATCATGGTGGATCAGGGAGGTGGCGGCGCCATCGTCAACATCGCCTCGATCCTCGGCGAGCGCGTCGCCGGCAGGGTCGCGCCCTATGCGATCTCCAAGGCCGGGCTGATCCAGATGACCAAGGCACTGGCGCTGGAATGGGCGCGCCATGCGATCAGGGTCAATGCGCTGGCGCCCGGCTACATCGTCACCGACATCAACCGCGAGTTCTTCGCCAGCGAGGCAGGCGAGGCGCTGAAGAAGCGCATCCCGATGCGCCGGGCGGGCGAGCTCGCCGATCTCGATGGTCCGCTCCTGCTGCTCTGCTCGGATGCCGCCTGCTACATGACCGGAGCAGTCATCGCCGCCGACGGCGGGCATCTGGTGAGCGGGTTGTAGGCGACCGCTTCTCGGTCATTCCGGGGCTGCGCGCTTTCGGCGCTCGTCCGGAAGGACGGCGAGGAACTGCGGGGCTACCCCGGCAGCAGGTCTTTCAGCCGCAGCAAGGCGATCTTCTCGACCTGGGCGAGAGCCGTCTCGAACTCCTGCTCCGGCGTGCTCTTCAGGCGCGCCTCGAAGGAGGCGAGGATGTCCGCCTTGGTCAGGCCCTTCACGGCGAGGATGAAGGGGATGCCGAATCTGGCCTTGTAGGCCTCGTTCAGCGCGGTGAAGCGGGCGCGCTCATCCGATGTCAGCCGGTCGAGCCCGGCCGAGCCCTGCTCGCCGGCCGATTCCGGCGTCAGATCCCCGGCTGCCGCGATCTTGCCGGCGAGGTCGGGATGAGCGAGCAGCAGCGCCTTCTGCCGTTCGCGCGGGGCAGCGCGCATCACCGCGACCATCGCCCGGTGCAGCGCCTCGGCGCCGTCATGTTGCTGCCCGAGCCCGGCAGCATAGGTCGCCTCGGCGATCCAGGGCGAATGCTCCCAGATGCGGCCGAAGACCTCGACGAACAGCGCCTTCGGCACGGCCGAGGGGCGATAGCCGCCGGCGGGCGGATGCTGCCTCACCCAGTGGCGGGCGATGTCGAGCCTCGTCGCGACCCAGACCCTGTCATGGCTCTGGACATAATCGAGGAAGCGGGCGAGCGCGGCGGCGCGGCCCGGACGGCCGACGAGGCGGCAATGCAGGCCGACCGACAGCATCTTCGGGGCGGTCTCGCCTTCCGCATAGAGCGTGTCGAACGAGTCCTTGAGATAGGCGAAGAACTGGTCGCCGCTGTTGAAGCCCTGCGGCGTCGCAAAGCGCATGTCGTTGGCGTCGAGCGTATAGGGCACGGCGAGCTGGGGCCCATGCGGGCCTTCGAGCCAGTAGGGCAGTTCGTCGGCATAGACGTCGGCGGTGTAGAGGAAGCCGCCTTCCGCCATGGTCAGGGGGATGGTGTTGATCGAGGTGCGGCCCTGATAGCAGCCGAGCGGGCGCTCCCCGGCGAGCTCGGCCTGGATGCGGATCGCTTCCTCGATATGGGCGCGCTCGGTCTCGGCTGGCAGGTCGCGATAATCGATCCATTTTAGCCCGTGCGTGGCGATCTCCCAGCCGGCCTCCTGCATCGAGGCGACGATCTCGGGATAGCGCTGCAGCGCCGAGGCGACGGCGAAGACGGTGACGGGCAGCTTGCGCTGCGTGAACATCCGCCAGAGCCGCCAATAGCCGGCGCGCGAGCCGTATTCGTAGATCGACTCCATGTTCATGTGGCGTTGGCCGGGCCAGGGCGCGGCGCCGACGATCTCGGAGAGGAAGGCTTCCGAGGCCGCGTCGCCATGCAGCGTGCAGTTCTCGCCGCCTTCCTCGTAATTGATCACGAACTGCACCGCGATCCGCGCCTCGCCCGGCCAATGCGGATGCGGCGGGGTGCGGCCATAGCCGACGAGGTCGCGCGGATAGGAGGAGGGGCTCATAGCTTGATTCAAGTCCATGCGGAGGTGATTCAGGAGCGGCGCGTAAGGCGTTGGAAACGGAATCGTTTCGCCTCAGCTGCCGCGATAGGTCGAGTAGCTCCAGGGCGAGGCGAGAAGCGGCACGTGATAGTGCCCCTCCGGCTCGGCGATACCGAAGCGGATCGGCACCTGGTCGAGGAAAGCGGGCTCCGGCTGGGCCGTGCCGACGCCTCGAAAATAGTCGCCGATGCGGAACGTCAGCTCGTAGCAGCCTGTCGTCAGCGTGCCGCTCAGCAAGGGGGCGTCGGTGCGGCCATCGGCATTGGTCTGGGTTTCCAGAACGCGATTGCGCGAGCCGTCCGGGGCGATCCAGTCGAGCGTGAGGCGAACCCCCGCAGCCGGCCTGCCATTCACCGTGTCGAGCACATGCGTCGACAAGCGCCCCATGCCTGATCCTTTCGCCGATGATGCCGCGCGGGCGCGGCCGGAATGATGCTTGCGTTCCGGAAAAGGCCGAACCTAGTCTGGAAGCCGCATGCAAGTTCCATCCCCGAATCTGCCCTGTCAATTCGCGCGCCGAGGCGCCTTCGCGGAGACGCCGCATGCTTGAGGCCTATCTCATGGAATGGGGCGGCATGCTGCTGCGCTGGCTGCATGTGATCGCCGCCATCGCCTGGATCGGCTCGTCCTTCTTCTTCATCCATCTCGACGCCTCGCTCAGGGCGGCGCCCGACGCGCCCAAAAACGCGGCCGGCCAGCCGACCCAGTTCCTCGCCTGGCAGGTGCATGGCGGCGGCTTCTACGCGATGCGGAAATATCTGGTCGCGCCGGAGGTGCTGCCGCAGGAACTGACCTGGCACAAATGGCAGGCCTACTGGACCTGGATCTCCGGCTTCTTCCTCCTGGTCTGGGTCTATTATGCCCAGTCGGAACTCTATCTGATCGACCCGGCGGTGATGGCGCTCTCGCCCTTCGCGGCGGGAGCGATCGGCATTGCGGCTTTGGCCGGCGGCTGGCTGTTCTATGACCTGCTCTGCAAGTCGCCGCTGGGCAGGAACGACGTCGTGCTCGGGTTGCTCGGCTTCGGCTATGTCATCGCAGCGAGCTGGGCCTTCTCCAGTGTCTTCTCAGGCCGCGGCGCGCTGATCCATACCGGCGCGCTGATGGCGACGATCATGTCGGCCAACGTCTTCTTCGTGATCATGCCGAACCAGCGCAAGACCATCGCCGCGATGGTCGCCGGCGAGGTGCCCGATCCGAAATACGGCAAGCAGGCCAAGCAACGCTCGCTGCACAATAATTACATCACCCTGCCGGTGCTGTTCCTGATGCTGGCGAACCATTACCCGGTGACCTACGCCAATTCGGCGGTGATCCCGGTTCTGGTCGCGCTCGTGATCGTCGCCGGCGCGCTGATCCGCCACTTCTATAATGTCCGCCATGCCGACCATGCGAAATCACCCTGGTGGACCTGGGCGGTGGCGGCGCTGGCGCTCTGGCTCGCCTTCTGGGTCGCGATGGCGTCCTCACCCGGTGGGCGCGAGCGGCTCGGCCTGAAACCGTTGCCTGAGGTCAGGCGGATCATGCTGGCGGGGTTGGTGCCGCCGCCGGCCGAGGTCGCCAACATCGTCACCGGGCGCTGCGCCATGTGCCATGCGCCGGAGCCATCCTGGCCCGGCATCGGGGTCGCTCCGAAGGGCGTCTATCTGCACGAGCCGGAGCTGATCGCGCGCCAGCGCCATGCGATCGGCGTGCAGGCGGTGATGACCCATGCCATGCCGCCGAACAATCTGTCGGGCATGACCACGGATGAGCGGCGCCAGCTCGCCGCCTGGGTGGCGCAGAAGCGCTGAACTGTTCGGGGGCGTTGTCCCTCCAGCCCTTATCCTGAGGAGCCGCCCTCGGGTCCGGCCTTCGGCCGGCCCAAGGATAAACTCCGCGGCGTTTCGAAGGATGCTCCAGTTCGCTCTGAGCCTTCCGATCATCCTTCGAGACGCGATCTGCGATCGTTCCCCAGGATGAGGGCTGAGAGCGAGATTCCGCGACCCTGGTAGCGGCGCGTTGACGCTGCCGCGTGAATCTGAACGGCGCGCCGGTTTCATTCAGTTTCGGTTCACGTCGCGGGCCGCATTTTTCCGGCCTGTTCAAATCGGCGTGAACAACCCCCCGGCAAGCGGGCGGTGGGCGCGCCCCAGGGACCGGGGGGTCCAGTTGGACCACGCATCGACCAAGGGCGCCGGCTACAGGCTGGCGGCCGTGCTGTTCCTGTGCGCCTGGGTGGCGCTGTGCTGGCCCTGGCTCTCCGGGGCGGTGACGATTCCATTCGACGCCAAGGCGCATTTCCAGGCGCAGATCCAGTTCCTCGCGCAGGCGCTGCATTCCGGCCAGTCGCCGTTCTGGACGCATAACGTCTTCGGAGGCTCGCCGCAGATCGCCGATCCGCAATCGCTGATCTTCTCGCCGGCGATCCTGCTGGCGCTGATCAACCCTTCGCCGAGCTTCCGGGCGGTCGACGCCTATGTGCTGGCGCATCTCCTGGTCGGCGGCCTCGCCTTGCTGATGTTCTTCCGCGACCGCGGCTGGCATCCGGCGGCGGGCCTGCTCGCGGCGCTGGTCTTCGCCTTCGGCGCCTCGGCGGCCTGGCGCGTCCAGCATGTCGGGCAGATTTCGAGCCTCGCCTTCTTCGCGCTCTCCCTCTGGCTGACGGCGCGCATGCTGCAGCGTTCCTCGCTGCTCTATGGGTTGTTCGCCGGGCTGGCCTCCGGGATGATGGTGCTCGATCCCGACCAGGTCGCGCTGCTCGGCGCCTATGTCCTCGTCGGCATGGTGGTTTCCCACTGGATCGCCGAAGGCAAGGCGGGCTTCCGCGCCAGCCTCGCGCCGATCGCCGCGGCCTCCATCGCCGGTATCGCGACCATCGCCGTGCCGCTGCTCTGGACCTGGCTGTTCGCCGAGGCGACGACGCGCCCGGCGGTCGATTTCGTCGAGGCGGGGAGGGGCTCGCTGCACCCGGCCTCGCTGCTCACCGCTTTCATTGGCGACCTGTTCGGCGCGAGCGACCCGGCCGTCGACTTCTGGGGGCCCTACAGCCCGCAATGGGATGCCAAGGAGCTATTCCTGTCGCAGAACATGGGGCAGGTCTATGTCGGGGCGCTGCCCTTCCTGCTGCTGATCGCGCCGGGTCTCAGCCGTGGCTGGCTCTGGGACAGGGCGATCCGGCCCTTCACCATCCTGTTCGTGCTGATGGTGCTGTTCTCGCTTGGTCGCTACACCCCATTCTTCCACCTCGCCTATGAGTACCTGCCCGGGGTCAAGGCGTTCCGCCGGCCCGCCGACGCGACTTTCCTGATCGGGGCGCTCGGCGCGGTGCTCTCGGGCTATCTGCTGCACCGGCTCCTGACCGAGGAGAAGGCGAAGGCGCCCTGGCGCGATCTCGGCATCGTGGCGCTGGTGCTCGCGGCGCTGATCGCCGGGGCGCTGCTGGTCGCGCAGCGCGAAGGCCATCTTGGCGATGCCTGGTGGCCGAGTGCGATTGCGGGGCTCTGGTTCGCGCTCGCCGGGGGCATCGTTCTCGCCCTGACGCGCTGGCGCGCCGCGATCGGCCCGCTGGCGGCGAGCCTGATCGTCACGACCGCCGTCGGTGCCGATCTCGCCTTCAACAACGGTCCGAACGAGTCGACGGCGTTGGCGCCCGAACTCTACGACGTGCTGCGGCCGGAGACGCAGAACGAGACGGTTGCCGTGCTCAAGCGGCTGACCGCCCAGCCGGCGGATTCGCCGCGGCGGGACCGGGTCGAGCTGCTCGGCCTCGGCTTCGAATGGCCCAATGCCGGCATGATCCACGGCTTCGACCATACGCTGGGCTACAACCCGCTGCGGCTCGCCGATTTCTCGGACGCCGTCGGCACGCGTGATTCGATCGCCGGGCCTGACCAGCGCGTCTTCACGCCGCTGTTCCCGTCATATCGCTGCCGGCTCGCCGATTTCCTCGGCCTGCGCTACATCGCCTCGCGCGTGCCGATCGGCCAGGTCGACCGGACGCTGCTGCCGGGCGATCTCAAGCTCGTCGCCTACACCAAGGACGGCTTCATCTACGAGAACCCGCGCGCCTTGCCGCGCGTGCAGTTCGTCGGCGGCTGGCAGCTCGCCGATTTCGAGGGGATGAAGACGGCCGGCAAATGGCCGGATGCCGACCCGCAGCAGGTCGTCCTGCTCGACAGCGAGCCGGGCGAGGGCGTCGCCGAGGGGCCGAGCCGCGCCCAGGGTGAGGTCAAACTCAAGCGCTACGGCAATACCGAGGTCGAGATCGAGGTCGAAAGCGCCCAGGCCGGCTTCGTCGTGCTCAACGACATCTGGCATCCCTGGTGGCGCGCCGAGCTCGACGGCACGGAAGTCGAGATCCTCAAGGCCAATGTCCTGTTCCGGGCGGTCAAGGTGCCGGCCGGCAAGCACAAGGTCCGCTTCGTCTTCAGGCCGCTTGAAGGCGCGATCGCGGAACTGCGCGACCGTGTCAGCGAGCCGCAGGAGGAGAGCGCCGTGGCCGAGCAGGCGCCGGAAACCGTGCCCGTGACGCCGGCAGCCCTGCCTGTCGCGCCACGCAAGCCGGCTCGCCCGTCGCCCGACCTCACTGCCTCGTCATCGGCCTCATCTTCGGCGCACTGATCGCCGCGCATGCGTCTGAGGGCGCGGCGATCTTTCGATTTCACCGCTGCCGTCATCCCGAACGGACGCGCGGCGATCTAAGAGTCCTTCAAACCCACGTCCTGAGGAGCGCTCCTCGGGACGAGAGTTGGCGGGCTGCCGCAGCTCTCAGGCGACGCCGAGCTTCTTCTGCAGCGAGCTCGACGAGGTCGTGTACTGGAAGGTCAGCCGCTTCTCCGGATAGACGTAGCGGTGGACCTTCTGGGCGGCGAGCGCGGCCTCGTGGAAACCGGACAGGATCAGCTTCAGCTTGCCCGGATAGGTGTTGATGTCGCCGACGGCGAAGATGCCGGGGACGTTGGTCTCGAACTTCTCGGTGTCGACCGGAATCAGGTTCTCGTGGAGGTTCAGGCCCCAATCGGCGATCGGCCCGAGCTTCATGGTCAGGCCGAAGAAGGGCAGCAGCGTCCCGCAGGGGATTTCGAAGGCGGCATTGGCGTTGTCGCGGCAGATCGCGGCCTCGAGCGTCGTGCCGTCGCCGCGCAGGCCGGTGATCTGGCCGATCTTCAGGTCCATGGCGCCGGAGGCGACGAGGGCGCGCATCTGCTCGACCGAATGCGGCGCGGCGCGGAAATCGTCGCGGCGGTGCATCAGCGTGACACGCTTGGCGAGCGGCTGCAGGCTCAGCGTCCAGTCGAGGGCCGAATCGCCGCCACCGACGATCAGGATCTCGCGGTCGCGGAACATTTCCATCTTGCGCACGGCGTAATAGACGCCGCTGCCGTCGCTGCGGTTTTCATAGGCTTCGATGCCGGGGATCGGCGGCTTCTTCGGCAGGAATGAGCCGCCGCCGGCGGCGATCAGCACGGTCTTGGCGTCGAAGACCGTGCCGGCATCGGTGCGCAGCCGGAAGCGCGGGGCCTCGGGCGTGCCGAGCACCTCGACCGCCTCGATCATCTGGTTGAGATGGAAGCTCGGCCCGAACGGCCGGATCTGCTCCATCAGATTGTCGACCAGCTGCTGGCCGGTGACGAGCGGGAAGCCGGGAATGTCGTAGATCGGCTTCTCGGGATAGAGTTCCGCGCACTGCCCGCCGACCTTCGGCAGGATGTCGACGAGATGGGCCTTGATGTCGAGCAGGCCGAGCTCGAACACGGTGAACAGGCCGCAAGGGCCCGCGCCGATGATCAGCGCATCGGTCTCGATGATCTCGCTGGCGGGCAGGTTCTCGTTGGCGGTCGCGGCGGTCATGATGCAATCCCTGTGGAGGCTGGCGGAGGCGCGCCCTCGCCTCGGGCGCCCTCCGTTGCCGCAAATTCAGTCGCAAGGCAATGCGACACGCCGTAGCCCGGCCGTCGCATCGCTGCATGGCTTTCCCGCTGCGGCGCGGCCCGGCTCAGGCGCCGGTGTCGGCGACGAGCCCGGCGGCGGCGATGCCGGCCAGCGCCGCGGCTTCGTCATTGTCGGAGGTGTCGCCGGAGATGCCGATGACGCCGAGCAGGGCGCCGTCCGCATCGCGGATCAGCGCGCCGCCGGGCACCGGAACGAGCGAGCCGCCGATGGCGAGCGAGGCGCCGTTGATGAAATGCGGGCGTTCCAGAGCCATCTTGTTGAGGGCGCGCGGCCCGACGCCGAGCGCAACCGCGCCATTGGCCTTGCCGAGCGCGATCTCGCCGCGCTTCAGGCTGGTGCCGTCCTGCGCGATGAAGAGCTTCTGGGCACCGCGGGCATCGAGCACGGCGATGGCGAGCGGCTTGAAGCCTTGCTCGCGCGCATGCTTGAGCGCGCCGTCGACGATGGTGCGGGCCTGATCGAGAGTGAGCATGGTCATGGCGTATCCCTTGTGGACGGAGGGCTCGCGAGGGCGGGCGCTCCGGCGCCGGTCCGGCAGCTCCGACGCTTCTGCCAGTCTTCCGCGCCGTGCGGAAGCGTTCCCCCCGGTTGGGGCGCGGGCTGGAGTTCTGTCTTGAACTTGTGACGCCGAGCGGGCTTCATGGGCCCCCAGCTACAGGAGGACGTCCCATGGGCTTGTTCAGTTTCATCAAGGAAGCCGGATCGAAAATCTTCGGATCGAGCCCTGCCAAGGCGGCGACCTCCGAGGAGTTGCAGAAGGAACTCGCCAGCCATGGCCTGCCGGCCGGCGTCGAGGTCAAGGTCGAGGGCGACAAGGTCAAGGTCAGCGGCAACGCGGTCTCGACCGAGGAGGCCGAGAAGATCATCCTGGCGCTCGGCAACACGACCGGGGTCGCCTCGGTGGAATCGGAGCTGATCGTCAACAAGGAGGCGCCCGCCGCCGTGTTCTACACGGTGAAGAAGGGAGACACGCTCTGGAAGATCGCCGAGGTGCATTACGGCAAGGGCCAGGGCGCCAAATACACCGAGATCGTCAAGGCCAATACGCCGCCGGTCAAGGATCCCGACCTGATCATGCCGGGCTGGGTGCTGCGCATCCCGCCGCAGGCCTGAGACACGGCATAGCCAATTCGTCGAGCAGGCCCGGTTCCCGGCGGAGCCGGGCTTGCTTCGCGTCGGGTTTGGCCGTCATGTGACTGGACGAGACGGGGCACGCGGCCGGTATGGGCGCGAAAAGCCCTGCGAGGGGCAGACGAAGCGAGCGCGATCCCGGGGAGGGGACCGATGAATTTTGACCGTCGCAAATTCTTGATGCTGACCGGTTCGGCGGTGGCCGCGCCGGCGGTGCTGCGTGCCACGCGGGCGAACGCCCAGGAAGTGACGTTGCGCATGCACCACTTCCTGCCGCCGGTCTCGAACGGGCACGCCAAGTTCCTGAAGCCCTGGGCCGACAAGGTCGGGGCCGATTCGAACGGCCGCATCAAGATCGACATCTTCCCGTCCATGCAGCTCGGCGGCACGCCGCCGCAGCTCTTCGACCAGGCGCGCGACGGCGTCGTCGACATCGTCTGGACCCTGCCCGGCAACACGCCCGGCCGCTTCACCGGCATCGAGGCGTTCGAGCTGCCCTTCGTGCCGAACAAGCGCGCTTTGGTGAACTCGCTGGCGCTCACCGACTATGCCGAGCAGCACCTCAAGGACGAGTTCAAGGAGATCAAGCCGATCTGCTTCTGGGCGCATGATCATGGGCTGATCCACGCCAACAAGCCGGTGAAGACGATGGAGGACCTGAAGGGTCTGAAGCTGCGCTTCCCAACCCGCCTCGCCGGCGAGGCGCTGCGCGCGCTCGGTGCCAACGCCATCGGCATGCCGATCCCTCAGGTGCCGGAATCGCTGGCCCAGCGCGTCATCGACGGCTGCGTCGTGCCCTGGGAGGTCGTGCCGTCGATCAAGGTGCAGGAGCTGGTCAAGAACCACACCGAGATCCCGGGCTCGCCGACCTTCTATGTCGCGACCTTCGTGCTGGCGATGAACCGCGCGAAATATGACGGGCTCGCGCCGGATCTGAAGGCGATCATCGACAAGAACGCCGGTGCCGCGGCGGCCGCGATGGCCGGCAAGGTCTGGGACGAGCAGGCGGTCGTTGTCGCCGAGATGGTGAAGAAACGCGGCAACAACATCATCACGATCGACGAGGCCGAGGCGGCGCGCTGGCGCAAGACCACCGAGCCGGTGATCGAGGGCTGGCTGAAGACCGCCAAGGACAAGGGCCTCGACGGCGAAAAGCTGCTCGCCGCCGCCCGCGCCGCGCTCGCCAAGCACCAGAACGCGGCCTGAACCGACGGATGGCGGACGAGCTGGGCGATAGGCCGCCATCGCGGATCGACGCGGTGGCGGAGGCGGTGGCGCTCATCGGTGGGGCGCTGCTGGTCGGGCTGGCGACCATGGTCGTGGTCAGTGTCACCCTGCGCAGCGACCTGGTCGGCGCAGCCGGCGTGCCCGGCGATTTCGAGCTGGTGCAGATGGCGACGGCGGTCGCCGCCTTCTGCTTCCTACCCCTCTGCCAGCTCCGGCGCGGCAATATCTTCGTCGACACCTTCACGCTCAAACTGCCGCGGCGCTGGCGCGATGGGCTCGATGCGCTCTGGGACGTGGTCTACGGGCTCGCCATGGCGCTGATCGCCTGGCGGCTCGGCGTCGGTGCGCGCTCGGCCTTCGTCAGCGGCGAGAACACCATGGTTCTGCAACTGCCGAGCTATCTGCCGATCGCGGTCTGCGCCGTGCTTGCGGGTTTCGTCGCGCTCGCCGCCTTCGTCAGCGCGAGCCGCCTCATGAGACAGTCGCGATGAGCGGCTTCTCCCTGGCTCTCACCGGTTTCGGCGTGATGCTGGCGCTGATGGCGCTGCGCCTGCCGATCGGGCTGGCCATGCTCGTCGTCGGCAGTGCCGGCTATGTTCAGCTCAACGGGCTCGAGCCCTTCCTGAACTATATCCGCACCACCCCCTACCAGATCTTCGCCAACTACACGCTCTCGGTGATCCCGCTCTTCGTGCTGATGGGGGCTTTCGCCGAGCGCTCGGGGCTGGCGGGGGACCTGTTCAAGGCCGCTTCCGGTTTCATCGGTCACCGCCGCGGCGGGCTGGGCATGGCGATGATCGGCGCCTGCACCGGCTTCGGCGCGATCTGCGGCTCCTCGGTCGCGACCACCGCGACCTTCGCCCGCGCGGCGCTGCCGCAATTGCGCGGCTATCGCTATGATCCGGGCTTCGCCTGCGGCGTCACGGCGGTCGGCGGCACGCTCGGAATCCTGATCCCGCCCTCGGTCATTCTCGTCGTCTATGCGATCTCGACCGAGCAGAACATCGCCAAGCTGTTCCAGGCGGCGCTGATCCCCGGGCTGATGGCGACGGCGTTCTACTGCCTGACCATCGGGATCATGTCGCGGCGCGACGCCACGCTCGGCCCGGCGCATGAGCGCATTCCCTGGCGCGAACGCTGGCCGCTGCTGATCGGTGTCATCCCGGCGCTGGCGGTCGCGGTGATCGTGGTCGGCGGCATCTATGGCGGCATCTTCACGCCGACCGAGGGCGCCTCTGTCGGGGCCTTCATCATGCTGGCGATCGGTCTGTTCCGCCGCACGCTCGGCTTCGAGGGCATCAAGCAGGCGATCCTCCAGACCGCCGAGACCTCGGCGATGATCTTCGCGATCCTGCTCGGGGCCGAGGTCTTCAACGCCTTCCTCGCCCTGACGCAGGTGCCGACCGCGGCGGCCGAGATGATCGCGGCCTCGGGCTGGCAGCCCTATACGGTGCTGATCGGACTGCTGCTGTTCTACATCGTGCTCGGCGGCGTGATGGACGAGCTCGCCATGATCCTTCTGACGCTGCCGGTGTTCTTTCCGATCGTCACCGCGCTCGACTTCGGCATGCCGGTCGACGACATCGCGATCTGGTTCGGCATCCTCGTCTTGATCGTCGTCGGAATCGGCATGACCTGCCCGCCGATCGGTCTCAACGTCTTCGTCGTCGCCTCGCTGGCGCGCGACGTGCCGATCACGCGAATCTATCGCGGGGTGCTGCCCTTCGTCGCCTCCGACATCATTCGCCTCGGCATCTGCGTGGCATTTCCGGCCCTGAGCCTCTATCTGGTCAAGCTCCTGAACTGAAGCGCCGCCGGAGCAAAGGCATGATCGTGAACGACCTCGACATCGACGCCGTCAAGGCAGGGCTCGCCGCCGGCTCCATCCTGATCGTCGACGTGCGCGAGCCGCATGAATTCGCCGCCGGGCGCATCCCCGGCTCGCTGTCGCGGCCGCTCTCGCAGTTCGATCCGGCCGATCTGCCGAATGAGCCGGGCAAACGACTGGTGCTCTCCTGCGCTGCGGGCGTGCGCTCGCTGCGCGCCATGGAATTCGCCCAATCGGCTGGCCTCGATGTCGATAGCCATTATAGTGGCGGCTTCAAGGATTGGGTCATGCATGGTGAGCCGGTCGAGCGCTGAGCGGTCTTCGGGGCCGAGTGAGTTCAAGCGCCGCCGGCTGCAATGCTGGCCGGCAGGATCGGGAATGCGGCATGCCGTCTAGAATCCATCTTCGCTCCGCAACCCTGGCGCTGGCGCTGATGACCTGCGGACTGACGGCGCTTGTTCCGGCTCCCGGCCTGGCCCAGGGGGCAGCCGCTCCGGCCGCGACCCCGGCGGGCGATGCCGGTCTTCAGGCGGCGATCTCGAAGTCCAACGCCTATACGGCCCTGATGAACCGGACGCTGCGCGCCAACCAATCGTGGGAGCGCTATGCGAGCTGGGTCGACATGAAGAAGGGGCCGACCGGCAAGGAACGCTACATCTCCTACGGGCTCTACAGCCTCTACGACGTCAACAGCGAGATCGCGGCGGCCGAGCAGGCGACGGTGCGCGATCCGGCGCTGCCCGAGATCGACCAGACGATCCGGCGCTATATCGCAGCCTATCAGGCGCTGGCGCCGTTGATCACGCGGGCCGAGCGCTATTACGAGCGCAAGGACTATCGCGACGACGGCGCCGCGGAAGGGCGCAAGCTGCACGAGCAGATGGTGCCGGCCGCCAAGGCCTTCCTGCAGGAGCGCGCGACGCTCGATCGCCAGATGCGCGTCTTCAAGCGCGATCTCGACGCCAAAGAGCTGGCGGCGATCGAGGCGCGCGAAGGCAAGTCGGCGCGCTGGCAGGTCCGCAACATCATGATCAACGCTCGTGCCGTCGTCGACCTGATGCCGAGCAATGAAAGCCCGATCGTCGATCTCAAGGCGTTCGACGTAGCGGTCGCCGGCTATGCCGCCGCAGTGCGCGAGATGGACAATTTCAAGGAGCGCGAGCCCAAAGGCGTACCCTTCATCGAATCGCAGGCGAGTTCCTGGCTCGGCAAGGCCAGGGATTTGCGCGAGAAGCTCGGCAAGTCGAAGGGCGATGTCCGAAGGGGCGCGGCCAATGACGCCAACTGGCTGATCACCAATTACAATACCATGGTTTCGCTCGCCGACACCGCGGTGCGGATGGCGCGCTGACGGGCCTCTCGTCCCGAAAAAGGCGCCGCCGGCCTGCGTTGCGTGCAATGGGGCAGGCATCCAGCCGGGGCTGACTGCAAGCCGAGCCTGTTTCAGACTCTCTTTCGAACAATTCCGAGGACACCGCCATGCGCCCCATGAAGTTCGGAGTAGGCCAGCCGGTTCGCCGGGTCGAGGATCAGCGCCTGACCACCGGCACGGGCCGCTATACCGACGACACCGCGATCGACGGCGCGCTGCACGCCTATGTGCTGCGCTCTCAGCACGCGCATGCGCGCTTCAGGATCGTCGACAAGCAGGCGGCGCTGAAGCTCAAGGGCGTCAAGTTGATCCTGACCGGCGAGGATGTCGCCGATCTCGGCGACATCCCCTGCAAGGGGCTGATCAAGGAAATCTCGGGCGAGAACGTCAAGCCGACACATGTCCCGGTCCTGCCGGTCGATACGGTACGCCATGTCGGCGAGGCGATCGCCTTCATCGTTGCCGAGACGCTCGACCAGGCGCGCGACGCCGCCGAGGCGATCGAGATCGAATTCGAGACGCTGCCCTCGATCACCGGCATCGCTGCCGCGCTGGAGAAATCGGCGCCGCAGGTCTGGCCCGGCCGTGCCGGCAATGTCGCCTTCGAGGCCGAGCAGGGCGACCGCGAGAAGACCGAGAAGGCCTTCGCCAGGGCCGAGCGCACCGTCTCGGTGACCATCGTCAACAACCGGCTCGCCTCCAACTACATGGAGACGCGCGCCTGCATCGCCGAATACGACAAGGCGACCAAGCGCTGGACGCTGACGCTCGGCAGCCAGGGCAGCCATGGCACGCGCGATATCCTCGCCAACAACATTCTGAAGGTCGCCCCTGCCCGGATCCGGGTGATCACGCCCGATGTCGGCGGCGGTTTCGGCACCAAGATCTTCATGTATCGCGAATACCCGCTGACCATGGTCGCGGCCGAGAAGCTGAAGCGCCCGGTGCGCTGGGTCGCCGACCGGACCGAGCATTTCCTCGCCGACACCCATGGCCGCGCCAATCTGACGACGGCGACGATGGCGCTCGACAAGCGCGGCAAGTTCATCGGCCTCAAGGTCGATCTCGCCGCCGATATGGGCGCCTATCTCTCGCAATATGGGCCCTTCATCCCCTGGGTCGGCACGACGATGACGCCGGGCTGCTACAATATCCCGGCGGTGCATGTCCGTTTCCGCGGCGTCTTCACCAATACGACGCCGGTCGACGCCTATCGCGGCGCCGGGCGGCCGGAAGCCGCCTATCTGATCGAGAGGCTCGTCGACGCGATCGCTCACGAGACCGGCAAGACGCCGGACGCGGTGCGGGCGCTCAATTTCGTCAAGCCGAGCGAGATGCCGCACAAGACGCAGACCGGCCCGGTCTATGATTCCGGCGAGTTCGAGGGCCATATGCGCCGCGCCATGGAGGTGGCGGACTGGAAGGGCTTCAAGTCCCGGCTGAAGGCCTCGACCAAGGCCGGCAAGATCCGCGGCATCGGTCTCGCTTGCTATATCGAGGCCTGCGGCGGCGGCGGGCCGGAAAGCTCGACCGTCATCCTCGAGAAAGACGGCACCGTCACCGTGCTGATCGGTACCCAGTCGAACGGGCAGGGCCACGAGACCGCCTATTCGCAACTCGTCGCCCAGCATCTCGACATCCCGATGGATCGGATCCGCGTCGTCCAGGGCGATACCGACAAGGTCGCCACCGGCTCGGGAACGGGCGGTTCGCGCTCGATCCCGGTCGGCGGCGCGGCGCTGAACGCGGCAACGGGCATCCTCGCCGACAATCTCAAGAACCTCGCTTCGGAGGCACTCGAGACCAGCGCCGGCGACCTCGAGATCGTCGATGGCGCCGTGCGCATCGTCGGCACCGACAAGAAGCTCGACCTCAAGGCGATCGCCAATCTTCCCGGCGCCAAGGCCGAGCAGCTCAGCGTTCACCAGAGCTGGACACCGCCGGAGGCGACCTATCCGAACGGCAGCCATGTGGTCGAGATCGAGGTCGATCCCGCGACCGGGGAGACCCAGATCCAGAACTATGTCGTGGTCGACGATTTCGGCGTGACGCTGAACCCGATCATGCTGCAGGGCCAGGTCCATGGCGGCGCGGCGCAGGGCATCGGCCAGGCGCTGATGGAGGAGATCCGCTTCGACTCGTCCGGCCAGATGCTGACCGCGACCTTCATGGACTATGCCCTGCCGCGCGCCATCGACATCCCGAACTTCCATTTCGAGACGCGCAACGTTCCCTGCGTCACCAACGCCATCGGTGTGAAGGGTGCGGGCGAGGCCGGAGCGATCGGGGCCTGCCCGGCGGTGATGAACGCCATGGTCGATGCGCTGAACCGGGCAGCGGGCATCAAGGCGATCGATATGCCGGCGACGCCCGCCAAGGTGTTCGCGGCGCTGCGGGAGGCCGGATACGGAGGTTGATGCAAGATCCGGTTTGCATCAGTGCAAACGATTTCACGCGAATGCGACTTGGCGCCGTCATCGTCATCGGTTGATCTGGAAGCGTTCCAAACAGCGTCGATCCCGGCGCCAGCCTTCCAGAGGATACCGCGTATGATCCGCACTGCTCTCGTCGCCCTTGGCCTCGCCATCGGCGTCTCTGCCGTCGTCGCTCAGTCGAACCCGATCGCAGAGCGCAAGGACGCGATGAAGAGCGTCGGCGCGGCGACCCGTGAAGGCGCGGCCATCGCCAAGGGCGAGGCGCCGTTCGACGCCGCCAAGGTGAAGGGCATCTTCAAGGTCTACAGCGACGCGGCCAAGAAGGTCCCGGCCCTGTTCCCGGACAACTCCAAGACCGGCGGCGAGACCACGGCCGCCCCGAAGGTCTGGGAGGACCAGGCCGGCTTCAAGACGGCCTTCGCCAAGTTCGAGGCCGATGCGGCCAAGGGCGCTGCCAGCGCGACGGATCTGGCTTCGTTCCGCGCGGCCTTCGGCGACGCCACCAAGAATTGCGGCAGCTGCCACGAGGCCTACCGCATCAAGAAGTGAGGAGCCTCGCCAGCGAGGTCCTTTGCAGCCGTCATTTCGGACAAGCAGCGCAGGTGCGCAGCTCCGGAATCCATCGTAGCGCATTGAGCCCTATGATGGATTCCGGCGCGCCGCTGCGCTGCGGTCGGAATGACGGCGCTTGTTTTCGACGAGGTGTCGGGCCGTTTTTGACCGACGGGCTTTTCGGCCGGACCTTCTTGGCCGAAACTGCCTTGGACATGACGGGCCACAGATGAGGAACCGATGCGCCGCCTGCTGATAACCCTCCTCGTCTTCGCTCTGGCGGGCATCGCCGGCTTCTTCGTCCTCACCGATCCGCGCGTGGTCTCGCCGGGGCCGGAGATCGGGACACTGCCGCAGCCGGATATCGAGAACGGCAAGCTGCTCTTCGCCGCGGGCGGCTGCGCTTCCTGCCATGCGACGCCGGGCCAGGACGACAAGACTCGGCTCGGCGGCGGGCTCGAACTGGGCTCGCCCTTCGGCAAGTTCCACGCCCCGAACATCTCGCCGCATACGCGCGACGGCATCGGCAACTGGGGCACGGCCGATTTCATCCAGGCGATGGCGGCCGGTGTCTCGCCCGGGGGCCAGCACCTCTATCCGTCCTTCCCCTATACTTCCTACCGGCTGATGACGCCGAAGGCGCTGGCCGATCTCCTGGCCTATATCCGAACCTTACCGGCGGTCGAGGGCAGGGCGCCGCCGCATGAGCTGCCTTTCCCTTTCAACATCCGCCGCATGGTCGGCGGCTGGAAGCTGCTCTTCTTCGACGGGGCGCCGTTCAAGCCCGATCCGACGAAGAGCGATGAGTGGAATCGCGGCGCCTATCTGGTGCAGGGGCCCGGCCATTGCGCCGAGTGCCATTCCGCCCGCAACAGTCTCGGCGCGATTGTCCAGGCGACGCGTTATGCCGGAGGCCCGGACCCGGAAGGCAAGGGCTGGGTGCCGAACATCACGCAGTCGGAGGACGGCTTAAGCAAATGGTCAAAGGCCGAGATCGCCGAGTTGCTGAAATCGGGCTTCACGCCGGAGTTCGACAGCGTCGGCGGCTCGATGGCGGCGGTGGTGCGCAACACGGCGCAGCTTCCCGAGGCCGACCGGCTGGCGATGGCGGAGTACCTGAAATCGCTGCCGGCGGTGCAGGGACCGCCGCGGCCCCCCAAGCCCGCAGCGGGCGGCTGAGGCGCGGTACCGGAGCGTCTTTCCCCGCCGGCCCGGCGCTATTTCAGAGACGCGCCGATGGCGTCGATGTCCTTGCAGTCCCGTTCGGAGGGTTTGTCGCCCGCCCGTTCGTCGATCGCCCTCATCGCCGCATGGGCCTTCCCCAGGCGTTCGATCGTCGCGGGGGACTGGTCCTTCATCAGCATGTCGGACGTTGCTTCCATGACCAGCCCGGCGCGCCTGTTCAGTTCCAATTTGGTGCAGCCGCTTGAAAGCCTCGTCGCCGCCTTGTTATCGCCGGTGCTTGCAGGGGCGCCCGCGTCCGCTGCGGGATCGAGCAATCTGACGGTCGAAACGGCCAGATCGCAGGCCGGTGCGAACTGCTCGGCCTTGTCTGCGCGATAGATGCACTCGAAATTGTAGGCCTTTTCACCGATCGCCGTGAAAACATAGCGCTTGATCTGCGGACGCTCCTTGCTGAAAGGCGGGCGTCCGTTGGAGAAAACCATGTCGACCGCCGGACGGCCGAGCAGGGTCGTCATGGTCGCTGATTTGAGCGTGATCGAGGGGCGAACCGCGATTGCCTTGGTGAAGGCGTCGGCAATGGATTGACGCGTCCGCTCGCTCACCTCCTGGAGTTCGCCGGCATCGCGGGGCCCCAGGAAGGTGATGCGCACGTCACCATTGGCCGGCGACGAAGCCTTGACGCCCGCTACATCGCCCGTCCCATCCGCGAAGAGATGATCCAGGGAGAAACCCAGCGGGTATTCGAAGCTGTAGCTTCCGTCCTGCGCCTTGAAGGTCCTTGTTTCTGCGGCGTCGATGCGCATCGGCGCCAGCGTCATCGGCAAGGCCAGGGCGGCGAGCATCGCCAGGCGAGCCGAAACGACTGAAGACAGCATGTGAGAAAGCCTCGTGGTTCGACGAAACCGCTGCTTCTCCGGCCGTGATCCATCGAGCGGCGCCGCGGTGCGCGTCGCTATGGCGAGGCCGGCTGGAGTCGGACAGGGGGCCCGATAGGGCGGGACGGTTCGCGCTAGTCCATCACCGCCGCTTTGAGGATGCAGACCATCAGGGCAGTGCCCGGCTTGTCGCCGACGCAGCGCACGACATGCTGACGGTCGCAGCGATAGCGCAGGGTCTCGCCGGCCTTGGCGCGCTGGGTGATGCCGCCGACCTCGACCTCGAACTCGCCGGCGCTGACCGAGAGCGACTCGATCGAACCGCGCTGGTGGCCTTCGGAATCGAGCTCGCCGCCCGGCTCGGCGCTGACCTCGTACCATTGCAGCCATTCGACGGTCTTGATCCAGCCGATGATGGCGAGCCGGAGCTTGCCGTCCTCGGAGACCAGGATCGGCGTGTCCGGGCGGACGATCTTCTCGATGAAGGCCTCTTCCTCATTCGAGGAGAGCACCCGCTCGATCGAGACGTCGAGCGCCTGCGACAGCCGCCAGATCGTCGCGAGCGTCGGATTGGTTTCGTTTCGCTCGATCTGGCTGATGATCGACTTGGCGACGCCGGACTGCTCGGCGAGTTCCGAGAGCGAGAGATTATAGGCCTTGCGCAGCCGCTGGATCGTCTTGCCGAGCTGACCGGAGATCACCTGCGCGCCGGACTCCATCTCGCGGCCGCCACGTTCTCTGGTTTCGATGCCCATAGGATCCTTGCCTCATCGCTTCACCGCTCGTTTGGGAAAGCGAACGATCGTTTGTATTGGCGGACAATGCCTCGGATTGCTCCAAGCAGCAAGCAAAGGCTTCCGCGTCAGGTCGAGCGCGAGGGGCCGACCTCGCGGGTCTCGCGCTTCAGCAGGCCGAGCTGCTTCTCGCGCAGGATCACATAGATCCCGGAGGCGATGACGATCAGCGAGCCGGCGATGACCGCTGCTGCCGGCCATTCGCCGAAGAAGAACCAGCCGAGCGCAGTCGCCCAGATCATCGTCGAATACTCGAAGGGCGCGACCAGCGAGGCATCGCCATAGCGATAGGCCTGCACCAGCAGGATCTGGCCGAGGCCGCCGAGCACGCCGATCGTCACCAGCAGCAGGAATTCCTGCCAGTTGGGCATGGTCCAGCCGAGAAAAATCGTCAGCAGGCCGAGCAGGGAGGTCAGCGACATGAAGTAGAAGACGATGGCGCCGGTCTTCTCCGTGCGGGTGAGCATGCGCACCTCGACCGAGGCGAAGGCGGAGCAGAAGGCGCCGCCGAGCGCCAGCAGCGCGCCGATGGCCGGGGCTCCCGATAGCCCCTGCGCGAACGCATCCGGCTTCATATGGGGAGAAAGCATCAAGAGCACGCCGAGGAAGCCGACGCCGACGGCGGTCCAGCGATAGACCCGGACCTTCTCCTTGAGGATCAGGGCGGCCAGCGCCACCAGGATCAGCGGGGCGGCGTAGCCGATCGCCACCGCATCCGAGAGCGGCAGCAGATGCAGGGCGGAAAAGCCGAGGAACATGCCGGTCGAGCCGATGATCCCGCGCTTCATATGGCCGCGCAGATTGCTGGTCTTGAGGGCGCTCGGGAACTCGCTGCGCCAGGACAGCCAGATCACCAGCGGGATCAGGGCGAAGAAGGAGCGGAAGAACACCAGCTCGCCCGTCGGATAGCGCGCGGCGAGCAGTTTGATCGCCGCCGACATCAGCGTGAAGGACAAAGCCGAGAGCAGCTTGAAGCTGATGCCGAGAAGAGGGGACAAAGCGAAGTTCGGGGCGTGGGGGAGGAGTCTTGTACAGGACTGCTTAGACCACGAGGCTGGAGTGGTTCAAAGCGTCGATCTTGCAGAGCCGACCGGCAGGGCGTGGGACGCGCCGGCCAGCGGCAAGGCGCATGTCCTCGCCGGCGGGGTCAGCGCAGCGTGTATTCCAGAACCTCGTCGCCGGCTTCGTCGAAGCCGCCGGTCGAGCGCCAGCCGAGATGCCGGTAGAAGCCGTGGGAGCGCACCTTGGGATCGGCCGAGCAACCGAGGAAAAGCCGTGTGAGGCCGCGCTGCCGAAGGTCCTCGACCATCAGCGCGAGCAGTTTCCTGCCGATGCCCTTGCCCTCATGGCTCGGCAGCAAAGCGAGGACCGCGATCTCGCCGCTGTCGGCATGCCCGAAGCAGTAGCCGACGATCTTGCCGTCCTCGGTGGCGACATGGCCCGGCAGGCTGCCATCGGCGATCGCGTCGCGCCAGCTTTCCAGCGTGATGCCACGCTCTGCAAGCTGCTCGACCGAGAAGGCGTTCTCCCGCGTCATCCCGCGCAGGAGGATGCAGGCAGGCGTGTCGCCGGGGACGGCTTTGCGATAGGC
The DNA here is from genome assembly GCF_053618995.1 of Allobosea sp. NPDC055594. Lineage (NCBI taxonomy): Bacteria > Pseudomonadati > Pseudomonadota > Alphaproteobacteria > Hyphomicrobiales > Alloboseaceae > Allobosea > Allobosea sp. NPDC055594. The sequence continues at coordinate 321,039 of NZ_JBSHIO010000005.1, forward strand.
GATGGTCATGGGGGCGGGCCGGATTGGGTGAACGGGCCGGCAGCGAGGCGCGAGCCAGCCCGTCCTTGTCGCGTCAGAAGTTGGCGCGGAACGAGCCGCCATCCATCAGGAAGTTCTGGCCGGTGATGTAGCCGGCATGGACGCTGGCGAGGAAGGCGCAGAGCTTGCCGAACTCCTCGGCCTCGCCGAAGCGGCCGGCCGGGATCTCGGCGCGGCGCAGCTTCATGACTTCGTCTTCCGAAATGCCCTTCATCGCCGCGACGCGCTTGGTCGAGGTCGTCAGGCGGTCGGTGGCGAAGACGCCGGGCAGGATGTTGTTGATGGTGACGTTGGCATGGGCGACCTCGCGCGCCACGCCGGCGAGGAAGGCGGTGAGGCCGGCACGGGCGGCCGAGGAGACGTCGAGCCCGGTCAGCGGCGTCAGCACGCTCGCCGAGGTGATGTTGACGATGCGGCCGAAGCCGCGCGCGATCATGCCGTCGACCACGGCTTGCGTCAGCTCGAGCGGAGTCGCCATGTTCTGCGCGACGCCTTCGAGCAGCGCCTCGCGCGTCACCTCGCGGAAGGGCTTGGGCGGCGGGCCGCCATTGTTGTTGACGAGGATGTCGACCTCCGGCGATGCGGCGAGCAGCGCGTGCTGGCCGGCCTTGGTCGAGACGTCGGCGACGACCGCGATCACAGTCGCGCCGGTGCTGGCGCGGATAGCGCTCGCGGTCTCTTCCAGGGTCTTGGCGTCGCGCCCGTTGACGACGACGGTGCAGCCGGCCTCGGCCAGCGCCTGGGCACAGCCGCGTCCCAGCCCCTTGCTCGAGGCGCAGACGATGGCGGTGCGGCCGGCGATTCCCAGATCCATGGTGTTCCTCCGAATTTCCAGTGTGCGAGCCAAAGCACGGTTTTCCGGCCGCGTCATCAAAGCGTAGTGCAAATCAGACACACGCCGCAGGCATCGCAACAGGGCGGGCCGGTGGCACATGAGCGACGACAGCGACGCCAAGCAGGTTCGCAGCATCTTCATCTCCGACCTGCATCTGGGTACGCGCGGGGCGCAGGCGGATCTCGTTCTCGAGTTTCTGCGGGCCTATGACGCGCCGCGGATCTATCTGGTCGGCGACATCATCGACGGCTGGCGTCTGAGGAACGGCTGGTATTTCCCGCAGGCCCATAACGACGTCGTGCAGAAGCTGCTGCGCAAGGTCCGCAAGGGCTCGAAGCTGGTCTACGTCACCGGCAATCATGACGATTTCCTGCGCGACTACACCGGGCTGCAATTCGGCGGCATCACGCTGGTCGACGAGATCATACACGAGACCGCCGATGGCCGGCGGATGCTGGTGATCCATGGCGATCTGTTCGATCTTGTCGTGCGCAACGCCAAATGGCTCGCGCTGCTCGGCGACTGGGCCTACACCGTAGCCCTCATCCTGAACCACGGGATCAACAAGGTGCGCCGGACCCTGCGCCTGCCGCACTGGTCGCTCTCGGCCTGGGCCAAGCACAAGGTCAAGAACGCGGTCAATTATATCGGCGAGTTCGAGCAGTGCCTGGCCGACGAGGCGAGGCGGCACAAGGCCGACGGGGTGATCTGCGGCCATATCCACCACGCGACGCAGCGCCGGATCGACGGGCTGGACTATATCAACACCGGCGACTGGGTTGAGAGCTGCACGGCGGTCGTCGAGCATGACGATGGCCGCTTCGAAATCATCCGCTGGCCGCAGCATCGCTTCAGGGGCGAGAATCCGGGTCTGTCGGCCGCGACCGCCCCGCAGCGGCCGGTACCGGTGCTGGTTGGCGAGGCCGCCTGATGCGCGTCCTGATCGCCACCGACGCCTGGCGGCCGCAGATCAACGGCGTCGTCCGCTCGCTGGAGCGGATGTTCGAGGCGGCGCCCGATTTCGGCGTCACGGCGCAGATGCTGACGCCTGAAGGCTTCCGGCAGGTCGGCCTGCCGTCCTATCCGGATATCCGGATCGCGCTCGCCAGCCAGCAGCAGGTGGCAAAACGCATCGCCGAGTTCGGCCCCGACCATATCCACATCGCGACCGAAGGGCCGATCGGCTGGCTGGCGCGGGCGGCCTGCCTCGCGCAGAAGCGCAGCTTCACCACGAGCTACCACACCCGCTTCCCGCAATATGTCGCGGCGCGCTGGCCGATCCCCGAAAGCTGGAGCTATCGCTTCCTGCGCCGCTTCCATGCACCGGCGGCCGGGGTGATGGTCTCGACGGCGACGGTCGAGGCCGAGCTGCGCGAGCATGGCTTCGAGCGCATCCTGCGCTGGGGCCGCGGCGTCGATCTCTCGCTGTTCCATCCGCGGTCCGCGAGCGTGCTCGACCTGCCGCGGCCGATCTTTCTCAGCGTCGGCCGGGTTGCGGTCGAGAAGAATCTCGCGGCGTTCCTGTCGCTGCGCCTGCCGGGCAGCAAGGTCGTGGTTGGTGACGGGCCGGCCCTGGCCGACCTGAAGCGCACCTTTCCCGAGGCGCATTTCCTCGGCGCGCGCGAGGGCGAGGAGCTCGCGGCGATCTACGCCTCCTCCGACGTCTTCGTCTTTCCGAGCCTGACCGACACGTTCGGCATCGTCCTGCTCGAGGCCGCCGCCAGCGGCCTGCCGGTAGCGGCCTTTCCGGTGCAGGGGCCGAGCGACGTCTTCGCCGGCAGCAATGCCGCCGTGCTGCACGAGGACCTGCGCCAGGCGGCGCTTTCGGCACTCAGACTACCGCGCGAGGCGGGGCCGCAACTCGCCGCCCGCCATAGCTGGCAGAGCAGCGCCGAGCAGTTCTACGGGCATATCCGCCGGGCCGCGCAGGCGGCGCGGCAAGCGCCGGTGCAGAGCGTCACAGCCTTCGCGAGCGGGCGTGGCGCGGAAGGGAACGGCCGGGCGCGCTCGCCGGCTTGAGCTCGGCGCGGAAGTCGTCGCGGCGCTGATGCACCGAGGCGATGACCAGGCCCATCGGCACGCCGAGCCCGACCAGCGCGGCTTCCGACAATTGCAGGCTGGCCTCGATGGTCTCGGGCACGGCGTCGTTGACGCCGATCTCGTAGAGATGGCGGGCGTGCCTGGCATCGCGGGCGCGGGCGACGATCACGAGGTCGGGCCGCATCTCGCGCGCGGCCCTGACGATCTCGTCGACCGCACGCTGGTTGTCGATCGTCACGATCAGCGCGGTCGCTTCCTGCAATCCGCAGAGGCGCAGGAATTCCGGCTTGGTCGCATCGCCGAAGAAGGCGGGGCGGCCGGCCCGGCGCTGGCTCGAAACCAGGGCGGGATCGGCGTCGACCACCAGGAAGGGCGCCTTGTGCTGCTCCAGCATCTCGCCGACGAGCCGGCCGACGCGGCCGCAGCCGACGACGAGGGCGCGGGCGGCGTGATCGTCGGGCGGCAGGATCTGCGCTTCCTCTGGTAGCTGTACCGTGGGCGCGAAATGCGCCGCCAGTATGCGTGCCAGCCGGGCGGCCAGTGGCAGGGCGATCATGGTCAGCGACACCGCGGCCAGAACGAGGCCCGAGGCCGAGCGATCGACCAGCTCGGCCGCCACGGAGGCGCTGAGCAGGACGAAGGCGAACTCGCCGCCAGGGCCGATCAGGATCGCGCTTTCCAGCGCGGTCGCGCGCCCGAGCCGGAAGAAGCGTGCCAGCAGGAAGGTGATCACCGCCTTGGCGAGAAAAAGCCCGAGCGCGATCGAAAGGATCGCCAGTGGCTGGGCGGCGAGCTGGGCCGGGTCCACGCTCATGCCGACCGTGAGAAAGAAGACGCCGATCAGCAGCGATTTGAAGGGCTCGATCGTGACCTCGATGGCGCGGCGATACTCGGTCTCGGCGAGCAGCAGTCCGGCGATGAAGGCGCCGAGCCCCATGGAGAGGCCGGCGGCGGCGGCGATCAGGCCGGTGCCGAGCGCGACCAGAAGCGTCGCGGCGAGGAAGCTCTCGGAGGAGTCGGTCGAGGCGACCAGCCGGAACAGCGGGCGCATGGCGAAGCGTCCGATCACGATGATGGCGGCGATCGCCGCAGCCGCCTGGAGCAGCGCCTGGGCGAGGCCGGCCAGCAGCGAGCCGTTCTCCTGCGCGCCGAGCACGCTGATCAGGAAGAGCAGGGGAATAACGGCGAGGTCCTGGCAGAGCAGGATCGCGAAGCTGGCGCGGCCGGCGGAGGAGGTGATGCGGCGGTGGGCCGAAAGCAGTTCCACCACCATCGCGGTCGACGACAGCGCCAGCGCCGTGCCGATGATCAGCGCCGCCGTAGCCGGCTGGCCGAAGCCATAGGCGACCGCACCGATAACGCAGGCGGAGAGGCTGATCTGACCGAGGCCGAGGCCGAAGACCAATCGGCGCATCGTCATCAGCCGGTCATAGGAGAGTTCGAGCCCGATGACGAAGAGCAGGAAGGCGATGCCGAGCTCGGCCGGCCCGGCGAGGGCCTTGGCGTCCGAGACAGTGATCGTGCTGAGGAAGGGCACCTTGGCGACGAGGCCGCCGAGGCCGTAGGGACCCAGCACGGCGCCGCAGGCGACGAAGGCGACGACCGAATTGACGCGGAAGCGCTTGGCGAACGGCACGATGACGCCAGCCGTCGCCAGCACGACCACGGCGTCGCGAAAGGTAGAGGGGTCGATCGTTGCGGCCACATGCCCCCCGAAGCGAATTGCCGATTCAGCTGATGGGGAATTTTGCTTGCTGCGCCGCGGCAACACAACAAAATCAAGAGGCTACTTCGCGAAAACTTGCTCGCCCGGGATCTGCCGACTAGACCTCGGTCAGGCTCGCGGCGATGCGGGCCCGAAGGAAGCGGCTTTCTGGCCGCCGATCACGCGAAGGGTCACGCATGCGCTTCACCGGTACCGCTTCTTACGTCGCCACCGAGGATCTCACCGTCGCCGTCAACGCGGCGATCCGGCTGGAGCGGCCGCTCCTGGTCAAGGGCGAGCCCGGCACCGGCAAGACGGTGCTGGCGGAGGAGATCGCCGCGGCGCTCGGCGCGCCGCTGATCACCTGGCACGTCAAGTCGACGACCAAGGCGCAGCAAGGCCTCTACGAATACGATGCGGTCAGCCGGCTGCGCGACAGCCAGCTCGGCGATGCCCGCGTCTCCGACATCGCCAACTACATCAAGCGCGGCAAGCTCTGGGAGGCCTTCGTCTCGCCGGTCAGGCCCGTGCTGCTGATCGACGAGATCGACAAGGCCGATATCGAGTTCCCGAACGACCTCCTGCTCGAGCTCGACCGCATGGAGTTCCATGTCTACGAGACCGGCGAGACCATCCGTGCCGCGCAGCGCCCGGTGATGATCATCACCTCGAACAATGAGAAGGAGCTGCCGGACGCCTTCCTGCGCCGCTGCTTCTTCCATTACATCCGCTTCCCGGATGCAGAGACGATGCAGGCGATCATCGAGGTGCATTTCCCGGGCATCAAGAAGCGGCTGATGGAGGAAGCGCTGCGGCTGTTCTTCGAGGTCCGCGAGGTGCCGGGGATCAAGAAGAAGCCGTCGACCTCGGAGCTGCTCGACTGGCTGAAGCTGCTCGTCGCCGAGGATATCGGCCCCGAGGTGCTGCGCGAGCGCGATCCGCGCAAGCTGATCCCGCCGCTGCATGGCGCCCTGCTCAAGAACGAGCAGGACGTCTCGCTGTTCGAGAAGCTCGCTTTCATGGTGCGGCGCGAGAACCGCTGAGCTTCGCCAGCGGCGGCTCGTCGCAAGGCGGGATGGCCGTTGCGAGATCGATCTTGGGATCGATCTCGCGGACGGCTTCCCTGAGATCGAAATCGCGCATCAGCAGGACATAGTCCTGTGTTTCCGTCGTCCTGAGATAGCCGCTCATCGCGATCGGCTTGCCCGTGAGCTCGCCGAGCCGGCAGGCCTTGTTCGCTCCAAGCGAGAGGCTGCCGCGATTGCCGCTGTTTTGCGGTCCGGCGAACATCTCCTCGCGAAAGGCGCCGAGACGGGCCGCATCGGCCGCGCTCAACTTGAACAGTGTGAAGCGGCGTCCGGGCGATGTCAGGACCGGCAGCTTCGCGAGTTCGACCGCGTCGCGAACCTCTTCCAGCACGGCCTGGCGCTCATGGCGGCCACCGTCCTTCGGTATGGCGACCAGCGTCATGCTGACGCCGCCGGGCAGTGTGCGGATGTCGGCCGGGAGGCTGATTCCGGCACGCAATTCGGCGAGGTTCGTCGTCCGGATGTCGACCTTCGCCAATTTCGGCAGCGAGGCAAGCGGAACGTGGCCGCAGCCGGCGAGCAGGCCGAAAACCAGAAATTTGGCGGGTAGGGCGATGCGCATGGTGGCTCTCGGTGAATGGGTTTGACATTCAGAAATTCATCTATTAGTTTAATTTTGTCAATCAAGGGGTAAAATTTTATGCCGCTCTTCATCAGCTCGCCCGAAGGGCCGCTCGCCATGGCGAGGCTGCGCCGCGTGAGCGCGGTCGCGCGCATCTTCTGCTTGGCGGCGGCGGTGTTGATGGCCTTCGGCACTTTCTGGCTCTGGCGTGATCCGGAGCAACTCGCGGCCTATGCCCGGGGCACGATCGGCGTCAGTGCGCTGCCAGGCTCGCTATCGGAGCGCGGTTACTGGTTCGCGCTTGCGATCGGCTTCGTGCCGGCCGGTCTCTTCGCTGCGGCCATGTTGCGCCTTGCCAGTCTGTTCGGCCGTTTCGGCCGTGGTCTGGTGCTGGAGGAGGAGAATGCCCAGCGGCTGGTGCGGGTCGGCTGGCTGCTGACGGCGATGGGCGTGGCCACGCCGCTGGCGCGCGCGCTGCAGAGCGTGGCGCTGACCTTCGACAATCCGTCAGGGCAGAAGCAGCTGGCGCTTACGCTCGATCCCGGGATGTTCGGTGCGCTGGCGGCGGGCGCCGCACTCGTGGCTTTCGGGCTGGTGCTCAAGGAGGCGGTGCGGCTCGCGGACGAGAATCAGAGTTTCGTGTAGGAGCTTGGCGATGCCGATCATCGTCGAACTCGATGTCATGCTGGCGCGTCGCAAGATGCGCTCGAAGGAACTCGCCCAGCGCATCGGCCTGACCGAGCAGCAGGTCTCGCAGCTGAAATCCGGTAAGGTCCGGGGCATGCGTTTCGATACGCTCAGCCGGATCTGCGCGGTGCTCGACTGCCAGCCGGGTGACCTGCTGCGCTACGAGCCGGGACCGGAGGATCCGACCATGGAAGGCGAGGGCGACGAGGCCTGAGCTGCCCGCTCAGCCGAGCCCGAGCAGCGGCCTGGCATCGAGCGCCGCCAGTAGCGCGATCACGGTGAAGCCGGCATAGGCGGCCGAGACGGCGCCGAGCGCGACGAGCCCCGGGCTCGTCCGGCGCGTCGCCAGCCAGATCAGGAGCCCGAGGACCGGGACGATTTGCAAGGCGTGCAGCGCGAAGAAATGCGCGAGGCGCAGATCGCCGATGCTGAGCGACCAGCCCAGAAGCGGTATGGTCGGATGCAGCACGGGCGGCGTGCCGACGAAGTGGCCGCCGGGGTTCCGGCCGAGCACGATACCGCTCAGCAAACCGAGAACGCAGGTCAGGCCAAGACCGATCACCAGCGACCAGCGCAGCACCGGCGGCATCGGCATGGCATCGCGTCGGGCGAGCCCATAGGCGAGAAAACCCGGCGCCAGGGTGAACATCACGGCGCCGAGGCCCATCAGCACGTAGAGGGCTGTGCCGAGCGGGGTGCCGTTGTAGTGCGAGGCCTCCACCCGGGAGGCGCGCCAGGCGATGTAGAGCACTTCGAGCACGATCGGCACGATCACCGGCCAGACCATGTAGCGCCCGGCCCATGATGCCCGGAAATGCTCGCTGGTCAGGGGCAGGAAGACCGCGAGCGTCAGCAGGTAGAAGGCGACCGAGAGCTCGAATTTCAGCGGCTTCACCCAGGTGCCGACGCCGCCGAACAGGCGTTCGTCCAGGCCCAGGGCAAGCATGGTCGGCAGCGCCAGCGCCAGCATGGCGAAGGCTGCCGCGGCGAGGCGTGGTTCGATCTCGATGTCGCGCAGCCAGCCCGGCAGCCTCGCCTGGAAGCGGGCGATCCGGTCCTCGCGGGCAAGGCGGAAACAGGCGGCGATGAGCAGCCAGGCCAGATAGCCGGCTGGACCGAACAGGAAGGTCAGGATCAGGACTGGCACCATCAGCCAGTGCGGGACCTCTTCTTCCTGCGAGCGCCTGAGAATCCAGTTCCCGAGAAACAGGTCGAAGGCGAGATAGTGCACCCAGCCCGCGAGCAGCAGCGGCCTCGAGCCGAACAGGCTGGAAACTGCGGCGAGCGAGCTGAAGCCGCCTTCGGCGCCGTGCCAGTAGACGGCGATCAGCACGAGGTAGCCGAGCGAGAGCAGGGCCGGAATGATCCAGCCGGCGAGTGCCGCCGAGACGCCGCGCCAGCGCGGCAGCAGGATCAGCGAAAGCCAGCCGACGATGGCGAGGCGGCCGGCGAGAGCGAAGGCGTCATCGAAAAAGCTCGGCATCGCAAGCTCCGATCTTGACGCTGTTAAGTTGTGGTGTCTGCCTATTGCGCTATCTTGACGGCGTCAAGTTCAATTTTGACGTTGTAAAGATATGGAGTTGTCGGACATGGCGATGGGGGTGGCGGGGCGCGGCGGTTATCACCATGGCGATCTGCGCCAGGCGATGATCGACGCGGCCGAGGCGGTCCTGGCCGAGAAGGGCGTCGACGGCTTCACCTTGCGCGAATGCGCGCGGCGCGCCGGGGTCTCGCCCGCGGCGCCCGCGCATCATTTTGGTAATCTCGTGGGCCTGCTGACCGCGGTGGCGACGCTCGGCTTCGACGAGCTGTCCAATGCGATGGAGGCTGCGGTCGCGGAGGCCGTCTCCAGCGGCGACGACCGGCTCGCGGCGATCGCGGACGCCTATCTCGCGACCGCCCTGGCGCGGCCCGGCCGCTTCCGGGTCGTCTTCGGGCGCCTCGGCCTGAAGCGAGGCGACGACGCGCTGATGCGCGCTGGCCTGCGGGCCTTCGGCATCCTGGTGCGCGAGACCAAGTTGGCCCTCGGGCGGCAAGTGACGGACGACCCGCTGACGCGTTTGCCGTCGAGCTATTCCGAGGATGCCGATCTCGGCGCGATCCTCTTCGTCTGGTCGCTGACGCATGGGTTTTCGACCATGCTGATCGACGGGCAGCTTGGCTCATTCGAGACCCTGCCCGGCGGCCGCGAGCGCCTGCTGAGGCTCTATTCCCAGCAACTCGTGCAGTTGCTGGTCGGCGCGGTACGCCAGCGGCGGAGCGATATCGGCTCATAGCCCTCGCAAATCCCGGCGGGCATGGTTAGATGGCGGCCATGCGCCGCCTGATGCTTCTGCGCCATGCCAAGTCGAGCTGGCCCGCCAATACTGCCGACCGCGACCGGCCGCTCGCCGTGCGCGGGCGCGAGGCCGCCCCGGTGATGGGCCGCTATCTCGCCGAGGAGCTGCTGTTTCCCGACCTCGTCCTGATCTCGCCGGCCAAGCGCACGGTCGAGACCTGGGAGCTGGTGCGGCCGATGCTGCCGGAAAAGCCGCCGACGCAGTTCGAGCCGCGGATCTACGAATCGCCGTCCGAGCGCTTGCTGAAGGTGGTGCAGGAGGTCGAGCCGTCGGTGCGGACCCTGCTGATGATCGGCCACAACCCCGGCTTCGAGGAGCTTGCCTCCAAGCTCACCAGTCATGGCGATCGCTATGCGGCGGCACGCATGGCCCAGAAGTATCCGACGGCCGGGCTCGCGGTGATCGATTTCGACATCGAGGACTGGCGCGACCTCGCGCCCCGTTCCGGCCGGCTCGACCGTTTCGTCACGCCCGCCTCGCTGGGCGAGGGGCCGGACGAGTGAGGCGCCCGGCCTGATGGCGTCGGCCTCCTATCTCGACGAGGCCCGCGATGCGGCGCTGGCTTTCGGCGACAGCCTGCTCGGCCTGGCACGGCCGCGGCTGCGCATCGGGGTCACTGGCCTGTCGCGCTCGGGCAAGACCGTCTTCACCACGGCGCTGATCCAGAATCTGGTCGAAGGCGCCAAACTGCCGGTGCTGAAGGCGTCGGCGGAAGGGCGGATCGCCCGCGTGCGGCTGGTGCCGCAGCCCGATCCCGATATCCCGCGCTTTCCCTATGAGGCGCATCGCGCCGCCCTGTCGGGGCCGGACCGGCGCTGGCCGGAATCGACAAGGCGCATCTCGGAGCTGCGGCTGGAGATCGACTATGAGCGGGCACAGGGCTGGTTCAAGGGGCCGGCGACACTGACGCTCGACATCGTCGATTATCCCGGCGAATGGCTGCTCGACCTCGCTTTGATCGGCCAGGACTATGCCGGCTGGTCGGCCCAGGCGGTCGTCGACGCGCGCAAGCCGCATCGCCTGCCGGTGGCGACGCCTTGGCTCGAGGATCTGAAAGCCCGCGATCCCGGCGGGCCTGCCGACGAGATGGCGGCGGAGGCGGCGAGCGAGCGCTTCAAGGCCTATCTCGCGGCATTACGGGCCGACCCCGAGGCCGTCGCGGTGACGCCGCCCGGGCGCTTCCTGATGCCGGGCGATCTCGACGGCTCGCCGGCGCTGACCTTCGCACCGCTCGATCTTCCGCCCGGTGTCCAGCCGGTGCCGGGCACGCTCGCCGGGCTGATGGCGGAGCGCTTCGAGGCCTATAAGCGGGTCGTGGTCGTGCCGTTCTTCCGCGAGCATTTCGCCAGGCTCGACCGGCAGATCGTGCTGGTCGATGCGCTGGCGGCGCTCGATGCCGGTCCGGCAGCGCTTGCCGATCTCGAGACGGCGCTCGGCCAGGCGCTCTCGGCCTTCTCGGTCGGCCGCAATTCCTGGCTCTCCAGCCTGTTCGCGCCGCGTATCGAAAAAGTGCTCTTCGCCGCGACCAAGGCCGATCACATCCACCACACCAGCCATGACCGGCTCGCCAATGTGATGTCGCATCTGGTGGCGCGTGCCGCTGGCAAGGCGCAAGGGGCGGGCGCCAAGGTGGAGGCGATGGCCTTCGCCGCGATCCGCGCGACACGCGAGGTCCGGATCCGCGACGGGCGTGAGGAGCTGCCGGCGATCGCCGGGGTGCCCGAGGCCGGCGAGGTCGTCGACGGCGAGGTCTTCGACGGCCAGACCGAGGCCGCGATCTTTCCCGGCGAGCTGCCGCAGCGGCCGGAGGCGATCTTCGACCCGGCGACGCCGCGCTGGCAGGTGCGCGCGCCGCGCTTCCGCCCGCCGCTGGTCAAGCCCGATGCCGGCGGCCGTCTTGCGCCGCCGCCGCAGATCCGCCTCGACCGTGCGCTCGAATTCCTGATCGGCGACCGGCTGTCATGAGGGGAGGGCAGGGGTGAGCAAGGCGCCACGAGCCATCCGTCTCGACCCGGCTGGGCCGGAGGACGAGCTGTCCGAGCGGCTGGCTGCCGGCGGCGACGTTGCGATCGTACCCGAGCATGAGCCGATCGAGCCGGAGGCGGCGCTTGCTGCGCCGGTTCCGCGTCGGCGTCCCTTCAGCTGGGGCAGCCTGTTCGTCGCGGCGCTTTCGGGGCTGCTGGCGCTTTCCGCCGCGATCTGGACCGAGCAGACGATCAGGTGGCTGCTGGCGCTCAACCCCGCAGTCGGGATTGCGGCGCTGGTCTGTGCCGGCCTCGCCGCGCTGGCGCTTATCGTCATGCTCGGACGGGTGCTTCGCGACATCTTGCGCGAGCGCAGGGTCGAAGCCTTGCGCGAGCGTGCCGTCGCGGCGCTCGCCGAAAGCGACCTCGCCAAGGCGCGGGCGGTCACCGCCGATCTCGAACGGCTCTATTCAGGCCGGGCGGAGACGGCGAAGGGCCGGGCAGAGCTTGCCGCCCATGCGCCGCAATTGCTGGCTGCGCGCGATCTCCTGACCGTCGCCGAGCGCAGCCTGATGACCCCGCTCGATGCGCTCGCCCAGGCGCAGGTGGCGCAGGCGGCGCGGCGGGTCTCGCTGGTCACCGCGGTCAGCCCGCGCGCGCTGGTCGACGTCGTCTTCGTGCTCGTCGCCTGCGCGCGGCTGCTGCGGGCGGTCGCCGGCGTCTATGCCGGCCGGCCGGGGACGCTCGGCCTGCTTCGGCTGGCACGGCAGGTGCTCGGCCATCTCGTCGTCACCGGCGGCATCGCGGCCGGCGATGCGGTAATCCAGCAGGTGCTCGGCCAGGGGCTGGCCGCGAGGCTCTCGGCCAAGCTCGGCGAGGGCGTGCTGAACGGGCTGCTGACCGCCCGGATCGGCCTCGCCGCGATTGCCGTCTGTCGGCCGCTGCCCTTCGTCGAGGCGCAGCCGCCCGGCCTGTCGGACGTGGCCGGGGATCTGTCGGGCTGGGGCGGCAAGGAGAGCTGAAGCGTATTTCTTCGGCCAGCACCGTCATTCCGCAGAGCGCCGCTGCGCGGCTTGTCCAGAATGACGTCGACATATTCGAAGACAACCTAGTGCCGAGACGGACAGGGGCACCCGGCAGAATTTGCCGGTGCCGGACGAATCTGCCCGGTCGGAAGCGCCGGGAAACGCTCTGAAAACCATCCAAGCTCTTGAAATATCTCAGCCCTGGCCGTGGCACGGGGCGTGCAAACTCACCTGCGGTTCGACATGCCGCCCATGGGGGGCGCTGTCCGGGTCTGATGGCCAGGTGAGGTTGCGATGGGTGTTTTCAGTGCGCTGACGACGGCGGTGACGGGCATGCAGGCCCAGTCCTATGCCCTCGAGAATATCTCCGGCAACATTGCGAACTCACGGACCGCCGGCTTCAAGCGGGTCGACACCAGCTTCTCCGACCTGATCCCGGATACGGCGCTGAACCGCCAGATCGCCGGCTCGGTCGCGTCCTATAGCCGCGCCACCAACACAATCCAGGGCGATTTGAACTCGACGCGCATCGACACCAATGCGGCGATCAACGGCGACGGCTTCTTCGTGGTCGACCAGCGCCAGAGCGGCGTCGGCGCCTCGACCCAGTTCGCAAACAGCAATCTCTACACCCGCCGCGGCGATTTCGACTTCGACGCCGACGGCTATCTCGTCAACGGCGCCGGCTACTATCTCAAGGGCCAGAAGATCGATCCGGTGACCGGTCAGGTGATCGGCAGCCAGCCCGACGTGCTGCGCATCACCAAGGACCAGTTCCCGGCCAAGGCGACCACCGAGATCGAATACAGCGCCAATATCCCGGCCTATCCGAAGACCAACAGCGCCGTTTCGACGACGGCAGGCTCCGAGCTGCTGAACGCCGGCACTGGCTTCGGCACCAATCCCGGGACGACGGCCTCGGGCGGCACCGGCACCGTGGTCGGCAGCGATATGACCACTTTCCTCAACCGCTCGATCCCCGGCGGCTCGGTCACGGTTTATGACACGCTCGGCAAGGCGACCAGCGTCGAGCTGCGCTGGGCCAAGGTTTCCAACGCCACGGCCGGCCCGCCGGCCGTGGCCGACACCTGGAACCTCTTCATCGCCGAGAATACGGGAGCCACCGGCTCCACCGTCGCCTACCGCAACGTCAATGTCGACATCACCTTCGATTCGACCGGCAAGATGACGGCGCCCGCCAGCGGCAACATCACGATACCGCCCATGACGATCGGCGGCACGGCGATCTCCCCGGCTACCGCTCCCATCACGATCGTGACCAACGGCACCAGCCTGACGCAGAACGGCGACACCAGCGGCCAGATTGATGCCCGCAGCATCCGCCAGAACGGCTACACCGCCGGCACGCTCGACCGCGTCTCGATCTCGAACGAGGGACAGGTCATCGGCACTTTCAGCAACGGCCAGGTCGTCGCGCTGGCGCAGATTTCGGTGGCCCGGTTCAATGCGGGCAATGCGCTGAAGCGCCTCGATGGCGGCGCCTTCGAGGAGACGATCGAGTCGGGCGCGCCGATCGTCGGTCTCGGCACCTCCCAGTTGATCGGCGGCAATGTCGAGCAGTCCAACACCGACATCGCCGACGAATTCTCGAAGATGATCATCACCCAGCAGGCCTATTCGGCCAACACCAAGGTGATCTCGACGGCGCAGGAGATGCTGCGCGACGTCTTCAATATCATTCGCTGAAGACGTTCGCGCGCCGGCGGCCTGACGGTCCAGGAGGGCCGGGGCGAGACGACAGGAGTTGACGATGGGGCTCGGAACCGCTCTCGACACCGCCATTTCCGGCCTGCGCGGCACGCAGACCGGGATCGGCGTCGTCTCGCAGAACGTCGCCAATGTCGGCACGGCCGGCTATGTCCGGCGCACGGTTTCGAACCTCGACTCGAGCACCGGGCGGACGGTCGGCGTCAACAATCCCAATGTCCAGCGCCTGCTCGACCGGATCGTCCAGCACCAGCTCTGGCAGGAAAGCTCCGGCGCCGCCTATACCGCGACGCGCGCCGAGGCCTTCGCCGGGCTCGACCGCCTCTATGGTGCTCCCGGTAGCGCGACCGCGCTGGATACGATGTTCAGCACCTTCACCAATTCGCTGCAGGCGCTGCGCAACGACCCGTCCTCCTATACCAGCCGTACCGCCGTGCTCGATGCCGCAAGCCAGCTCGCCAGCCGGCTGCGCTCGATGTCGGAGGGCGTGCAGACCCTGCGCAACCAGGCCGAGGCCGGCATCGGCAATGCGGTGGGCAGGGTCAACGAGCTGCTGGAATCGCTGACCAAGGTCAACGCCCGCATCGTCAATGGCGAGGCGAGCTCGGGCACGGCCGATCTGCGCGACCAGCGCGACCGGATCGTCTCGGAGCTCTCGCAATATGTCGAGATCCGCACGAGCGAGCAGCCGAATGGCGGGATCTCCATCACCGCCGCCTCCGGCACGCAGCTCTTCGACGGTCGGCCGACGGTCACCTTCGCGTTCGACCAGCGCAGCGCGCTCGGCCCGGCCGCGCAATGGAACTCGGATCCGGCGCAGCGCGGCGTCGGCACGATCGTCGCGAAGGATATCTCCGGCAACGGCTTCGACGCCATCGCCAACAACACCTTCCGCTCCGGCGAGATCGGCGCCCTGATCGAGCTGCGCGACAAGACGCTGGTCCAGGCACAGGCGCAACTCGACGAGATCGCGGCCCAGCTCGCCAGCGCGCTCTCCGATCGCGAGATCGCGGGCACGGCGGCGACCGCCGGCGCTGCCACGGGCTTCGATGTCGACCTCGCCGGCCTGAAGGCCGGCAACACGGTGACGCTCGACTACAAGGTCACGCCCGGTGGGCAGACGCAGCGCTACACCTTCGTGCGTGTCGACTCCGCCGCTTCGCTGCCGCTGCCCGCCTCGGCGGAGGGCGATGCCAATAACCGCGTCATCGGCATCGATTTCTCCGGCGGTCCGGCTTCGGTCGCGGCGCAGATGCAGGCGGCGGTCGGCCCCGGCTTCACGATCTCGAACACCGGCTCGGTGCTGCGGATCGTCGATGACGGCGCCGGCGGTACCCGAGACGTGCTCGGCCTGACCGCCCGCCCGACCCAGGATCTGCTGAGCGGCGGCACGGCGGAACTGCCCTTCTTCGTCGATTCCGGCCGCGCCAACGGCGCCTATACCGGCTCTTATGAGGGCGGGGCGCAGTCGGTGGGCTTCGCCTCCCGGATCGTCGTCAATCCCAATCTTGCGACCAACCCCAAGGCCCTCGTCCTGGTCAGCCCGAGCACTCCGGACGGCGATACGACGCGGCCGCAATTCCTGCTCGACCGGCTGACCTCGAGCCAGCGCAGCTTCACCAACGCCACCGGCTTCGACGGGTCGCGCAACACCTCCTCGATGACGATGGCGAGTTTCGTCCAGCGCATCGTCGCCGGCCAGGGGCAGGCGAGCGCCGCCGCACAGCGGCTGGACGAGGGCCAGCAGGTCGCGCTGGCCTCGGTTCAGAGCCGCTTCCTCGAGGACTCGCAGGTCAATGTCGACCAGGAAATGTCGACCCTGATCGAGCTCCAGTCGGCCTACGCCGCCAATGCGCGCGTGATCTCGACGGTCAAGGAACTGCTCGACGTGCTGTTGAGACTGTAAGGAAACCGCGCCATGACCATCACCGCCACCGGCACCGGCGCCTATCGCTCGGCCAAGCCGAACCAGTTCGTCTCCAGCCGCGCGCAGTTCGACGATCTGCAGCGCCAGCTCGCCACCAAGAAGAAGAGCGAGACCTTCGCCGGCCTCGGCATGGATCGGGGCAGGAGCCTCGACCTCAACAACCGGCTCTCGACGCTCGAAGGCTATCTGACCGGGATCCAGCGTGCCGACGTCAATCTGAAGCTGGCGACGCAGGCGGTCGAGAATTTCGCCAAGATGACGCGCGAGACGGTGAGCGACACCCGCGCCGGCAGCTATCAGCCGAGCTCGACCGGCCGTACCGCGCCGCAGGTCCTGGCCGAGGAGAAGTTCAAGCAGGCGCTCGACCTGCTCAACACCAATGTCAACGGCCGCTACCTGTTCTCCGGCCGTACCGCCAACGAGCTGCCGGTCGTCGACTATTCGCTGATCATGAACGGCGACGGCGCCGGCAAGGCCGGGCTGAAGCAGCTGATCTCGGAGCGTCGCGAGGCCGATCTCGGCGTCGACGGCTTCGGCCGGCTGACCACGGGTGGGTCCGGTACCGCGGCGACGATCGCCAAGGAGCCGGGCAATCCGCCCTATGGCTTCGACCTCATCGGCGCCTCGACCAGTTCCGCGGCGCTGACGGTGAACTACACCGCAGGCCCTCCGGCCGATGTCGCGGTCGATGTGGTGGGAACGCCGCTGCCCGGCGAGACGCTGACGATCAGGCTCAAACTGCCCGACGACACGGTCGAAGAGATCACGCTGACCGCCCGCGCCGAGGGCACGGACGGCACCGCCCATGGCAGCTTCGCGATCGGTCCGGACAATGCCACGACGGCGATGAGACTGCGCGAGACGATCGACGCGGCGCTGTCACGCGAGGCGAACACCACCCTCTCGGCAGCGTCGGCACAGGTCGCTGCCGAGAATTTCTTCGCGGGCAGCCCGAGCAACCCGCCGCTGCGCGTTCCAGGCCCGCCCTTCGACGCTGCCTCCACCGCGCCAGCGCCCGGCACCGACGCCAACACGGTGATCTGGTACAGGGGCGACGATGCGACGGGCTCGGCGCGGGCGACTTCCAGCGTCCAGGTCGACCAGAGCCAGCTCGTCGCAACCGGCGCGCGCGCCAATGAGCAGGCCTTCCGCATCGGCCTTGCGCAATTTGCCGTGCTGGCGGCCGAGACCTTCCAGGCGAGCGATCCCAATTCCGAGGCGCGCTACGAGGCGCTGACCGAGCGCAGCCGCAATGCGCTCGGCTACCCGCCCGGCACCCAGAATCCGTCCGAGATCATCGTCGAGCTTGGGACGGCGCAGACGGCGCTGGCGCAGGCCAAGGAGCGCCACACCGCAACCAAGAACTACCTGACGACGACGCTGGACGGCATCGAGAACGTCACCACCGAGGAGGTGGCCGTGCAGATCCTGGCGCTGCAGAACCAGTTGCAGGCGAGCTACCAGACGACCTCGATCCTCTCGAAGCTCAGCCTCACCAATTATCTCTAGATCGCCGCGCGTCCGTCCGGACGCGGTTCCGGTGATCTATCTTTTCGGTCCAATGCTATAGGAGGCGGCGCCGCGCTCTGCGCCGCCTGCCGCCCGAACGAAAACGCCGCCCGGGATCCGGGCGGCGTTTTCGTTCGGTGATGGCTGTCGAAGCGGACGCTCAGCGCCCGCGCAGTCCGGCGGCGATGTCGCGGTTGATGTCGACCAGTACCGTCAGGGCGGAGGGCCCGGGATTGGCGGCGACGCGGAAGGTATGGTTGAAGATGAAGTTGGCGAGCGACAGGATGTTGCGCTTGATGTCGACCGGCAGGGGATTGTCTTCCGCGATCACGGCCGAGACCAGCAAAGTCCAGAGCTTGCGGTTGTAGTTCAGCGCTTCGTCGAGCTCGCGCGAGCGGCCAGCCCAGTCGTCGATGATCGACTGAAGTCGAACGCTGGCTTTCAGGAGCAGAGAAGCCTCCAGTTCGCGGGGAGAAGCCGTATTCTGCGCAGACCTGGCCGCTGCGGCGTAGGCATTAAACCCGCTTTGCATTCTCGATGAGCTCCGCCTCGTACGCGATCAGCTTCTTCGCTGATTTCAGACCTTTGTAGAGTTCGGAGCTTAAGATGCAGTTATTGATCTCGGAAACATGAGGCAGAGCGCTCGGGGCGGCTTGGAGGAAGTCGCGCACCAGCTGGAAATAGACCTCGTGCTGATGCGTCGGGCTGCCGGCCAGATACATCAGCTGGATGGCCAGGTAGATTTTCTTGGCCGGGCTGTCGGCAGTCGCCGGGGTGAGGATGTCCTTCTCGCGCAGGATCGGTGCGTCACCCTCGATGAAGAAGCGCGTGCGCTGCTCATCGTTGCGGATGACGACCGAGCCGATGATGATGCGCTCGTTCGGCTTGAGCTCGACCTTGAGGGCCATTGTCGTTCCTGCCTTCTGGCTGGCGGGGAGGGCGGGGCCTTTCGGGGTCAGCCGAAGAGACGCAGCACGCCCTGGTCGGCCTGGGAAGCCAGCGACAACGCCGTCTGCGACAGCTGCTGGCGGGTGTTCAGGGCGAGCAGCTTGGCGCCTTCCTCGTTGGAGTCGGCAAGCACCAGATTATCGGCGCCGGTGGTCAGGGTGTTGACCAGGTTCTTGGTGAAGTCCTGACGGGTCTGCACCACCGAGAGGTTCGAGCCGAGCGTCGAGGAGATAGAGCGCAGCGAGGACAGCGCGCTGGTCAGCGTGTCGGCGACGGTGTTCAGCGAGGTGTCGTCCTGGATGTTGAACTGGCCGGTCAGGGCGGTGCCGCTGACCGCGGTCAGAACGCCGAGATTGGCGGCCGACAGGGTTTCGCCCTGGATGTCGAGCTTCGACTGGTTGGTGCCGGTCTTCTCGTTGAAGATGATCGAGAGCTTGTCGCCGTTGAGCAGGTTCTTGCCGTTGTAGCCGGCATCCTTGGCGAGCTTGTCGATCTGGTCGCGCAGGTCGTTGAACTGCTTGATCAGGTTGGAACGGACGGTGGAGTTACCGCCGGTCGAGGTGATGCCGGCGCCGGCCGAGTTGCCGTCGGCGACGAGCAGGCCGAAGGCGGCGTTCTGGTTGGTTGCGCTCGAGGCGTTGGTGCGGGCCGCGGTCGCGTCGGCACCGGCGCCGATACCGACGCGCAGCGTGTCCGAGCCGGAGCCGGTGACGTTGAGGCGCCCGGAATCGTCGACGGTGGCGGTGGCGATTCCCGACTTGTTGATCTCATTGACGAGGTCGCGGACGGTCGCGTTGGCGCCGAGATCGACGGTGTAGGTGGTCGCACCGGCCGAGACCGTCAAGGCCGTCGCCGGTGTCGCGGTCGCGTTGATCAGGTGACCGACGCTCGAGGCGGTCGCGTCGGCCGCCGGGCCGGCATTGCTGATCCGCTTGTCGAGCGCGATGTCCTTGCGGCTCTTGCCGCTGGTCGCGGTCACTTCGCCGGCATCGGCGAGGACGTCGGACGTGCCGATCCGGTTCGGGCGATTGGCGGCGGCGTCGGCCTGGGCCTGCTTGATGGTCGACTGCAGCGACTGCACCAGCTTGGTGATCGAGTCGATGCCCTGGGAGGCGGCGGTGATGGTCTGGATGCCGTTCGAGATGCCGTCCAGCAGGCCTTTCAGCTCGTTGGCGCGGTCGTTCAGGCCGAGCGAGGTGAAGTAGTTGACGGGGTTGTCGATGGCGGAGTTGACACGCTTGCCGGTAGCGAGACGGTTCTGGATGATGCCCTGCTCGGCAGTGGTCTGCTGGAGGGTCAAAAGATTGGCCCTGACGCCGCTGGTGAGAATCGTGTTGGCCATCTTCGGTCCCCTGAAGGCGCGATTCGGGCGCCATGCGGTTTGCTCTGCGGGGATAATCCTTCGTTAAGACTAACAGCCGGTTAACGGCCCCGAGGCGATGTTTGGCGGGGCCCGGACGGCGAAAAGGCGGCGGAGCTTTCGCTCCGCCGCCTTTCTTTGCTTCGTCCCACTTCTGTGGGCAGGCCCGCTCCTGCGGGACCGAAGGATCAGAACAGACGCAGGACCGCCTGGTCGGCCTGCGAGGCCAGCGACAGGGCCGTCTGCGACAGCTGCTGGCGGGTCTGCAGGGCGAGGAGCTTGGCGCCTTCCTCGCTGGAGTCGGCGAGGACCAGATTGTCGGCGCCCTGGGTCAGGGTGTTCACCAGGTTCTTGGTGAAATCCTGGCGGGTCTGGACGACGGACATGCTGGAGCCGAGCGACGACGCCATCGAGCGCAGCGAGGTCAGCGCGTTGGTCAGCGTGTCGGACGCGGTCTCGAGCGACGTGTCGTTCTGGATGTTGAACGACACGCCAGCCGAGTCGGCGGTGCCGGCCTGGAGGACGCCGAGATTGGCGGAGGTCAGCACCGAGCCCTGCACGTCGAGCTTCGCCTGCTGCGTTCCGGTCTTCTCGTTGAACACGATCGAGAGCTTGTCGCCGGCGAGCAGGTTCTTGCCGTTGAAGCTCGCATCCTTGGCAAGCTGGTCGATCTGCTTGGTCAGATCGTTGAACTGCTTGATCAGGTTCGACCGGACAGTCGAGTTGCCACCGGAGGCGGCGATGCCGGCACCGGCGGTATCGCCGTCAGCGATGGCAAGACCGATGGCACCGTTCTGGTTGGAGGCACTGGAGGCGTTGGTCCGGGCGAGCGGAGCGGTCGTGCTGGCGCCGAGGCCGACGCGCAGCGTGTCGGAGCCCATGCCAGTGACGTTCAGGCGGCCGGAATCATCGACCGAAGCGGTGGCGAGGCCCGAGCTGTTGATCGTGTTGACGAGGTCGCGAACCGTCGCGGTGGCGGCCAGATCGACGGTGAAGGTGGTCGAGCCGGCCGAGACCGTCAGGGCCAGGTTGGTGTTGGTGGTGGTGTCGATCAGGTGACCGGGATCGGAGGCGGTAGCGCCCGCAGCCACGGCGTTCTTGCCGATACGCTTGTCGAGCGCGATGTCCTTCAGGCTCTTGCCGCCGGTGGCGGTGACTTCG
Source organism: Allobosea sp. NPDC055594 (assembly GCF_053618995.1). Taxonomy (NCBI): domain Bacteria; kingdom Pseudomonadati; phylum Pseudomonadota; class Alphaproteobacteria; order Hyphomicrobiales; family Alloboseaceae; genus Allobosea; species Allobosea sp. NPDC055594. Next base: position 341,956 of record NZ_JBSHIO010000005.1, read on the forward strand.
GTCGAGGTTGCCAGGGCCGTACCGGTCTTGGTCGGGCGGTTGGCGGCGGCGTCGGCCTGGGCCTGCTTGACGGTCGACTGCAGCGACTCGACGAGCTTGACGGCCGAGTCGAGGCCCTGCGAGGCTGCCTGGATCGTCTGGATGCCGTTGGAGATGCCGTCGAGAAGGTTGGTCATCTGGCCGGCGCGGTCGTTGAGGCCCGCGGCGGTGAAGTAGTTCACCGGGTTGTCGACAGCGGAGTTGACCTTCTTGCCGGTGGCGAGACGGTACTGGCCCTGCTGGGAGGCGGCGGTGGTCTGGGAGAGCGAGGTCAGCGCGCTGCGAACGCCGGCCGAAAGAGAGACGGTAGCCATCTTAGTATACCCTTCTGGTATGATGCCTTCTGGCGTCCCGGCCGTTCTGGCCAGGACCGGGCGACCATCGATCGCCCTCTCGTAACAAGCGGTAAATTCGATCCGGAAAATCGCCGCGAAATCGGCCGGCCTCTGCTTGTGGTTAACGGTCCGTCAAGCGGCGGCAGCCGATCTCCGGCGAGGGCTGCGGCCGCACGAAAACGCCAGTGCCCGCCGGCTCGGCCTTGCGGCGAGCGACGGCGGGCACTGGGAAGTCGGGCGGTGGGTGGCTGCTTCAGGCCGTGCGTTCGACGACGTGCGAGGTGGAGGGGGCCGCCGTCTCGCGTGCGCGCTCGATCAGGTCCCGGGAGAGGGCGCGCAGCTTCAGCATGGTCTCGTCGGGCAATTGCTCGACGGTCTCGCCGGTGTCGGGGTCCCGCTTCTGGAGCACGATGCTGTGGGTCTTGGCGTCGATGACCAGGCGCCGCTCGACGGCCTCGCGCCGCTCCTGCTTCTGATAGGCCGCCTCGGAGCGCTCGCGGTTGACGGCGTCATCCTGATTCTGGCGATGCTGCGCCTGCTCCTGGCGCTTCTCGTCGGACCGGGCCCGGATGTCGAGCCGGACGGCCTCGCCGGCCGCGGCCGACTGCACGGTCTTCTCGGCCGGAAGCTCCACCGGCGCACTGCCCGGCTGGATCGCAATATCGGTCCGAACCGTTGCCTGCACGGCGCCGGTGGCGATCGTTCTGGGTGCCCCGCCGAAATCCATTCTGGACTCCTCTCGCCTGAGACGGACTCAGTTCATGGTAGCGAGACTGGCGGCGAAAGTTGAATCTGCCGTTAGGGAAATTGGTAAATTGTGAAGGATTGGCTGCTAAGGGCCGCTTTTGGTTAAGGAATTTGCGGTCGGTGCCGCGGATGTAGCCGGCCGTTCCGGCCCGGATGGGCCGGAGCTGCGTTAAAGGCTCTTCGAGATCACCATCGGCCCGGCATTCGGCCGGGCGAAGACGCCGGCGCCGACGCTCGCAGCCGGCCCATAGCCTGCCGCCTTCATCGGCCGGTTGGCATCCGTGGCGAGATCCCGGACGATCGATTCCGACACGGCCCGCGCCGTCGCCAGCACTGCCTGGTTGGTCTCGATCAGCTCCTGGAAGGCGAGATGCGCCGCCTTCAGCCGCTTGACCTTCTCGGGTACGAAACGGGCCAGCGCGACGGCGTTCAGCTTGATCTGCTCGACGCCCTTCATATAGACGCCGGCGAGCTCGGATTTGCGCGGCTCGCGCTCCATCGCGTCCTTGAGCTTGCCGGCCTTGACCAGGGCGGTTTCCTCGCCGACGACATGCGACAGCGAGCCTAGCACCTCGATCACGGCTTCGATCAGGCTCTCCGCCTCGATGGCGCTGCCGACGCGCGGGCGCTCGTCGATGACGCGCGGCCTAGCCAGCATTGCCGCCTCCGCCGGTCGTTGCCGTGGCCGTAGTCTTGGCCGTAGCAGTCGCCTTGGCCTGGACCTGGATCAGGTCGCGCAGGATCTGGTCCGACAGGCCGAGGCCGCCGGCCTTCTGCAGGCTGCGGGCATATTCCTGGGTCAGCATCGAGCGATAGACGCCGCCGCCGGTGCCGTTCTCGCCGAGCGGTCCTTCGGTCTCGCTGGAGTTCATGATGCTGTTGGTGAAGTTCTCGAGGAAGACGGTCTCGAACTCGTCGGCCGTCTTCTTGGCCTTGGCCGCCTTGGCGTCGAAGGCGCCGGCGATGCCGCTGGCGAGGTTGACGGCGGCGCCGAGCGCGAGCTTGGCGGCGGGAATGGCGAGGGCAGCACTCATTACATCACCTCGATTTCGGCTTGCAGCGCGCCGGCTGCCTTGATGGCCTGAAGGATGGAGATCAGGTCGCGCGGGCCGATGCCCAGCGCGTTGAGTCCGTCGACGAGCTCGCGCAAGGTCACGCTTTCCTTGACGAGGGCGAGCTTGTTGGTGCCTTCGGTGTCGACCCTGACATTGCTGCGCGGAACGACGACCGTGCGGCCGCCGGCGAATTCGTTCGGCTGGCTGACCTGCGGCTCCTCGGAGATCGTCACGGTCAGGTTGCCCTGAGCGACGGCGACGGTGGAGACGCGCACGTCGCGGCCCATCACGATGATGCCCGAGCGCTCGTCGATGATCACCCGCGCGCCCTGGTCGGGCTCGACGCGCAGCTGCTCGATATCGGTCAGCAGGCGGATCATGTTGCCATGGAAGCGCGGCGGGATCTGCAGCACGACGGTCGAGGGGTCGGTCGGCTCGGCGGAGTCGCCGCCGATAAAATCGTTGATCGCCGCGGCGACGCGCCGGGCGGTCGTCAGATCGGGGTTGCGCAGCGACAGGCGCAGCGTCTTGAGCTTATTCAGGGCGAACTCGATCTCGCGCTCGACCAGGCCGCCATTGGCGATACGGCCGACGGTGGGCACGCCGCGGGTGATCTTGGCGGCCTCGGCCTCGGCCGAGAAGCCAGAGATCGCGACCGGCCCTTGCGAGACCGCATAGACTTCGCCGTCGGCGCCGAGCAGCGGCGTCGCGAGCAGGGTGCCGCCCTGCAGCGACTTGGCGTCGCCGAGCGCCGAGACGGTGACGTCGAGTCGGGTGCCCTGGGTGGCGAAGGGCGGCAGGTTGGCCGTCACCATCACCGCTGCGACGTTGGCGGTGCGCATATTGGCGCCGCGGGTGTTGACGCCGAGCCGCTCCAGCATCGCCTGCAGCGACTGCTTGGTGAAGGGGGCGTTGTTCAGCGTGTCGCCGGTGCCGTTGAGGCCGACGACGATGCCGTAGCCGAGGATCTGGTTGGAGCGGACGCCCTCGACCGAGGCGAGGTCCTTGATGCGCGAGAGCGCGCCGCCGATGCCGGGGGAGGTGCCATGGGTGCCGCCGAAGGAGGCCGGGGCGAGCTTCGCCGGCACGCCGCCGCGCGCCTGGCCCGGGATCGGGGTCGGCGCGAGGTCGGCCGCCCACGCCGTAGCGACGAGCAGCAGCGATGCGGCGGCCTGCGTCAGCAAATGGCGGGTCGGGAAGAGGGCGAACATGCGGCCACCGGTTTCGATCATCGTCGGACTGCGATGGCCCTGCGAACTCCGTGCCAGTTCTAGAAAAAGCAGAAACCGTTCTTAATCAGAAGTTTAATGATCTCCGACCTGATCGTCGGCAGGGCAGGGGCCTGTTCAAACCTGCCGGGCGCGGCAATTCCTGCCGAGTCGTTTACCGCTCGTTAACCATGCCGCCGGCAAGAAGGAGGCAGGGGCGAGCGAGGCCGAAGAGCCGCCATTTCGAACCGTCGCCGAGAGCGCCATGATCCGTATCGACCAGCGCGCAGCCATCACCTCGACCGGCGCGACCAGCCGCGGCAGAGCCGCGGGCGGCACGAGCTTCAGCCTGCCAGGGCGCGAGGCGGCCGCGAGCACGCAGTCCACGACGATAAGCCATGCCGGCCCGCTCGACGGTCTGCTGCTGGTCCAGGAGGAGGAGGGCGGCCAGGAGCGCCGCCGCCGCCAGGCACGGCGCGGCCATGACCTGCTCGACGGGCTCGACCGGCTGAAGGCGGCGCTGCTTTCCGGCCGGGTTCAGCTCGTCGAGCTGGAGCGTCTCAAGGCGATGCTGTCGACGCGTCGGGAAAATACCGACGATCCGCGCCTCGACGAGGTTCTGGCCCATATCGAGCTGCGCGCCGCGGTGGAGTTGGCGAAGCTCGGGCGTTGATGCCTTAGCCCGGTCTCCGCCATGGTCGGGCTTGTCCCGACCACCCCACGTCTCCTGCTGGCGAAGGCTGTGTTTTCAAGACGGAGATGCTCGCCACGGGAGCGAGCATGACGATCCGGAGCAGCCTCTGCTCCCCATGTCGGCGCAGCGCTGGCTGTGGGCCGTGCGTGACGGCCCTTCAGTTCTTCAGCGGATGAACTGGTCGACGTAATCGGCGCCGAGTCCGTTCGCCGCATAATGCGCCCGGCATTTGTCGATGCGGGTGAAGACGTCGTCATAGCCGAGGCACTTGCCGTCGGGGTCGACATAGATCATCGCGCCATTGACCTGGAACATGGTGATCATCTCCTCGACATCGGGATCGACCACCAGGGTGTGGGTCTCGCCGGGGGCCTCATAGACATAGCCCCCCTCGGTCGCGACCCAGTCATGCTCGAGATAGCGCCACTTGCCCTTGAGCACATAGCCATGCACCGGCTGGGGATGGCGATGACGCGAGAGCACGCCGGCGCGCCGGACCTTGAGCAGGTTCATCCAGTAGCCGCGCGTCGCCGAGAGGCAGAGCGGACGGAACCAGACATTGTCGTCGACCGGGACCCAGACGCGCTCATCCTCGGGGATGACGTTGGGGATCACCAGCTCCGGCGGCGATTCCTTGGGCTGCGGATGGCGGTAGGGGGTCCAGCGCTCGGCGTTCGTGGCGGCGACCGGAATCGGGCTGACCTTGTCCATGGCTCGTCTCTACCTTTGAGTTTTCGATTCAGGCCCTTCCTAGACTGAATCCGGAAAGCGGGCCATGTCCTTGATCGAGCGGGGGTTCGTTGCCCTGTTCGGCGTTCGGCGGGTTCGCGTTCAGACCGCGAGATAGCCTCCGTCCACGGGCAGGACGGTGCCGGTGACGAAGCGCGCGGCGTCCGAGAGCAGGAAGACGATAGCGCCGCCGACATCGGAGGGCTCGCCCCAGCGGTTCATCGGCGTGCGCGCCAGGATCGGGGCGGAGCGCGCGGCATCCTCGACCAGCGGTCGTGTCAGCTCTGTGGCGATCCAGCCAGGCGCGACCGCATTGACCCGGATGCCGTCCGTCGCCCAGGCGGCGGCGAGCGATTTGGTGAGCTGGCCGACGCCGCCCTTCGAGGCGGCATAGCCCGGGGCGAAAGGAGAGCCGTGGAAGGTCAGCATCGAGGCGGTGTTGACGATGGCGCCCTTGGCCGCCGCGAGCTTTTCCCTGGCCGCGACGCTCATCCGCATGGTGCCGGTGAGATTGACCTCGACGGTCAGGCGGAAGGCCTCGATCTCGAACTCCTTGCCGCCGCGCTGGATCATGCCGGCACAATTAACCAGCGCGTCGATCCGCTCGCAGCCGGCGACGATGGCGGCGACCTGATCGTCCTTGGTGACGTCGAGCCTGGCATGGCGGATCGCGGCATGGGCAGGCGTGGCGGCGACCTCCTCATCGGTGAGGCCGGTGGCGAGGACCCGGTAGCCGGCCTCGGCGAGGGCGAGCGCGGCGCCGGCGCCGATGCCGCGCGTGCCGCCGGTGACGAGAGCGAATTTCTGGGTGTCGGTCATGGGCTGGCTGCTCTTCATAGGCTGGCTACCCTTGGGCGCGTCGGCCATGGGCTAATCGATTAAAGGCGTAATCTAGCCGGGAGCGCTGCTGCGGGGGAAGCGGTCGGCTCCTCTGCCTTTGCGTGCTCGATCTGCGCCTTTGGTCTGCCGCGCTGCGCGGGGCGGGCTAGCGCGGGCCTAGCTCGAAGCGCAACATTGCCGAGGCGCCGCCTTTGACTTCGCCGCCCGAGAGCGGCAATTCGCGGTTCATCTTCACATCCAGCGTCGTCTTCCACGGCGTATCGGGAGCGAGGCCGAGATCGGTGACGATCTGGAGCTGCGGGGTCAGCCGTGCCTCGGGCATGGCCTGGCTGGCGAAGGCGTAGCTGCTGGCGAGCGCGACCTCGGAGATCAGCGTGACCTTGTCGAACAGGGAGTGGCGATATCCCAGCATCGCATTGGCGTTGTGGCTGCCGCTGCCGGCCATGCCGAAATCGCCGCCGGTGGACAGGCGCCAGCGCAGCCCGTCGCCGGAGGTGGTGGAGCGCCGCGCCAGCGACCAGTCGAGGCGCGTATCCGTGCTCTGCCAGGATCCGCTCCCGCTGACGATCGTGGTCTCCAGTGAGAGAAGCTGCGGGCCGATCCTGAAGCCGACGGCTCGTTCGGTCGCGGCAGGAAGGCCGGGCGCAACCGTGCTGAGGCCCCTCCGGATCGTCGCGGTTTCGAGCTCGGGTCGGGCGAGCCCGGACCGTCGCGCCCGCTCGCGATAGGCGCCGTTCTTGTCGAGCGTGGGCGCGATCAGGGTTGGGATCGCCAGGATGGAACCGGACTCATCCTCCTGTCCTTGCCAGAAGGGCGTGCTCGGCAGGTCGGCGAGCTCATAGGTAATCGCGACCCTGGCGCCGTCATCGACCGGCTTGGCAGCCGCAATCATGGGCGCGAGCAGGCAAAGGGGGGCGCAAAGCAGGCCGGTCCGGACAAAGGCGATGGAGATTCCGCTGGTCAAGGCATCGGGTCGTGGCGCGGTTGACGAAGCGAGCCCTTGTGCCGGCCGATCGTGCTCACAATGCGGCAGTGCAACATAAGATGGCTCGGCCCGGCTTGAGAGCGACCCGTATCGCGCTCCGCGGACGGGCCTGCAGCTCTGCCCCAAAAGGCCGGCTTCCCCCTGCGGCTTTAACCCGCTAGGAAGCGCGCGAGCCTGCTGCGGCCCTCGAGCCGCAGTTCGGGACCGTTCCAGACTGGCCAGAAGCAGGGGTCGTAATCACATGAGCAAGATCAAGGTCGCCAACCCGGTCGTCGACATGGACGGCGACGAGATGACCCGCATCATCTGGCAGAAGATCAAGGACACGCTGATCTTCCCCTATCTCGATCTCGAACTCGACTATTACGACCTCTCGGTCGAGAACCGCGACAAGACCGACGATCAGGTCACCATCGACGCCGCCAACGCCACCAAGAAGCATGGCGTCGCGGTGAAGTGCGCCACGATCACGCCGGACGAGGCGCGCGTGAAGGAGTTCAACCTCAAGCAGATGTGGAAGTCGCCGAACGGCACGATCCGCAACATCCTTGGCGGCGTGATCTTCCGCGAGCCGATCATCTGCAAGAACGTGCCGCGCCTGGTGCCGGGCTGGACCCAGCCGATCGTCATCGGCCGCCATGCCTATGGCGACCAGTACCGCGCCACCGATTTCAAGTTCCCCGGCAAGGGCACGCTCTCGATCAAGTTCGTCGGCGAGGACGGCAACGTCATCGAGAAGGAGGTCTTCAAGGCCCCGGACGCCGGCGTCGCCATGGCGATGTACAATCTCGACGAGTCGATCCGCGACTTCGCCCGCGCCTCGCTGAACTACGGCCTGATGCGCAAGTACCCGGTCTATCTCTCGACCAAGAACACCATCCTCAAGACCTATGACGGGCGCTTCAAAGACATCTTCCAGGAGATCTACGAGGCCGAGTTCAAGGCGGAGTTCGACAAGCTCGGCATCACCTATGAGCACCGCCTGATCGACGACATGGTCGCTTCGGCGATGAAGTGGTCGGGCGGCTATGTCTGGGCCTGCAAGAACTACGATGGCGACGTGCAGTCCGACACGGTGGCGCAGGGCTTCGGCTCGCTCGGCCTGATGACCTCGGTGCTGATGACGCCGGACGGCAAGACCGTCGAGGCCGAGGCCGCCCACGGCACGGTGACCCGCCATTATCGCGAGCACCAGAAGGGCAAGGAGACCTCGACCAACTCGATCGCCTCGATCTTCGCCTGGTCGCGTGGTCTCGCCCACCGCGCCAAGCTCGACAACAATGCCGAGCTGGCTAAGTTCGCGACCCTGCTCGAGAAGGTCACGGTCGACACGGTGGAAGCCGGCGACATGACCAAGGACCTCGCTTTGCTGGTCGGCCCCGACCAGAAGTTCCTCTCGACCACCGGCTTCCTCGACAAGGTCAGCGAGAACCTGCGCAAGGCGATGGCCGCCTAAGCGGTTCAGCCTCGACCGAAACACGGAAGCCCGGCCGTCTGGCCGGGCTTCTTTCGTTTGTGCGATGGGGATCGGCGGCCGATGCCCTGCTGACGCGGCCTGTCCCTGCGGCATGCATTCTTGCCTTCCGCGAGGGAGGACAAGCCATGTCAGCGACGTCGACGACCCTGACCGGCGGCTGCCAGTGCGGTGCGGTGCGCTACCGCCTGAAGGCGCCGCCGCGCGAGGTTTCGGTCTGTTTCTGTCGGATGTGCCAGAAGGCGGCAGGCAGCTATTTCGGCGCCTTCGCCAGCTCGCGGATCGGCGAGGTCGAGTGGACGCGCGGCCGGCCGGCGATCTTCAACTCATCGGAGGTCGCTGAACGCGGCTTCTGCCGCGATTGCGGCACGCCGCTCACTTTCAGCTATCCGAGCCTCGGCTCGCTCTCGGTCTCGGCCGGAAGCCTCGACGATGCCGCCGCGTTCCAGCCGAGCCAGGCCTATGGCGTCGAGGGCAGGCCGCCCTGGTTCGACGAATTCTGCCGGCTGGAAGGCTCGCGCACCGAGGATGATCTCGCGCCGGGTCTGCCGAAATTTCGCTCGCAGCAGCATCCCGACCACGACACATGAGCGGTACCGCTCAGGCGGCGCGGTCCTCGGCGAGCGAGCGCAGGTAGTGCTCGGCCTGCTGGTAGTGGCGTTCCGCTTCGATGCGGTCGCCTGCCAGCGCCGCAGCCTGCGCCAGCGCGAGATAGCGCTCATAAGCCTGGCGCAGGGCGGCCGGGCCGAGATTGCCGCGCTGCGTCCGTAGGGCAGGGCGGGTCATGAGGGCAGGGCGGGTCATGAGGGCAGGGCGGGTCATGGGGATTCTTGGGCGACGATCGGTCACCGTTGCCTCCTGTTAGCCGAGGATTTCCTCGACGATCTTGCGGAGCTCTTCCCGGCTCAGGCCACAGGGTTGCGGCTTCCAGTCGGGGGCAGCCCTCCGCGGCGTCATGGCGATCGTGGCGTTGTGCTGGGGCCGGTTGTTCTTGGTGTTGAGTTCAGTGTGTTTTTTCATTGGAATCCATATCGGCGCCCGGCTGGGCCGGGCGTTAGTCAGGGCGGAAAGGCCGAGCGCAGAAAGAGCGGCTCGCTGCACGAGGCAGCGATCAAACTTCGGAGTTTGCCGCGGCGAAAGGGCTCGTCTCTCGATTTCGAGGACTGGAGCCAGCCGAACTCTTCTGGTCGACGCATCATATCTAGCAACGCAATGTGGCAAATCAAGGTTCCCGGCATCATGCGGGAAAAACACCGGCTGCGGCGTCACTCGACGGTGATCTCCTGCCGGGCGAGCACGCGTGGCCCGCTGAGCGGGGCGTTCATGACATAGCGCAGCTCGTAGACCCCCGGCTCCGCCGGCGCCTCGAGCGTGTCCTCGACATTCTCTGCCGGGTAGAAGCTCGGTCCCTCGGCTTCTGCCGGCTCGCCGGGCTTCACCAGCACGACCCGGTCGCGGTCGCCATTGGGGCCGATGCCGCGAACGGGAAGGGCTTGCGAGCGCCCGACGCGGCGGGGCGCGGCGAGCGTCGCCTCGGGAGCCGTCGTGGTCAGCGTCTGGCGCAGCAGGACTACCGGCTTGCCCTCCGTCTCGGCGAGCAAGCGCACTTCGAAACTGCCGACTTCGCCGGGGGCGGGCAGGGCCAGCACCGAGGCGGAGCCGAGCGGGGCGGCGACGATGGCCGATTCCGGCGGGTCGCCCGGCCGCGCAATGGCGAGGCGGGCACCGGCGGGGGCGCGGCTGACGAAGGTGCTCGCCATCGCGCCCGCCATCAGCGAGCGCGGAGCCGACAAGGCCGGCCCCTGAACCGGGCGGCCCGGCTTCGGAGGCTGGGCGAAAGCGGGCCCGGCGAGCCCGGCCAGGGCCAGCAGCATGTGTCGGCGGTGCAGAATCATGGCGCGAGGCGGTGCAGATGCGCGGCGAGGTCCGGATAGCGGCTGGTCAGCGCCCGGAAATCGATGGGGTCGAGCACCAGGAGCTTGCTCGGCACCTTGGCGCGCGCGGCGAGCCCGCCGCGCGCGGCTTTGGTATCCAGCGGCAATTCGCCGAAATGGCAGCCTTCCTCCAAGGTCTCGCTCGCCTCCTCGCGCATGATCTCGACTTCGCCGCTGGCGACGAAATAGAGCGCCTGCGCCGGTTCCTCGGGCCGCAGGATGACGGCGCCGCCGCGCACGCTCTGCGCCCGCAGGACCCGCATGATCTCGGCGATCTCGGCGGCATTGAGGCCGCTGAACAGCGGCACCCTGGCGATCATGCTCCAGGTCACCACGAATTCGCGGCGATGGATCTCCAGGGCGAAGGCGGTGGCGATGATACCGACAGGCAAGGCGAGCATGACGAGCCCCATGATCGCCGTGATGGAGGCGACGACCTTGCCGAGCGGGCTCGTCGGAAAGACGTCGCCATAACCGACGGTGGTCAGGGTGATAATCGCCCACCACATCGCGTCGGGGATGGTGGCGAATTTCTCCGGCTGGACGTCGTGCTCGGCGAAATGCATCGCGGTCGCCGCCAGCAGCATGACGCCGATCAGGATGACGAGGCAGGCGAACAGCGCCTTGCGCTCGGCGGTCAGGGCGGCGGCGAGGGAGGTCATGCCCGGCGAGTAGCGGCCGAGCTTGAAGAAGCGCAGCAGCCTGAACAGCAGCAGGATCTTGAGGTCGTTATAGCCGAGAAGCGCGGTGTAGAGCGGCACGGTCGCCAGGAAATCGACGATGGCCGGGGCCGAGAGCGCATAGGCGCGCCGGGCCGCATTGTCGCTGAGGCCGCGATAGCGAGCGTGCTCGGGCGCCGTCCACAGCCGCAGGCCGTATTCGAGGGTGAAGATCACGACCGAGACGAGCTCGATCGCAAAGAACAGCCTGCCATGGGCCGCCGCCAGGCTCGGCACCGACTCGAGCACCAGCGCCGCGACATTGACGATGATCAGCAGGACGAGCCCGCCATGCACCAGCCGGACCGACAGATCGTCGCCGGCCCCGCGGTCGATGATCAGATGCGCCCACCGCCGCCAGCTCATGCCGGGCTGCGGGGTGGGCGCCATGACGGCCTCAGCCCATCGCGGCGGCGACGGCTTCGAGCGCCGCCTGCGCCTGGGCCCCGTCCGGGCCGCCGGCCTGGGCCATGTCGCGGCGGCCGCCGCCGCCCTTGCCGCCCAGCGCTTCCGAAGCGGAGCGGACGAGCGCGACCGCGTCGAAGCGTTCGGTCAGGTCGGGCGTGACGCCGACCACGACGCCGGCCTTGCCGTCCTCGGCGACGCCGACGATCGCGACGACGCCGGAGCCGAGCCGGGTCTTGGCTTCGTCGACCAGGCTCTTCAGGTCCTTCATCTCGACGCCGGTGACGGCGCGGGCGAGCAGCTTGGTACCAGCGACCTCGCGGGCCGGATCCTGGGCCTCGCCGCCGCCACCCATGGCGAGCTTCTTGCGGGCCTCGGTGAGTTCGCGCTCGAGCTTGCGGCGCTCCTCGATCAGGGCGGCGAGCCGCGCTTCCGCCTCGCCCGCCGGCACTTTCAGCAGGCCGGCGAGATCGCGCAGGCGGCGGGAATCGGCGTTGAGCTGGCGGCGGGCGCCGGTGCCGGTCATCGCCTCGAGCCGGCGGACGCCGGCCGCGACCGCGCCTTCGCCGGTGACACTGACCAGGCCGATATCGCCGGTGCGGGCGGCATGGGTGCCGCCGCAAAGCTCGACCGAATAGGCCTTGCCGTCTTCATTGGTGCCCATCGAGACGACGCGGACCTCGTCGCCATATTTCTCGCCGAAGAGCGCGCGGGCGCCCGAGGCGATCGCCTCGTCGACGCTCATCAGCCGCGTCGTCACCGGCTCGTTGCGCAGGACGATGGCGTTGGCGAGCTCCTCGACCCGGGCCAGCTCCTCCTCGGAGATCGGCTTGGGGTGCGAGAAGTCGAAGCGCAGCCGGTCGGCCGAGACCAGCGAGCCCTTCTGGGCGACGTGGTCGCCGAGCACGAGACGTAGCGCCTCGTGCAGCAGATGCGTCGCCGAATGGTTGGCGCGGATCGCGGTGCGGCGGGCATGGTCGACGGTCAGCTCGGCGGGGGCTCCGAGCCCGATCTCGCCCGAGGTGACCTTGACCGCATGGGCGAAGACCTCTCCCAGCTTCTTCTGGACGTCGGAGACCTCGGCGCTGAAGCCAGGGCCGGAGATCGTGCCGGTATCGCCGACCTGACCGCCTGATTCGCCGTAGAACGGGGTCTGGTTCAGGACGACGAGGCCGCTCTCACCAGCCTTCAGCACCTCCACCTCGGCATTGTCGCGGACCAGGGCCGTGACCACGCCTTCGGCGCTCTCGGTGTCGTAGCCGAGGAATTCGGTGGCGCCGATGCGCTCGCGCAGCGGGAACCAGAGCTTTTCGGTCGCGGCCTCGCCGGTGCCGGCCCAGGCGGCGCGGGCCTTGGCCTTCTGCTGCTGCATGGCGGCGTCGAAGCCCTCGACATCGACGCCGACGCCGCGGGCGCGCAGCGCGTCCTGCGTCAGGTCGAGCGGGAAGCCATAGGTGTCGTAGAGAGTGAAGGCGACGTCGCCGCGCAGCTTGTCACCGGAGCCGAGGCCCTGCGATTCCTGGTCGAGGATCGAGAGGCCGCGCGCCAGAGTGGTGCGGAAACGGCTCTCCTCGAGCTTCAGCGTCTCGGTGATCAGCGCCTCGGCGCGGACCAGCTCGGGATAGGCGCGTCCCATTTCGCGGGTCAGCACCGGGACCAGCTTGTGCAGCAGCGGCTCCTTGGCACCGAGCAGCTGCGCATGGCGCATGCCGCGGCGCATGATCCGGCGCAGCACATAGCCGCGACCTTCGTTCGAAGGCAGCACGCCGTCGGCGATCAGGAAGGCCGAGCAGCGCAGATGGTCGGCGATGACGCGGTGGCTCGCCGCCATCGGCCCGTCGGAGGGGACGTTGGTCAGATCGGCGACGGCCCGGATCAGGGCGGCGAAGAGGTCGATCGCGTAATTGTCATGCGTGCCCTGGAGCACGGCGGCGATGCGCTCCAGCCCCATGCCGGTGTCGATCGAGGGTCGCGGCAGGTTGGTCCTGATGCCGCCGGCAGCCTCCTCGTACTGCATGAAGACGAGGTTCCAGATCTCGATGAAGCGGTCGCCATCCTCGTCGGGCGAGCCCGGAGGGCCGCCGGGAATATGATCGCCATGGTCGTAGAAGATCTCGGAACAGGGGCCGCAGGGGCCGGTGTCGCCCATGCGCCAGAAATTGTCGGAGGTCGAAATCCGGATGATCCGGGAGTCCGGCAGGCCCGCGATCTTCTTCCAGAGCCCGTGCGCCTCGTCGTCCTCGGAGTAGACGGTGACCGTCAGCTTCTCCTTGGGCAGGCCGAATTCGCGCGTGACCAGGGTCCAGGCGTGGTTGATCGCCTGTTCCTTGAAATAGTCGCCGAAGGAGAAGTTCCCCAGCATCTCGAAGAAGGTGTGATGGCGGGCGGTGTAGCCGACATTGTCGAGATCGTTGTGCTTGCCACCGGCGCGCACGCATTTCTGCGCCGTGGTGGCGCGGACATAGGGACGCTTCTCCTGGCCGGTGAAGACGTTCTTGAACTGCACCATGCCGGAATTGGCGAACATCAGCGTCGGGTCGTTGCGCGGCACGAGCGGGCTCGACGGCACGACCTCGTGGCCCTGGCCCTTGAAGTAGTCGAGGAAGGTCGACCGGATCTCGTTGACGCCGCTCATCGCAATCTTGGCTCTGGTTCTCTGGCAAGGGGCCGGCGCAGCCGGAAAGGGTGAGAGGTTCTAGTCAGCACCGCCGCTACTGTCCAGAAACGCCAACTCCGGCAATGCCCCCGACAAGGGGGTGGAGTCAAAAAGAAACGGACGGCTCGCGCCGCCCGTCTCGTATCGTCGCGCCGAATGCGCCGGAGCAGGGGCCCGCTCAGGCCTCGCCCTCGTCGAGATCCTCGGAGGTCGGATCGGCCTGATCGAGGATGCGATCGGCGACGAGGCCGGAATTCTGCCGGATGGTGGCTTCGATCCTGCCGGCCACGTCCGGGTTGGCCTTGAGGAAGGACTTGGCGTTCTCGCGGCCCTGACCGAGGCGCTGGCTGTCGAAGGAGAACCAGGAGCCCGATTTCTCGACCATGCCGGCCTTGACGCCGAGATCGATCAGCTCGCCGACCTTCGAGATGCCCTCGCCGAACATGATGTCGAACTCGACCTGCTTGAAGGGCGGTGCGACCTTGTTCTTGACGACCTTGACGCGGACCTGGTTTCCGGTCGCCTCGTCGCGCTCCTTCAGGGTCGAGACGCGGCGGATGTCGAGGCGGACCGAGGCGTAGAACTTCAGGGCGTTGCCGCCGGTGGTGGTCTCCGGCGAGCCGTACATCACGCCGATCTTCATGCGGATCTGGTTGATGAAGATGACCATGCAGTTCGAGCGCGAGATCGACGCCGTCAGCTTGCGCAGCGCCTGGCTCATCAGGCGGGCCTGGAGGCCGGGCTGGACGTCGCCCATCTCGCCCTCGATCTCGGCGCGCGGCGTCAGCGCGGCGACCGAGTCGACCACGAGCACGTCGATGGCGCCGGAGCGGACGAGCGTGTCGGTGATCTCGAGCGCCTGCTCGCCGGTGTCCGGCTGCGAGATCAGGAGATCGTCGAGATTGACGCCGAGCTTGCGGGCATAGACCGGGTCGAGCGCGTGCTCGGCATCGACGAAGGCACAGACGCCGCCCTTCTTCTGGGCTTCGGCGATGGTGTGCAAAGCGAGTGTGGTCTTGCCGGAGGATTCCGGCCCGTAGATTTCGATGACGCGGCCCTTGGGCAGGCCGCCGACGCCGAGCGCGATGTCTAGACCCAGCGAGCCGGTTGAAATGGTCTCGATCTCGATTGCCTGCTGGTTCTTGCCCAGGCGCATGATCGAGCCCTTGCCGAACGCCCGTTCGATCTGCGAGAGCGCCGCGTCGAGCGCCTTGGCCTTGTCCATCGAAGAGCCTTCCACGAGCTTGAGATTCGCCTGATTCACGACGTGCGCTCCTTATGGCAGGGGCGCGAGGACATCTCAATCGCGCCGATCAGCAACTATGGTCACTGTTTGTTCTCATGCGCAAGTTCTTTTTTTGTTCCTGTCGAATTGTGCCGGCAGGCCTGTTCGGGAGCGCGTTGCGACGTGAAAAGCCGGCGCGGGGCGGCGCGCCGGCCGCGCTCGCCCGTGCCGGATGCATCATGCATCATGCCGTTCGCTTCGGGGGGCCGCGCTAGTCGCCCGTGGGGGCGCCGAGAAGATAATCCTTCTGCAGGGCCTGATCCGATGACGGGTAGAGCGTCTGGCACTCGGAGTAATAGAAGGACTTTGGCGCGCGATTGACCGGATCGGCGCAGATCGTGGCCAGTTGCGCCTGCCGCGACTGCGAACTCTGGCAGCTTGCCAGGACGGGAGCCGCAAGCAGGGCCAGGCACAGAAGCGAAAGCGTCTTCATCTCGCTGTCCCCCATCTAAAACCGAGCCAACCGCAGAATCGGAACCTGAGACTTGCGACCCCGGATGCTCGCATGACCGATGCGTGGCGACCTTATTATCACAGCCCGAGGGGCGCGGCTTGCCTAGCGTCGGCCACGCGCCCCGGCCGAGAGAAGCGACAAATCTGCGATAGTCGGCTCCCAGCGTCGGCGGCCTCCTCAAGATCGCCGTGCGCCCGTCCGGACGCGGCCACGGTTATCTATCTCATTGTTATCGCATCGGAGTTTCCCGAAAAGAGAATTCCACTTCCCGGCCCGATGCTATAGGACGACAGCATCCGGCCAGAAGGGCCCGCCCGCCGATGCGCACCCGTCTCTTTCGCCTCCTGCTCGTCCCGGTCGATCTCGTCGTCGCCCTCGTCATCGTGCTCGACGAGCTGGCGCGGCCGCTCTACCGGCCGCTTCTGGCCTGGTTCGGGTCGTTCCGGATCGTCGCCCGCATAGAGGCGGCGATCGGTCGCCTGCCGCCCTATGGCGTGCTCGCCCTGCTGGCGGTGCCTTTCGCCGTGGCCGAGCCGCTGAAGCTGCTCTCGCTCGTTCTGCTGGCGCGCGGCGCCTGGTTCGGCGGCATCGTGCTGATGGCGATCGGCCATCTGACGAGCTTCCTGCTGGTCGAGCGCATCTACCATGCCGGCCGCGCGCAATTGCTGACGATCGGCTGGTTCGCGCGCTGCATGGTCTGGCTGGATCGGATCCGGGAGGTCGTCGTCGAGCGGGTCAAGGCGTCGGCCGCCTGGCGCCGGGCGGCAGCGCTGGCGCGCGCCGTTCGGGAACGGGGGCGCGCCTGGCTGGCATGGCTGTCGGGCCGGCGACAGCGGGACCGCAATTCGGGCTGAGGCGAGGGCGGGCGTTAGCCCGCGGGCCTCTCGGGATGCTCCGGCCCGGTCTGCGCCGGCGGCTTCTGCCAGGCCGCGCCGAGGCGCTCCAGTTCCAGTGCGTAGCAGTAGATCGCGAACAGCATGGTGAAGACCAGGATGCAGCGCCAGAGCAGGCCGGCGTCGAGGCTGAGCTGCTGGATGGCAGGCAGCTGGCGCAGGAAATAGATCGAGAACAGGGCGCCGCCGAAAATCGAGGTGAGGCGGCCGGCAAAGGCGAGGAGATGGCCGAGCACCGGGCTGTAGATGCCGTCCGGCTGCGGCACATGCCGCAGGCGCGTCCAGTAGCAGCCCTGGCCGATCAGGATGGCGATGACGACCTGCAGCAGGATCGAGGCGGGCAGGCTGTGCAGCTCGCCGGGCTTCTCGGTGACGATCCGGAAGGCCATGTGGATGTAGAACAGCAGCAGCGCGGCGCAGATGGTCTGCAGCAGGAGCAGGATGCCATAGGCGGAGCGTGGCCGTGCGGTCATGGCGGCAAACTAGTTGCTGGCCGGGAGGCGATCAAACGGCGAGGTCGCGCAAGGCCGAGCCTGCCAAGGCCGCGGCAGCGCGCCCGGCGGCCTCGATATAAGCCGGATCGCGATGGATCAGCATGATTGCGAAGGCGCCGTCCATCAGCAGCACGATCTGGCGCGCCAGTTCCCCGGGGGCAGCAATGCCATGGGCCGCGCAGGCGCCGGCAAGCCAGTTTTCGAAGCCGGCCTTGTGGCGGGCGCCGATCTTGATGGCGGGATGGCCGGGCAGGGCGGCGAGTTCGGCGGCGGTGCGCAGGAAGCCGCAGCCCTTCCAGCGCGGATTGCCTGCGGCGCGCGCGAGATTCTGGAAGATCGCCTCGACCTTCTCCGACAGCCCACCGTCAGCGGCTTCGAACCAGCCGGCCATCAGCTTGAGATTGGGCTGGTCTCGCGCTTCGAGATAGGCGGCGACGAGCTCGTCCTTGCTCTCGAAATGGTAGTAGAGCGTGCGCTTGGTCAGGCCCGCCTTCTCGGCGACCGCATCGACGCTGACCGCGCGGATACCCTCGGCATAGAAGAGCTTGCTCGCGGCGTCGACGATGCGCTTGCGCGTCGGGCTTTCGGGTTCGGTCATGTCGCCATGTATACCGTATAGGTAGTATACGTAAATGGCGTGGCGAGGCAGCGTGGCGGCACCCAAAACCGCTGGAGCCCACCATGTCCGAGATCGACCCTGTCCTCATGCAATGCCGGGAGGGCATCGCGACGCTGACGCTCAACCGCCCCGCCAAACTGAATGCGCTGAACTATGCGCTGATCGACCGCCTGCTCCTGCTGCTGGACCGGATCGAGACCGATCCTGCCATCCGCGCGGTGATCCTGACCGGGTCGGACGAGCGCGCCTTCTCGGCCGGCGGCGACATCGCCGAATTCTCGCGCAGCGTCGCGGCAGGGCCCGATTATGCGGTGCGGGATTTCGTGCGCCGCGGCCAGGCCCTGACGGCGCGGATCGAGGCCTTCCCGAAGCCGGTGATCGCCGCGGTCAACGGGCTCGCCTATGGCGGTGGCTGCGAGGTCACGGAAGCGGCTCATCTCGCGATCGCCAGCGAGCGTGCGATCTTCGCCAAGCCGGAGATCAATCTCGGAATGCCGCCGACCTTCGGAGGCACGCAGCGCCTGCCGCGCCTTGCCGGGCGCAAGCGGGCGCTGGAGCTGCTGCTGACCGGCGACCCGTTCACACCGGAGCGGGCGCTCGAGATGGGGCTGGTCAACCAGATCGTGCCGCATGATGAGCTGCTGCCGGCGGCAAGGGCATTGGCCCAGCGGATCATGCGGCATTCGCCGCTTGCGGCTGCCAGCATCCTGACGGCGGTGACGCGGGGCCTGAACGCCAGCATCGGCGAGGGCTTGCTGATCGAGAGCGAGCAGTTCGCCCGGATGGCGCCGACCTTCGACCTGCGCGAGGGGCTCGATGCTTGGCTGGCGCGGCGCGCACCGAGCTATGCCGGCGCCTGGTCGCGTGCTGCGGCGGCGGAATGAGGGAGGTGCCGATGCAAGCCTTCACCAGCTTCACCCGCAACGCCTTTGCGGCGTTCCGCGCTGCCGCTCGTCCTGGTCCGGTGCAGATGCTCAACCTGATCCGCCTGCATGAGCGAGCGCAGTATCCCGACGAGCGGGAGGCGAGCGGTACCGACGCCTTCGCAGCCTATGGCCGGATCAGCGCGCCGGTACTGGCCGGGCTCGGCGGCCGCATCCTCTGGCGCGGCGATTTCGAACAGGCGCTGATCGGCCCGGACGACCAGCGCTGGGATGTCTGCTTTATCGCGGAGTATCCGAGCGTCGAGGCGTTCGCCGCCTTGTTCCGCGATCCGACCTATCGCGAGGCGATGGCGCATCGGCAGGCGGCCGTGCGTGATTGCCGGCCGCTGCGCTTCGGCGCGGCCGAGGCCGGGGCGGGCTTCGCCGGGTAGGCGCGCACCGGGGCACGACCGAGGCCATCAACGAATTAGTCGGCATTCTCCACGATAACGCCTCGGGCAAGCGCGGAGCCCGAGGGACTGTCATGAAGATCGCGATCGTCGGCACCGGCTTCGTCGCCGACTACTATATGACCACGCTCGCCAATCATCCCGGGCTGGTGCTCGCCGGCGCCTGGGATCGCGACGCTGCGCGGCTCCGGGCGTTCTGCGCCTTCCACGGCGTTTCCGCCTATGCGGATCTGGAGGCGCTGCTCGGCGACCCCGCGGTCGGGATCGTCGTCAATCTGACGACGCCGGAAAGCCATTACGAGATTTCCAGCCGCGCGCTCGCCGCCGGCAAGCATGTCTATGGCGAAAAGCCGCTGGCGATGGATTTTGCCCAGGCACAGGAACTGGTCGCGCTGGCGCGGCAGCGCCGCCTGACGCTCGCTGCCGCACCGGCCAACGGGCTCAGCGACGCGCATCGGCTGGTGGCGCAGGTCCTGGGCGACGGCAGAATCGGCAGGCCGCGCCTGGTCTATGCGGCGATGGAGGACGGGCCGGTCTTTCGCGACAAATGGGCGAGCTGGCGCTCGCGCTCCGGCGCGGTCTGGCCGGGCCTGCACGAATTCGAGGTTGGCTGCACGCTCGAGCATGCCGGCTACGCCCTGTCCTGGCTGGTCTCGCTGTTCGGTCCGGTCGAGAGCGTCACCGCCTTCGCGGCGCTGACCTTCCCGAACAAGGGGCCCGGTACGGAAGCGCTGGCGCTGGCGCCGGACTTTTCGGTCGGCTGCCTGCAGTTCCGCTCGGGCGTGGTGGCGCGGCTGAGCTCCGGCCTGGCGGCACCGCGCG
The DNA here is from genome assembly GCF_053618995.1 of Allobosea sp. NPDC055594. NCBI lineage: Bacteria > Pseudomonadati > Pseudomonadota > Alphaproteobacteria > Hyphomicrobiales > Alloboseaceae > Allobosea > Allobosea sp. NPDC055594. The sequence goes on from NZ_JBSHIO010000005.1 coordinate 361,676, forward strand.
ATCGCTCCTTGCAGGTCTTCGGCGATGGCGGCTCGCTCACCGTGCGCGACCTCTGGGACAACCGCTCGGCCGTGCATCTGGAGGAGGTCGGCGCGCCGCGCCCGCTGCTCGGCCGTGTCCTCGGCCAGATCGAGGCCCGGCTCGGCAGCGCGCTGCCCTGGAAGCCGACGCCGGGCCGGCGCCTTGCCTATCCTGCCGCGAGCAAGCGGACGCTGCCGGCTTTCCCCTCGCAGATCGATTTCGCAGGCGGGATCGCGGCCCAGGCCGAAGCGATCGCGGCGGGGCGGGAGCCGGTGTTTTCCGGGGCGCTGGCGTTGCACATCACCGAGCTGGCGCTGGCGCTGAACGGAGCGCGCGCGCTGCCGCAGCCCTATCTCATGCGAAGCTCGTTCTAACGCGCTGCGGCCGCGGGGGGCTGTGCCCGGACCGCCTCGATCATGCCCAGTACGGCGGCGCTTTCGGCGAGCGGCATGGTTTCGCAGCTCGTCGCGCCGGCCCTGATCGCGGCCATCACGGCCTGCGCCTGGAATTGCAAGCCATTGCCGGGAAAGGGGAAGCTTTCACGTCGCACGCCCGGCAGAGGGAGCCGGGCGAGCAGCTTGCGGAGGAGGGCGGGGCCCTCTCGTTCGGGCCATGGCGTAGCAAGGGCGCCGGATGCGAAATGCGTCAGGCGCTGGGCCTTGAGGAAAGGCGCCTCGATCCGCAGCGCGCCGTCGCTGCCCTCGACCAGCAGCAGATTGGCGCCGTCGCGGTCGAAGCCGCAGGAGAGCTCGGCCGTCGCCCCGGGATAGTGCAGGACGAACTCGCTGCGCAGGTCGACGCCGCTCGCCGCGGCGCGCCAGCGCCCTTCGACGCGTTCCGGCCGGCCGAGAAGATGCAGGGCGATAGAGAGCGGGTAGACGCCGAGATCGAGCGCGGCGCCGCCACCCAATGCGGGCTCGAAGAAGCGGCTGCCGGGCTCCTGCGGATGGACATAGGAGAGATCGGCGCGCAGTCGCCGAATCTCGCCGATCCGGCCCGTGGCAAGCCGGCTCCGCAACGCCGTGACGGCCGGCAGGAAGCGGCTCCACAGTGCCTCCATGGCGAAGACGCCGCGTGCCGCGGCCGCTGCCGCGATCGCCTCGGCATCGGCGCAGGTGAGGGCGAGCGGCTTCTCGATCAGCACCGGCTTGCCGGCGGCGATGGCGGCGAGCGCCTGGGGCGCGTGCAGATGGTTCGGCGTCGCGATGTAGACCGCCTCGAGCGCGGGATCAGCGAGGAAGGCTTCGAGGTCGTCATGGGCCGCGCCGCCGCCGAAGCGGCTGGCGAAGCTCCTGGCCTTGTCGAGCCGGCGCGAATGGACCGCGCCGATGCGGGCGCCGGGGACCAAGGCGAGATCGGCGGCGAAGAGCGCGGCGATCGCGCCCGTGCCGATGATGCCCCAGGTGAAGGGGGAGGGCGGCGACGCTGCCCGGTCCATGCTGCCTCGTGCTCCCATGGGGCAGGCCAGGGGCGTCGCTGCCGACCGGCGACGCCGCGGGCCCCGGGGGAGCGGCGATCGGCCGGTTTTCGGCTACAGGCTCTTAAGGTTGCGTGTCCATAGTCGGGGCGGCCGCGCAGGGCGGCCGGACGAGCCCGGTCGGCGGGTTCGCATGGCGGGAGCGGCATGACGGTCGGCGTGAGCGAGACAGGGAGCGGCCTTGCCGCCGGGGCGCATGGCGTCCCGGTCGACGGTCAGCGCCTCGCCGCGGCGCTGCTCAGCGGCTTCGGCCTTTTCGTGATGATCCTGACCTTCCAGCCCTTCGCCGGGGTGCCGGACGCGATCGAACCGGGAGGATCGACCGGCAACATCGTCAACCAGATCGGCTATGTCAGCCTCGCCATCGTTTATCTCGTGGCGATGCTGAAGCTCTGCGAACGCGGGGTCCTGGCGCAGATGGCGACGAGCAGCTGGCTCGTCGTGCTGATGGTCGCGGCCTTCTCGGCCGGGCGGGCGCTGGAACCTGATGCCGCGCTGCGCGCGCTGCTCCTGACCGGTTTCGCCATGGTGCCGGTGCTCGGCGTCCTCGTCTTGCCGCGGCATGAGCGCGATTTCGCCAGCGCGGTGGCGAATGCCGCTCTCGCCGTGCTGGTCCTGGTCTATGTGGCGCTCCTCCTGGCGCCGCAGCTCGCCATTCATGGCTCCGAGGGCGTCGAGGGCGGCCATGCCGGGGATTGGCGCGGCCATCTCACGCATAAGAATTTCGCGGCACCGGTGTTCTCGATCCTCATCATGTTCGGCATCTATTGCTGGCGCATGGGCCTGAGGCTGCGCGGTTTCGCGATCATCGCCCTCGGCGCGATCTTCGTGCTGAACAGCGGCTCGAAGACGACGATGGGCTTCCTGCCGATCGCGATCGCTCTCGTCCTGTTCGGCCGCGCCCTCGGCCGGCCGCTGCTGATCCTGCTGGGCCATGGCGCGTTGGTGCTGCTGATCGCGGCGCTGACGGTCGGCACTGTGTTCTCGCCCGCCTTGCTGCAGCTTGCGAGCGCGCTGACCTCCGATCCGACCTTCACCGGGCGCGACGAGATCTGGCGCTTCGCCAGCGCGCATATCGGCGAGAAGCCCTGGCTCGGCCATGGCTATTTCAGCTTCTGGCAGACACCGCTGGTCACGGCGCTGGAGGAGAATTTCGAGGCGCGCTGGGATATCCGCGGCATCGGCTCGGCCCATAACAGCTATCTCGACGCGATGCTGATGTTCGGGCTTCCGGGGGCGATGCTGGTGATCTTCTGCCTGATGATCCTGCCGCTGCGGAATTATCTGCGGGCGCAGCGCGACCCGGCACGGCAGAAGCTCGCCGATCTCTTCGTGATGATCGTGATCTTCATGACCTATGTCGGCATGCTGGAATCGTTCTTCCTCAACCGCGCCGACCCGCTTTGGCTGCTGTTCGCGCTTGCCGTGCTCGGGCTCGAGCTCGCCAGCCGGCTGCGGACCAAGAGAGTCTGAGCCACCGGGGCGAAGGCCGGGTGGAACTCAGCGCGTCGCCTGCACGATGCCTGCTGCTTCCCTGCCACTGGCGGCTTCGGGCGGTCGGTCGCCGAGGACATAGCGCTTCACCTTGAGGAACGGCTTCTCGACACAGAGCCAGGAGAACAGCGCGAAGGCGGTCACGATCGGGGCGGACACCAGGAACAGGATCAGCCCGTCGCCATGGACGAAGTCGAACTTCGCCACCAGCGCCTGCTGAATCGGAAAGCCGTAGAGATAGATGCCGTAGGAGACGTCGAGCTTGCGCAGCAATTCGGGCAGGCGCAGCGGCAGCAGGCCGATATAGATGACGCAATAGGTCAGGAAGGGCGTGACGAGGAAGGCGAGCTCGCGCGGGGCCGACATCAGCGCGAGCGAAATCGCCAGCGCCGCGAGAAAGAGCAGCCGGTGGATCTTCAGGCGGTCGCGCCACTGGAAGTAGATGCAGCCGACGAAGAAATAGAAGACCACCACGGTCCAGTGATAGTTCGCCTCGCTGACGCCGAAGCCATAGGCGTAGGCCGCTACCGTGGCCGCCGCCGACAGGACGACGACGAAGGAGGTGAAGAGCCTGCGACTCCTGACGATGCCGAAACCGATCATCAGCGCCATCAGGATGTAGCAGTAGAATTCTGGCTTCAGCGTCCAGAGGTTCTGGTTGACCGTGTTCGGCAGCGGGTTGGTCTCGAAGACACCGGGCAGCTCGAAGCGGATGCGGCCGACGATGTTGCCGAAATACTCGAGGAAGCGGATGTCGCGGAAATAGTCCGCCAGCAGGAAGGTCGTGAAGATCGGCCCTAGCACCAGGGCCGACAGCGTCACCTCGACGAGCAGCGCCGGGATGATCCGGATGAAGCGCAGCGTGATGAAGGGCTTGACCGCGCCGGTGCGCAGGGCGCTGCCGGTGACGAGAAAGCCGCTGAGCGCGAAGAAGGCGGGCACCAGGCTGAGCCGGAACAGGCCCTGCAGCCCTTCCCAGTCCTGGCTCGTGTCGGCCCCTGCGACCCAGCCCGAATGCACGGCGAGGATCAGGATGGAGAGGGCGAGCCGCAAGGCATTGAAGCCGGGGCCCTCGCCATTGTTCGCCCTGAGGATGTCCCCGGCGCTGGGCGCGGATCGATAGAAGCTTGGCATGCGCGTCCTGAGCATTTCTGACGGCAGCCCGGGCGGCCAGGCCAGTGTCAGGGTGATGCTCTTGCGCTGATCGCCTTTCAATCGACGAGCGAACTTAACCTTACTGCGGCCGCTCCGAATCGCCCGGCCCGCTGAGTGCGAACCCGTGGCTCGCGCGCGAGCAAGGGCCGTTGCGCCGTCGCTTGCGAGAGCATTGCGGCCGGGGCCGCCGCCGGCAAACCGGGTGCGGGTGTGCTCCACCCGCCGCCGGGCTTCAGCCCATGGTCGCCTTCACCGTCTCGACCAGCTGCTTCATCGTGAAGGGCTTGGGCAGGAAGTGGAATTCCTCGCCCTCGGGCAGGTTCTTGCGGAAGGCTTCCTCGGCGTAGCCGGAGACGAAGACGACCTTCGTATCGGGATTGCGCTGGCGCAGTTCGCCGAGCAGGGTCGGGCCGTCCATTTCCGGCATGACGACGTCGGAGATGACGAGGTCGATCTTGCCTTCATGGCGCAGGAAGATGTCGAGCGCCTCGACGCCGGAGGCCGCCTCGTGGACGGTGTAGCCGCGCGAGACGAGCATGCGGGCATTGAGCGCACGCACGGCGTCCTCGTCCTCGACCAGGAGGATGACGCCGGCGCCGGTATGGTCGGCGGCGACGCGCTTGGGCGCTTCCTTCGCCGCGGCCTCGATGGCGAGGTCCTCTTCGCTGGGAATGTAGCGCGGCAGGAAGATCTTGAAGTTCGTGCCGCGGCCGAGGACGGAATCGCAGAAGACGAAGCCGCCGGTCTGCTTGACGATGCCGTAGACCATCGACAGGCCGAGGCCGGTGCCCTTGCCGACCTCCTTGGTGGTGAAGAAGGGCTCGAAGATCTTCTCCAGATGCTCCTGCGCGATGCCGGAGCCGCTATCCTCGACCTCGAGCAGCACATAATCGGCGGCCGGAAGGGCGGCATGACCGAGGCCGACGATCTCTTCGGCCGCGACATTGCGGGTCCGCACCTGCAGCTTGCCGCCATCCTGCATGGCGTCGCGCGCATTGACAGCAAGGTTGACCACGACCTGTTCGAGCTGGCCGAGATCGGCCTTCACCGGCCAGAGATCGCGGCCCTGGCGGACATCGAGCGTGATCTTGTCGGCGACGACGCGCTTCAGCATCAGCGAGAGGTCGGAGAGCACGTCGCCGAGCGCCAGCACCTGCGGGCGCAGCGTCTGCCGGCGCGAGAAGGCGAGCAGCTGCCGGACCAGCGCGGCGGCCCGGTAGGCGTTCTGCTTGATCTGCATGATGTCCGGGAAGGACGGATCGGTCGGCTTGTGGCTGGCGAGCAGGAATTCCGAGGCGTTGATGATGACCTGCAGCACGTTGTTGAAGTCGTGCGCGATGCCGCCGGCGAGCTGGCCGACCGCCTGCATCTTGCCGGCCTGGTCCATATTGTCCTTGAGCTTGCGCTCGGCGGTCGTCTCCAGCGCATAGACGATGGCGCGCTCGCCATCGCTGTCCTCGGTCGCCGGCACGGGCGAGAGATAGAGCCTGGCCGAGCGGCCCTCTTCGCCGGCGAGCGTGAGGTCGAGCGGGGCGATCTCGCCCTTGCCGGCGAGCGCCGCCTCGAAGGCTTCGCCGAGCGCGCCATTGCCGTTGACGAGTTCCTGGATTGTCGCCGGCTGGCCGCCGCCGGGCGTCAGGCGCGTGAAGGCGGCGTTCGAGCGCAGGATCGCGCCCGTCCGGTCGACGGTGGCGATCGCCATCGGGGTCGCGTGGAAGAAGCGGGCGAAACGTGCCTCCGCATCGCTGCTTGCATCGGCGCCGGCCTCGCCCGCGGCGCGGTTCAGGACCAGAGTGCGCGAGGCGCCGGCACGACCGTCCTGGCCGAAGGCGACCTGGTGATGCAGCCTGACCGGCAGTGACTGGCCGTTGCGGCGGCGCAGATCGACGTCGAGTACCTCGATCCGGACATCGCCGGGCTGGCCGCGAATCGCCTGGATCAGGGCGACGGCGCTGGGCGAGGCGATATCCTCTAGATGCAAGCCCCCCGAGCCGAAACGGGCGAGGTCGTAGTCGAGCCAGCCCGAGAGCGTGGCGTTGAGATAGGGCACCTCGCCATCGGCGTTCATCGAGAGGAAGCCGGCCGGTGCGTGGTCGAGATAGTCGATGGCGTGCTGCAGCTCCTGGAAGGCGTTCTCCTGGCGCTCGCGCTCCGGCGTCACGTCGGACACCGTCCACAGCGAGGCGGGCCTGCCGGCGCGGCTGATCGGCGTGACGCGGACGCGATACCAGCCGACCGCGCCGCGCTCGTTCAGGGCGGGCTCGAGCCGGATCTCCTCGGAGAGACGCCGCCCGGCGCGCGCCGCGGTGGCGAGCCGGTAGATCGCTTCCGAAACCTCGGCGCGGCCCTTGAACAGCCGCTCGACGGGCGCGATCTCGCTGGCGTTGCGGGCGCCGGCCAGTGTCAGATAGGTCTCGTTGGCATAGACGATGCGGTCGTCGCTCTCGGTGACGACGACGCCGTCCTCGGCCCCGTCGACGATGATCTTGGTCAGGTCGTTGCGGGCGGCCCGGCCGGAGAACTGCAGCAGCCCGATCGCAAAGGCGAAGAGGCAGAACACGCCGACCACGGAAAGCAAGGCGAGCAGGCCGAGGATCAGCGGCTGGGCCCATTCATTGGCGATGAAGCCGAGCGCGATCGCGGCGCCGACGAGCAGGCCGGCAACCAAGAGGACGATGCCGACATGGCCCGGCCTGTCGGATCGATCGATCGCGGTCGTTGCCGTGCTTGCGGTCATTGCGGCAGATCCGTTTCCTTGTGGTCCGCCCGCTCCCGGCGGGCAGCGGGCGCGGCGATCCTGCGATCGCGCGCCAGCCCGCGAGTTAGGCGCGGCGGCGCTTCAGGCGCAAGACGTAACCGACGACTTCGGCCACCGCCTGGTAGTGTTCGACAGGAATTTCTTCGTCGATCTCGACAGTGGCATAGAGCGCCCGGGCCAGAGGCGGGTTTTCGACGATCGGAATCTCGTGCGTGCCGGCGACCTCGCGGATCTTCAGCGCAATGGCGTCGACGCCCTTGGCGAGGCAGACCGGGGCGCCCTGGCCGTTCTCATATTGCAGCGCGACCGCGAAATGGGTCGGGTTGGTGATGATCACGGTCGCCTTGGGAACCTGCGCCATCATGCGTGAGCGGGCGCGCTGGGCCCGGAGCTGGCGCAGCTTGGCCTTCACCTCGGGATTGCCTTCGGTGTTCTTGTATTCGTCCTTGAGCTCCTGCTTGGTCATGCGCTGGCGCTGGTACCAGGAGAAGCGCTGATAGCCGAAATCGCCGATGGCGATGATGGCGAAGATGGCGAGCACCCCGGCCATCAGCTTGATGGTCAGGACCAGCACGGCGGGCAGCAGCGCGCGCACATCCATCTGCGCGAAGGCCTGGAGGTGGTCGCGCTCGCCCCAGAGCACCATCCAGACCCCGACGCCGACCAGCATGATCTTGGCGAGGCCCTTGGCGAAGTTGACCCAGGCCTCCTTGCCGAAGATCCGTTTCAGGCCGGCCATAGGCGAGATCCGGTTGAATTTCGGCATCAGCGGCTCGGTGGTCCAGAGCGGCTTGTGCTGGATCAGGGCGCCGGCGAGAGCCGCGACGAGGATGAATCCCAGCGGCAGGGCGAGCGCGGTGAAGCCGGTCATCACGCCCTTGGCGGTGACCTGGAAGAGGGCGTCGCCGCCGGAGGGCACCTGATGTGCGTTCATCAGGAAGGCGCGCAATTGCAGCGTCGCCTCGCGCGCAGCCGAGCCGGCCGCGATCAGCAAGGCGAGGGTGAAGCCGCAGAGCACGAAGAAGGTGCCGATCTCCTGCGAGCGCGGGACATCGCCCTTCTCGACCGCCTGATCGAGCTTTCGCTGCGTCGGCTCCTCTGTGCGGTCGTCCTTGTCCGGTTCGTCGGCCATGTCCCCTCCGCTCAGAGGCCGGTGAGCTGGCGCAGGAAGGCGCCGAGATCTTCGAGGAAGACGCCCATCATCACCCCGATCGCCGCCAGCAGCACCAGCATGCCGCCGAGGATCGAGGCCGGGATCGCCAGGAAGAAGACCTGCATTTGCGGCATCAGCCGCGCGAGGACGCCGAGACCGAGATTGAACAGCAGGCCGAAGGCGATGAACGGCGCCGAGATCTGCACCGCCAGCGCGAAGCCCCTCGCCATCGCCTTGACCGCCAGGCCGAGCAAGTCGCCGACATCGGGAAAGCCGCCGGGCGGCAGCAACTGGTAGCTCTCATGGATCGCGACCAGCGCGATATGGTGCAGGTCCGAGGCGAGGATTAGCGTGATGCCGAGCATCGAAAGCAGATTGCCGATCGAAGGGTTCTGCATGCCGCCGCTCGGATCGACGGTCATGGCGAAGCCGAGGCCCATGGTCTGGGCGACGATCAGGCCGGCGGTCTGCAGTGCCCCCATGAGCAGGCGGACGCAGGAGCCGAGCGCGAGCCCGATCAGGATCTCGCTGATCAGGAGCCCGCCGAGCCCGGCCGGGTCGCTCGGCACGGTGATCGTGCTGCGGGCCATCGGCAACATCACGAGGGCGACGAAAAAGGCGAGGGAGAGCCGGGCCCGCGAGAGGATGAAGCGCTCGCCGATGCCGGGCATCAACATGACCAGAGTGCCGACGCGCGCGAAGACCAGCACGAACAGGGCGCTGATCTCGGGCAGGATGGCGATCTGCATCGGCGGCCCAGGGTTTCCGCGCCAGCGACTGCGCCCATCGGTCTTTCGCCCCGGTATGGGGCGGCCGGGCGCGAGAATCACTCGCCCGTGGCGATTCGGACGGCGACCCTGCCCATATAGCCTGCCAGCGCGTCGCCCATGAACGGCAAAAACAGCAGCAGCGCGCCGAAGACTGCGAGGATCTTCGGGACGTAGACCAGGGTCTGTTCCTGGATCTGGGTCAGGGCCTGGAACAGCGAGACCACGAGGCCGACGCCCAGTGCGATCAGCATCAGCGGCGCACCGGCCTTGAGGAAGACGACGATGCCGTCGCGGGCGACGTCGAGGATGGCTCCGGAGGTCATGGCGCGGTTTCCGAGAAGAGCTGTTTCATTTTGACCGGGGCGCCCGCAATGACAGGCGCGGTTCCAGGAAAATCCGGCCGGTCAGACCGGCATCCGCATGATTTCCTCATAGGCGGCGATGACCCGGTCGCGCACCGCGACCAGTGTCTCGATCGCCGCCTCGCTCTCGGCGACGGCGGTGACGACATCGACGATGTCGGAGCGGCCGGCGGCGACGCTGGCGGTCTGGACATCGGCGGCGCGTGCGCTCTGGGCCGTCGTCTCGAGCGCCTTGCCGAGCAGCGAGGAGAAGTCCGGCATGCCGGCGGCGCCGGCCGTGCCGACGCTGGCGGGCTTCTTCAGCAATCCGCCCGCGCCGATGCCCTGCATCGAGGCATAGGCGCCGGCGGCGAAACTGGAGGTGGTCATGGCTGGCGTTCCGCTTCGGCTTTGAGGGGCTAGGCGCGCAGGATGTCGATGGTGCGCTGGAGCATCCGGCGCGTCGACGAGATCACGTTGAGATTGGCCTCGTAGCTGCGCTGGGCCTCGCGCATGTCCATGCTCTCGATCAGCGAGTTGACGTTCGGCAAGCGGACCTGCCCGGTGGCGTCGGCGGCCGGGTGGCCGGGGTCGAGCTTGGTGCGGAAGGCGCCGCGGTCGCGCGCGACCCGGCCGAGTTCGACCACCTGGGCGTCGAGCTCGCGGTCGAGCCGGCCCTGGAAGGTGACGATCTTGCGGCGATAGGGGTCGACCCCGGCGCGATCCGGCGTCGAATCGGCGTTGGCGAGGTTCTCGGCGATGACGCGCATGCGCCCGGCCTGGCCACGCAGGCCGGAAGCCGCCACCGCGATGCTCTTGAGCAGATCCATAGTGCTTCTCCTCAGCGGCCCAACTCTTAGCGGCCCAATTGCTAGCGCCCCTTGCCGATGGCGATCTTCATCAGCCCGAGCCCCTTGCTGTAGAGCGAGGCGGCGAGCTGATAATCGGACTGGTTCTGGGCGACCTTCAGCATCTCGTCCTCGAGATTGACGCTGTTGCCGCTCGGCGTGGTCTCGAAGCGCTTGGGATCGCGCGGGCCGAAGCCGTTGCTGCTTCCGGCCGGGCCGAGATGGAGCGGTGAGGTCTGTGCCAGCACGACGCTGCCGCCGGGGGGCGAGGGGGCCTTGAGGTCATGCGGCTTGAAGCGCGGCGTATCGGCATTGGAGACGTTCTCGGCGAGCAGCTTCTGGCGGCTCTGGTGCCAGTGCATGCGCGTCTTGAGGGCGCCCATCAGGTTCAGGCCGTTGTTCGACATGGCTCCGATCTCCGGCCCCGGGACGCGCCGCATCAGCGCGGAACTGGGAAATTATTGCCGGGTGCATGGTTAACGCCTCGTTAAGATCGGCAATTGGTGACAATCCGGTTAACCATCCGGTAACCATGTCTCCCGAATTCGCGGGCCTTGTGGTATAGGCTGCGGGTTCATCCGCGAGCAGCCTTTAAAAGCAAGGCTGCGCGTGGCTGTCGCGTCGCTTCATGAGGCAAACCTTGCAGACTTTGTTTGGCTTCGAACTCTCGACCGGCCTGCGCTGGATCATCGCCTTCGCGATCGTGCTCGTGCTGGTGGCCCTTTTCGCCTTCATCCTGCGGCGGATCAGCGGCGGACGGCTCAGGTTCAAGGGCCAGGCCAGCGGCAGGACCCGCCAGCCGCGGCTCGGCGTGGTCGACATCCACGACCTCGACAGGCAGCGCCAGCTCGTGCTGGTGCGGCGCGACAATGTCGAGCATCTCGTGATGATCGGCGGGGCGTCCGACGTCGTCATCGAAACCAATATCATGCGCAGCGGGGCGCGGGTCGCGCCGCCGCTGCCGAGCGAGGGGATGTCCGAGCGTCCGCTGGCGCTCGAGCCGCTGGTGCCGCCCGAATTGCCCTTGCGCCCCGAGACTGCCGAAGAGCCGCGCCGTGCGCCGCCATTGGCCGAGCCGGCGCCGGTGCCCATCCCCATGATGCCAGAGCCGCCGGCACCAGCGCCCGCGATGCCGGCGCCGCCTCCGCGCCAGCAGCCTTTGGCGCCGCCGCCGCGCCCGATCGCTCAGCCGCTGCCTCCGATCCCGCCGGTGCGCCCTGCGCCGCAACCCGTGGTGCCGCCGGTTGCCGCAGCCGCGGTGGTGGCCTCGGCCGCGGTCGCCCAGAGCGCGCGCGAAGCGGCAGCGGCCGGTCAGGCCGAGCTCGGCGACATGGCCCGCCAGCTCGAGGAGGCACTGAAGCGCCCGTTCTCCGCCGTCCGCCCGTCCGCGGCCGGAGCGCGTTCCGAGGTCGAGCCCTCCCAGCCCGCCGCCCCTCCGGTCGTGTCGGTTCCGCCGGCCGCCAAGGTCGCTCCGCCTGTGCCCGTCAGCGAGCCAAAGCCGCCGCTGCCGACACCGGGCATCCCGGCCTCGTCGCGCCCGGTCCTCGACATGGAGGCCGAGCTGGAAATGGCGCTGGGGCTGAAGCCCGGCCCGGCACGCCCGGCGGAGGCACCGATGGTCGTTCCGCCCGTCGTCGCCGCGCCGGAGCGTAAACCGCAGCCCGCCGCTAGCGCCGGGCCTGCGAAGACCGAGCCGGCCAAGGCGGAGACGCCCCGTTCCTCGGCCGAGCCCTCGCACGCAGCCAAGCCGGAAACGCAGGCCCAATCGCCCGAGGCGCCGCCGCCGGTCTTGCCGGCTGCGCCTGCCGCGGAGTCGAAGCCGGCCGAGGCGAAGCCTTCGGAGGCCAAGGCCGTCGAAGCCAAGGTCGCCGAGGTCAAGCCCGCTGACGTCAACCCCGCCGAGCCCAAGCCTGCCGAGCCCAAGCCTGCTGAGGCCAAGCCTGCTGAGGCCAAGCCCGTCGAGGCCAAGCCTGCCGAGCCCAAGCCTGCTGAGGCAAAGCCTTCTAAGGCCGTGCCTGCGGAGACCGTGACCGAGGTCGCCAAGGTCGAGCAGCCGGCGCCCGAAGCAGCCAAGCCGGCCGAGCCGAAGCCGGAGGAGACCGATCCGTTCTCCGTCGATGCGATCGAGGCGGAATTCGCGCGCCTGCTCGGGCGCGATCCGAAGCCGAAGGGCTGAGCGGCCCGGCCGGCCCAGCGCCGGCCAGACGGCAGGGGATGACGGGGCGAAAGCGCTTCGCAGCCCCCCGGAGCATGCACTAGCGTTTTTCCGGCCCGCGCCTTGATTCGGGCAGGGAAGGCGCATGGGCGAGACATATTCCAAGAGGTCGGGGATGAGGCGGCGGGCCGGCACGGCCACGCTTGTCTCGCTGCCGCTCTGCCTGGCGCTGTTCGGGCTGGGGCTGCCCGGCCCGGCACTGGCCCAGACGCTCTCGCTCGATCTCGGTCAGGGCGGCGGCGTCACCGAGCGGGCGCTTCAGTTGATCGCGGTGATCACGGTGCTCTCGCTGGCGCCGTCGATCCTGATCATGGTGACCTCGTTCACGCGCATCGCGGTGGTGCTGTCGCTGCTGCGCTCGGCGATCGGCACGCAGACGGCGCCGCCCAATGCGGTGATCATCGGGCTCGCATTGTTCCTGACCGGCTTCGTGATGACCCCGACGCTGAAGGAGGCCTACCGCGTCGCCGGGGCGCCCTTGATCGCCGGGCAGATCCAGCCGCAGGAAGCCTTCAACCGCGGCATCGTGCCGTTTCGCGACTTCATGCTGAAACATGTCCGCGAGAAGGATCTGACCCTGTTTCTGGAGATGTCGCGCGAGCCGCGGCCGGAGCGGGCCGAGGACATCCAGATCCAGGTGCTGGTGCCGGCTTTCATGATCTCGGAGCTCAGGCGCGCCTTCGAGATCGGCTTCCTGCTGTTCGTGCCCTTCCTGATCATCGACCTCGTGGTCGCCTCGGTGCTGATGTCGGTCGGCATGATGATGCTGCCGCCGGTGACGGTGGCGCTGCCCTTCAAGCTGATCTTCTTCGTGCTGGTCGACGGCTGGGGACTGGTCGCCGGCTCGCTGGTGAAGAGCTATGGGAGTTGAGCGGTTCGGCCGCGCGCTTTTTCGGTTTGCGCCCGAACCACGCCGTCATTCCAGGGCGCCCGCAGGGCGAGCCGGAATGACGGTGCGGTGGTGTTTCAGTGGCGTGCGCGTTCAGCCCTGGCCGGGGCGGGGCGGCGGCGGCGCGTCCGCGTCGTCGGCCTGGGGCTTGTCGCGGACCGCGCTGGAAAATGCCGGATAGCGTTTGCGATAGGCCTTCAGGAAATCCTGCATCGTGTCGGAGCCGGCGGCAGAGCGCGCGACCTCGCGGATGTCGGCCGCGCTGGCGCGGCTCGCCCCGGTGACGAAGGCGAACAGCCGGGCGTCGGGGCTTTGGGCCATCTTGCCGGCGAATTTGGTGCGCAGGCGGTCAAGCGATAGCGCCTCATCGGACATGGCATAGGCGATGGCGGCGCGCATCGCGTCGCCGCGTTCGCCGTCGCCTAGCGGAGCCTCGCCGCGCCAGCTTTCGCCGAGGATGCGTTCCAGCGCCTCGCCGGCTTCGCGCCAGCGGCGGCCGTTCCACAGAATGTCGGCGTGCAGCCGGTCGACCTCCGGCCCGCTCTCGCCTTCCAGCAGGTCGAGCGCCTGGTCGGTGCGCGAGAGGTCGGAGAGCGCCTTGGCCTCGAGCAGCAGGCGGGCGCGCTTGACGTCGCCGGGCAGCTCGGCGAGGCGGGTCGAAACCAGGGCCTGCAGCGCCTCCGCCGGCCTGCGGTTCATCAGCCGGATCATGGCGAGGCGGGCTGCGACGGTGGAGCGCGCGGCGCCGTTCAGGCGCTTCTCCATCTGGTAGTGCAGGATGTCGCCGGCCTGATCGAGCAGATCGAGTTCGACCAGCCTGTCGGCGAGCAGCCGGGTGATCTCGTCACCGCGCCGGCCGACCGGCAGGAATTCCTTGAAGTCGTAGAACAGCGCCAGCGCCTCGAGGCGTGGCAGCTTCTCGATGTCGGGATCGCTGAACAGGGCCTCGAAGCGCTGGGCGGTCTCGTCGTGCAGCAGGCGGGTCGCCGGATGATCGGGGAAATTCTCGTTCGCCCTCCGGGCGATCTGGAAGGCGTCGCGCCAGCGCTGCTGCTGGGCATAGATGCGCCCGAGTTCGGCCAGGGCCTCGATCTCGATCTCGCCGCCGCGCCAGATCGCCGAGACGGTCTCCAGCCGGGCCGCCGCCTCGTCGACCGAGAGCTCCGGCCGCTTCTCGGCGCGGGCGAGCTTGACGGCGCGCAATTGCGCCTCGGCGGCGACCGGCCGGCTGACGGCCTCGAAAAGCGCACGATAGCCGTTGAGCGCCGCTTCCGGTCGCCCGCTGGCGTCGTCGAGCATGGCCTGCAGCAGCGCGAGGTCCTCGGCCGGGACCAGGCTCGCCGGCAGCTCGGCGAGATGGGCGATCTGGCGCTCGGCCACCAGCGTGTCCTGCATGGCGAGTGCGGCGCGGGCCATGGCCGGGCGGAACTGCGCCTGCAGATCGGGCGGATAACCGTCGAGCATCGTCTCGGCCCGCCGGAAGCCGGCGAGGGCCGGAGCGTTGCGCCCGAGTCGCTGCTCGACCAGTGCCCGCCAGAGGCCGATTTCGGCCTCTTCCTTGATCGGGCCGGCCTCGAAGGCCTTCAGCGCCTCGGCATGACGGTGCATCTGCGTGGCGATCACGCCCTTGAGGAAAAGCGCCTCGCGGTTGCCGCGCATCGCAGGGTCGTCGGCGAGAAGGGCGTTGAGCGGGCCGGCCGCCTCGGGCAGCATCTCGTTGGCGACGAGGAAACGGGCCAGGGCCAACCGGGCTTCCGACTTGCGGCCGCGCGAGGCATCGGCGACATCGCGCAGCAGCTCCTGGGTCCGCGCGCGCACGTCGTCGGTGCGCAGGCTCGACCAGCGTTGCGCGTCGAGCAGCGGCGCGGCGGCCCTGTCGGCCGCCTTCTTTTCCGGCTCGTTCGGCTTGTCGGCATCGAGGCTGACGACGAGGCCGCCATTGCGAGCGATCTCCACCTCGTCCGTGCCGGCCCTGACCATGACGTCGTCCGCCAGCGCGCTGACGACGATGCCATGGGCGGTCTGGGGCAGGCCGAACTCGACGAAACGATAGGGCTTGGAGACGGCACGGGTCGGGCCGAGCGCGGTCGCGACCGCCATTGGCGCGCCGCCGTCACGATTCTCGAGCCAGTGCACGCCGGTCATGCCGGGAACCGGGACGGCCACCACGGTCTGGCCGCGCTCATCGGTTTCGCGCCGCGGCGCCAGAGCCGAGGCCGGCTTGCCGAGCTTTTCGCCGAAGGAGAGCGACCAGCTCGCGCCGTCATCGGAAAGACGGGTGATCTGCTGGCTGCGGGTGCGCAGGCGCAGCACGGTGACCTTGGCCTCCCGCGTCACCGTGACGTCGCGGATCAAGGCAGGGAGCAGGCCTTTCAGCCGGTCGGGATCGAGCGTGTCGCGGGTGTCGAAGACGAGCGTCACCAGCCCGGGCTCGGCGAAGGCAGCGGCGCCGGTGGGGCGGGAGAAGCGGAAATCGAGGCGGCCACCATCGCCATTGGCGACGGAGCTGACGATAATGTCCCTCGGGGCCGGATCGACCGCAGCCGGAGCCGCGACTGGCGCAGGGGCTGCCGGTGCAGCCGGTGCCGCCAGCGGGGTCGCGGGAGTGGCGGTCGCGCTCGCGGGCGCAGTCTTCGGTTGCACTGCCGCTGCCTGCGGCGGCGCGGCCGGCTGCGGACCGCGGGCGGCAGTGCCAGCCTCCAGGGCCGACAGCGTCAGCGCCGTCGTCGCTGCCGGGTGCGCGAGATCGACGGTCCAGCCATAGTCCTCGCGAAAGCTGCGCAACTCGCGTTCCTTGGGAACGCTGAAGACGAGCTCGGTGCCGCCGCCTTCGTTCCCGGCGCTTTCCAGCGTGAAGCCCGCCGGCAGCAGCGAACGGATCTTCCCTGCCTCGAGCTGCAGCGGCTGGTCGAAGGCGAGCGTCAGCTGGCCATTGTCGAGCCGGGGGGTCAGTTGCGCCTCGGCAGGCGCGTTGAACATCAGCCGGTCGAGCGTTGGCAGGCGTACGCTGCGGAAGCCCAGCGGCTTCGGATCCGGCGCCGGGGCGCGGGCGGTATCGCGTGCCCGCGACTCGGCGAGGCGCAGGCGCTTGGTCAGCTCGGCGAGGACTTCGGGCGGCAGGCCCGGCAATTGCCCGACCCAGTTCTCGGGCAGGAGGTCGATGAAGGCGCGGTCGCCCGCCTCGAGCAGGTTGGCGCGATAGGTCTTGGCGAGTGCGAAGCGCAGGCCCCGGCCATCCGGATCGACCCGCGCCAGCGAGACATAGGCCGGGAGCTCCCTGGAAATACGGCTGGGGTCGACCTTCACCGGTTGGCTGAAACCGACGACCAGCACTCCGTTGGAGACGCGCGCCCGGGTCGTGACCGGCTCGTCGAAGGTGAAGGCGAGACGACCGAAGCCGGCCTGCATCGCCTCGCCGCGCAGTTCGGCATTGGCGGCCAGGGCCGACTGGCTCTGGCCGAGCGCAAGGCTCATCGCCGCCAGACCGATGCCGAAGCTCAGGGACCGCAGGATACGCAAGACTGCCACTCAACCCCAACGCGACCAGACGGGCATGGAAACAACGCTCCACCCCGGGGGCGACGCTAGCCCGTCAAGGATAACGGCCGGTTAAGGGGCGCCGGCAAGGGATGCGCGGGGAGGGTGGTGGATCCTTACAATGCGCAGGCATCGTCGCCCGACCCGGTTTCCCGAACCATCGCCTGGCTGATCAGGTCTTGGTGAGCGGTGCTCCGGCAATCAGATCCAGAGCTTCGCCATATTCCCGGCGAAGGCGGGCTTGTGCCGTCTGCGGCAGTTTCGAGAGGCGGACCTCGTCGCTCTGGTCCCTGACATCCGCTTCCATCACGAGGCGCGCAAGCGGATTGGCCGTCGCGCGTTCGACATAGGCAAGATACTCCTCCTCTTCGGCGCGCATGAGCGAGGCGATCGCCTCGACCGTCTTCACCGAATAGCCCTCATCGGCCAGTCGTCCGAGCGTCCAATCGGTGCTCCTGACGACGTCGTGCAGAGCGGCGATCACGGCCAGCTGTTCGTGTCCTGCGAAGAGAAAGCCCGCCATGACCCGCATGGGGTGGGCGATGAAAGGCATGCCCGTCCTGTCCTGCTGACCAGAGTGCGCCTCGGCCGCGATCTCGATAGCTCGATTGACTGCTCTCATCCCTCTTCTCCTGCGCATGTTGCCAGGGCAACGGCGGAGAACGCGACGCGAATTGTGCCGGTATCTTCGGCTAAGCTAAGCGTCCTCATGGGTCGGCGAGGTCTGGGCAGTTTGTCGGAAAAATCCGAGAAGCGCAAATCAAGCGGCTCAGCTCGGCTCATCGGCCGTTACGCCACGGCCTCTTGCAGGGCACGGGGCTGCGACCGCCGCCGGCGCCCCGGCCGCCGGTCGTCGTCAGGGCGTGCTCTCGTATTTCCGCGAGGTGTAGGCGCGCGCGCTGCGGGCCAGATGCCTTGCCAGCGCCCGTACCGCAGGTGGCAGGTTCCGGCCTTTCCGCACGCAGATCTTGACGCAGGCCCGCTGTAGATTGCGCCCCTGGATCGGGATGCCGATCAGGCGCCCCTCGGCGACGTCGCGCTGGATCGAGAAGCTGGTCACGACGCTGGCGCCCATGCCGGCTCGGGCGAAGCAACGCAACGACTCGATCGAGTTCGTGACCAGCGCCGGCTTCAGCTCGATGCCGGTCGCCGTGGCGACGTCGTCGACGAGGCGCCTGATGCCGAAGGTCCGGTCGGGCAGGGCCAGACGCAGCGCGCCGATCTCGGCGATGGTCGCCGAGCAGCGCGTTGCGAAGGCATCGCCGGGGCGGACGGCCACGACCAGCGGGTCGGCGATCTCCGCCAGCGAGGCGACACTGCGATGCAGCGTCGGGTTGAACGCCACCACCAGGTCGGCCTCGTCATGCAGGAGGCGCTGCACGAGCTGGTCGGAGCTCGCGATCATCACCTCGAAGCCGACCGAAGGATGCGCTTCGGAAAAACGCGCCAAAGCGGGATAGAAGAAATCGTCGATCGCGCCCTCGACGGTCCAGGCCCGGACATGGCCGCACTTGATGCCCTGCAGCTCCTCGATGGTCGAACGGGCCCGCTGGACGCAGTTCAGGACGGTGCGCGCCGTTTCCAGCACCGCGGCGCCGGCGGTGGTCAGGCGCATGCCGCGCGCCCGGCGTTCGAAAAGGGCTGCGCTGTATTCCTCCTCGAGGCCGGCGATCTGGCGGCTGACCGCCGATGGGGCGACACGCAGCGCGTCAGCCGCTTCACGGACCGAGCCATGATCCGCGACGGCGGCGAAGTATCTGTATCGGGTGAGGGACATTGGGGGGAGCCTTGCGGCCCGACCGCCAGCCGCTCCGAAGGCTAGAGCAGCGTTGCCGGGTCGGCAACGCTCGTTCTGCGATTCCGATCTGGCTGAGCGCTCGGCCGGTCCCTTAAAAAAATGCCAGAGTGTGACGAGGAGCCGATCCGATGTATTCGACCCAATCCAGTCAAGACGGCAGCTACCGGTTCATTCCGGCGGTGTTCCAGTATTCCGGCGGCGTCGTGGCCGAGCCGGGCTTCCGGATCGAGCGGGCGCGCCTGTGCGCGCCGCTTCCGCTGGAGCAGGGCCTGGCGGCGATCGAAGCCCATCTGAAGCGGATTGGCAGGCCGCTGACGGCGTTCTGCTCCTGCGAGCTGCGCTCGCCCGAGCCGTTCTCCGAGGCTGGCTTTGCGGCGCTGAACAAGGTCTATGCCTCGCGGCTCGAGCAGTGGGGCCTGCTTCAGGGCAAGGTCAATCCGGTCGCGCGGACCAATATCTGTCCGGAGCTCGGCAAGCCCGAGACGGTCTCGCTGCATGCCTTCAGCTATACCGTTCCCGACGCTGCGGCGCGCCCGAGCTTCATCGTGGCCGGCAGCGGCGAGGCCCCGGAGGGCGCCGCCAGCTATGCCGAGGGCACGATCCGGCTCGGCGATGTCTCGCCCGAGGGCGTCAGGGCCAAGGCGGAATGGGTGATGGGCGAGATGGAGCGGCGCCTCGCCGGACTTGGCCGGACATGGCGGGACGCCATGACGGTCAACGTCTACACGGCGCAGGACATCCATCCGCTGCTGGCGGACGTGCTGGCCCCGGTCACGGGGAGCGGCGCCGATCTGGTCTGGCATTTCTCGCGGCCGCCGGTGGCGGTGCTCGATTACGAGATGGATGTGCGCGGCCTGTCGCGAGAGATCGTGATCGATACGCAGCTCTGAAGGCCTGTCCGGGTCTCATGCGTTGCCGGAACGGGAACGCATGAGACCCGGATGCATCCTCGCAATTGGGTGGCGTCGGCGCCGCCGCGGGATCGACATGGCCAGACCGGCCTCGGCGAGGCCGCGAGGCGCTTTTTTGTGAGTTTCTGCCCGGAGGAAATCGATGCTGCTTGATCGACGTGCGCTTCTTCTCGCAGGGCTGGCCCTGCCGAGTCTCGCCAGGGCGCAAAGCGCCTGGAAACCGACCCGGCCGGTGCGGCTCATCCTGCCGTTCACCGCCGGCACGGCGATGGACCCGGTCGCTCGTCTGGTCCAGGAGAGCCTCAAGAACGCGTTGGGTCAGAGCGTGGTGGTCGAGAACATCGCCGGCGCAGCGACCGTCATCGCCGGCGCGGAGACGCTGAAATCCCCGGCCGACGGCCACACCATGCTGATGATCGCCAACAGCTTCGCGGCGAACATCACGCTGCGGACACGCACGGCGGACTGGCAGCGTGCCTTCGCCCCGCTGGTCCAGGCGACGGTGGTGCCGCATGTGCTGACGGTCGCTCCCTCGCTGAAGGTCGACTGGCAGGGCTTCCTGGTGCGCCTGCGCGATGCCGGTGCCGGAGCGAGCTATGGCTCGCCCGGAATCGGCACCTCGCCCCATCTCGGCGCCGAGCATTTCCTGCGCCTCGCCGGGGGCAAGGCCGTCCACGTCCCCTATAACGGCACGGCGCAGCTTTTCGTCGACCTCTATGCCGGCCGGATCGACTTCGCTCTCAGCAACCTGCCGGACGTCGTCCAGCCGATCGCGGAGGGCAAGCTCACGGCGCTCGCCGTCACCGCCGACAAGCGCGTGCCCGAGCTGCCGCATGTCCCGACCTTCGCGGAACTCGGCCTGCCGGACCTTCTCTCGGATAGCTGGTTCGGCGTCATGGTGCGCCGCGACACTCCGGCGCCGGCGCGCGAGGCGCTGGAGCGCGCCTGGCTCGCCGCGCTGGCGCGGCCGGAGGTCAAGGAACGGCTGCAAGCCCTGAGCTTCACCGTGCTGGCGCGGCCCGGTGCCGAGTTCGAGGCCGTGATCGACCGCTATGTCACGACCTATGCGACGATCATCAAGGAAAACGGCATCACCGTTCAGCAATAGGCGGCGCGGCCGCCCGGGACGCGGGCGCTCAGCGGCGCCGGGCGGGCTCGATCGCCGGCAATTCGTTCCCGGCTGGTCCCGCAGGCGCCGCCGCAGCGGTCCGCTCGGCGCCGGTGGCGCGGCCGCGCAGGGAGAGCGCGACGGTCAGGCGCTCCGCCGCTTCCGGCGACATCGCGGCGAGCACGTCGGACATCTTGCGCGGGTTCATCTGCTGGACGACCGGGACCATCACGTCGAGCGACAGCCGGTCGAAGACACGGGCGGCGTCCTTGGGCTTCATCGTCTCGTACATGATCACCAGGTTCTTGATCGCCTGGCTCTCCTCGCCGTCCTTCTTCTTCGGCCCCTCGACCTTCTCCTCGAGCGTCTTCAGGTCCTCGACCCGGCCGCCCAGCTTCTTCTCGGCGTTGTCGAGCAGCTTCTCGCGCATGTCGAGCTCGCGCATGCGCGCCTCGATCTCCTCGCGGCGCTTGCTGAGGCGTTCAAGCAGGGCCCGCTCCGAGGCCGAGACGGGCTGTGCCGTCCCGTTCATCAGCCCGGCCTTGTTGCTGGGGTTGGCAGTGGCGGCGGCGTCGCGCCTCGCCTGCTCCTCGGGCGACAGCTTGGGCTCGGGCGGGTCGATGGTGCCGGTGACCATGGGGTCGAGGAAAGTGTCGGGCGCATGGGCGCGGGCGATGATCTTGGCCAGGCCCCAGACTTCCTTCTCGGCCGCGGGCTTGTCCGCCACGGCCTGCTGGCTCGTGGATGTCGGGCCGGGCGAGGGCTCCGCCGTCCAGGCGAGCAGCTTCAGCGCCAGGAGGCCCATGGCGCCGAGGATGACCGCTGGAATCAGGCGGGGCGACTGGATCACGCAGCCTGGCCCTCGAGGCGGCGCGCGGCGCGGGCGCGGATCGCGGCAGCGGCATCGGCGGCGCTCGCCATGCGCGAGACGGTCGGCGTCTCGGCGGGCTGCGGCTCGGCCTTGGGCGCGACCAGGGTGGCGGCGCCGACGATCTGGCCGATGCGGTCCATCACGGTTTGCCCGGCTTCGATCTGGGCGGCGAGGTCGGCGGCATAGCGCTCGGCCGTGCGCAGGCGCTCGGCCAGAGTGCGGTCGCAGTCGCCGAGAGTCAGCTTCAGCCCGGCAATGGCGCGCTCGGCGGTGTCGGTGGCGGCGATCAGCGCGCCGATGGTCTGTCGCATCGAGCTTTCATCGGCCTTCAGGCGTTCGATTCGCTTGGCGAGGACATAGCAGGTGATGATGGTGGCGACGAGCAGGCAGGCGACCAGCGCATCGGCGATCAGGGTGAGGGTCATGTCGGCTGGCTCCCGGCTCAGGCTGTCGGGGTGAGATGGCTGGTGTCGAAGGCTGCCATCGTGGTCTTGGAGCGCCGCAAGGGGCTGACGACCTGGACGGCGATCTTGTCGTCGACGCGGCCGATCCGGCCCTCGCTGACGATGAACTCGCCGCAGCGCAGCGAGGCGACCGCTTCGGGGCGGGCGTCGAACATCAGCGTGTCGCCGATCTCGAGCTTCATCACCCGCTTCAGCGGCATCGTGCATTCGTGCAGCACGCATTTGACCGCGACATCCGCCTGCCAGACTTCGGTGGCGAGATGGTTCTCCCAGATCGCGTCGCGCCCGAGCTTCTCACCCATGAAGCTTTCGAGCAGCAATTCGCGGATCGGCTCGATGGTGGCATAGGGCAGCAGCACATGCAGCGAACCGCCACGCCCCTCCATGTCGAAGCGCAGCTCGACGCGGATCGCGGCGTTGGCCGGCCGCGAGATCGAGACGAAGCGCGGATTCGACTCGATGCGGTCGACCTTGAAGGTCACCGGCGAGAGCGGGCGGAAAGCGGCTTCGGCATCGCCGAGCACCACGCCGATCACTCGCCGCAGCAGGTTCATCTCGATCGAGGTGAAGGGCCTGCCGTCGACGCGGGCCGCGGGCTGGCCGCGCTTGCCGCCCAGCATGGTGTCGAGGACCGAATAGGTGAGGGCGGATTCGATGGTGACGAGGCCGAAATTATCCCATTCCTCGGCCTTGAAGACGGCGAGCATCGCCGGCAGCGAGATCGAGTTGATGTAGTCGCCGAAGCGGACCGAGCGGATGCCTTCCAGCGTCACCTCGACATTGTCGCTGAACAGGTTGCGCAGGCTGGTCGAGAGCAGCCGGACCAGACGCTCGAAGATGATCTCGAGCATCGGCAGGCGTTCATAGGTGACCGAGCCGGAATCGACGATCGCCTGGATGCCGTTGCGGCCGCCCTTGCCGTCTTCTCCGATGGAGAAGCCGAGCATGGTGTCGATCTCGTCCTGAGTCATCAGGCGGTCGATATGAGCTTCCGCCTCGCTCTCGTCGGGAGCGATGTCGGGCATGGCCGCCCATTCCGCCGCCATGCCTTCCGGCGTCAGCGGAGCGTTTTCCTTGGCGGAGGCTTCGAGGTCGAGATCGTCGGTGGCCATGGACGGTGGTCGCCTTGCGGAATTCTTGCGCGGGATCGGGCTATTGGATCAGCAGTTCCTTGAAGAGCACTGCGTCGATCTTGGCCGGGTGGACCGTGACATTGACGCGTCGCAGCAGCTCTTCCTTGAGCCGGTACATGCCGGCCGAGCCTTCGAGGTCCGCGGGCCTGAGCTCGCGCATGAAGACCTGGAAGGCATCCTCGACCCGCGGCAGCAGCGGCTTGATCTGCTCCGACATCTTGGCGTCGGCGATCTCGAGCACGACCTTGATCTTGATGATCGGCTGACGGTCCTGCTGGCCGCCGGCCGAGATGCCGATCATCATGTCCTTCATCTCGACGAAGGTGACGGGCTTCTTGGCGGTAGCGGCGGCCTCGGCCGCAGCGAGCTGCTCGGCGGACGGCTTCTTCAGGAAAAAGAACCAGCCACCGCCTCCGAGCGCGAGCAGGGCGACCGCGCCGACGATCATGACGAGCTTCTTCCTGCCGGGCTTCGGCGCGGCATTCGTGCCGGCTTCGCCCTCCTCATCGCCCTTTTTCGGCTTCTTCGACATTGCGGCCCGCCTGCTTGGAAGGTGGCGCGCGCAGCCGCCGATCCCTTCAGGTGAACCTGACGAATTACGGTTAATACCTCGTTAAGACAGGCAAAATCTGCCGGGTCGTTTCTGCCGCACGAGCCGGTTCATGCCGCCGTCAGGTCCGTCGAGAGTTTTCCATTATTCGTTTTATATCAGTGTCTTGAGCCAGATTAACCATGTTGGCACGGGCGTTGCTGACCTCTTGGCTGCGATTGCCGCGCTGGGGAGCGTCGAGGCGATCGCGGGAAAGATCGGGAGCAGGGGCCGTGGAAAACGCGCTTCTCGTCGGCCTGTCGCGCCAGATGGCTCTGGCGCGGGAGCTCGACGTCATCGCCAACAACGTGGCGAATGTCGGAACGAACGGCTTCAAGGCCCGCTCGGCGCGCTTTGCCGAGTTCATCTCGCCGGGCGCCCGTGCCGACACCTTCCCGTCGTCCGACCGCCGGCTCTCCTATGTGATCGACCGCGGCTCGCCGATCGATCTCTCCACCGGAACCCTCGAGCGTACCGGCAACCCGCTCGATATCGCGCTCCAGGCCGACAACTACCTCGTGGTGCAGACGCCGCAGGGTGAGCGCTACACCCGTGCCGGCTCGCTCGACATCAATGCCCGCGGCCAGCTCGTCACCCAGTCCGGCCAGCCGGTGCTCGGCGATGGCGGCCCGATCGTCTTCGGCGAAAGCGAGAGCAATCCGCGCATCGCCGCCGACGGCACCGTCTCCTCCGACCAGGGCCAGCGCGGCAAGATCCGCCAGGTCCGCTTCGACAATCCCCGCGCCCTGCAGAGCGAAGGCGACAACCTGTTCTCGTCGACCGCCGCGGCCCAGGCGGCCGGCCCGCAGGCCCGGCTCGAGACCGGCGCCTTCGAGCGCTCCAATGTCAAGGCGGTGGCCGAGATGACCCGGCTGGTCGAGGTCCAGCGCGCCTATCAGAACATGTCGGCCCTGCTCGCCAAGACCGACGAGCTGCGCGGCAAGGCGATCTCGCGCCTCGCCGACCAGCAAGCCTGACGCGGAACGGAGACAAGCCCATGCGCGCCCTTCACACCGCCGCCACCGGCATGATGGCCCAGGAACTCAACGTCCAGGTCATCTCCAACAACATCGCGAATGTGCGCACCACCGGCTACAAGCGCCAGCGCGTGCACTTCCAGGACCTGCTCTACGAGCACCAGCGGCGTGCCGGCTCGGCGACCTCCGAGCAGAACACCATGGTTCCCGCCGGGATCTCGATCGGCTCGGGCGTCAAGACGGTCTCGACCGGCCGGGTGATGACCCAGGGCAACATGACGCCGACCGATAAGCAGTTCGACGTCGCGCTCCGCGGCGAGGGCTTCTTCCGCATCCGCCTGCCGGACGGGCGTACCGCCTATTCGCGCGACGGCTCCTTCGATCTCGACGCCCAGGGCCAGCTCGTCACGCGCGACGGCTACCAGGTCGAGCCCGGCATCACCGTCCCGAACAATGCGACCAGCGTCAGCATCAATGCGCAGGGCACCGTCGAGGCGACGATGCCCGGCCAGACGGCGCCGCAGCAGCTCGGCCAGATCCAGCTCGCCCGCTTCATCAACAAGGTCGGCCTGGAATCGCTCGGCGACAACCTGTTCATCGAGACGGCGGGCTCCGGCCCGGCGATCGACGGCGTCGGCGGCGGCGAGGGCTTCGGCACCTTGCAGCAGAACTATCTCGAGGAAGGCAATGTCCAGGCGGTCACCGAGCTGTCCTCGCTGATCGCGGCGCAGCGCGCCTATGAAATGAACTCCAAGGTGATCTCGGCGGCGGACCAGATGATGCAGTCCACCACCCAGATCATCCGCTAGAGCCAGGGAGAGACGCCATGATGCGCTCCATTCTGCTTCTCGCCGCGTTTGGCCTCGCAGCGGATGCGGCCCGGGCCGATCCCGCCGCGCCGGTCGCAGCCCAGGTTCCCGCCAGCGCTGGCGCCCCGCAGGCGGCCACCGGCAAGCCGCGCCTGCGGCCCGATCTGACCCTGAGCCGCGACATCGTCAGCTTCGGCGACCTGATTGCCGGGCTGTCGCCGCAGGATGGCGCCCTGCCGGCCTTCCGCGCCCCGGCGCTGGGCGAAACCGGTACGATCCAGGTCGGCCGGATCGTCGAGGCGGCGCTGAAGAACGGCATCCTGCGCGAGGCGCTCGACCTCGACAGCCAGGGCCTCGCCCAGGTCGTGGTGACGCGGGCAGCGCGCCGGATTACCGGGCAGGACATCGAGTCGGCGGTGAAGACGGCCCTGCTCGAACGCTTCGGCTTCGATGCGCGCGCCTTCGCCCTGGTCTTCGACGGCGGCGCCCCTTCGGTTGCAGTCGAGCCGGAACTGCCTGGCGAGATGGTGGCGCTCGACCTGACCTATGACGCCCGTTCGCGGCGTGTGATCGGTCGTCTCGCCGTGCCCGGCAGCGCCGCGACCCGGTTGAAGCCGGTGCGGGTCTCCGGGCTCCTGGTCGAGACGATCGATGTCGTCGTGCCGGTGCGCCCGATCGCGCGCGGCGAGACGCTCACGGCCGGCGACGTCATGGTCGAGCGGCGGCCGCGCGATCCCGGCACGAACGACCAGCTCAGCGAGATGCGGGCGGCGATCGGCAAGGTCGCGAGGCGCTCGCTGCTCGCCGGCGTCGCGCTGCGCGGCGGCGACGTCCAGCGCGAG
Source organism: Allobosea sp. NPDC055594 (assembly GCF_053618995.1). Taxonomy (NCBI): domain Bacteria; kingdom Pseudomonadati; phylum Pseudomonadota; class Alphaproteobacteria; order Hyphomicrobiales; family Alloboseaceae; genus Allobosea; species Allobosea sp. NPDC055594. Next base: position 387,836 of record NZ_JBSHIO010000005.1, read on the forward strand.
GAGATCGTCGGCCGCGGCGAGATGGTGACGCTGGTCTACGAGGCGCGCGGCGTGCTGATCAGCATGCGCGCCCGGGCCAACGAGGCCGGCGCGATGGGCGATGTCATCGCCGTCACCAACCTCAATTCCAAGCGGGTGCTGCAGGGGACCGTCAGCGGGCCCGGCCGCATCAATGTCAGCCCTCCCGGCGGCGGCCATGTCGCTGCGGCGCGCTGAACCCAGGTTTTCAAAGTGCGGATCGAGATCATGACCCGAAGCAACCCGATCGCTGTCCCAGCCGCTCTCGGCCTCGCCTTGCTGCTCGGCGCCTGCGGTGCCGCCGACCGGCTCGCCAATGTCGGCCAGGCTCCGGCGCTCTCGCCGATCGAGGACCCGACGGCGACCAAGGGCTACAAGCCCGTGCAGATGCCGATGCCGGCGATGGAGCACGCCTCCTACGCGCCGAACTCGCTGTGGCGGACCGGCTCGCGCGCCTTCTTCAAGGACCAGCGCGCGCGGCTCGTCGGCGACCTCGTCACGGTCAAGGTCAAGGTCACGGACCGGGCCCAGCTCGACAACACCACCAAGCGCAGCCGCAAGAACGGCGAGGATTTCGGCGCTGCCCGGATCATGGGCTTCGAGAACAAGCTCGATCGCTTCCTGCCCAATGGCTCGAGCGCCGGCGAGCTTCTCAAGCTCGATTCCGAGGGCTCGAGCGAAGGTTCGGGCTCGGTGCGCCGGGCCGAGCAGCTCGCCACCAATGTCGCCGCGGTCGTCACCCAGACCTTGCCGAACGGCAATCTGGTGATCGAGGGCAAGCAGGAGATCCGGGTCAATTTCGAGGTGCGCGAGTTGATCGTCGCCGGCGTGATCCGGCCCGAGGACATCGAATCCGACAACACCATCGAGTCGGCCAAAATCGCCCAGGCCCGCATCGCCTATGGCGGCCGCGGCCAGATCACCGATGTGCAGCAGCCGCGTTACGGCCAGCAGGTGATGGACATCCTGCTGCCCTTCTGAGGACGGCCCCCGAACCACCGAGCCGGCCATCCGAGAAAGGGACGCCGAAGCCGCGATCATCGCAGACACCCGGTGCGACCAGGCGACGCTCCCCACGTCCACGCCCCGCCCCGGGCCGGCGGTCTCTCCCGAGGCCGCCGAACCTCCCGGCCGCCAGCCACGCTCCCCAAGCCAACCGGCTGGCGGCCAGAAGCCCCGCGCCCTCCCGCGCGGGGCTTTTCCACCCTGCGATGCGAGGTTGGCTATCTCGAATCTCCGAACTGGGCCGGGAGTAGACGCATGGAGCGCTTATCCTCAGGTCATTGTTGGGCCTCTTTCGGAGGGACAAGTTGGACGCTGGGAGGTTCGTATATGCATTCGTCTCCAAAGCGAGCTTTGCTTGGCGCCCTAGCGATGCTGCTTCTGGTCGTGACGGGCGTGCATGCCGAGGAGGTCGTCCAGTTCCCATCTGCCACCTATCGCCTGAGCGATTTTCAGAAGGCGCGTGCCAAGGACCGCGGAGAAAGTGGTGAGAATTCTCCGGGGCTTGTGATCACGGGCTATCTCTCGAAGCCAGCAGGGCACGGCAGGCACCCGGCAATCGTTCTGCTGCATGGTTGCGGTGGGTTGAGCACTTTCCATCGGCGCGAGGCCGAAACAATCCGCGACTGGGGTTACGCTGTGCTGGCGCCCGACAGTTTTACTCCGCGAGGCATGAAGGATGCGTGCGTTCCGGAACGACGCGACATGGCCCCGCGGGTCGAGGACGCATTTGGTGCGCTGTCCTACTTGTCAAAGCTCCCCTTCGTTGATCCAACGCGGATAGCCATTCTGGGCTATTCGCATGGAGGCGGTGTCGCGCTCAGGATTGCGATGCAATCGCATAAGACGCTCTATGAAATGCCCGATGATCTCGGGTTTAAGGCGGCTGCAACATACTACCCCCCTTGTGAAATCCTGACCGAGCGCCTGGTCATCCCAACACTCATTCTCATCGGTGACAGGGACGATTGGACCCTCGCATCCGACTGCGAAGCCGCGGCCCGGCGCCAAGTTGGCGGCCCGGTCTCACTGAGAGTCACCGTGTTCCCGGGAGTGTACCACTCATTCAACTTTCCCGGTTTCGCAGAGCCCCGCCAGATCTACGGGCACTGGAGCAAATTTGACGAGGCCGCCAGCGAGCGCGCGATATCCGAACTTCGCGAGTTTCTTGAGCAGAGGCTGGCTAGATAACCTACTCTAAAGGGTCACGCGGGCTTCGAGCCTCTCACCCGAATATCGGTAGGCAGTGTCCGCAACGGGTCGGAAGCCGAACTCTCCGTCACGCCCTGGCGCGGCAAGCAAAAAGGCCCCGCAGTCGCCCGCGAGGCCTTCTGAGATCGTCATGACCCTGCCGCGGCTCAATCGTCGCGGAAGACGCGTTCGTTGCGCTCGTGGCGTTCCTGGGCTTCGAGCGAGAGCGTCGCGATCGGGCGGGCTTCGAGCCGCTTCAAGGAGATCGGTTCGCCGGTATCCTCGCAAAAGCCGTAAGTGCCTTCGTCGATGCGGGCGATGGCGGATTCAATCTTGGAGATCAGCTTGCGCTGGCGGTCGCGGGCGCGCAGCTCGATGGCGCGATCGGTTTCCGAGGAGGCGCGGTCGGCGATGTCCGGATGGTTCTCGCTCTCGCTCTGCAGGGTGACCAAGGTCTCCTTGGCTTCCTTGAGGATCTCATCCTTCCAGGCCTGCAGCTTGCCGCGGAAATATTCGCGCTGCCGCTCGTTCATGAACGGCTCGGTCTCGGAAGGTTTGTAGTCGGGATCGAGGGTGGTCTGCTTCGACATGGGCAGGCTTTCTCAATTCACGCTGCTCGACGCCCCCTCCGGCATTGCCGTCGGGCCGCCGATTTGGCGCCCTTATAACGATTGGTCTCCTTCGTAACAATCGGCTTTCGCAGAGCCGTGATTTACCCTGCAAGTAACCGTAAATTCAGCGAAATCGGTTGATCGCGGCGGCAATGTCGGCCTCGACCAGCCGCGCTATCCCCAGCCTGTAGTGGCTGTGGTCGAAATAGTTGTCCGGCTCGCGATTCTCCGGCCGGTCGATCCGCCAGTCGATCAGGGCGGTGCGCGGGCGGCTCGCCGCAAGCCCGGCGAAAGCGTCGCGGCAGGCAGAATCGGCGGCTGCATCGGCACTGCCCGGCACCGGCAGGGCGCTGACGAAATTCGGCGGGCGCAGCAGCACGACCGGCGTGTCGGGCGCCTGGCGGGCGAGCAGGGCGCGCAGCGCGTCGGCGGCAGGGAAGGGGCCGGTCGCATTGCCGCCGCCGGACTGGATCGGCTCCAGCAGCCGGGCGCGGCGGGCCGGATCATTGTGGAAGCCCTGGACCTCGTAGCCTTCCTCATAGTTCCAGAAGCCGTCCGGGCGGGCGCGTTGCGGTGCCTTGGCTGTCTGGTAGCGCAGCCTGCGGGGGATTTCCTCGATCACGTCGAAGCGCATCAGCCCGGCGAGATAGGCGGCGGGCGAGCGCTCGAACAACCAGAAGGGGAAGGGTTTCTCGACCGGCAGGCTGGCATCGGGCGTGCACCAGCGGACATCGATGCCGATCACCAGCGCCCTGGCCGGTTCCTTGCGATGGCGCAGGAACCAGTCGAGCAGGACGAGGGATTCGCGCGGGCCGGTGGCAGGGGCGATCAGCGAGACGAAGGCGATGCCGGTCTGCTGCTTCAGCGCTTCCGGCGAGACGAGCTGGATATGGGAGTTGCCGAAGATCGCGCCCGAGAATTGCGGATCGCGGCCGCGGCTGGCGGCGGCGGTGCGTGGGCCCTGCGGGCTGACGCCGGGCTTCAGCTTGAGGGGCGAGCGGCCGCTGTCATAGGGATCGACCAGGAAGGCGAACGCCAGCAGCGCCGACACAAGCCCGGCCGCGGCCAGCGCGAAGGTCGCGGCGAAGCCGCGCCAGCGCGTCTCAGAACTGGAAGTAGATGAACTCATAATTGGCGTCGTCGCCGATCTTGAACAGCACCAGCACGAAGAGGACGGCGGTCGCGACGGCGAGCCAGCGGGCCGGCGGCAACCTCCAGGCCAGCGCCCAGGCGGTCGGCCCGATGATCGCCACTGCGGCGGCCGGCAGCAGGGCCCGCCATTTGAAGCCGCCGCCCCACGGGCCGAAGCCGAGCAGCCCCTTGTAGATGGCGAGGGCCGCGTCGAAGGAGGTGGCGCGGAACAGCACCCAGCAGAGCGCGACGAAGAGGAAGGTCAGCACCCAGCCGAGCAGATCGGGCATCGACAGCCCGGCGCGGCGCCAGAGCACGCCGACGGCCAGCGCGACGCCATGGGCGGCGCCCCAGGCAACGAAATTCAGTCCGGCACCGTGCCAGAGCCCGCCGAGCGCCATGGTGGCGAACAGGGCCCAGAGCTGCAGCGGCAGGCCATGGCGCGAACCGCCGAGCGGAATGTAGAGATAGTCGCGCAGGAAACGCGACAGCGTCATGTGCCAGCGGCGCCAGAAATCCTGCAGGCTGACGGCGCGATAGGGCGTGTCGAAATTCTGCGGCAGCACGATGCCGAAGAGCAGCGCCAGGCCGAGCGCCATGTCGGTGTAGCCGGAGAAGTCGAAATAGATCTGGAAGGTGAAGGCGAGGGTCGCCTGCCAGGCTTCACCGAGAGCGATCGCCTTGCCCTGCGCCGCGGCGGCGAAGACCGGATTGGCGTATTCCGCCAGCGGGTCGCCGAGCAGGACCTTCTTGGCCAGGCCGATGGTGAGCAGGATCAGGCCGCGGGCGATGCGCTCGGCCGCGTCGGAGCGCAGATAGGGGCGCTCGTCAAACTGGTGCATGATCTCGCGCCAGCGCACCAGCGGCCCGGCCAGCACCTGCGGGAAGAAGGCGATGTAGAGGGCATAGCGCACCAGATCATAGCGCGGCGCCTCGCCGCGGCGCAGATCGGTCAGATACATCACATGGTGGAAGGTGAAGAAGGAGATGCCGAGCGGCAGGGCCAGATCGAGCTTCGGCGCCGGCAATCCCGGAATCATGCCAGCGAGATCAGCGAAGAAGTTGAAGTATTTGAACAGCGCCAGCACGGCGAGGTTCGCGACGATGGCGAGCGTGATCAGCGCGCCGGCTTTGGTCTTCTGGAAGGCTTCGGCGATCAGCCAGTTGAGCAGGATCGAGAAGCCGAGCAGCGGCACGAAGCGCCAGTCCCAATAGCCGTAGAAGGCGAAGGACAGCCCGGCCAGCAAGGGCAGCCGCCAGGCCGGCGCGAAGCGCTCGACCAGCCAGTGCAGGGCGAGGGCCAGCGGCAGGAAGCCGAGCAGGAAGATGAAGGAGTTGAACAGCATCGGGCGGGCGAGGGCGGCAGGAGAGGGCCGCCTTAGACGATTATCGCCGCGCTGTCATGGTCGGGAGATGAAAGCTGCCGGCAGCGCGCCCGGCTTTCGCGGATATTCCCTTCGCCATTTCGGAAGGTCGACCCGCCCGGAAATCCAAGGCCCTCATCCTGCGAGACAGGCTCCTGCGGAGCGCTCCTCAGGATGAAGGCCGTGGGAATTTCCAGGCGGGGGCTCAGATATTGTCGCCGCGCAGGGCCTCGCAGACCGCGTCCGTCACCTCTCTCGTCGTCGCCTTGCCACCGAGATCGGGCGTGTGCAGGGCCGGGTCGGCGGTGACGCGCTCGACGGCGCGCATCAGCCGGGCCGCCGCGGCCTTCTCGCCGAGATGTTCGAGCATCATCGCGCCGGTCCAGAAGGTCGCGACCGGGTTGGCGATGCCCTTGCCGGTGATGTCGAAGGCGGAACCGTGGATCGGCTCGAACATGGAGGGCGTCCTGCGCTCCGGATTGAGATTCGCGGTCGGCGCGATGCCGAGCGAGCCGGCCAGCGCCGCGGCGAGGTCGGAGAGGATATCGGCATGGAGATTGGTCGCGACGATGGTGTCGAGCGTCTCCGGCTTCAGCGTCATGCGCATGGTCATCGCGTCGACCAGCATCTTGTCCCAGGTCACATCCGGAAACTCGCGCGCGACTTCGGCGGCGATTTCGTCCCACATGACCATGCCGTGGCGCTGGGCGTTCGACTTGGTGACGACGGTCAGGAGCTTGCGCGGCCGCGCGCGGGCGATCTCGAAGGCGTAGCGGATGATGCGCGTGACGCCGGCGCGGGTGAACATCGAGACATCGGTCGCGACTTCCTCGGGCAGGCCCTTGTGCACGCGGCCACCGACACCGGAATACTCACCTTCCGAGTTCTCGCGCACGATCACCCAGTCGAGTTCCGGGCCGGAGACATGGCGCAGCGGGCTCACGATGCCGGGCAGGATCCGCGTCGGGCGGACATTCGCGTATTGGTCGAGCGGCTGGCAGATGGCGAGCCTGAGGCCCCAGAGCGTCAGATGATCGGGAATGTCGGGGGCGCCGACCGCGCCGAAATAGATCGCGTCGAAGGCACGTAGCTGGTCGGCGCCATCGGCCGGCATCATCACGCCATGCTTGCGATAGTAATCGGAGCCCCAGTCGAAGGAGCGGACATCGAGGCTGAAGCCGCCATCGCGTTCGGCACAGACCTCCAGGGCCTGGAGCCCGGCGGCGATGACCTCGGGGCCGATGCCGTCCCCTCCGATGGCGGCGATCCTGTGCGTGCGCATGCTCTTCGTCCGATGCTCTGGTGCTGCTGTGGTGAGGAGGCGGCGCCGGATGCGGGCGCCGCCCTGGTGGTTACTGTGCCGTCACGCCGGCATTGCGGATGACCGGCACCCATTTGTCGATCTCGCTGCGCACGAGCTCGCCGAGTGCGGCCGGGGTCTGGCCGGCCTCGTCCGGCAGTTCGGCGCCGAGATCGAGGAAGCGCTTGCGCGTGGTCGGGTCGTTGAGGGCGGCGCGGGCGGCGGTGTTCAACCGGTCGACGATCTCCTTCGGCGTGCCCTTGGGCGCGAACATCGCGTTCCAGCCGGTAGCCTGGAATTGCGGCAGGCCCTGTTCGGCGGCGGTCGGCACGTCGGGGATGACGGCGAGTCGGTCCTTGACCGCGACGACGAGGCCCTTGCCCTCCTTGGCCTGCACGGTGGGGACGATGGCGACCGTCTGGTCGCAGACATAGTCGACCTGGCCGCCGAGCAGCGCGTTGAGCGCGGGTCCCGAGCCGCGGAAGGGAACATGCGAGGGCTTGGTGCCGAGCAGCGAGTCGAGGAAGAGGCAGGTCAGATGCGAGGTCGAGCCGACGCCGCCGGAGCCGTAATTCAGCTTCGCGGCGTTCTCCTTGAGATAGGCGACGAACTCGCGGAAATCCTTGACCGGCAGGTCCTTCTTGGCAACCACCAGCATCGGCGTCGAGGCCGAGTTCATGATCGGCTCGAAATCGGTGCGCGGATCATAGGCGAGCCTGGGATAGAGCCCGACGCTCGCAGCCTGCGTGCCGAGATTGCCCATCAGCAGCGTGTAGCCGTCCGGCGTCGCCTTGGCGACGCGGGTCGCGCCGGTGGTGCCGCCGGCGCCGGCGACGTTCTCGACGACGATCGACTGGCCGAGCGTGCGGCTCATATGGTCCGCCATCATCCGGGCGACGATGTCGGTGGTGCCGCCGGCCGCGAAGGGCACGACCATGGTGATCGAGCGCGTGGGATAGCCGGGCTGGGCCAGCGCCGGCATCGCCGCCGCGAGCCCGAGCGTCAGTGCGAGCAGCATTCGCTTCATTGCTTTTCCTCCCTGTGCCGGCGCCGTTCGCCGGCGCCTCGACTGCCCTTCCATTGGTGTTCCATGGAAGTTTGCATGCGTTCAGCGTTTCCGGTCAGGGTCGCCTTGTCAAGCTTCCATTCTTGCTTCCATGCAAGCGATCGGCCATGCTCGGACGGTGTTGGAGGTGGCCATGGCCGAGCTTGCGCGGGCGGAAATTGCGGGGGGCGGGGCCAGGCGCGGCTCGCTGGTCGACGAGGCCTATGCCGCGCTGAAGCAGGCGATCCGCGATACCGTCTTCGCCCCGGGCTATCAGGGCTCGGAGCAGGAGATCGCGGTGCGGCTCGGGATGAGCCGGACCCCGGTGCACGAGGCGATCATCCGCCTGCAGGAAGACGGGCTGGTGCGGGTGCTGCCGAAGCGCGGCGTGCTGATCTGCCCGCTGGCCCCGCAGGACATCCGCGAGATCTACGAGGTCGTCATCGCGGTCGAGTCGATGGCGGCGGAGCTGCTGGCGGCGCTGCCGGACCAGGATCGCGCGGCGGTGGCCGACGAGCTCGAGGCCGCGACGGCGGCGATGGAGCAGGCGCTGGCGGCGGAGGATCTCGCCGGCTGGGCCGAGGCCGACGAACTGTTCCACCGGCTGCTGGTCGAGCGCTGCGGCAATGGCCGCCTGCGCCGCATCGCCCAGACGGTGACGGACCAGGCCCATCGCGCCCGCATGCTGACCCTGAGACTGCGGGCCCGGCCGGTCGGCTCGGCACAGGCGCATCGGCTGATCGGCGAAGCGGTGAGGGCCGGCGACGCCGAGGCGGCGCATCGGCTCGCCCGTGCTCACCGCGTCGCGGCGCGCGACGAGCTCGTCCCCCTGATCGAGCATATCGGTCTGCGCCAGCTCTGAGCCACGCCCTGGACGGTGCGGTGCAGGAGCGTCACGCGCCTGCGGGCTGCTTAAGCAGCTGCAGATCGAGATGGAAGATGCTGGAGGAACGCGCACGGCCGGCTGGGCAGGGCGCGCGGCTGGGCAGTGGCTCCTCGGGCCTGAAGGCCGAGGAGCCTTGTCGTCAGCGCAAGACGTTCGGGGGCAGCGGCGGCTCCGCGCCGAGCAGCGTGATCGTCACCCGTCGGTTCGGCGCGATGTAGGGATTGTCGGGGAAGACCGGCTCGGTGTCGGCGCGTCCCACCACGGAGGCGAAGCGGTCGTTCGGGATTCCGGCGCCCGACAGGATCCTGCGCACGGCGAGGGCGCGCCCGGCGGTGAGGCTCCAGGAATCGACGGCCCGCGCCGAGCCCGGGCGCGCGACGGCGGTGTGGCCCGTGACAGACAATTGGTTGGGCAGCCGGCGCAGGGTCGGCGCGAGCACCTCGAGCACGCGACGGGTGCGGTCATAGGGCTCGACCGAGCCCTCGGGGAACATGGAGCGGCCCTCCTCGTCCACGAGGGAAACGTTCAAGCCCTCCTTGGTCGGCTCGATCACAATGTTGCGCGACAGCTCGGCCATTTCGGGCATGTTCTGGAGCGCCTGCCGGAGGCTGGCCGCGGCGCTGTGCTGGGCCTGCGCGCCGGCGGCCGGGCGGCTGACCTGACGGTCGCTGGCGCGGCCTGAGCTCGCCCGGCGCGCTCCGTCTTCCTGCCCGGTGACGCCGCTCGCCGTTTCGCGGGGCGCCGACGACTTGTTGCCTGACTTGTCCAGGGCGGTGCCCATCAAGATGCCACCAGCGCCACTGGTGCTGGCACTCACAGCCCCCGGCGCGAAGTATTCCGCCAGGCCGATCTTCTGCTCCTGCGTCGTCATGCTGATCAGCCACATCAGCAGAAAGAACGCCATCATCGCTGTCACAAAGTCCGCATAGGCGATCTTCCAGGCCCCGCCATGGTGCGCATGGGCGGCCTTCTTGACCTTCTTGATGATGATCGTCTGGGCGGGCTTGGCCATCGAGTCCCTGCTGGAGATTGGGTCAGGCGTTGGCGGGCAGATCGGCGGTTGCCGCTTCCACTTCGCTGAAGGTCGGGCGGACGTCGCTCATCAGAGCCTTGCGGGCAAATTCTACCGCCATCACCGGCGGCTGGCCGCTGATATGGGCAAGGAGGCCCGCCTTGAGCGAAAGGTAGTACTTGGATTCCGCCTCGAAGATGCTCTTGAGCGATTGCGCCATGGGCCCGAAGAAGCCGTAGGCGACGAAGACGCCGAAGAAGGTGCCTACGAGCGCGCCGCCGATCAGATGCCCCAGCACCTCCGGCGGCTCGCTGATCGACCCCATTGTCTTGATCACGCCGAGCACGGCGGCGACGATGCCGAGCGCTGGTGTTCCGTCGGCGATCGACTGCATGGCCGCAACAAGACGCTCCTGCTCCTGGTGGTGCGTTTCCAGTTCCTCGTCCATGAGAGCGTCTATCTCGTGGACGTTGTCGGCGCCCATCGTCAACATGCGCATGTAGTCGCAGACGAACTCGACCGCATGATGGTTCTCTGCAAAGGTCGGAAAGGCATTGAACAGCGTCGATTCGCTCGGATTTTCAATGTGCTCTTCGACCGCGAGCAGGCCCTTTTGCTTTGCAAGTCTGTACAATGAATACTGCATCGCCAGCAGTTCGACATAGTCTTCCTGCTTGTACTTTGAGCCCTTCATGAGCGTGCCGAACATGGTGGGCACGGCCTTGAGCACCGGCGCGCTGTTGCCGATGATGAAGGCACCCATCGCTGCACCGAGGATGATAACAAACTCGAACGGCTGCCAAAGGACGAGGAGCTTGCCGCCCATCGCCGCATAGCCGCCGAAGACGCAGGCAAAGACGATGATTGTGCCGATGATCAGCCGCATGAATCTGCTACCCTGCGCCGCAGCAGGTGCAGCCCGCGCTAGTTCACTACTTGTCTGACGAAGTGACCGATCAAGGTTAAGGGCGAGTTTACAGGCATTGGCCGAGGGCTTTGTAAGCGTCGTCCTCCGGCCGTGGTTTGGGGTGGCAGGGCAGGCCTGGGGGCGAAGACCGGGGGCGATGAGCCTTCGCCAGTCCCGGTGATCGGCGCCGGCGCGTTTGGGTTCGGTGACAAACTGGACGCGCCGCGGTGACGGAAGGTGCGCGTCGATGACAAGCTCTCGGCATCTTGAACGCGAGTCTCAAGATGCAATGATGGCGTCATCTCGGCGTGTTTAATTTCAATGAATTACATCGGGCGATGCTTTTGATCGTGTCGCTATAATGTAACGGAAATGTCACCGACCTGAGCCCCTGATCTTCCTCCAGATTTGAGTAGAGTCCGTCACTCACGGAGACGCTCCTCACGATTCATGGAAGAGCAGATCATCGGGATGCTGAAGGAGCAGGAGGCTGGAGCTGCGAGGGCGGATGTCTGCCGCAAGCACGGCATCCCCACGGCGACCTTCTACAAGTTCAAGGCGAAGTATGGCGGGATGGACGTGTCGGATGCGCGCCGGCTGAAGACTCTCGAGGATGAGAACGCCCGCCTCAAGAAGCTGCTGGCCGAACAGATGCTCGACAACGCGATACTGAAGGATGTCGCCGCAAAAAATGGTGACGCCCGATGCGAAGCCGAAGGCGGTGGCTCATGCCTGCACGGTGCATGCGGTGAGCCAGCGTCGGGCGTGCCTGGCCTTGACGATCGACCGCTCGACGGTGCGCTACGGTCGTTTCCGACAATGGCACCGAGTTCACCTCGATGGCGATCCTGCGCTGGCGCCAGGAGACCGGCGTCGCGTGGCACTGCATCGCCCCCGGCAAGCCGGGCAGAATGCCTTCGTTGAGAGCTTCAATCGACGCTTCCGGGGCCAGTGCTTAAACGACACGCTATCCTCGTTGCGCGCCGAGGCCCGCAGTGCCATCAGCTCATGGAAGGAGGACGGCAACCGACACCGACCCCACTCGGTCCTCGGCAACATCACGCCGCCGAGTTCGTCCTCAAAAAGCCGGGCCGATGAACGCGCTCCGGTGGCGAATTCTCGGAATTTAGGCGCTTTCGTAGTTCCGCTTGGCTGCCGAGGCGTGAATATAAGAGAAGCTAACCCGGTACGCCTTTTTGCTATCCCCGCAACCTAAGTTCCTCTATACGGAAAAACGTTATTTAGGATCTATTTGACACCAAAATCGCCGAGAGGCGCCAGCGCTGTCATGAGGTAAGCAACGAAGGGCATGAACAGAGCACGACAGAAGCGAGCCACTATCAAAGACGTGGCTGATCAGTGCGGGCTTGCACTTTCTACGGTTTCGAACGCGTTATCCGGCACCCGCTTCGTTTCCGAAGAGACACGAGAGAAAGTTCTCAAAGCGGCATCCGAGGTCGGATATCGGGTCTCTTACGTGGCGCGCAGCATGCGGACCTCGCGCACGTACTCTCTCGGTATCCTAGTTGGTGACATTGCAAATCCATTCTTCCCGGAGATCGTACGAGGCGCAGAAGACGTGGCGTCTGCCGAGGGATACAATCTGGTTCTCTGCAACACCGATTACCGGGAAGATAAGCAAAAGGCGTATATTGAGCTTTTGCGTAGCCAGCAAGTTGATGGATTGATTCTTGCTTCCCAGATTCCGAATCCCGCCGGTATTATCGAGCTGATAAACGATGGCGTTCCGCTTGTGCTAATCAACCAGCATTATTCTGGCGTGGAAGCCGACTACGTAGGGGTAGACAACCACAAGGGCATGAAGGAGGTCTGTGATCACCTTTGGCGACTTGGTCATCGTCGCATTGGGTTTATCACGGGACGGATGGGATCCCCCGCTGCACAAGATCGGTTTGAGGGCTTTCAGCAGGCTATCGAAGCGCTCGGAGGGCATTGCGATGAACGACTGGTGAAGCCTGGCGATTACTCCTATGCATCAGGCACGGCTGCTGCTCGTCAGATGCTGGCGATGGTCGATCGCCCAACCGCAATAGTTGGCGCAAACGATCTGATGGCCTTGGGCGCAATCGAAGCCATAGAGGAATTCGGACTTCGGGCTCCTCAGGACATATCCATTATCGGCGTCGACGACATTTTCGTGTCCGCAATGCCCTGGGCCGGGCTAACCACGCTGCGGCATCCGAAATGGACAGTCGGTGCAACGGCTGCGCAGACGCTGATCTCCCGCATCAACAATCCGGGCAACCCGCTTAGCCGGACCATCATCCAGCCGGAGTTCATCATTCGCAGCACGTCCGGAGCCGCGAAGAAAGTAGCTTGATGCGGAATATCAAAATGCCGCAGCCATCCAGGGGCTGTGGCGTATAAACGTAGGGCGGTGCCGGCTTAGGGGCTAAGCGCCGAGCCCTCCCATCAGCATGTACTTGATCTCGACGAACTCATCGATGCCGTGCAGCGAGCCCTCGCGTCCGAGGCCGGATTCCTTGACGCC
>NZ_JBSHIO010000006.1:0-354788 GCF_053618995.1 Allobosea sp. NPDC055594
CCCCGATCGGGGCCCTCGCCATATCCGCCGCTCCCCAACGCCAGTGGCCTGCTTTTACTCCGCCACGCTGGCCTGGAATCCGACCGCCGTTGACAGGACGAACATGCACTCAAGCGACGGTGAGCATCTTCACCGTTTGCCGCTCAGGAGAGAAGTTTCTTCGGTCGGCGGGATCGGTTCGATGCCCTCCGCCATCGCCTCCTCCATCTCCCTCACGCTGAACTTATTCTGCCGAAATGAGCTTTTGAGCTGGCGCTCCCCATCGCCCGCTTTCTTGGGTGAAAGCATTGCCCCAAACCAATCCGGGCCGAACTCGCCCCAGCCGCCTTTCGCGATGACCTTCTCGATCAAATCGACAGTGAGTTCCTCGCCCCTACGCCGTTTTCCCCAGCCCTTCGCATAGGGCCACATGACGTGGGCGAGCCATACGCGCTGCGGGATAAGGTTGCGCTTCTCCGCGCTGGAAGCTGCGCCGCGTTCCGCGACGAGCACCCGGCTATCGTCCATGATATAATTCAGGGTGTGGCCGTAGCTGCACATCAGCACGCCCCACGCTTGGGCAAACTCGGGCGTCAGTTGCCGCTCGGAAATCAGGACCTCCAAGCGATCGATCTGGCCATTTCCTAAATTATAGAAATAGTCGCGCTGATCATTCTCCGACGAGGCTCCGCGATAGGGAATGAACGACGGAAGAAAAGCATCGTAAGGCTCGGATTGAAGCGCTTCTTCACGAGTTTGCAGCGGAAATGCGAAAATCTGCTTCGCCGCCACGAAATTCTCGTCGACCATCCTCCAGAAATCTTGTTCATCCGCTGGGGCCTTTGTCACGTCTTCATACAGCATCGTCATCGTCTGCCCTGAATGCGCTACCGCCGAACGGATGGGAGCTGGAGGCTACTCTAACGGTCACTCGACCCTACTGCAGCCTCCCGCGTATGCGCGCGCGTAGCTGCCGCCTGTGGAGTATTCTGGTACGCACGAACGGGGCGTCAGGGGGATATGACGCAGTACGCTCAAGCGCAAGGCAACTGCTCGGAAAGCCAGCTTCTTTGCAGCCAAATAAGCGGTACGACCGCGCCTAAATCCATGCCACTTGGGTACAGCGTACCGGTCTTTAGAGGAGCGTTCGCCAAATGTCGGGCGGCGCTCAGCCTGTATTCGGAGCGCGACGAAGGCCAAGAATCGCTGCCGCACGTTACCCTGAGGACGGTCGGATTCGGTGCCGCAGATAGTCAATGAAGATGCGGATCTTCGGCGGAACCAACGAAGTGCTCTTGTAGGCCGCGTAGATCGGCATCGCCTCCTGCGGCTCGAATTCACGGAGGATCGGCTCGAGTCGACCGGCTCTGATGTCCTCCAGCACCCGAAGATCCGTCATGCGGCCGATGCCAAGGCCGGCGATCACCGCCTCGTAGTTGCCGTGCCCGCCGTTCACCACATAGTTGCCCTGGACCTTGAGCTTAAGCGGCGTTCCCTCGACGACGAAGGACCACTCGTTGGCATTCATCCCAAGGCGGCTCATCAGGACGCAGTTGTGACCGAGAAGATCCTGGGGCGCGGCCGGCAGTGGAGTGCGCCCCCCTGAGGCGGACAGTGTGACGGCGAACAATTGAACGGGGAGCCGGGCTTTCGAAGGATGGAAGCCCATGGCCCAACACCACACCAACAGCATCGAGTTCAAACGCCAGGTGGCACAAGATTACCTGGCCGGCGAGACGCTCCATAGCCTCGCCCGCCGGCACGACCTGTCACGCAACCTGGTCCGGATCTGGATCCAGAAGTTTGAAACCGGGGCTTTCGACGACGAGGCGGCCGCCGCCGATAAGATCGAAGCCTACGAGGCGCGCATCGCCGCTCTGGAGCGGCTCGTTGGCAGACAGGTGCGGATTCCGATTCCGACCGGCCATCATTCCGATAATTGACCGGTCGGGATTCCGATAATTCTCCGGCCACCATTCCGATTAATGACCGGCCACCCGCCGGGGGTATGAGCGCTCTGGGTCAGCCACTCGGGCATCAGGATTTTCGTTTCATCCGAGACGGAGCCGGTGATGCCGATGAAGAGGAAGCTGACGATGAGAGAACTGCGGCAGATGCTGCGGCTTGCATATGGCGGGGTGAGCGCCCGCGAGATCGGTCGGGTGCTGGGGATTGCCCGCAGCACCGTCCAGGAGAACCTCGGGCGCGCGACCCAGGCGGGGTTGAGCTGGCCGCTGCCGGCGGAGCTGACGGACGATGCCCTTGCTGGCAGGCTGTTCGCGCGATCCGGCACGAAGACCGGCCAGCGGCGGCGGGTCGAGCCGAACTGGGGCGAACTGATCGTCGAGTTGAAGAAGCCCGGCGTGACGATGGCGATCCTGTGGGAGGAGTATCGCGCCGTCCACCCGCAGGGTTACGGCTACAGCCGGTTCTGCGGGTGGACGGCGCGGTTTCCAGCGCCGGCTATCGCCGACGATGCGCCAGGAGCATGTCGCCGGCGACAAGGTCTTCGTCGACTATTCCGGCAAGAAGCTCGGCATCGTCGATGCCCGGACCGGCGTCGTCCGGGAGGCGGAGATTTTCGTCGGTGTGTTCGGCGCCTCGAACTTCACCTTCGCCGAGGCGAGCTGGACCCAGGCCCTGCCGGACTGGATCGGCTCGCATGTGCGGATGTTCCGGTTTTTCGGCGGCGTCCCGCGCCTGATCGTGCCGGACAACCTCAAGGCTGGGGTCAACAAGGCCTCGTTCTACGATCCGCAGCTCAACCGCAGCTATGGCATGATGGCCTCGCATTACGGCGTCGGCGTGCTGCCGGCCCGCGTCCGCAAGCCGCGCGACAAGGCGAAGGTCGAGAACGGGGTTCGCTTCGCGCAGAGCGCCATACTGGGACACTTGCGCAACCAGACCTTCTTCTCGCTGGCCGAGGCCAATGCCGCGATTCGCGATGCCGTCGACCGGATCAACGACCATGTCATCCGTCGCCTCGGCGTGACCCGTCGCCATCTCTTCGAGACCGTCGAGCGGCCGGCCCTGGCGGCGCTGCCCGAGGATTATGAGTTCGCCGAGTGGCGCCTGGCTCGCGCCGGCGTCGATTACCATGTCGAGTATGACGGCTATTTCTACTCCGTCCCCCACGGGCTGATCCGCGAGCAGGTCGATCTGCGGGCCACCAGCCGCACGATCGAGGTTTTCCATCGCGGCCAGCGCGTTGCCGCCCACCAGCGTCGCTATGGCGGCCGCCGGCATGGCACCAACCCGGACCACATGCCAAGCTCGCACCGGCGCTATGCCGACTGGAGCCCGGAACGGCTCCGGCGCTGGGCCGCGTCGGTCGGCCCGAGCACGGAAGGCCTGGTCATCGCCATCCTGGCCAATCGCCCGCATCCCGAGCACGGCTTCAGAACCTGTCTCGGCGTGCTGCGGCTGTTCCGCGATCTCAAGCCGCCCCAGGCCGAAGCCGTTTCCGCACGCGCCCTCGAGATCGGCGCTTTTGCCTACCGCGCTGTCGCCGCCATCGCTGCCAGGCAGGCCGCGGCTGCGACCAAGCCCACCGCCGAAGCCGCCGCCATCATCGAGCACAGCAATCTGCGCGGTCCCGGCTACTTCCACTGACCAGGAGACATCATGTTGATCCATCCCACCATGGCCTTGCTCGCCGAACTCGGACTGCACGGCATGGCCAAAGGCTTCCAGGAGCTCCAGGCCCAGCTCGAACATGCCGACTGGCTCGCCCTCCTGCTCGAACGCGAGAGCACGGTCCGCCGTCAGAAGCGCTTCGAGAACCGCGCTCGCGCTGCGGCGCTGCGCCACAACGCCAGCATCGAGGATGTCGACTTCAAGGCGTCGCGCGGCCTCGATCGCGGGCTCTTCCTCAGCCTCGCCGGCGGCGACTGGATCCGCCAGCATCGCAGCTTGCTGATCACCGGGCCGGCCGGCGTCGGCAAGAGCTGGCTCGCCTGCGCCCTCGGACACAAGGCTTGCCGTGACGATGTTTCGGTCGCCTATCATCGCGCCCCAAGACTCTTCGCCACCCTGGCCCAGGCCCGTGACCAGGGCCGTTACGCCCGCCTGCTCAAGGCCCTCGCCAGGGTCGAGCTCCTGATTATCGACGACTGGGGCCCGGAAAAACTCGACGACACCCAGCGGCGCGACCTCCTCGAACTCACCGAGGATCGCTACGAGCGCCGCGCCACCATCATCACCAGCCAGATCCCCGTGGATCGCTGGTACGAGATCATTGGGAATCCCACGATCGCTGACGCCGTCATGGATCGCATTGCCCACAATGCCTACCGCATCGAACTCGCCGGCGAGAGCATGCGAAAACGCCAGCCGGGACCGTCTCCAGCCGCCCCGGCTTGACCAGCGGCACCAATCACGACATCCAGAAACAGGACCCAGAACCAACGCCCGCCATGGCCGGATAATTGTCGGAACCCCGACCGGTTAATTCTCGGAACAGTGGCCGGTTAATGATTGGATCAGGCGGCCGGTCTCATCGGAATCCGCACAGACAGGCTCTGAAGATCGAGTTCCTAAAGGGGTCTCTGAAGCACGGACCGCGGCCAAGAAGCGGGACTATATCCGTCGTCACCGGCCCCGCGGCATCTCCGTCGCAGAAAGATGTCGGCTGATGGGGATCGCGCGCTCGACCTATTATGACAAGCCGGCCGTCAGCATCGACGACACGGCGCTCGTCGAGACGATGGCGGCGATCTCCGACAGTTTCGAGGCCTATGGCTACCGCCGGATGCAGGCAGCGCTGCGCCACCGCGGCTTCGTCGTCAGTCACAAGAAAATCAGGCGCCTGATGCGCGAGCATGGTCTTCAGCCACGTCAGAAACGGCAGGGCGCATGGGATACGAACGCCGTTCTATCGTCGTTCCGCCTGGACGACGCAGGACGCCTGATCTTTGGAAGTGTCGGAGCACTGCGCTTCGGCGGACAGAAGGTCCGCAAGGAATGGGCCCAGCGGGCAATCTCACGGATCTTCCCCCAATTGCCTTGCACCAGCATCGAATTCAGCTGGTTCGGTTCGCAGCCGGCCGCCTCGCTGGGCTGAGGGAGGCGGCAGAGGCGGGAGATGTCGAGACATCGATTTCGATCTGGATCAAGAGACCTCGCTGGGACTCCGCGGAAGGCCGAGCCTGGGAGGGAGGCGCGCGCCAAGCCTTCCGCTGGAAGTCAGCTGCGATCCTCGCACTCGCGTCCGGCAACGTCGCGCCCCAGGCCTGTCCATGATCGGGCCGAAGTCGATCACGATGGTCGCGCTGCTTGTTGCCCTGGCGATTTCCGGGTGTGCGAGTGACGAGACCCCGTCCGTGACATGCCACACGCATAAAGTCAGCAATGGCGAACTGACCGAGTGTCAAAGAGGCTGAGGCGCAGTCAAATCAGCCCAAACAACCGAAGCGCCATCGCCACTACCCCTATCGGGACAGTTGCTGACATGCCCTTCTTCATCTCTGTCTCCCGATGGAGTCCTAAGCAAACCGGGGACATTTCAAGGGGCAAGGTCAGCCGGCGTCGCAACCTCGGCGGCCTATTGGAAGCCACGAAAAACGTTAAGCGGCGATGACATTCTGCCGATACGCGGGCGGCCTCAGCCTGGGCAAGAGCTGCCAAGCGCGACGGGGCGGCGACAGCACTGCCGCGATGCTCGCGCCAGGAACCCGAAGGTTGATCTGAACGGCGCGGCGGCTGCTGGCTTCAGCCAAGCTGGAAGATGTGCAGTTGCGCCGGGTTCCAGCCGACTTGCGTTCGCTCGCCTTCTCGCAGGGCACAATCCTCGGGGAGATTTATCGTCAGGCGCGTGCCGTCGGACAATACGGCCTCTCCGCGTTGATGATCACCCTTGAAGCGCAGAATTTCGAGGGTCGCCGGCAGGGCATTCGGCCCGGCGCGCTCACCGACGCGGATATGCTCGGGACGCACGCCACAGGTCACGGCCGTGCCCACCGGGAACGGGCCATGCCCGAGCGGGATCTGCAATCCAGCCGATGTTTCCAGCGCCAGCCCCGATGGCGTTTCAGCGACACGCCCCTCGATGCAGTTCAGGTCCCCGACGAAGTCGGCCACGAAGCGCGCCTTCGGCAAGCGATAGATCTCGGACGGCGTCGCGATCTGCAGGATCGCGCCCTTGTCCATCACCGCGATCCGGTCGGAAATGGTGAAGGCTTCGTCCTGGTCATGCGTGACGTATACGGTCGTGATCCCGACCTCCTTCTGGAGCTTGCGGATCTCGAGCTGGAGCTGCTGGCGCAGGCGCTTGTCGAGCGAACCTAGCGGCTCGTCCATCAGCAGAACCCGCGGGCGGAATACCAGTGCGCGCGCGATCGCGACGCGCTGCTGCTGTCCGCCGCTCAGTTGGCCGGGATAGCGTGGGCCATGGCTGGGAAGGCCGACCAGCTCCAGCGCAGCGCCGACGCGCTGCGTGATCTCCTGCCTTGACAGCTTGCGGATGAGTAGCGGGAAAGCGACGTTCTCGAAGATCGTCAGATGCGGGAACAAGGCATAGTTCTGGAAGACCATGCCGATATCGCGCTTCTCCGTCGGGAGATAGGTGACGTCCTGTCCACCGATATGGACGCTGCCGCCGGTCGGCAGCACGAGCCCGGCCAGGATGCGCAGCAGCGTCGTCTTGCCGGAGCCGCTGGGTCCGAGAAGTGTGACGAACTCCCCGCTCGCTACCGCCAGATCGACATTGTGCAATGCCGTGAAAGTGCCGAATTCCTGGCGACAGGCCCGAACCTCGATCGCCGCGCCGCTGGCAGCCATCGTCGCCGGCGATGAACTCAATGGCTGCATGACCGACCTTTCCCCAACCTATGCGAACGTCCCGGGCGAACTGCCAACTCGGCCATCAAATGCGCCCGGCCGCGCGAAGCTCGCGCTCATAGGCCGCAAGCGTATCGGCGAGTTTGCCGACGATCTCGTCGATCTCGGCGTCGGTGACGGTCAGCGCCGGCGTAATCATCAGCCACTCCCCGTAGAGCCCGTTTGCCGTGCGCCGCGAGTAGAGCAGCAGCCCGCGCTCCAGCCCGAGTTCGATGAGACGATAGACTGCCTGGCATTCGGCCGGAAGAATGGTCTTGCTGTCACGAACGGCGACGATCTCGATCGCCATCAGCAGGCCTTTGCCACGGATGTCGCCTAGGATCGCGCTGCCGCGTTGAATCTCTTCCAGCCTGCGGCGGAGATAGGCGCCCTGCGTCGCTGCCCTTGCGACGAGCCCATGGTCGATGACCTCTCGCAGCACAGCGGCACCGATCGCGCAGGAAAGCGGATTGGCTGCGTAGGTGTGACCATGGAGGAAGCCGCCGGCATTGGCGACGGCCTCGACCATCGCTGCCGGCGCCAGCACGGCCCCCATTGGCGTGTAGCCGGCCGCCACACCCTTGGCGAGGATCGCCAGATCGGGCCGCGCATCCGGCCAGTGCTCGGCGGCGAGGAAGGTGCCGGTGCGGCCGGCCCCACTCATCACCTCGTCATAGATCAGCAGCACCCCGTAACGATCGCAGATCTGGCGGACGGTGCTGTAGTAGCTGTCCGGCGCCACCAGCGCGCCCGTCGCAAGGCCGCCGACGGGCTCCATGATGAATGCCAGTACCTGTTCGGGACCTTCCGCCAGGATGGTGCGCTCCAGCTCCGCAGCACAGAACTCGGCATAGCCTGCCACGTCGAAGTTTGGTGGCAGGCGGTAGCTGAACGGCGCCGGCACCTTGGGCATGATCTGCAGCATCGGCCCGTAGCAAGCGAGCGAGACGGGATCGCCGGTCACCGACATCGCACCGAAGGAGGTGCCGTGGAAGCCCGGATCCCGGGAGATGACCTTGTGGCGGGAGGCCTCGCCGCGCACGACGGCATAGTTGCGGGCGAGCTTCAGCACAGCCTCGGTTGCCTCGGAGCCGCCGGAGACGAAAAAGGCCCGCTCGAAGCCGGATCCGGCCAGACCCGTGATCAGGTCCGCCAGCTCGATATTCGGCTCGTTCTCGAACACCGCGCGGCTGGCGAAGCAGACCTTCTGGGCCTGCTCCGTCATCGCCTGCAGGACCCGGCGGTTGCCATGGCCGATATTGGTCGCGACCGGTCCTGAGGAGGCGTCGATATACTGCCGCCCCTCGCTGTCCCACATGTAGAGGCCTTCGGCCCGCGCGATCACGGGGCGGCGCGGCGCGCCGGCCTTCGAATAGAAGGCCTGGACCGGCCCGCCCCGTTGCGGGAACCCCGTCGATGCCCTGGCGCCGTGCATACGCGTCTCCATCAACTCGCCAGTCGGCGCTTCATTGTCCCGGTCAGAAACGGTCGACCCGAAACGGTTCCAGATCCATCGATGCCGGCCGGCCCGCGATCAACTCGGCAATCACCTTGCCGGTCTGCGAAGCACCGAGCAGGCCCTGATGCCCATGCCCGAAGGCATAATAGACATTCGGGAATTTCGGCGAAGATCCGAGCACCGGCAGGCTATCGGGCGTGCAGGGCCGGTGCCCCATCCAGCGGGTATGGCCCTCGGCATTGAGGCCGGGCAGCACTTCGGCACCGACCTTCAGGAGCTTCTCGGCCCGCCGGTAGTCGGGCGGCGCGTCGACGCCCGCGAGTTCGACCGTCCCAGCCAGCCTGAGGCCCATCTCCATCGGCGTGATCGCGACCTTGTAGTCGGCCGAGAGCACCATCCGGCGCGGAGCGAAGCGCGGATCGGGCAGCGTCACGTGATAGCCGCGATGGCTCTCCAGCGGCACCTTGTGACCGAGCTGCCGAGTCAAACCATCCGACCACATTCCGGCGGCGACGACGACCGTATCGAGCGGGCGGCGCCCGCTATCGGTGATCACCGCTTCGGGTCCGTGAGGACCGAACTCGAAGCCCTTGACCTGATCGCGGAGCAGAATCCCGCCATTGCGGACGAAGTGCTCGGCCAGGCCCTGGACCAGGCCGAACGGATTCTTGCAGTGGCCATGGGTCTCGATGAAGTGCGCCTTCACGAAGATCGGGGCCAGAGCGGGCTCGAGCTGGCGGATCTCGTCGGCGTTGAGGATGTCGACATTCACCCCAGTGTCGCGCCGCAGATCGATGCCGAAGCGCTCGTGCTCGAAGGCTTCTTCCGACTTGTAGACGGTGAGCTGCCCCGTGCGATGGAACAGGTGGAGCAGCCCGGCATCGCGCAAGAGCGGCTCATAGGCGTCGAAGGTCGGCATGTTCAGCGCGGTCAGCGCCCGCGAGATCGCCTTCGCCCTCTCGGTGCCGCTGGCGCGCAGGAAGCGCAGCAGCCAGGGCAGGCACTTCGGCAGATGGCTCCATTTGATGTGCAGCGGCCCTTCCGGATCGCTCAGCCATTTTGGCACGTCCCTGAGGATGCCAGGCGTCGCCACCGGCACGACCGAGGCTGGACTGATGCCGCCGGTGTTGCCAAAGGATGTCTGCGCGCCCGGATCGCCGCGATCGATCAGCGTAACGCGATGGCCTTCGCGCAGCAGATAGCTCGCGCAGACGGTTCCGACGATGCCGGCTCCGATAATGGTGACGTCCCTGCCTGAGGTGCTCGGATTCATCGTCAGCCCTTCAGCTTCAGGATTTCACGCGCCTCATCCGCGGAAGCGAGCATCGCCCCGAGGCTTTCGAGAATAGAACGGGCCTTCGCCACCAGTTCGCCGTTGCCATCGGTGAGCTTGCCGCGGCTGATATGGACCGTGTCCTCCATGCCGATGCGGACATGGCCGCCGAGGATGTAGGACTGCGCGAGCATGGGGAAGGCGGCGCGGCCGATGCCGAAGCCGGTCCAATGCAGCCCTGCCGGCAGCCGCGACTTCGCGTAGATCATCGCCTCGGCCGTGGGTGCGAAGCCGTATTTTACGCCGAGCACCAGGCAGGCGAGCGCGGGCACCCTGAGACTGCCCTCGCGGATCAGGTCGGCGCCCATCTCGATGTCACCGGAGTCGAAGAATTCGAGTTCGGGCATGACGCCGCTGTCATAGATCGCCTGCGCCATCACCCGCGCGCTGACCGGCGTGTTGACCACGATCTCGCCACCGAAATTCATCGTATTGAGGTCGAGCGTGGCGATGTCCGGTTTCAGCGCGACAATGTGCTCGATACGCCGCTGCGGCGGCAGAAAATTGGTCTTTGGCCCCGGCACCAGCGGGTCGTCCCTGCCGGGCTCGAAGCGCCCGCCGGGGCCGGTCGTCAGGTTGATCAGCAGCGACGAGTTCTTCGCGCGGATGCGGTCGACCACGGTCCGGTAGTGCTCGACATCCATCGACTGGCGCCCGTCGGGGTGGCGCACATGGATATGGACGATGCTCGCACCGGCCTCGGCCGCCTCGAGGCAAGAATCGGCGATCTGCTCCGGGCTGATCGGGAGGTTGGGATTCATGTCGCGGCGGGTCAACCCGCCCGTCACAGCACAGGTCAATATGACACGCCGATCAGCCACCGAAATCTCCTTTGTCGATGGCGTATCGTATTCCATGTATACTCAGTATGTCAACGATGGCAGTATGTGCGAATGCGCTGCCCATGGCTGTCTGGCCACGCGCCATCGGCAGCGTGCGACAACCCACCGGAAACGACCGGGAATTGTCTCGCGTGCTCGTTGGTGGCCGTGTATACGCAGAATGCGCAGTTCGGCGAGGATTCGATGGTCAATGTCAGGGAAATGGGCGGGAAACCGCTCTACGAGATTGCGCGCGAGACGATCGAGGCCCGCATCGCTGAAGGTATTTTCAAGCCCGATCAGCCCTTGCCGTCCGTGCTCAATCTTGCTGCCGAACTCGGCGTCAGCGGTATCACCGTCCGCCGCGCCCTCACCGATCTTCAGAATGCCGGGCTGCTGCGCACCGTGCCGGGGCTCGGCACCTTCATCAACACCACCCGGCGCTTCGTCCGCCACCTGAACCGTGTGCCGGACCCTCACTATGGCGCCTTCGAGGAAGCCCTCCATATCGGCAAGAACGCAACCGTGAAGACATTGTCGGTCGAGTTGCAGAACCCCAAGGACCCGGTGTTCGCGATCTTCGGCCCTGCCGAGGGCAAGCATGTCTGCGTCAACAAGCTCGTCCTCATCGACGGCGAGGCCATGGCGCTCGAGCACACCTTCGTTGCCTTCCCTTATGACGAGGATCTCGTCGACGAACTGCGCAACGACTTGCTGACCCGCGTGCTGCGCCGGCGCAAGCTCCCGCTCGAACAAAACAGGCTCTATTTCGATGCGGCACCCGCATCGCCGGAGGTTTCGGCGACGCTCAACGTCCCTATCGGCTATCCAACGGTCCGGCTGTTCTACAATCCTGTGATGAAGGGCAAGAATGCGCCGCGCATCTATGGCGTCTCGGTCTCGCCATTCGACCGCCTTGCCTACACCGTGGACCTGCCGGGAGAAGGTTAGCCGGTACGCCTTTCGAGATGAGCGATGCGCTCCTCGTCGAGCGTAAAGCCCCAGCCCGGACGATCCGGCACGAGCGCGTCGCCGTCCCGCAGTTCGATCCGCTCGCGATAGAGCGGCTCGAACCAGGGCATGTACTCGATGAAGCTCTTGCCCGGCAGCGCCGCCATCAACTGGATGCTCATCTCCGTGAAAAGATGACTCGAAACCGGCACATCGTAGGCTTCAGCCATCCTTGCCACGCGCATGAACTCGCTGACGCCGCCGACGCGCTGGAGATCGGGCATGAGCGTATCGGCCGCGCGCAGCTCCAGCATCTGGCGGAAGGCGTAGCGGGTATAGTCGGTCTCGCCGCTGGCGATCGGCGTCGAGATCGCGGACTTGACGCGGCCGAGCCCTTCCAGATCCCATGCGGGCAAAGGCTCCTCGAACCAGGTGATATCGAACTCGTCCAGCATGCGACCGCGGCGGATCGCCTCGCTCTCGGTCAGCCCCTGATTTGCGTCGACCATGAGGCCTACCGAGGGACCGATGGCCTCACGCACGGCTTTGATACGCTCGCGGTCCTCCCGCAGCGTCGGCGCTCCGAGCCGCAGCTTGATCGTGCGAAACCCGCTGGCGACCATCCCGCCGGCCTGCTCGGCCAGTGCCGCCGGCTTCATCGAGAGCCAGAGGCCGCCGCTGTGATAGGCCGGCACGCTGCTGCGCGCAGCGCCGAGCATATGCGACAGCGGCAGCCCGGCGGCTCTCGCATTGAGATCCCAGAGCGCACTGTCGATCGCGGAGATGCCCATGATCGACACTCCCTTGTGCCCGATGAAGTTGATGGACCGCCAGGCCTTGTCCCATATCCCGGCCGTGAAGGCCGGATCGGCGCCGACGACCAGCGACGCCAGGCTCTCCACCATCTCGCGCAATACGCGGCTGCGGACGTCGTTCAGCGTGAAAATCAGGCTCTCGCCCGCAGGTCCCTCATTGGTCGTGATCCTGACAAGGATGACGCCGAATGAGTGGATCTCACCGAGCGCAAAGCCGATCGGCTCATCCAGTGGCAGCACGACATGCCGCGTGTCGACGCTTCTGACCTTCACCGCTTGTTCCTCCCTGGTCGTGTCCTGTTGGCGCGAGGGCCGATCTAGCGGCCGCCTCCCGCCCTCTTCCGGCGGAATTGCGCCTGATAGAATTCGGCCGCCCGGGCCGGATAGCCCGGGTCGAGCGGCTGGAGTTCGGCCAGCAGCCGCTTCGTCGCCGCGATCGCAGCGCGATCGCAGCGTGCGAGCCGCACCAGCAGATCGGCGCGAGCCTGTTCGAGATCGGTTTCCTCCGATATCGCCTCGTGCACGAGGCCGATCCGGATCGCCTCGACCGTCTCGATCCTGGTGCCGGTCAGGAGCATCCGCCGCGCCTGGCTGGCACCGACCCGCCTGACGAGATGCGGCGAGATTTGCGCCGGAACCGCCCCGTCGGCGACCTCGGGCGCGGCGAAGACGCTGCCCTCGCGCGCCAAGACCAGATCGCAGACGCAGAGCATGCCGAGGCCGGCTCCGACTGCGCCGCCCTCGACGAGGCCGACGACCAACTGCGGCAACCCGGCCATCGCATTCAGAAGCTCGCCCTCGCGCCGGTTCCGCCGCGCGAGCCCTTCGCCATCGGGGCCGGCCGCGATCGTCGCGCGCTCCGTGAGATCGCCGCCAGCGCAGAAATAGCCGCCCTCACCTTCCAGGACGACGATGCGCAGGCATCCATCCAACGCGGCCTCGGCAATGATGGCCTCGAGGCCTCGCAGCATGCCGTCGTCAACGGCGTTCCGCACGCGCGGCCGTGATAGCGTCGCAACAAGTGTGTCGCCGTCACGGCGCAGCCGCAGGGCCGAGGCGGTGGCGGGGATGTCCGTCACCGATCAGTAGCCGAGGCTGGTATCGACGACGTTCTCCAGCGGCTCCCCCGCCAGGAGGCGGCGCAAGTTGGCGATGAAGATGTCGATGGCGCGGGCAAGATAGGCATCCAGGTCATCAATCGCGCAATGGGCGCTGATCACGACGTTCTCCATCTCCCAGAGTGGCGAGGCTTCTGGCAGCGGCTCCACCTCGAAGACGTCGAGCACCGCTCCTCCGAGATGGCCGGACCGCAATGCCTTGATGAGGGCGGGCTCGTCGATCGCCTGTCCGCGTCCGATGCTGAGGAAGCCGGCTCCCTTCGGCAGCAGCGCGAATTGCGGTGCACCAATGCGCCTCCTCGCTTCCGGCGTATTCGGCATCGTGCTGACCAGAAAATCGGCCTGCGGCAGTACGCTTTCGAGCCCTCCGATCGGCAGCACCTGGTCGAAGCCCTCGACCGGCAGACCGCGCCGGCTGACACCGATGGCGCGCATACCGAAATGACGAGCCTGCGCCGCGAGTGCAACACCGAGCTTGCCCGTGCCGACGATCACCACCGTCTTGCCGGCGATGACGGGCGTGAAATGCGGTTCCCAGCGTCGCCTGCGCTGGCTCGCCATGAACCGGGGCACATTGCTGTTCAGCATGAGCAGGGCGCAGATGCCGTACTCGGCCGCCTTCGGAGCGTGAACGCCGCTGCCATTGGTCAGCACGACATCCGACGGGATGGATGGCGCGAGCTTTTCGACGCCGGCGAAGATCGACTGCACCCAGCGCAGCTTCGGCGCGCGCTCGCGCAGGTTCTCGGACTCGAAATTTCCGACCAGCATGACCTCCGCTTCGTGCAAGCCCTGGTCGAGCGCCGCGCGATCGGCCCCGAACGACAGATCGAGCTTCGCCAGTAGCGCGGGGTCCGCTTCCAGCGCCGGCATCAGACGCTCGCGCGTCACCTGGAAGACATCGAGCGAGCCCTTGCTCTGCTGCACGTGGATTCGAAGCCTACCTTGGTCCATTTCCCGCTCCTCAAGCCTTGCCGCAGCCTACCCGCTCATCACGCCGCTGGACACGGGTTCGATATTCCATGTATACAAAGTATGTCAACTCGCCTACAAACGATGTTGGGCCGGCGGCCCCGACCTTGTGTCCGGCGCGCCGCGGCCCCCAATAGAGGGGAAAAACCAATGTGCAGCTGGCTATACTCAAATCGATCTCGTTTGCGCTCGCTTGCCCTGCTCGGCACCGCCCTGATGGCGTTCAGCGGCGCGGCCGCGGCGCAGGACTTGCGCAGCAAATTTCCTGCCGACGTGCAGCCGCTCCTCAAAGAGTTGCCCGACGCGCTGGTGAAGGCGTTGCTGGACGTCCGCCAGTCGCCCCCCGACACGCTGATCTGGCGCGATGGCGGCGGCGCGCTCGGCGAGGCGGAGCGCAAGGCCTATTGGGACAATTGGGAGAAGATCACCGGCTGGAAGGTGCGCAATGTCTCGCCTTCGGCCAATCCACCCGATGTCGAGGCGCAAGTCCAGTCTGGCAATCCGCAGTTCGACGTGTTCGAGACCAAATCGGGCGCGAACGCCATTCTCGAACAGGAGCAGGGCCTGCTCGAAAAGCTCGATCCGGAACTTTTCGACCCGATCTTCGCCAAGTTCCCGAAAGGCTATCTGCATTCGCCCTATTGGCTCGAATACACCAAGAGCACGGGCATCGTGATCTTCAATACCAAGAAGTGGCCGCTCTCCGGCAAGCACCCGACCGATGTCACCGATCTGTTCAACACCAAGGATTTTCCAGGCAAGCGCTGCCTCTATAAATTCCTGAACGCGACCGGGACATTGGAGTATCCGCTGCTGGCCGACGGCGTGCCGCGTGACAAGCTGTTCCCGCTCGACGTGACGCGGGCGCTGAAGAAGCTCGACACGATCCGCAACGACATCGTCTGGTGGACCGGCGGCGCCCAGTCGGTCCAGCTCGTGCTCGACGGCGAATGCGATATCGGAATCACCTGGCATGGCCGGGCGGCCGCCCTCTTCGCCAAGGATCCGAAGACGCCGCTCGGCGTCGTCTGGAAGAACGCCCAGGTCGGCAACGCCCCGTTCGCCATCGTCAAGGGCACGAAGCGGGCTAAGGCCGCGCAGACCGCGCTCGCCTACGCCTTCCAGGCCAAGCCGATGTGCACGCTGCTTAACAGCCTGGGCTATGGCGTGCCGATCGACGAATCCTGCCTCAGCGATTTCGCCAAGACCTGGGCGGTCACCGCCGACAAGATTCCGCTCGTCATTCCGGCCGACAACGGCTGGTACCTCAAGAACTACAATGAGGCGACGGATCAGTTCAACGCCTGGCTGCAGAAGTAGCCGCGGCAGGCTGGTGCAGCATGAAAGGGATATCGTCGTGACGGCCGCTGATCCGACGCTGGAACGGCAAGCACCCCTTCAACTCGTCCTCGGGCTGGCGCTGCTGGCGCCAGCCCTGCTGATCCTGACCCTCGTCTTTCTTTACCCCGTGCTGGTTGTGCTGCTGCGCAGCGTCACCGTCCCGGAACCGGGGTTTCAGAACTATGTCTCGCTGTGGTCGGTGCCCGCCAATATCCTGATCATCCGCAAGACCTTCTCGGTGGCGCTGTGGACGACGCTGGCATGCCTCGTCATCGCATACCCTTTCGCCTATTACGTCTCCCAGTTGCCGAAGAAGACAGCACGGCTTTTCCTTTTCCTGAGCCTTGCGCCGCTATTCACGGCGATCCTCGCCAGGCTCTA
Organism: Allobosea sp. NPDC055594; assembly: GCF_053618995.1. Classification (NCBI taxonomy): domain Bacteria; kingdom Pseudomonadati; phylum Pseudomonadota; class Alphaproteobacteria; order Hyphomicrobiales; family Alloboseaceae; genus Allobosea; species Allobosea sp. NPDC055594. The sequence continues at coordinate 15,987 of NZ_JBSHIO010000006.1, forward strand.
CGCCTGGACCGTGATCCTTGGCCGCCGCGGCGTCATCAACGAGACGCTGATGGCGCTCGGCCTGATCGAGCGCCCGCTCGATCTGCTCTTCACGCCCTTTGCCGTAACCGTCGGCATGGTCCATGTGCTGCTGCCCTACATGATCCTGGTGCTCTATTCGGTCATGGTGAAGATCGACGGCGCGATGCTGGAGGCGTCCCGCACGCTCGGTGCCGGCGCCTTCCAGACCTTCCGCCGCGTCTTCTTGCCGCTATCGATGCGCGGCGTCTATGCCGGGAGCCTGCTCGTCTTCATCGTCGCGCTCGGCTTCTTCATCACTCCCGCCGTGCTGGCGGGCGGCGACCACCTCACCGTCGCCGTCTATATCGAGCAGCAGATCAGCACATTGCGCTGGGGCACCGCGTCGGCCATGGCGACGATCCTGCTCGTGGCCTCGATCGCGATCTTCCTTGTCTTCGATCATCTCTTCGGCACGAAGACGCTGCTGACCGGAGGGACCCGGAAATGAGCGCCCCTGCCCGGTCCTGGTCGAACCTGCCGCTCGCCATCGTCGCCTATGCGATCCTGTTCTTTCTCATCGCGCCGCTCCTGATCGTGGTGCCGGTCTCGCTGACCGGCGGCGAGCTCTCGCGCTTCCCGCCCGACGGCCTCTCGCTGCGCTGGTACCGGGATTTTTTCCAGGACCATGAGTGGATGGAAGCCCTCTGGCTCAGCTTTTCGCTCGGCATATCGGTAGCGGTACTCTCTACGGCGGTCGGCCTCGGTGCCGCGCTGGCGCTCGCCCGCTTCATGCCGAATGCGCTGAAGCCCGTCATCCGCGTGCTCGTGCTGACGCCGATGATCGTGCCGGGCGTGGTCGGCGCCATCGCCATGTTTCTGATCCTGTCGCAGGCGGGCCTCGTCTCGACCTTCACCGGGCTCCTGCTCGCACATACGGTGCTCGCCCTGCCCTATTCGGTCATCGTGATCGAGAACGCATTGTTGCACCTGGATCCGGCGCTCGACGAGGCGGCCCGCACGCTCGGTGCCTCGAACACGGTTCGGATGCGCCGGATCACCTTGCCGATGATCGCGCCCAGCCTCGTCGGCTCGGCCGTGTTCGCCTTCATCACCTCGTTCGACGAGATCGTGGTGGTGCTCCTGGTTGGCGGAGCACGCTCGCAGACCCTGCCGGTCAAGATGTTCAACTTCCTGGAAAACGAACTGCGGCCGACGCCCGCCGTGGTGTCATCCCTGCTGATCCTCGCGCTGATCCTCGGGCAACTCGCCGCGAGGCTGGTGCGCCGGCAGATCGAACGACGCCGCGGCCTGGCCGGCGGCCAGATTGCGGAGGCATGATGAACACACCCCTTCCAAGCGCCAACCGGGCCAATGCGTATCCGGACTCCGGCTCTGCCTCGTCAGCGCTCTACGAACGCGCCTGTGGCGTCATGCCCGGCGGCAACACACGCACCACCGTCTTCATGGCGCCCTACCCGATCTATGCGGTGCGCGGCGCCGGCGCGCGCGTCTACGACGCCGACGGGCACGAACGGCTCGACTTCATCAACAACTACACCTCGCTGATCCACGGGCACGCCCATCCACAGATCGTGAAGGCCGCGAAGGAGCAGCTGGACAACGGCACCTGTTTCGCGATGCCGACGGAATCGGAGGTGTCGTTGGCGGGCCTGCTGTGCGAGCGGATCGAGAGCGCCGACGCGATCCGCTTCATGAACTCCGGCACCGAAGCGGTGATGATGGCCGTGAAGGCGGCGCGCGCCTACACGCTGCGCCCGAAGATCGCCAAGCTTGAAGGCGCTTATCACGGCAGCTACGACCTCGTCGAAACCAGCGAGGAATCAAGTCCCGAGAACTGGGGAGAAGACGCCCCCGCACGCGTGGCCTACAGCGCCGGCACCCCCGAGAGCGTCCTCAATGAAGTCGTCGTGCTGCCCCTCAACGACACGGCGAAGGCGGAGGCCATCCTGCGCGCCAATGCGCGCGCGCTTGCCGCGATCATCATCGATGCCATGCCGCCGCGTGCCGGACTGATCCCCTGTCGTCCCGATTTCCTCGCCATGCTCCGGCGCGTGGCGGACGAGTTCGGGATCGTCCTGATCAGCGACGAGGTGATCTCCTTCCGCCTTGGCTATCATGGCGCACAGGGCGCCTTCGATTTCGAGGCGGACCTCATCACCCTCGGCAAGATCATCGGTGGCGGCTTCCCGATCGGCGCGGTGGCGGGGAACGCGAAGGTCATGTCGGTCTTCGACGGCACGAAGGGCAAGCCGCCTGCACCCCATGGCGGTACCTTCAACGCCAACCCGATGTCGATGACGGCCGGACGGACGGCAATGGAGCTGATGGACCGCGCCGAGTTCGCGCGGATCGACGCACTCGGCGACCAATTGCGTGCTGACGTCACTCAGCTCTTTGCGGAAGAACGCTTTCCGGCCCAGATCACCGGCCGCGGCTCGCTCGCCCGGCTGCACATGAAGTCGACGCCGATCCTCGACTACCGCTCCGGCTATCCGAGCCCGGAGGAACGACACATGATGAACGCCCTGTTCCGGAGCTTGATCAATAACGGGATTCTCATCGGCTCGACCGGTCTCATGGCCATTTCGACCGCGATGAAGGCATCGGATATTCAGGATTTCATCTCTGCTCTGCGGGAGAGCCTACGCCAAGTTCGAGATGCGCCAGCTTGAGGTTCGCAATGGGGCGCACAGAGGCTCCAGTCGTCGCAGAATCGGATATCTGCCTCGGCGCGTGGCGCGGGTTACCTCGCGGTTGCAATCTCTGCCGTTCGCGGGATTTCACCTAAGTCGCCCGCTTCTGCTCCAGTCGCGCTGGTGCAACTTCAACCGCATCGCACTGACGCGACACTGACCGACTCGCGCGCACCCAGGTAAACCCCTGGAACAACTCGATAAATCGCTTGCCAAGGTTGGGGTCGTGGGTTCGAATCCCATCGCCCGCTCCAGACAGTCTCTGATTAAGAGAAGCATGCAAGCGTCGGGTTTCCCGGCGCTTTTTGCTTTTCTAGTCCAGTGTTCTTGGCACCTATTTGGCTAGGCGTCGAAAGGCCGTGGTTACATCGCGGTTACAGGCTTGCCTTGGCGCGCAGTCGCCGACGCTCGCACGGATCGCTAGCTAGGGGACTCATTTGAGCCACTGCGTCGCAAGAGCGGCAAGAGCGATGGCTGCAAGGAAGTTTACGGCTAGCCTGTCGTATCTAGTTGCGATGCGCTTCCAGTTTTTGAGCTTCCAGAACATACGTTCGATGACATTTCGACGCCGGTAGGCAGAGTGGTTGAGAGGATAGGCGGCATTTCGGATCACACGGCCCGGTATGACGGCTTCGATCCGCCTGTCGGCTAGCCAGTATCGCAGCCGATCGGCGTCATAGGCTTTATCTGCCAGGAGGCGCTTGGCCGGCGCGATGGCTTCCAGCAAGGGTATGGCCATGCTGTTATCGGCGATATTCTCCGGTGTCAGCACAATGGCGACGAGCCTGCCGCAAGCATCGGCCAGGCAATGGATTTTGGTCGTTCGGCCCCTCTCGATATGCCGACCACCTGCGTCCACTCCCCCCTTTTTCCGCCGGACGCGGACCGATGCGCCTTCACATGAAAGCTGTCGAGCATCAGTTCGTCGGGATTGCGCCTGCTGCGGCGACCTTGGCGAAAATCCGCTGCCAGACACCACGATCCGCCCAGCGAGTGTAACGATTGTAGATCGTCTTTACCGGGCCGTATGCGGGCGGCACATCGCGCCAGCGCGCTCCTGCCTTGAGGATGTGGAGGATGCCGCTGATGACGCGCCGGTCGTCGACACGGGGGCGTCCCGGCGGGTTATGCGGTAGGTGTGGTTCGAAACGCGCCCACGCGTCATCCGATAGCCAAAAGAGATCAAGCATGGTGCACTCCATGCCCCGCGACCCATACCCGCAGAGAATCTCTCAATCTTGACAATTATTTGGTTGGGTCCCTACCTAACGTTCATGTCGCGATCAAGACAGTTAGGCAAGAGTCGCCAAAGGGCTCGGTGAGAGCTATCCCTGATCGGGAATTTACGTTGGCGCAGCCAGCATCCCGGTCAGCACCGTTCGTAGCCGGTTACCTCGCAGGCACGACCAGCTCCCGTTTACCTATGTCGGAAGCACCGTCGCAAGATGGCCGAGGCAGTCGCCGGCTTCGACGAGAGAATATGTACGAATGCACATCGCGACACCTCCCGCGCGGAAATGCACTGGAACGGGATCGGCCCATGGAATGTCGATGTCGTGGATCAGCCCGGCCAACGCGCCAGCCTCCAGCGATTGCCCCAGGACGAATTTCGGTTCGAAGTAGCCGCGACGATCGGCAAAGGCAAAAAGGCCTGGATCGTCCATCACCAGGCGCCGGACCGGCCCGGCCGGAGGAAGGCGCGTGGGCAATATGCCGAGATGAGCCAGGACCCCCCGGACACCCCGTTCGGCGACGGCAAGGCCAGCGACGTTCACGGTGGAGCCCCCGCCGAACTCGCCCGTGAGAAAATCCACGTTGTGACGGTTCGCATAATTGCCGAGCACTCTGTCCTCGCCACTGAGCGCACGGACGGAATCAAAGTAGATCACATTCTCTGCCGCGAACGCGGCGACCAGAGCCTCGGTGCGTGCGGTCTTGTCGGGATCCGACCAGCGGGGCGCGAGCAGGGCCGGCATGTATTGCAGCGAACTCCCCCCGGCATGCAGGTCGATGAGACAGTCGGTGCGCGGCAGCAGCTCAGTGGTAACGTAATGCGCGATCATTTCGGTCGCAGTTCCGTCCTGCTTGCCGGGAAATGTACGATTGAGATTAATCCCGTCGGTCGGAGAGGTCCGCGTGCCCGCGACGAAGGCGGGGTGGTTCAGCGTCGGCAGGATGATGATCCGGCCATTGACGTCGGCGACGTCGATTTCGCGGGCGAGGCGCGAGAGTGCGACGGGGCCTTCGTACTCATCCCCATGCACGCCCCCCGTCAGCAAGACCGTCGGACCGCTCCCATTTACGAACACCGCGACCGGGATGGCGATGTGACCGTAGGCCGATCGATGCACGGAATTGGGGAGACGCAGCGTGCCGAACTGCGCACCCGGCCGGTCGTAATCGATATTGGTGGATATCATGGTCCTAGCCGTCGCCATTCGCTGAAACCTTCTGCTGATGTCACTGCGCCAGACCCAGGAACTGGCGCAATTCCGGGGTCTGAGGTGTGCCGAACACGTCCTCAGGCAGCCCGATCTCGTGAATCTGACCCTGATGCATGAACGCGACCCGTGAACAGACGCTGCGGGCAAACGCCATCTCATGTGTGACCATGATGACCGTCATGCCTTCGCGGGCCAGCTGGCGGATCACCTGAAGCACCTCTTCGACCAGCTCGGGATCCAGCGCCGAGGTGACCTCGTCGCAGAGCAGGATCAGCGGGTCCATCGCCAGCGCCCGTGCGATCGCAACGCGCTGCTGTTGTCCGCCTGAGAGCTCATGCGGCCGGGCCTGCGCCCGATGTCCCAGCCCGACCTTCTCCAGCTTCTCCATGCCGAGGGCGCGGGCCTCGGCGGTGCCCATGCCCTTGACGACCTTCAAGGCCAGGGCTGCGTTGTCGATCGCCGTGAGGTGCGGAAAGAGGTTGAACTGCTGGAAGATCATGCCGACCTTCAGCCGCAGTTGCTGCAGTTTCCTGTCGTCGCCGGCGATGGCTTCGCCATCGACGGTTATGCTGCCCTTGTTGAAAGGCTCGAGCCCGTTGATGCATCGCAAGAGGGTCGATTTGCCCGAGCCGCTCTTGCCGACCAGGGCTATGACTTCGCCACGCGCGACGCTGAGGTCGATGCCACGCAGCACCTCCATCTGTCCGTAGCTCTTGTACAGACCCTCGACGTTAACGAGTGGCATCGAGACGCACCTCCATGCGGCGGCTGACGAGCGACAGCGGATAGCAGAGGCAGAAATAGACGATCGAAACCAGTCCATAGACGACGAAAGGATCGAGAGTCACATTCGACAATACGGTTCCGGTCTTCATCAGTTCGGTAAACCCTACGATGGAAGTCAGAGAAGTACTTTTGACGATTTGTACCATGAAGCCCGCAGTCGGGGGCAAGGCCATGCGGATCGCCTGCGGCAGGACGACGTGGCGCAGGCTTTGCCGTGGCAACATGGCCAGGCAAAGCGCCGCCTCGGCCTGGCCGGGAGGCACGGCGCGGACGGCGCCACGCCACATCTCCGCCAGGTAGACTGCCGACCAGAGCGTCAGAGCGGTGCAGGCCGCTGCCCAGGCCGAGATGCTCCAGCCGAAAAGGGCCGGGCCGAAAAAGACCAGGAAGAGCTGCATCAGGAGCGGCGTACCCTGGATGAACCAGATGAACGACAGGGCGGGCACCCGCACGATGGTGCGCTTCGAGATGGTGCAGAGCATGAGGGCGAAACCCAGCAGCCCGCCCAGGACGAAGGCTGCGAGCGACAGCGCCACGGTCCATCGCGCGCCGAGGATGAGCGCCCAGAGGATTTGGGAAAGGGTGAACGTCATCACGGCATTTGCCTCGTGCCCAACAGGCGGCTGCCGACGAGTTGGAGGGCGAGGCGAACCAGCGCGGCGAGAACGATGTAGATCGCAGTTACGACGAAATAGGTTTCGAAGGCGCGGAAGGTACGCGACTGGATGAGGCTCGCCACATAGGTCAGGTCCGTAACCGAAATTTGCGAGACGACGGCGGAGCCGAGCATCACGATGACGATCTGCGACGAAAGCGTGGCCCACATCTTTTGCACCGCGGGCAGCAGGATCACATGCCAGAAAGTCTGGTTGCGCGTCATGCCGAGGCTCATCCCGGCTTCCCACTGGCCATTTGTGGCGGCCTGCACGCCCGCCCGGACGATCTCGGTGCCGTAGGCGCCGAGGTTGATGGCCATCGCGACGACGGCGGCGGTCATCTCCGACATGCTGATGCCGATCCTGGGCAGGCCGAAGAAAATGAAGAAGAGCTGAATGAGGAACGGCGTGTTGCGGATGAACTCGACATAGAAGGTCACCGCGGCGCGGACCGGGGCCGGGCCGAACAGCCGCAGCCAGTTGCAGGAGATGGCCGTAGCGAGGCCGAGCGTCGCCCCGATGGTGATGAGGATGAGCGTGACGCCGATCCCGTGCAGGATCATGCCGCCATAGCTGTGCAGGAACGTGAAATCGAAACTATGGCTCATGTTTGCGGCTTGTCTCTCCTCAAGACGAGTGCAGGCGAGCCGCGACGGCGCGCCTGCATAGGTTTGCCGGGATCAGAACTTTTCGGGGAGGTCTCGGCCCAGCCATTTCTGCGAGGCGGTCCGGAGGCTGCCGTCGGCGATCATCTCGGCAATGATCTTGTTGACGCGCTCGACCAGCGCCTTCTCGCCCTTTTTCACGCCGATATGGAGCGGCGATTTATTGAGGATGAACTTCTCGACCGGGACGCGCGCCGGCTTGCGTGCGACGAGAGCGTTGATGATGAGATCGCCGGTCGCGATAGCGTCGACCTGGCCGGACAGGAAGGCCTGCGTGTTGCCGTTCTCGTCCTCGTAACGCTTGATGGTGGCCTTCGGGGGCGCGACCTCCGTCAGCAAGGTGTCGGCGATGCCGCCGCGCAGGGCCGACACCGATTTACCAGCCAGATCGGCCGGGCCGCTGATCTTGGTGCCCGCTTCGGCGAAGACCGAGTTGTTCAGGATGCCGTAGGCATTGGTGAAGTCGATCACCGCCTCGCGCTCGGCATTCTTGCCCAGGACCGCGATAATGAGGTCCGCCTTGTTGGTTTGCAGGGCGGGTATGCGGTTCGCGCCGCCGACGGGGACGAGTTCGAGGGTGGCGCCGAGCTTCCTAGCCACATAGGCAGCGACATCAACGTCATAGCCGACGGGCTTGAGATCAGGGCCCATCATGCCGTAGCCGGAGAAGTCCTCGGGAACGGCAATCCGGATGACGCCGGTCTTGGTGATGTTTTCAAGCGAATCGGCGGAGGCGACCGCCGGCGCCAGGGCGGCGAGCGACAAAGCAACGATCACGGCTTTGATCATGCGGATGGACATTCGTGTTTCCTTTTTGACTGGCAGCAAGGGAAAGAGTTGTTCCTGGCGGCAAGAGGGATCAGCGCGACCCGCGCCCGTGATGTTGAGAGGCCTCACCTGAGGTTCCGTGCACTTCCCGAGCCAGCCGCGTGCGATGTCGCGCCACCGTCCTGCGCAGTTCGCACCATGATACGGCCCAAGGCTAGGAAAGACCCGCGGCTGTGAAAAGTTCGAATCCTCGGCCGGAGCGTGGCGGGCGAACGGAAGGGTACGGATATGAAAAAACGGGCGCTCAGATGAAACGCCCAGGATCGACAGCGCCGGTTGCATCGGGAAAGCTTTTCGCGGCCTGACGATCGAGTGCGGCTGCGGCGGGATGCCCGGCGAACCGAAGTGGAAATGATCGCCCGCCTAGTGGCTGAGGCCGGCCTGCCCGAGGGCGTCCTGAACATCGTGACGGGACGGGCTTCGGAGCGGGCGCGGCGTCGAGCATCTGGAGGAACATCTCGACACGAAGGCGATCTGGATCAACACTGAATAGCGGCGGGGCGAGACTTGCTTGACCGCCCCAAAATCGTCCAGATAGTCGCAAACTCCGCAGACCCAGGACCAGACCGGAAAGACGCCGCGGAATGGGCACGCAGAAGTGGGCGACATACGCGGATTTCTACAAAAAATCCGATTACAGGGTCTTTCCGCAGGAGCATCGCCGCTCGAAGGGCCTGTATAGTTTCAACATGATCTGCGTCGATCAGGGTCCTCATGATTTCGAGGACCCCGAGGTCCCGGAGACCATCGTCGCCCTGCCGGTGACAGTCGACCGGCATTGCACTTGGCGATGGTCGATGCTGGGCAGGCGCCATGAGGAGACCGCCACCCCCAGCCGCATGGTCGTGGTCCCCTCGGGTGTGGAAAGCCGCTGGGCAATCGACGGCAGCCGCAAGATCATCATCCTGACGATCCCTGATACGACGGCGCGGCTTGTGCTGGGCTCGTCCTCGACCGGGAAGATCCGGGAGGCGCTAATCCCGCTCTGCGCGGACAGCATCGTCGATCCGTTCGTCGAGGACCTGATCGGCCGGATGTGGGGGTGCAGCGACGGCGGCCATGCCGTCGACCGCCATATGGCGGACGGCATCCTGATGACCCTGCTCGCCGTGCTGATCAAGAAGGCCGACCGGTTCCGCTTCGAGGAACCGTTGATCGCCTTTCCGAAATGGCGGCTCGCACGGGTCGTGGACTACGTCGATGCCCATCTCGATCAGAGCATCTCGCTGGAGGACCTGTCGAACGCGGCGGGGATCAGCCGGACGCATTTCGTGCGAAGCTTCCGCAACCAGACCGGCGAGACGCCCCACAGGTGGCTGATGAAGCGACGGCTGGAAAAGGCGAAGGACCTCCTGCAATCCACCGGCGAAGACCTGCCGCAGATCGCCAGCAAATGCGGATTCTCCAGCCAGAGCCATCTGTGCACGGCGATGAAGGCGGCTGTCGGAATGACCCCCAAGGGCTGGCGCGATCGCTTCAGGTTCTGAAATCGCGCGCTAGCGCGTCCGTCCCGAAACCTTCAACGCCATCGCCATGTCGCTGAGCAACCCGTAAGCGGCGCCCGCCTTCCGATGCCTGCGGGCGGCGGCGGCCTGCCGCTCGACGACGATGCGACGGTCGCCGCGCGCCGCCGGCCCGCTCAGCCCCGCCCGGGGATCCAGTACCAGCACGTTCTCGACCGTGGAGGCACATCGCCTTCGATGCCGTAGAGCGTTCCCGGAAAATTCCCGATCGCTATCGCAGGGTTGGCGAAGGAGAAGACGGGATGAGCGCTCGCGAGCCGGCATCCGCAAGGTCGAATCCAGCAATGACGTCGAGCAATCGACCATGACCGCTCTCTGCCGCAGAGCCGACAGCACGCCATCGGCGCCCTTCAGCACCGCCTCGACCTGGGGAGCCCCCGTGACGCAAAGAATCTGGACCTCGAACGCCGTGGCAACCTCCGCGGGCGTAGACGCCGACCGCGCGCCGAGGCTCAAAAGCTCGCCCACCGACTGATTGCACGCGATGCCGTGCCCCACGAGCTCGACGCCGACGATGCCCGTTCACGCACCGCTCCTTCGGGTCAGCCCGCCGCGCGCGGCGGGACATCGATCCGCCAGCCGTAAGGGTCGGGGCCGGGCATGGTATGAAGCCGGGTGATCGCGTCGTAAAGTCGCTGCGTGACCGCCCCGGTCCTTCCGCCACCGATCACCACGCTGCGGTCGCTATAGGTCAATTGTCCGACTGGCGAGACGACGGCCGCCGTCCCGACGCCCCAGACCTCGTCCACGAGGCCGGACCGAACACCGTCCATGAGGTCGTTGATATCGACCTGGCGTTCGCTGACCTTGAGCCCCCATTCGCGCAGGAGCTGGAGCGCGCTGAGGCGGGTCACACCGGGCAGGATCGAATCCGTCAAGGGCGGGGTGACGATCTCGTCACCGATCTTCATCATGATGTTCATGGTCCCGACCTCCTCGATGAAGCGCCGCTCGACGGAATCGAGCCACAGGACCTGGGTGTACTCCTTCGCTTTCGCCTCCTCGGTCGCCAGCAGGCTCGCGCCGTAGTTGGCGGCCGCCTTCGCGGCGCCGATGCCGCCGCGCGCAGCCCGGACATAGCTGTCGGAGACCAGGATATTCACCGGGTTGACACCCTCGGCGTAGTAGTTGCCGACCGGTGACAGGAACAGCAGGAAAAGATATTCCGCCGACGGGCGGACTGCCATGTAGCCTTCGGTGCCGATCATGGTCTCGCGCACGTAGAGCGCCTTGCCCTTCTGATGCGGGATCCAGTCCCTGTCGAGGTCGACCAGCTGCACCATGGCAGCGAGCAGATCCTGCGGATCGACCTGCGGCATGCACATGCGGGCCGTCGACCGATTGATCCGCTCGATATGCGCCTGCGGCCGGAAAAGGCGGACCATGCCGTCCTCGCAGCGATAGGCCTTGTAGCCGTCGAAGATCGACTGTCCGTACTGGATGGCGGAAGCCGAGGGATGCACAGGCACCGGCCCGAACGGAACGATGCGATGATCGTGCCAGCCCCGGCCGGCCGTGTAGTTCATCAGGAACATGTGGTCGGTGAAATAGGCGCCGAACGTGTCGCCAACATCCTCGGGGATCGGTTTCGGTTCGGTGGTGAGGGTTACCGGGACGTTCATGATCACGCCTTTCATGCAGACAGGTTCCGCAGCGCGGCTTGCGAAATGGGCAGCCTTGTCGCGTTTCCGCGACGGTGAAGCTGCGGGGCTTGCATTCGATTCTAATCCTGATCTTGCGCAGGAGCGTGCGATCGATTCCGGTCGCCGGCTCGTCCAGCGGCACGAGTTGCGCGTTTGCCACCGCCGCCGCGAGGGCTGACGATCCCTTATGATCGGACCGGGCATGACCTTGAAGGAACATCTAGCCAACGTCCGGAACCGACCGAACATCTAAAATGGGTTCAGACAGTCAAGGAGCGGCGCCTGGGAAGGAGGGTGGCGACCGCCGGGTTGGCCGATATGTGTCGATAGGGTGCCGCAGGCGCCTCCGCAGTCGTCGATTTCATCGTTTCCCGTTGGACTGCCGCTCGATGGGTGAACGAACCATGCCCACTTCGAGAACAGCTTTCCCGCCAACATAGCTGGAACGTATTTCGCGCGCTTTCGCCAACGGCCCACAGTTTTCACAATCTGACCACAAGCACCGTCGCTGATAGCCGACATACGGCGCTGGTGCCTGTTTGGAGAACAGCTTCTTGATGCCGGTCGTTTCAGGTCCCGCTCCTGCGCTGGAACCTTTAGGAAATCGGCCGCGCGAAAGGCTTCGACGCGGCCGTCGGGCTCATTTGGGCCGGCAGCTGGAGTGGAAATTCTCCTAAATCAAGACAGAAGCCACTGGTTGAAGCGCGGCGTGATCTTGCTGCCGTTCTCTGCCCACCAATCGTAATCCTGGAACACGCCCTTGCCGATATTCATCTCGGACGAAGGAACGTCCTTGAGCCGCTCCGGCGGCAGCAGGGCGAGCGCATTCTTGTTGACCGGGCCGTAGGGGATCAGCTTCGCATAGGCCGCCTGTTGCTCGGGCTGCAGCGCGAAGGCGATGAACTCCATCGCAGCCTTCTTGTTCTTGGCGCCCTTCAGAATCTGCATCGCGTTGGCGACGAAGAGCGACTGGTTCAATGTGAAATCGAGCGAGCCTCCCTCGGCGCGCGGGTCGTAGAGGCGCCCATTCCAGCCCATCGCCAGCGGCACCTCGTCGTCGAGCAGGATCTGGGTCGACTGGGCGCCGGTGCTCCACCAATAGAGATTGGGCTTGAGCTTATCGAGACTGCGCAGCGCCCGCTCCAGGTCGAGTGGATAGAGCTTGTCCTTGTCGACCCCATCGGCCATCAGCGCGATCTCGAGGGTCTGGAAAGGCTGCTTCCACAGGCCGCGGCGGCCCTTGAACCTCTGCTGGTCCCACATCTCGGCCCAGGTCTTCGGGGCAGCGTCGGACTTGATCGATTTGGTGCTCCAGCCGATCACCGCGGCAGCGACGTCGAAGGGGATGTAGTAGTCGCGTGGCACGCCGGGGATCAGTGCGGATTTATCGATCACGCCGAAATCAAGCCGCTCGAGCAAGCCTTGGGCACCGAAGCTCGCTGCGATCGCAGCGTCGGCGCTGACGACGTCCCATTCGATCGCATTGGCCTCGACCATCGACTTGACCTTGGCATAGACGGTCGAGGTCGTGACGATCTCAATACCGGTCTTCTTCGTGTAGGGCTCGAAGACCGCTTTCTTGAGCGCTTCCTCGGTCTTGCCGCCCGTGGTGGCGATGACCAGGCTGCGGGCTTGGGCGCGCAGCACCGTCGGCGCGGCGATTGTTCCAGCGAGCGTGGCGCCCAGGCCGGCGCGCAGCACTCCACGGCGCGACATGAAGGTCATGGTCATTCGTTCTCTCCCGTTAGGTGAAGCGGCTGGTCTTGCCTTGCTGCCCATGTGCCGCTCCCGCCTCCGGCTGCATGTCGACGGCGGGCCATGAGCACGTCGATCGCGGCGGGTGCGCCACGATCTCGCTCTTGCTGGCAGTCATTCCGGAATGATCAGGGTGTCCTTGGCCTTCCAAGTCACGCTCACGGTCTCCCGGAGATCATGCAGCCTCGCACCGCGCTCGGAGGTCGCCCTGACGATCACCGAACAGCTTGGATTGAGGCGGACGCGGTATTTCACCACTCCCGCCAGATGCACGGCGTCCTCGATCTCGCCGCTGAAGCTGTTGTCGGAGGCCGCGCTGCCCTCCGACAGCTGGATGTTTTCCGGCCTGACGCAGGCGAAGCACGGCCCCGGAAACGCAGCAGCGTGCCAGGTTTTCAGCGGCAGTCCGCTCCGCGTTTCGACGAGCGCGCCGCTGGACGCGTCGTCCCGGAGACGGAACAGGTTTGCCTCGCCGAGGAAGTTCGCGACGAAGGCGTTCCGGGGCTCGTCGTAAAGCTCGCGTGGGGTTCCGACCTGCTCGAGCCGGCCACGATTCATAATGGCCATGCGATCGGCCATCGCCGCAGCCTCCTCCTGATCGTGCGTGACGTATAGAACGGTCGATCCGACCTTTCGATGGAAGGCTTTGATCTCGTCCTGCATGCCCTCGCGCAGCTTCTTGTCGAGCGCCCCGAGCGGCTCGTCCATGAGCAGGAGCGGCGGGTCGTAGACGGCTGCGCGCGCAAGCGCGACGCGCTGCTGCTGGCCGCCCGAGAGCTGCTTTGGCAGGCGGTCACACAGATGGCCGAGCTGGACCATCGCCAGCATCGCATCGACCTTCGCCTGCGCCTCCTGTTTCGAGGCGCCCCGCATCTCCAGGGGGAAGGCGACGTTCTGCGCGACCGTCCGGAACGGAAACAGCGAGTAGTTCTGGAAGACCATCCCGATGTTGCGCTTGTGAGGCGGGCGGCTGTTGATCGCCTGGCCATCGAGCACGATCGATCCGCTGGTCAGCGGCACGAAACCCGCGACCGTCCCAAGCAGGGTCGACTTTCCCGACCCGCTGGGGCCTAGCAGGGCAAAGAACTCGCCCGGCTCGATATGCAGCGAGGTCGGCTGCAGGACGCTCAGCTCGCCATAACTCTTGGCGACGTCACGAAACTCAAGTGCGGCACCCCTCATGGCTGGCTCCTGGACGTGGACCGTTCGCTCGCGGCGGCGAAACGGAGAAGGACGAAGACGAGGACGAGGATCGCCAGCGACAGCACGAGCGTGGCGATGGCGGCGATGGTGGGGGTGAGCGCATAAGCGAGCTGGTCCCAGATCAGCCGCGGCAGCGTCTCGGTCCGCGGTCCCGTCAGGAACAGCGACAGCATCAGCTCGTCGAACGAAGTGGCGAATGCGAGCACGGCGCCGGTAACGGCGGACGGCGCGATCATGGGGAGCGTGACCTTGCTGAACGCCCGCCATTGATTGGCGCCCAAGGTCATGGCCGCGAGCTCGAGCTGGAAGTCGTAGTTCCGCAACGCGGCACTAACTGCGACGAAGACGAGCGGAATCCCGACGACCGAGTGGCCGAGGATCGGCGCCCAGAAGGTTCCGGTCAGCCGCAGGTCGACGACAATCGGGTAGAGGCCGATCGCGAGGATGACGTGCGGCAGCATCATCGGCGCAGTGACCAGCACGGCTGCCGGGCGGGTCCAGCCGGCGCGCGAGCGCGCGATCGCCAATGCCGCGCAGGTTCCGACCACCGCCGAGATCGCAGCGACCGGCACGCCGATCAGGATGCTGTTCCAGGTTGCGCGCCACCAGCGCGGCTCGTTGAACGCTGCCTGGTACCAGCGCAGGCCCCATCCGCCCGGCGGGAACCGGAGATAGGCGTCGCTGCTGGCCGAAAGCGGCACCACCACCAGGATGGGCAGGACCAGGAAGAGGACGACCAGCACGGCATATGCCGCAAGCAGGACGCGTGCGCTCCGGCCACCACGCGAAGCGTCATTCATGCGGCTCAAGGGCGCAGCTCCTTTCCGGGACCGATGAACCAGTTGGCCGTAAAGTAGATCGCAGCTGTCACCGCCAGCAGCATCGAGGCGAGGGCCGAAGCCAGGGGCCAGTCGAGGAAGGTCGAGGCCTGCTGCTCGATCAGCACGGCCAGCATGGTGTTCGACGCCCCGCCGAGCAGGGCGGGCGTCACGTAGAAGCCGAGCGCGGTGATGAAGACCAGCGAGACTCCAGCAGCGATGCCGGGCATCGACAAGGGCAGATAGACGCGCAGGAACAGCTTGACCGGACCGGCGCCCAGGACCTCGCCGGCGCGCAGCAGCGTCCTGTCCAGCGACCGCAGATTATTGATCAGCGGCAGCATCATGAACGGCAGCAGGATATGGACCATGCCAACCTGGACGGCGATCGACGTCTGCAGGATCTGGAGCGGTCGGTCGATCCAGCCCAGGCCGGTCAGCGCTTCGTTGAGGACGCCGTTCTTCTGGAACAGGATCATCCAGGCATAGCTGCGGATCACGACGCTCGTCCAAAGCGGGATCAGGAGCAGGCCGGTCATGAAGTTGGCCCGGGACGGGCGCAGGCTCGCGACGTAAACGGCGAAGGGATAGGCGATGAGCAGGCAGATCGCGGTTACCGAGAATGCGGTCTGCAGGGTGGTGAGCAGCACGCGCAGATAGGGCCCGCCGGAAAGGATCCGCTCGTAGTTGGACAAGCCGAGGCTCGGCTCGGTGACGCTGCGCGACAGGACGCGCAGCAGAGGCCAGACGAAGAAGAGTCCCAGAAATGCGATTGGTACCGCAATGAGCCGTGCATAGGCCTTGTTGGCATCCCAACTGCCGTCGGCGGCTTGCCGGGCTTGCCCGTTGGGAAGCAGCTTGCGCCATGCGGGAGCACGATAGACTTCGCTCATCGCGGCCGCCTCCCGCCCCGCCCGAGATTTCCGTCGATCGGCGGCATGGAGCCAGGCGGCCGCGATGGTGCGAGAACCGGCCCGGTCATTTCGGACGCCCGAAGAGCTGGAAGACGTTGCCATCCGGGTCGCTCGCCGTGACGACCAGGCCGTGCGAGCCCATGTCGCGCCGCGCCAGGATCGCGCCGCCGGAGCGAACTAGCGCGGCCTCGGCCTCGGCGATATCCGCAGTCTCGAAGACCGCGACCGCCCCCCTCTCGACGGCCGACTCTTCCGGGCTGCTCAGCGCGAAGTTCGAACCGCCGACATCGAACTGCTTCCAGCGCTCACCATCGGCGAATTTGGGCGTCAGCCCCAGGGCGTCGCGATAGAATGCGCTGGCCCGACCCATGTCGGACACGGGGTAATAGACGTTCTGAATTCGTTTCACGGTCATGGCCGATGCCCCCCGGAGTGCCTCAGTAGGCGGTCCAGCCGTCATCGGCCGTGATGTTCTGACCGTTGATGTAGGCGCTCGCATCCGAGGCCAGGAACAGCGCCACCGGGCTGATCTGATCGGGCGTCGCGCGCGAGGGCCGGGTCGCGAGCCCCTTGTCGCGCAGGGAGATCGCGGCAGGAGACGCCTCGCCACCGAACTCGCCGGACGAGATGTCGGTCGCGACAGAACCGGGCGAAATCGCATTGCAGCGGATACCCTGGCTGCCATAGGCGGCGGCGATGCTGCGGGTCAGCCCGATGACGCCGTGCTTTGAGGCGGTATAGGCGGCGCCGCTGCGGCCGCCGAGGAAGCCGGCGATCGAGGCCGTGTTGATGATCACGCCCCTGCCCTGCGCCAGCATGACCGGCATCGCCGCGCGGCACATGAGATACGGACCAGTCAGGTTGACGGCGACGACACGTTCCCAGATCTCCGGGGGTGTTTCAAGCAGCGGGCGCTGGCGGTCCGTGATGCCGGCATTGTTGCAGAGCACGTCGATGCGACCGAACTCTTCGACGACCTGCTTGACCGCCGCGTCGACGTCGGCTGCGCGAGCCCCGTCGGCGACGATGCCGATGGCCTGCACGCCCAGCGCGCGGGCTTCCTCGGCTGCCTCCTCGGCCCGGTCCTGACGTATGTCGAGGATCGCCAGTGCGGCGCCAGCCTCGGCGAAGTTGCGAACCATGGCGCGGCCGATGCCTGAGCCGCCGCCCGTGATGATCGTGACCTTACCAGCAACTGAATTCGTCATGATTTTCCCCTCTTGATTGCGTGTGGCCTGAATGGCGCCGTCTCTCGCGTAGCGCCCGCCGCGATGACCGCGGCGGGCTTTGGCTGGCGCCTGGCTCAGCGAGAGGTCAGGTGTCGCTGGAGATGGGGCATCACCTCGGAGCCGAAGAGCTCCATCGAGCGGAGGGTCTTTTCCGGCGCGATGCCTGGCAAAGCCATGAACAGGCTCCAATGGGTCGGATTCAGCGTCTCGAACTGCTTGTCGAGGCGTGCCGCCACCGTCTCCGGATCGCCGATGATCAGGCGATCGGCGAGCTCGGCGAGCGTCGGTTCCCCGGGCTGCGGCTCCTCCTGCAGGATGACGCCGTCTAGCCGCGCCGAGTTGGCGCGCATGGCGCCGGCCACGCGGCGGATGTAGCGCGCAGCCTCGGCGGCCTCGAGGGCCTCCTTTCGGTCGCGCGTAACATAGACGTATTGCTGCATGGCGAAGGGCATCCCCTCGGCGCGTCCTCCGACCGCCGTGTAGGCATCCAGCGCCTTGCCGCGGAACGCCTGGAGTTCCTCGAGCTTGTTCCAGCCTGCGGTGAAGATCGGGACATAACCCTTGGTGGCGATGCGACGCTGCGTCTCGGGGTCGTTGCCAAGGCCGGCGACATAAACGTCCGGCCGCTTCTGGGTGAAGCGGAGGCTGAAGGTAGTCTCCGGGATGGTGATGTGCTTGCCGGAGTATTCGACGCGGCCGTTCTCGATGAATTGCTCGAACACGTCGAGGGTCTCGAGGAAAATATTGCGGCCCTGCGCGATATCGACACCGAACTTGTGGAATTCGTACTGCTGGTAGCCGCTGCCCAGACCGACCACGGCACGGCCGTCGCTTACGATGTCGAGCAGGCAGAGGTCCTCGAGCATCCGCAGCGGGTGGTAGAGCGGCACCACGATGACGCCGGTGCCGAGCCGGATGCGCTTGGTCCGGGCAGCCATATAGGTCGCGATGCCGATCGGCGCGGGGCAAAGGCAATAGTTCGAGAAGTGATGCTCGGCGAACCAAGCGATATCGAAGCCGATATCCTCGGCGAGCGCGACCTGATCGACCGTTTGGCGGAAGACGGAAGCAAGAGGCTGGCTCGTGTCCCGATACGGCATGAGGCTGAAGAGCCCGAGATGCATGGGTCTATCCTTGAAGATCTGTCTCGTTACGTGGCCGGTCAGGCCAGAATCGCCTGCGCCTGGATCTCGACCAGTGCGCCCTTGCCGGCGAGTGCGGACTCGACCGTCGCCCGCGCCGGCAGCGCGGCCGGGTCGGCCCAGCTTTCCCAGGCGGCGTTCATCTCGGCGAAGGTGGAGATGTTGGTGAGCCAAATGTTGACGCTAACCAGATGTGACTTGTCGCTACCGGCCTGCGCCAGGTAGCCGTCGATCTGCTGCAGGATGTCGAGCGTCTGCTGGCGCACGTCGCCGGACTTGTCCTTGGCCGTCAGTCCGGAGAGGAAGACGAACCCGCCCGCCTTCAGGGCCTTGCTGAGGCGGCCGGTGGTTTCAAAGCGTTGGATCATGACGTCCTCTCGGATGTTTAGCTGCAATGCCGATAGCGGCGGTCGTGGTAGAGAAGAGGATCGGTCGCGGCGGAGCTGTGCACCGCTCGGACGAGCCCCATGAAAAGCGTGTGGCTCGATGCATCGACGATCGTCGTCAGTTCGCATTCGAAGGTCACGACAGCGCCGCGCAGCACGGGAGCGCCGGTTTCTCCCTCGTGCCATTCCCCCGTTGCGAAGCGCTGGTCCGGGCCAGCCCGGCCGCCGAAGGCGTCGGCGATCGGCATCTGGCTCGCATCGAGGATGTTCACGGCAAAGAAACTCGCCCGCCTGATCACCTCGTGCGCGGAGCTCGACTTGTTGATGCAGACCGCCAGCATGGGCGGCTCGGCCGAGACCGAGCAGATCGCAGTCGCGGTCAGGCCGCGGCGCGTTCCCTCGAAGGACGCGGTGACGATCCCGACCGAGCTCGCGACCTTGCGCATGCCGTCCCGGAAGACGGCCGCGGCGTCGGCCTCCGCATCCGGATCGTTCGGGACCACCCCGGACGTCGGAGCCGCCTGCCGGGGTGCACTGCTGTTGGCGACGTCGCATCCGACCAGCTGCGCGCTGTTATCCATCGTCATCGACGCATGCCTTTCCTCGCAATCCCGGTCGCCGCGTGTGGCTTTCATCAAAGATGATAGCGCTACCATTTTTGGGCGTGCTCCGATTTTCGGCTATGGATCAGGGTTCCTTCGGGCCGGCTCGGTTAAACTGAGATGACCCCGCCATTGGCGACGACGACTTCGCCGACGATGTAGCGGTTGCGTTCCGAAGCGAGGAACACGACGATTTCCGCGACATCATCCGCCTCGGCGGCGTAACCGACGGGGATCTCGGTGATCCGCTTCGCCAGCCAGCCCTGCGACTTTGCCGTATCCGTTGCGATTGCGCCCGGGCTGACGGCATTCACGATGACACCGCTGGGCGCGAGTTCCCGAGCGAATGACCGGGTGAGGCTGACGACGCCCGCCTTGGCGGCTGCGTAGTGGCAGTTGGTCGGCTTGGCGATGTGGCCGTCGACAGACGCGATGTTGACGATCCGGCCATAGCCGCGCTCGACCATACCGTCCATGAAGGCGCGGCTCATCAGGAAGACGCTGCGCAGGTTGACGTTGAAGGTGTCGTCCCAATCCTTGAGGGAGATCTCGCGAACCGGCCGCCCAGCGTAGAAGCCGGCATTGTTGATTAGTACGTCGATGGCACCGTTGCGGCCGGCCTTTTCGCCGAAAGCGATGATATCCTCCGGGCTCGAAACGTCGCAGACGAAGGTCTCGACATCAGCGCCGGAATTGGCCAGCTCGGCCTTCGCCGCGTCGAGCGCATCGGCGTCACGGTCGCACAGAACCAGCCTGGCGCCCTGTGCCGCGAGCATCGCCGCGACTGCGAGGCCGAGGCCCTTCGCCCCGCCGGTCACAACGCAGCGGCGCCCCTGGAATTCGGATACAGCCATCGAAATCTTCCTCTGATGCTCGGTCTGAGACGCCCGCGGGCGCATGAAAGGTGTTCAGGTGACGGGGCGCAGATTCGAACGGTGAAACCGGGTCAGAAAGGCCTTGGTTCTTTCGTGCTCCGGCGTCAGCAGGACTTTGTCGGGCGCCCCCTCCTCGACGATGCGGCCGCCACTCATGAAGCAGACCTTGTCCGCGACCTCTTGCGCGAAGCGCATCTCATGGGTGACCAGGATCATGGTCATCCCTTCCTCGGCCAGCGAGCGCAGAACTTGCAGCACCTCGTCGACCAGCTCGGGATCGAGCGCCGAAGTGACCTCGTCGCAGAGCATGACCTCGGGGTTCATAGCTAGGGCGCGGGCGATCGCCACGCGCTGGCGTTGCCCCCCGGATAGTCGCGCCGGATACTCGTCGCGCTTGTCTTGCAGCCCGACACGCGCCAACAGCGCCAGCGCCTTCTCCGCCGCTTCCCGCCTGGATTGACCCAGCACAGAGACCGGCCCCTCCATGACATTTGCCAAGGCGGTCATATGCGGGAACAGATTGAAGTTCTGGAAAACGATGCCGACAGTGCGACGCAGCGTCAGAATGTCCCGCTTGGCCACTTGAGGGCCGTTGTCGTTGAAGTCGATCTGTTGACGACCGATTTTGACCCGCCCTGCATTTGGTCGCTCCAGCAGATTGATGCAGCGTAGCAGCGTCGACTTTCCCGACCCGCTCGAGCCAAGCAGTGCGACAACACTACCCTTCTCCACATGCAGGTCGACGTTCCTGAGGACTTCCAGCGAGCCGAAGCACTTCTGGATACCGGTGAGGCTGACGATCGGTGAGGAGGTCGTCATGTCACTCGCCCTTCCTAATGAGCCGCGCCTCGGCGAATTGGGCGAGCAAGGTCAGTGGAAATAGCATTGCAAAATAAATCACCGCGATCGCCGTGTAGACCTCGAGCGGCCGATAGGTCTCCGCAGTGATCCGGCTGCCCTGATAGACAATCTCGGCGATGGCTAATGTTGAAACCAGAGACGTGTTCTTCAACTGCATGATCGACTGATTGACGAAAGGAGGGATCATGCGCCGGGCCGCCTGTGGCAAGATAATGCGCCACAGCAGCTTGCTATCGGACATTCCCAACCCGCGGCCAGCATCCCATTGGCCGCGATCGATCGAACCGATGCCGGCGCGGAATACCTCGGCATAGAAGACGCTGCCGTACAGTGTCAGAGCGATGATGGCCGCGGTGGGAGCGTCCATGCTGACGCCGACGAGCACCGGGAAAGCGTAGTAGAACCAGATGAGCTGCACGAGAAAGGGGGTGCAGCGGAAGATCTCTATGAATCCAATGATCGGGTAATTGACGAGCCGGAGTGGCGTCATTCGGCAGATTGCAATCGCCATTCCGAGCAAGCAAGCAAACATGATCGAGATCGCGGTGTAGGCCAACGTATTTGCAATGCCGCGCCAGAGCAGATCCTGATACTCGGCCAGGAATCCAAAGTTCCAATCGTAAGCCATGCCGCTTTCCTTATTGCCAGCGGGCGCACGAGCGCCCACTGGTCAACCGCGCTGTCGCCTCAGAACTGAACTTCGGACGGGATGCTCGTCGGCTCGATGCCAATCTTCTCGAGCCCCTCGACAAGCCAGGTTCGGACCTGGCCCATGCCGCGATGGTAGGCGACCCAGACGTTGATGAACTCCATCATGCGCTTATCGGCTTGCGGGACGGTCGCGACACAAGAATCGGTGAACACTACCGGCGCTGGGACCGACATCTTGCCGAGGCCGGGATTTTTCTTGAGCGCATCGAGTCCAAGTAGGGGCGTCATGACCATGCAATCCGCCTTGTTCGAGACAACCGCCAAGATAACCTCATCACGCGTCTTGTAGACAGTTATGCTCGCCTTGGGCGCGTTCCGCTTGGTGATCATCTCATGCGCCGAACCACCGTCGACAGCGATCCGGACTTCGGGCCTGTTGAGGTCGGCCCAGGTCTTGCTTTCGACGTTCCGGCAGATAGTATTGAAAGTGTTGATATGGACCGGGTTGGAGAAATGCAGAACCTTCCCCTTGGCCGGGCTCGGATTCTGACCGAAGTGCACGTCGGTCTTGCCTGATTGAAGATCAAGAACGGCGGTCCCCCAGGAGCCGGTCTCAACAACTTCCAACTGGACGCCGAGGCCTTTGGCCATATCGCGCCCCATCTCAATGAAGATGCCACTCCACTCACCCGTCTTGCGATCTTTGATGTAATACGGCGCCTCGT
Organism: Allobosea sp. NPDC055594; assembly: GCF_053618995.1. Taxonomy (NCBI): domain Bacteria; kingdom Pseudomonadati; phylum Pseudomonadota; class Alphaproteobacteria; order Hyphomicrobiales; family Alloboseaceae; genus Allobosea; species Allobosea sp. NPDC055594. The sequence continues at coordinate 38,407 of NZ_JBSHIO010000006.1, forward strand.
TCGGAATCCCCGAGACCCGCAGCTTGCCGCCTTGCGTCACGCGGCCCCAGGTCGAATCCTGAGCAGCAGCCGGCGATGCAAGCGCTAGCGCAAGCCCCATTGCCGCAGCATAGCGCTTGATCTTCTGACCAAAAGTCACGGCGTCCTCCCTCGCTGTTTGATCTAGATCAATGATAGCGCTATCATTACGCCTGTCAATCGGGGGGAAGAGCTTTGTTTGAGACCGACCTAGAGCAGCACCGGCCCTCTCTTTTCAAAGGCCCATCAGCGAGATAAGCATAGTCAATTCGCTAGACCGCTCGACCTCGGAAACGGTTGCCGCTAGAAATTCACTCAAGCGAGTGCAAAAGATGGAAGTGTTAGCGCAACCATGATGGCGCATCAGAAACGCCAATTGGCCGGTTCCAGCACATGAAGTCAGGAAGAGCGCCTGCGACAATGAAAAAGGCCGGCTTCGCACGCATGTCCGATATTGCGTCTCGCGCCGGCGTTTCCCTAATGACCGTCTCCCGTGCGCTGCGGGAGCCGTCGAAAGTCGCCCCGGCGACGCTCGCCAAGATCCGAGCGGTCACCGAGGAACTCGGCTACGTGCCCAATCTCGTCGCCGGCTCGCTCGCCGGTAAACGCTCCGGATTCATCGTGGTCATCATCCCCAATCTCAGAGCCGAGATTTACACCGAGTGTTACGAAGGCATCACCAAGGTCTCCGAGGCTGCCGGCATGCGAATCCTGTTGGGCTGCAGCGGCTATTCGACCGACAGCGAGTTCCGCCTTCTGGAATCATTGATGTCCTACCGGCCGTCGGGCGTAATCCTGACAGGCTACACCCATTCGGTCGAGGTCCGGGACTTGATTGAGAGGATCGGCCTCCCGGTGGTCGAGACCTTCAACATCTCCGAGAATCCCATCAGCGTCTGCGTCGGATACTCGAACTACAAGGCGATGTATGACCTGACCGAGGTCCTCATCAGGCGCGGCTGTCGCAACATCGTGCACCTCTGCACCGACTATGCCCCGAATGACCGTAACACCGATCGGAGGGCCGGCTATGCGGCTGCCTTGCGCGCCAACGGGTTTGCCGAAGACGCTATCCGCTATGTCCCGACCGAGTTTACCCATGCCGGAGCCGGCAAGGCGATCGGCGCATATCTCGATCGCTTCCCGGAAGTCGACGGCATCGCCTGCGGCGGCGATGTGCTGGCAATCGGCGCCCTTCTCGAATGTCAGAGCCGGGGGATCAAGGTGCCGAGTCAGATTGCCATAGGCGGTTTCGACGATTTGGAGCTGTCGTCGATCCTATCGCCGTCCATCACGACCGTCCGGGTTCCGCGGCGTGCCATGGGGGAAGCTGCGGCCGAGCAACTTCTGCGACAGATCGACGGGATAGGCACGCGACAAAGAGTGATCGACCTCGGCTATGAGATCGTCATCCGTCAAACTGCGTAGGCTTTGGCAAGATGGGGACAGCGAGAACAACCCAGGACTATCTCGCGGTTGCAGCCTCACACGTCGAGCACCCATGACGGCGCCCGGCACCGGTCGCTTCTTGTTTCATCACCGAACGCGAAAGGACAAGCGCCAGACCATCCAGAAAAGACGGTTGAAGCATCATTTTCGGGCCGGGTAGCCTTAAACTTGGACAAGCCAGATCCTCCGTTCCTGATAAACCGAAACAGTTTCAAAATCATCTGGCGGCGGACAGAATTAGCTGGTTGCGCAGCAGAGCCGTGGCAGGTAACGATCCTCCAGTGAGATGAACGTTGCCTAATTCCTCGAGTGAGCTGCTCCGTTGTTTCCCTTTCGAATTGGCCCTCTGCTCGCGATCATCCTTTTGACGGCTAGTTGTGCGGATCTCGATCAGACCCCGATCAATCGGCCTGCGCTGAGCGCAACCAAGGCGCAGGACGGCCTCCTGCCGGTCGACGATCTGCCCGATATCGCGATCGGGCTCGCCTTTTCGGGAGGTGGCACGCGAGCCGCGGCCTTCTCCTTCGGGGTCCTTCAAGGGTTAGAAAACGTTCGGATTCCGGGCGATCGTCAGCGTCGCACACTGCTCGATGCGATCGATCTTGTCTCGGGCGTTTCTGGGGGCTCGGTCACGGCAGCCTATTTCGGACTCAAACAGCGCGCAGCACTCTCTGATTTTCGCGAGCGCTTTTTACTTCGCGATGCTGAAGTCAGCTTTTCTACCTCGGTGAGTCTGCCAAACATTCTGAACGTGATCGACAAGGGCGGAGCGAATAGCAGCAGCTCGCTCAGCGCCTGGCTCGATGAGGCCTTGTTCGAAGGAGCGACCTTCCGCGACTTCCGTCGCCAGCGAAATCAACCTGCGGTCTGGATCGCCGCCAGCGACATCTACAACCGGGTGCCCTTCGTGTTTTCACGCGAGACCTTCGCGGCTCTCTGTAGTGACCTTGATCAGCTTCCAGTCGCGCACGCAGTAGCAGCGTCAGCCGCCTTCCCACTGGTTTTCGCGCCCGTGAATGTGGAGGCCCATCATCGCAATTGCGATGGACCATTGCCGGCATGGGCCACCAAATCACAGATCGGCAGCGGCTCTTCCGTGAGCAACGCGGTCGCAGCTGGGCTGCGACGCTATCGCGATCCCGCACAGATGCGTTACGTCAAACTCGCCGATGGCGGCGTGACTGACAATTTCGGTTTGCAAGGTGTAGCGCTTGCCCGAAGCGTTGGCGCAACCCCATATGATCCACTAACCCCTGAAATCGCCGTTTCACTGCGCCGCGCCCTATTCTTGGTGGTCAATTCCGGACGGAGTCCCGCCGGTGCTTGGCCAAGCCGTCAGGAGGGCCCTGGTGGTATTACAACTGCTGAAGCTTTGGCGGACGCAGCCATCGATGCCAGCGCGCGCGCCGGCTACGATCACTTCAATCTGTTGATCGCCAATTGGCGCCGTGAACTCGTCCGCTGGCGTTGCGGTCTCTCACTTGGCGACGTCTTCCGGCTCCGTGGTCACACGCGGGGATGGAGCTGTGCGGACCTGCATATGTTCGTCGGTGAATTGACCTTCGCTGACGCTGGACCCGAACGGCAGGAGCTTCTCGACCGGGTGCCAACCCGCTTCTCGCTACCCACGGAGACCGTCGACTTTATCATCGAATCGGGGCGGATCGCCGTCCGAAACGAAGCTGCAACGAGCCAGTTCCTGAACTCACTGCAGAACAGGAATGTACCAACCGCAGCCCGCTGAACGCACGAAGCGGGTTGCGGCTTCTGCTTTCGCACGGCCCTGTGCCCACGATGCGCATTCCACGCAGAAAGACGAACTTCATGCGAGCAATACGATCGCTGTTCCATCTCCCGCCAAAATGATCCTCGACGCTTCAATGCGCCATAGAATGCTGGTGGAGACCGGACATCCTCCAGCATCGCCTCCTAAATCAAATACGATGTCGTCGAAGACCCAGGATGGAAGAAGCACGGCAGTGCTCTCCGAACAGCTTGCTGAAGAGGTCCGTAGCACGGCCGGTCCCGGCATGATTCACTGCGGTCCTGCAGCGGTAGGGCAGAATCGGCACGCTGGTGAGGTTGGCGACCGGATTGGCGAATTGCTGCGACAACGAATCTCCCTTGTCATCGGCCAAGCCTTGTCGGCAGTTCGCGACGGATGTCACTGCAATAACTGCGCATACGGAAGATATCCTCGAAGACTTTATTACCAATACTCCTCTGGCTTTGGCAGCTTAGAAAAGCGCCATTCGATCGATCTCTTGCAGTTCCCGGTTTCGCTCTTCGATGTCTCCGCTTTCGTTCAGTTTCCGCTGGGCGCTCCGAGCAGATAATCCTTCTGCAGAGCCTGATCTGATGAAGGATAAATTGCCTGGCATTCGTCGAAGGAGGATGCACCGGGCTGCCGGTTCGCCGGATCGGCGCAGATGGCGGCGAGTTCCGCTTGCCTCGACTGCGACGTATGGCATCCGGCGAGAGCGAGTCCGGCGACAAGGAGCACGCACAGATATACACCTGTTTTCATAGCGATCTTCCCCTGAGGCGTCGGCCGGAAGGCAGGATCAACGGCAGACGCGTCTCACTGACGACCGCACAGCGGACCGGCGCCGGCCCGAGCACAGCGGCCGCCAGGATCACAGATTTCACCAACCGCCCTCCTGCCATCAGCGGCCGAGCTATTATGGCTTCATCTTGATCCCGAGCTTCGTCCGCATATCCTTGAAGACGACGGCGATTGCCTCGATGATTTTTTTGTTCAGATTGGCCTTGCAATGCACGATGATCTCGTGCTCGGCCTCCTTTGCCCGCGCGACGTTCAGCATATGCTTGCGGGCCAGGCCATTGTACCAGCCGCTATACCAGGTGCTGAGCATGTCGGCGTCTTCCTGGAAGGTTCCGGCAAGCTGAGCGCAGGTGAGCTTTTGGACGTCGATATAGCCGTTCGCATCCGCATAGGCGCTCAGCGGAGTTTGAGCGTGCGCCGCCGGCATGGTCGCAAGCCCGAGAAACGCAGCAACGATCAATGACTTTCGCATGGTGACTCGATTCTGATTTCGACGTGACCGGGAGCGCGGAAAAGGCCTGCAGAGCCCGAGCCGGTTCGCGAGAGCCGGCTCGGGCCTGCTCCGTCAGGAGACCTTTTTTGCCGGCGGAATCGTCCACGAACCGTCGAGGATCGTGGGATTGGTCTCGCTCGGCCAGTACATCCGCAACATGAGGACAAAGTCGCCGGCAGGGGCCGGGAGCCAGTTCGACTCCAGATCCTTGCCCGGAGTTTCGTGCTGGATGTAGAGATCGGTCGAGCCGTCCGGATTCATTTTCGGGTTCTGCCGCGGGCTGATCGAGTACCGATTGAGCGGATTGTCCACGAAGAACATGGCGGGATCGTACATCGTCACGGACCAGAAGGCCTCGACGGGCGGCAGGCGGCCTTTGGGGAAGCGCATGACGTATTTGTTCGCGCCGCTGTACTTGCGGTCGTCCATGTCCGTCTTCGAAACCGGATAGAGCGCGTCCTGCGGGCGGTTGGCGCCGAGGCCGATGGCGGTCACGAGGCCGCGCATCAAATAATCCGTGCCGTAGATGCCGGTCTTCGTGGTGTAGGCCCAGCCGTTCTCCCGTGTGATTGCCTTGTTGATCTTGAACTGGAGCATGATCCGATCGTAACCGACCTCCGGAACGCGCCGCACGAAATCGAACTTGAACTTGCTCGCGTCGAAGGACTGGCCTGGAACGATGCCGAGGCGTGCAAATTTCGCCAGCGCCGGAGCATCCGCTTCCGAGGGCGGGTTAGTCTTCATCAGTTCGCAAAGCAGCGTGAAATACGCCACGGCGTCCATGCGGTTGACCTGCTCGCGAACCGGCGTCTTCATATCGAGCGAAAGATCGACCTTTCCCGGAGGCGGTGTGTAGGGCTTGCCGTACGCGCTCAGCGGAACGAGCTTGAACTCATCCTGGAGCTTGTGCACGGCCGCGTAATCGGCCGGCGTACCGTCGCAATAGATGCGCCCGAGCAGCCAAACGATATTGGTCGGCGACTTGTACTCCTTGACGCCGGCGGGCAGCGTGCCCTTCCAGCCCGGTCCGGTGATTGCATAGGTCTGCGGGCCGGTGCCGGTCGTCCGAGTGCCCGGGACCTGGAAGACGTTGGTCCAGCCGTCGAGCATCGGCAGCAGGAAATAGCGACCCTTCATGTCCGGAACGCTGAGCACCCACGGCTCCTGGCCGACGTCGAAGAACGACGTCGTGTAGAGCGTATCGGCGTTGGGGGCGGTGACTGCCTTGAACGAAGCGTCGGGGTACTGGCGCATCTTGATGAGCTGCCCCATCGGCGCCTTTGTTCCCGCCGGCTCCGCGACATTGGTCAGGACCCGCCGGGTCATCTCCATCGTCACGAGGGGATAGCCATAGATGTAAGCGTCGGTGGCAAGCCAGAAATCCTCCAGCCCCTCGCCCACGCCCAGCAGCGCTCCCTCCTGTGCGAGGGCCGCACGGCTCATGGCCGCCGCCGCAAGCACGCTCATCCCGCCAAAGGCGGCAGATCGACGCGTCATCTTCATATCCGGCTCCTCAATTGCTTTGCGCGAATGGAATGAACGGGACCTGCCACCGTGCCTAAAATCGCGCGGTGACACCGAGGATCGGCCCATGCGTGAGCATGTCGTATTCGTAGCGGCTGCGGCCGGTGCCCCTCTCATAGTCGACATAGAGGGCTCGATAGCCGGCCATCCCGCTCCAGACCGTGCTTTCGGTACGGGCGAATTCCCAGTTGACGGACCCCATGGCCTGCCAAGAGAACCTGCTGCCGGCGCCGAAGCCGCCGACGTCGCCGCGCAGCACCATGTCGAGCTGCGGCGTGAACTGATGGCGCAGGCGCACCCCGACCAGCGGATCGAGCCATGTCACGTCGCCCGAGCTCGCCCGCGCGCGGCCGCGAACCATTGTCAGATCACCGACATTAAGACCGGCGGTCAGCGCCAGATCCGTCTCGGCATCCTGCCACCAGAAGCGACCGCCGCCATAGACGTCGATCGCCGTTTCGGAGACGCCGGCCCCTTGCCAGCGGACCAGTTCGTAGCCCAGAGCCGCTTCGGCGATGAACATCTCGAACTGAGCCGACATCGAAGCGGCGAGCGCTCCGCCGATCGCGGGATGGACGCTGCGCGCACGGGCGCCCCCGCCGTCCGCTCCCAATTTCATATAGACGAGGTCGGTCATCACCGAGACGCGTCCGTTTCGCGCCTCGAAGGCGCCCATCAAGCCAAACAACTGTTCCGGAATCTTGCGGTCCAGCAGATCGCCGAAGCTGGCGTCAATGTCGGCGGTGCGACCCCTGATCGTCGTCGAGCCGTTAATCGAGGGCAGCCAAGCATACGGCGTCACGACATAGCTCCAGGCCGGCGTCGATACGGCCACGGCCGGCTCCGGCGGACGCGCCGGGAGGTCGGCCGCGAAGGACTGCGCCCCGCAGCAAAGAACGGTGCCGATAAGCGCCGACAAGCGAAAGCTCCGCATCGTCATAGACCGGCACTCAGATGCTTCACGCGGCCGTGCTGAGTCCGATCGCTCTGCAACGTCATGCGAGCCTGCCCCGTTGCGGCGGCGAGGGTGATCCGGGCGACGCGAACGGCCTTCAAGACAATCTCCTCGCCCGGGGCCGGGCATGGCTCTCAGTGATCCGCGGCAACGTCGTCTTCCGTCGTTTAGCGGTCGCATGCGACGACTGAAGTCCGGTGGCGGGCCGCAGATCTTGGCTTCAATTTGCCGCGGGCCAGCGGGGAGTTCTTGCCATTTTACGCCAAGACTGCGCTTCGATCGTCATCGGCCAGCGTTGCAGCGATCGTGGACGGATGCCGAGCCGTTTGGCAGAATTCCGCGGAGGGGGGGAGAGACCTGAACGGTTCTCCGGTCCGGATCTTTTCGGCGAGGGCGGCATTCCCGAGAATGTCGGACCTGCCATGGAAGCAAATTCGCGGGAAAGTCATTCGATGGGGGAGATTCCCTTAACTCGTTGCCAGGTCCTTATTCCGTTCGCTGCGATCCTCGACGATCTCGGCGCTCCATCGGCATCGCTTCTGTCCAGGTTTCGACTTCCTTCCTCGCTCGTCGAAAAAGCCGATCACTATGTGCCGATCCTGCCCGCAATCCGCTTTGCGGAAGCCGCACAGAGAGCGCAAGGTATCGTCGATTTCGGGTTTCAAGCGTCGCGGGAGATGCATTTCGGGCTGCTGAGCGAGAAACTGCGGACCGTGATCGGCCACGCGCCGACGCTGCTCGTGGCGCTCCAGCAAGCGTGCAAATGGGCCTCGGTCGAAGACACCAACCTGAAATTGTGGCTCGAACGCTGCGACGACCGCGTACTAGTCTGCAGCAAGCTCGCTGGAACGGCCGGCCTGCCGCATCTTGAACATTCTCAGTGGTTCCAGCTCGTTTTTTCGATCCACATCGTTCGACAGTTCACAGGGCCGCACTGGAGTCCGGCGACGATAGCCTTCGAGGCCCGATACACGCCCAGCATCGAGACCCAATCCTGCTGGCCTCATTCCCGTTTCCTGTCGGGTCAACACGCTTCATGGATCGACGTACCGGTCTCGTATCTGGGCAGGTCCATCCGCTCGAACGCTGCTTCCGCTCCACCCTTTTGCGAGGAAGACGGCCCGTCGGACTATGAATTCGTCGGGCTGCTCAAGATGATGTTGCCATCCTATCTCGACGAGGGCGCCCCCGTCCTGCCGCAGGTCGCAGAAATGGCTGGGCTCAGTCCGCGAAGCCTTCAGCGCAGGCTGTCCCAGGCGGGCGTCAGCTACACCGATCTCGTCGCCTCCGCACGTTTCGAGAACGCCAGCAAGCGTTTGCGCGACACCGACGCGAGAATTGTCGAAATCGCCCTGTCTTCCGGTTACACCGACCACGCGCACTTTACGCGCGCTTTCCGGCGAATGACGGGTGTGACACCCAAGCGATTTCGCGAGCAAGCGCAGCAAGAATCGGGACTTTCGTCGATCAGCGCGTTTTGAACAGGGCCGCACACGGTTTCTCGCTGGACGACTGCCCCCTTGCACGCCATGTCCGTGAAACCGCCGATCAGAGCTTCCTGAACGCCGAGCCGATCGCAGCTGCAAGCCCATGATTGCGCGCGAATTTTCGGCGTGTTTCGGTGCCGATTTTTTGCCGGAGATCAGCATGAATTTCAGGATCATCGCAGCCGCCCTCGCCGCAACCACGCTCGCTGGCTGTCAGACGCCACAGCAGGCTGGGGGGGCACGCACGAAGGTTGTCTGCTTCGAGGCCGGTTATGGGGAGCGGTCGCCACGCCATGCCGACTGCGTTCGGACCATGCTTACAGTCGCGCAACAGATGGAGATGCTCGCCGCATGAACGATATCGACGACGGGCTGGCGTTGATCGCGGATGGGACGCGGCGGCGCTAAATCGGCGCTTAGCGGGTATCGCGCGAGTTCCTTCCACGGAAGGCAGCGCGACACCACGCGAGAAAGTCCACCAGCATCGGCACGCCTGCGAGCAAGAACAACAGCAATGCGAGCGGAATGGCCGAGACGAAGCCGATATGCTTGAAGCCAAGGGCGCCGACCACCCCGCCCAGCAGGAATGCCCCGAGCAACGAGGCGAGCAGACGCAGCTTGCGCCGGTCAGCCAGAACCCGGCCACCGAGCAGGCCTTCCGTGCGATTCCAGTAGAAGAGCTTGCCGAGTTCGATGCCGATGTCGGTGACGATGCCCGTCACATGCGTCGTCCGGATCCGGGCGTGCGAGACCTTGGTGATGACCGCGTTCTGCAATCCCATGATGAAGCAGAGCAGCGGTACCGCGGCGACGACCAGGAACGGCATATATCCCCGCATGCTGCCGATCAGGCCGAATGCGAGCAGCAACGCCGCCTCGAGCAGCAACGGAAAGCTGTACTGGCGATAAGCGACGTGCCGGCGCCCCCAATTGATGAGGACCGCCGAGCAGGCCGCGCCGAGCACGAAGGACATCAGCGCGCCGAGCCCGGCGACCGCGAGGCCGGCTGCACCCAAGGCGACATTGTCGGCCATCGCCGAGACGATGCCTGACATATGCGACGTATATTGGCCGACGGCCAGGAAGCCACCGGCGTTCACCGCCCCCGCGATAAAGCAGAGAGTGAAGCCGAGCTGCGCATCGGCCGCGTCGCTTCGCTCAGCTCCCACCAGCCTGCGTAACGGGCCGATGAGGCGCAATTCAGCCGAACTGGTTCCTCTGGCGTCGGAAGGGACGTTCATTGATATGGCGCAGCCTGCGAACGAGCTTAAAATCGGGAGTGGCTGGCTATATCAGGCCTCTGAGCCCCTCCGGCAACTATGGCGCGCGGAAGCGGCTCCAGTCGAACGCCTCGCATGCCAGCTTCGCAACGAATCTCCCGTACCCGGCATTGTCGCAGGCATGCCGGGCAAAGCCGGTCGAGGGCTGGCACCGGCGTCCTTGCAGCGATCGGCGAAAGCCAGCGAGGGAGCATGAGCCGGCTCGACCGGCCCGTGCAGCGTCCTTTCGGAGCTTGTTGTGTCGGAAGCGGCCGAAGAGGCGCTTCGCTTCTTCCGGACCGCTCCCCGGCGTTTGCCAAGACATCCTCCGCCGGCAGGGCGGCGGAAACGAAGCGCTTTCCGGGGGCATAGCCCGGGCATTGAACAAGGGCGCTGCGGTCGCTGCGAACGGAGCGAGGCCCTGCCCGACGGAATGATGACGGAGCGGCGCCCAGGCCGAAACAGCCGGTTCCGGCTGGCGCACCTTCTCAGCTGATCAGAGGCTTGGGCTGCGTCGTCTCCTTGTCCGGTGCGGACGCGAGGTAGAGCGCATATCCCAGGGCTATGAAGCTAAAAATGCCGAGTACCGGAAGAATCATCACATGCTCCTCTATGCGAGGTGCACTGTGCGGCTGCCCGGTAAAATGAACGGCGCCGATTTGCTTAGCATTGTCCGCATCCGCGCATGTCTCAGCAGCCCTGAGCCCTCACCCATCAAAGGGCGGCAACACAGGGCGGCATGCTCGCGACGGCCGCCGGGTTCGCTCCAGCCGCGCAGGCGGCAACACGAAGACGGTCGCGGCCAATAAGACCGAATTCACATGCGCATCGTCGAGCGGCATGGACAATCCGGACCAAGTAACTGAAACACAATGACAATCAGACAATCAACGCAAGCTCGGCGGCGGCGGTGCTGCCGAGCCGGGACATGCCCGGCAGCAATTCGGTAAATCCGCACATCTCGCCCGGCAGCTCCCTCCGCCACCCGCCTCCTCTCACGCTGCCGAGGCCCTCGCCTCCCGCTTTTCCCATTCCTCGCCCCAGATCATCACGGCATGGCCGGACGAGACCTCACGATATTGCCGGGCCGGCGGGACATAGTCGGGCGGACGGACGGGGCTCCTGATCTCGTCGTTCGAGACCGGCCGCTTCTCGTGGCGGCGGGCGGGATCGGCAACCGGCACGGCGGCGAGCAGGCGCCTTGTATAGGGATGCTGGGGATTGCCGAAGATCGCCTCGCGCGGGCCGATCTCGACGATCTCGCCGAGATACATCACCGCGACGCGGTGGCTGACCCGCTCGACCACGGCCATGTCATGCGAGATGAAGAGATAGGCGAGTTTCATCCGCTCCTGCAGTTCGAGCATCAGGTTGATCACCTGCGCCTTCACGGAGACGTCGAGCGCCGAGACGGCCTCGTCGGCGACGACGAGGCGCGGCTCGACCGCGAGGGCGCGGGCGATCGCGATGCGCTGACGCTGCCCGCCGGAGAATTCATGCGGGAAGCGGCTCGCCATGTCGGGCTGGAGCCCGACACGCTCGAGCAGATCGGCGACCTTGTCCTGCGCCTCCCGGCGGTTGGCGAGCTTGTTGATCAGCAACGGCTCGGCGACCGCCGTCCCGACCGTCATGCGCGGGTTGAGGCTCGCGAACGGGTCCTGGAAGATCATCTGCATGCGCGCCCGGCGCTCGCGCAGAGTCTTCTGGTCGAGCTTCAGCACATCCTCGCCATCGAGCAGCACCGAGCCGGAGAGCGGCTCGATCAGACGCATCACCGAGCGCCCGGTCGTCGACTTGCCGCAACCGGATTCGCCGACCAGCGCCAGCGTCTCGCCCGAGAGCAGGCTGAAGGAGACGTTCTCCACTGCGTGGACCCGGCCGGAGACGCTGCCGAGCAGCCCGGAGCGGATTTCGAAGCGTGTCGTCAGATTGGCGACTTCGAGCACCGGCCGCTCGCTCGCGGCGACGGTATCGGCCGTTTCGGCCGGAACGTCCGAGAGGCCGGTCTTGCGGTCGACCACCGGGAAGCGCATCGGCCGCCGGCGCCCCTCCATCGAGCCGAGCCGCGGTACCGCCGAGAGCAGCGCCTTGGTGTAGGGCTTCTGCGGATTGGCGAAGATATCCTCGGTCCGGCCGGTCTCGACCTGCTCGCCATTGTACATCACCACGGTCCGGTCGGCGATTTCGGCGACGACACCCATATCGTGGGTGATGAAGAGGACGGACATGCCCTCCTCCTCCTGCAGCAGCTTGATCAGCTCTAGGATCTGCGCCTGGATCGTCACGTCCAGCGCGGTGGTCGGCTCGTCGGCGATCAGCAGCTTCGGCTTGCAGGCCAAGGCCATCGCGATCATCACGCGCTGACGCATGCCGCCGGAGAAGCGGTGCGGATAGTCGTGGAAGCGCGCCTTGGCCGCCGGGATCCGCACCTTCTCCAGAAGCCTGACGACCTCGGCCTCCGCGGCCGAGCGCGACAGGCCGCGATGCAGCATCAGCGCCTCCGCGATCTGGAATCCGATGGTCAGGACCGGGTTGAGCGAAGTCATCGGCTCCTGGAAGATCATCGCGATCTCGTTGCCGCGCACCTCGCGCATCTTCGCCTCCGGCAGCGTCAGCAGCTCCTTGCCCGAGAGCCTGACGCTACCTTCGATCCTGCTCGAGCCGGGCGGGGTCAGGCGCATGATCGAGAGCGCGCTCACGCTCTTGCCGGAGCCGGACTCTCCGACCAGCGCCACGGTCTCCTTCGGGGCAATGTCGAAAGTGGCGCCCCGGACCACCGAGCGCCAGGCCCCCTCGACCCGGAAGGAGGTCGTCAGGCCGGAAACTGAGAGAATGGGAGAAGTCATGAGGTCGCCTTCCGGTCGGCTTCAGATGACGCGACGGGGATCGAGGGCGTCGCGCAGGCCGTCGCCGATGAAGTTGATCGAGAGCACGGTCAGGAAGATCGCCGCGCCCGGGAATATCGCCCAATGCGGCGCGACATCGAGATGGTCCTTGGCGTCGAAGAGCAGGCGTCCCCAGGTCGGGATGTCCGGGGGGAAGCCGAGGCCGAGGAAGGAGAGCGTCGATTCCGCGATGATCGCCGAGGAGACCTCGATGGTCGCGGCGACAATGACCGGGCCGATCGCATTGGGCAGGATGTGGACGAGCATCTGGCGCGTCTTCGTCGCGCCCTGCGCCCGCGCCGCCTCGACGAACTCCTTCTCGCGCAGCGAGAAGAACTGGGCCCGGACCAGCCGCGCCACCGGCATCCAGCGCAGGCCGCCGATGACGATGACGATCAGGATGAAGACGCCGCCCTCGACGCCGAACACCGCCTTGAGCTGCTCGCGGAAGAGATAGATCACCAGCAGCAGCAGCGGCAGCTGCGGCAGCGACAGGAAGAGATCCGTCACCCACATCAGGAAGGGGTCGAGCCCGCGGCGCGACATGCCGGCGAGCGCGCCAATGAAGACGCCGACGAGCGTCGCCACCACCATCGCGGCGAGGCCGACGGCGAGCGAGATGCGCCCGCCATACATCATGCGGGCAAGCAGGTCCTGACCGAGATCGTCGGTGCCGAAGGGATGCGCCCAGGACGGCCCCTGCAGCTGCGCCGAGAAATCGATCTCGTTGATCGGCACGGTCCAAATCCATGGGCCGACGACGACACCGAGGATCAACAGGCAGAGGATGACCGTGCTCGCCATGGCGAGCCGGTGGCGGCGGAAGCGCCGCCAGGTTTCGCGCCCGGGCGAGACCGATACGCTCGCCGCGGCGGCGGCCGCAGCCGGATCAGCCGAAGGAGATGCGAGGGTCGAGCCAGCCATAGAGCAGATCCGCAATGAGGTTGAAGAGGACGACCAGGCAGGCGAAGACGAAGGTGACGGCCATGATCACGGGCGTGTCGTTGGCGAGGATCGCGTCGATCAGCAGAGAGCCGATCCCGGGAATCCGGAAGATCTGCTCGGTGACGATCGCGCCGCCGAAGACCGCAGGCATCTGCAGGGCGACCAGGGTGACGACCGGGATCAGCGCGTTGCGCGTGATGTGCCGGAGCGTGACGGTCCTCTCGCCGAGGCCCTTGGCGCGCGCCGTGGTGACGTAGTCCAGCCGGATCACGTCGAGCACGGCAGAGCGGACATAGCGAGTATAGGACGCCGCCTGGAACAACCCGAGCACGGTGATCGGCATGATCGCCTGGCGGAACATCTCCCAGTACCAGCGCCAGCCGGTCGCGGCGATGTCGGAGCGATAGACGAAGGGGAACCAGTCGAGCTTGATCGAGAACAGCAGGATCAGCAGCAGGCCGGTGAAGAAGGTCGGCAGCGAGAAGCCGACGAAGGCGAGCGTGTTGGCGATCTGGTCGAAGACCGAATAGGGCCGCGTCGCCGCATAGATCCCGACCGGCAGCGCGACGCACAGCGCGAGGATCTGCGAGGTTCCGACGATGAAGAGCGTGGTTGGGACGCGCTGCAGGATCAGGTCGTCGACATTGATGCGGCTGGCGAAGGAGAAGCCCCAATCGCCCTGCAGCATGGCGGAGAGCCAGCGCAGATAGCGCACCATGATCGGATCATTGAGGCCGAAGCTGGCGCGCAGCGCCTCGCGCACCTCGGGCGGGACATTGGGATTGGTCGCCATCTCCGAGAACGGGTCGCCCGGCGCCATCGCCAGCACCGTGAACAGGATCAGGCTGATGCCGAGCAGGCTCGGAATGGCGATCAGCAGTCGCCGCAGAAGATAAGTCGCCATCAAGGGTTCCCGTGAACGGGGTCGCTAAAGCGAGCCGCGCGGGCCGATGGCGAGGAGACACCACCGGGCCGGGCCAACTCGCGCGGAAGCGGCAGAGGGCCGCTCACGGACGGTTTCGACCACCCGTGAGCGGTTTAGCCGGCCTCAGCTGCGATACCAGGCAGCCACGTTCCAGGTGTCGACGTCCCAGCCGCTGTGATCGTGCATCAGGTTGCTCGCCGAGGCGGCGACGCGGGTGCGCGAGAGCAGAGGCAGGATCACATTGGCTTCGCAGAAGATCTCGTTGACCTTGATCAGCAGGGCCGCGCGCTTGGCAGGGTCGAGTTCCTTCTGCGCCGCCCTGTAGGCCTTGTCGGCCTCCGGGTCGGAATAGCGCGAGACGTTCCGGCCCAGCCATTTGTTTTCCTTGGTCGCGACCTCCCAGGAAACGAACTGGTTGAGGAAGCGCTCCGGATCGGGCTGCGGCTGCGTCGTGGTGTACATCTCTATGTCGACATAGAGCTTGGTGTAGGTGTCGGGGTTCGCCACGTCGGAGGAGAAGAACACCGACGCCGTCACCGACTTCAGCTCAAGGTCGATGCCGGCCTTCTGGGCCGCTTGCTTGATGATCGCCTGCGTCTTCTGGCGCGGGGCGTTGATCGAGGTCTGGTAGACGTATTTGAGCTTCTTGCCGTCCTTCTCGCGAATGCCGTCCGAGCCACGCTTCCAGCCGGCGTCGTCGAGGATCTTGTTCGCCTTGTCGACGTTGAACTCGTATTTCAGCTTCTGCGACTTGAACTGCTTGGGCTCGTTGACGAAGCTCGCCGTCGCGGTGCCGCCGCGGCCATAGATGAACTTCTGGATCGAGTCGCGGTCGATCAGCAGGTTGAACGCCTCGCGCACCTTCGGGTCCGACAGCGTCGGGTGCTTGGTCTTGATGCTGGAGCGCTCGCCATCGACCTCGGTCCACGGATCCGTGGTGTTGAGGATGATGAACTCGATGTCGCCCGAGGGCACCGCGCTGACCTTGCCGCGGCCGCCGGTCTCCATGCGCTTCAGGACCTCGTCCTCGACCTGCAGGTTCCAGGCATAGTCGAACTCGCCGGTCTGCAGCACGGCGCGGGCCGCCGAGACCGCATCGCCGCCGCCCTTGACCTCGATCGTGTCGAAATGCGGCTGGTTCTTGACGTGATAATCCTCGTTGCGCACGCCCGTGAGAATGTCGCCCGGCTTGAACTCGACGAACTTGTAGGGGCCCGTGCCGACCGGCTTCAGATTTGCCGGCGCCTCGCGGGACTTGGCGCCCTTGTACTCGCCAAAATGGTGCTTCGGCAGGATCTGGCCGACGACCCCGACGAAGGGGTCGGCCCAGAACGGCGTCGGCTCCCTGAAGATCACCTTGACGGTGTGGTCGTCGACCTTCTCGACCTTGATGTTGGTGTAGGAGCCGGTGGTGTAGGCGGCCGTCGCCGGGTCGGCGGCATATTCCCAGGTGAAGACGACATCGTCGGCGGTGAAGGGTTTGCCGTCATGCCATTTGACGCCCTGCTTCAGCTTCCAGGTCACCACCTTGCCGTCTTCGGAGAGCCCGCCATTGGCGCGGGTCGGCACCTCGGCGGCGAGCTGCGGCGTCAGGTTGCCTTCCTTGTCCCAGCCGGCGAGCGGCTCGAAGAAGATGCGCCCGGCAATCTGGTCCTTGGTGCCGCTGGCAAAATGCGGATTGAGCAGCGTCGGCGCCTGCCAGAGCAGAATCTTGAGCGGCCCGCCGCCGCCGGCCTTGGTCGGCTTGTAGGCGAGAGAGGCCTGCGCCATCGCGACGTCGTTCCAGGCCAGGATCTGCGACGCGAAGGGAGCTGCGACACCGACCGCAGCCAGTCGCTGAATGAATGCGCGTCGCGAAACGGAACCGTCCTTCACGCCCTCAACCAGGTCGCGCAACTTATGTTCGTCCATCACTGATCCCCTCTGCTGACATCGGTCAGTCATTCCGAAACCGAGGCTTTTTGCCTCTTTTTTAGTAGTCGGCGGCGCCAGCAAGGCATGTGCCACGAAAGGCGTCAACAGGGGCGTGACGGAAACGGGGCCGCGATGGCCGGCCTGCACGCATAAAACGCAACGGCCACAGCTTGCACGCATCCACGCCGCGTCGGGCTCGCTCATCGCCTCCGGCCGAAACCCGACGACGGCCCCGGGCAGGAGGCCGTTCACCGGGCCGTCCCAAACCTATTAAGACGCTGTGCCGGTTTGCTTTATCTCATCGCTGCAAGCCAGGCGGCTTCTGGCGGGCCCCCTCGCCCGGTGCCGTTACCCTCCGGGGACGCGAGCGGCCGCCGGCGCATGGACCGTCAGCTCGGCACGCCGACCGCGGCGCTGCTGGCGCGCGCACCCGATAGAGGAACCCGGCGGGCATTTGCCATGCTTGGTCAGGCCGGAGGCAGCCCCGCAGGATCTACGCAATACCCATCGTCGGTGGACGACACGATTATCTTATTACAGTAGCGACGGGTTGGCCGCGAAGCACGAATCAATTGTATTGGGCCCAATGGATTTGCTCTCGGCCGACACTCGTTCAACGCGCAGCGCCAAGTAAGTTCTCCTTAACGATTGTTAACGATGGTCAAGACATGACGGCCCGCACCAACCGTTCCGCGCGACAATGACAGGCCCCCGGCAGCTGCCGACCGGATTTTTTAGCAAGCGCGCGATATCGCGCTCCCGGCAGGCGACGCTGGTGACGATGGCGGGTTTGGCGGCGCTGATCGCCGGCTGCGGCGAACAGCGGCTGAGCGATTCCGAGCTGGTGTTCTCGAGCCGCGCGGTGAATGTCGACCCGAGCCGGGCGATGATCGCGCTGCCGCCGGGCGGGCCACCGACCATTGCCGTCGCGCAGCGACATTACGACAACGCCATCGCTCAGACGATCGCGCTCGCGACGCGGGGCCGCACGCCCGGCGAGAACACGATCCATGTGGCGTTCCTGACCGCAGCGGACGTTCCCGACAGCGAAGGCGTCGCCGGAAACCTGCTCAAGGAACCCGGGCTCGACGACCACGTGCTCGCGGCCGAGATGGAGGAGCGCCTGCCCGGAGTGGCAATGGCGACCTCGGCGCTATTCGTGCAGAACAAATACGGCCCGTTCGGCTATGCCTACGGACGCGGCGTCGGCAACGACGCCTGCATCTATGTCTGGCAGCGCCTGATGCGCGGCGACAGCCTGTTTTTGCCGAAGACCGGAGCGGCCTCGATCCGGATCCGCATCTGCGAGCCGGGCGCGAGCGAGGCCGCGCTGCTGCGGCTGGCCTATGGCTACTCGCTGAACGCCTCGCTTGGCCGGACCGGCTGGGATCCGGTCGGCGCCTCGCCCTCGCCGGCGCCCAATCTGGGCGAGGCGGGCGCGCCGATCTATCCGGTGCGGCAGCCTTCCTTCGAGGATGTCCTGCCACCGCGAACCAGCGCGCCGCGCCCGGCGCGACCCATGCGCCAGAGCCCGCCGCGCGAAACTGCGCCAGCCGAACCTGCGATTCCCGACCGGCCGATGGAAGGCTACCCGACCGTGCCACCACCACCCGTACGCTGAGCAAGAAGCGCCAAGTCACCGATGCCAACCGCGATTTACGTTTTCGTCTGGGCCGTCACGGCAGCGCTGGTCACGGCGCTCATTGCGCTGCCGATCAGCCTCCAGGCCCATCTGATCGCCAGCACCATCCTGGTCGGCGCGATGATCCTGCTGAAGCTGCTGCGCCCGCTCGGCGTCTGGCGGCTGATCGCGCTCGGCCTCGGGACGGCGATCGTGCTGCGCTATGTCTATTGGCGCGCCACGAGCACGCTGCCGCCGGTCAACCAGATCGAGGACTTCGTCCCCGGCGTCATCCTCTTCATCGCCGAACTCTACAATATCGGCATGCTGTTCCTCAGCCTGTTCGTGGTGGCGATGCCGCTGCCGCGCCGCGAAACGCCGCCGATCGACCTGGAGAACGCGCCGACCGTCGACGTCTTCGTGCCGTCCTACAACGAGGACGCCGATCTCTTGGCGACGACGCTCTCGGCGGCGCTCGCGATGGACTACCCGGCCGGCAAGCTTCAGGTCTATCTGCTCGACGATGGCGGCACCGACGAGAAGTGCAACTCCGACAATTTCGCCGCCGCCAATGCCGCCAAGCAGCGGCGCGCGACGCTCCAGAAGCTCTGCACGGGGCTGGGGGTCACCTATCTGACGCGCGAACGCAATCTCAGCGCCAAGGCCGGGAACCTCAATAACGGCATCGCCCATTCGCAGGGCGAGCTGATCGTCGTCTTCGACGCCGACCATGCCCCGGCGCGCAGCTTCCTGACCGAGACCGTCGGATTCTTCGCCCGCGACCCCAAGCTCTTCCTGGTCCAGACGCCGCATTTCTTCATCAATCCCGACCCGCTCGAGCGCAATCTGCGGACGTTCAAGGAAATGCCGTCGGAGAACGAGATGTTCTACGGCATCATCCAGCGCGGCCTCGACAAGTGGAACGCGTCCTTCTTCTGCGGCTCCGCCGCGGTGCTGAGCCGCAAAGCGCTGCTGACGACGAACGGTTTCTCCGGACGCTCGATCACCGAAGACGCCGAAACCGCGATCACCCTGCATGCCGCCGGCTGGAACAGCGTCTATGTCGACAAGCCGCTGATCGCCGGACTCCAGCCGGCGACCTTCGCCAGCTTCATCGGCCAGCGTTCGCGCTGGGCCCAGGGGATGATGCAGATCCTGCTCTATCACCGGCCGTTGCTGAAGCGAGGCCTCTCTCTGCCGCAGCGCCTTTGCTACACGTCGACGGCGCTGTTCTGGCTGTTCCCGTTCGCGCGGATGATCTTCCTGATCGCGCCGCTGTTCTATCTGTTCTTCGGACTCGAGATCTTCGTCGCGACCGGTGGCGAGTTCATCGCCTACATCGTCGGCTATATGGTCGTGAACCTGATGATGCAGAACTATCTCTATGGCCGCTATCGCTGGCCATGGATCTCCGAGCTCTACGAGTTCATCCAGTCGCTGTATCTGCTGCCGGCCGTGATCTCGGTCCTGCTCAACCCCAGCAAACCGACCTTCAAGGTCACCGCCAAGAACGAATCCCTCGAGACGCGCCGCGTTTCCGAGCTCGGCATGCCGTTCCTGATCATCTTCATCATCCTGGCGCTGGGGGTGGTCGCGCAGTACTGGCGGACCATCGCCGAGCCCTACAATGCCGACACGACGCTGGTCGTCGGCCTCTGGAACATCATGAACCTGCTGATGGCCGGCTGCGCGCTCGGCGTCGTCTCGGAACGGCCGGAGGGCCGCGCCGCCCGCCGTTTCGCCGTCAAACGCCGTGGCGAGATCACGCTGAACGACGAGAAAACACCGATGGTCACCGAGAATGCCTCGGTCGACGGCATCGCGATCCGGATCGGCGGAACATCGATCGGCAGCAAGCCCGTGATCGGCGATCAGGCGCTGATCTCGTTCGAAACCAGCCTCGCCATGCCCAGCGGAAGGCTGCCGATCCGGATCAAGCGCATCGAGCAGGATGCGGAGGGACTGATGCTCGGCTGCCGCTACGAGCCATCCGAACCCTTGCACAGCCGGATGATCGCCGATCTCGCCTTCTCCGATGCCGAGCGCTGGAGCCGCTTCCAGAAGGCGCGGCGCAACAATATCGGCGTCGTCCGCGGCACGACGCGCTTCCTCCGGATCGCGCTGTTCCAGACCAGCCGCGGCCTGTCCTATTTCATGGGCCTCTATCGGCTGGGCAAGGTCGCCAGCAAGCCGAGTGCCGCGGAATGACGGCGCTCCATCCGCCCCGGCTGTTGCGCGCCCTGGCCATCGCCCTGGCGACGACGACGCTTCCCGCCCTCGCCCAGCAGCCGGGCGCGCCGGGCGGTGCCCCGGCGCCGTTCATGATCGCACCGCCGGCTCCGGCCAGCGCCGCGCCGACGGCCCCTGCCCCCACGCCGATCACGCCGGCGCCGACGGCGGCGATACCGAGCACCGCCTTGCCTTCCGCCGGGGGATTCGGCTTCAAGCCGCTCCTGCCGGCGGCACGGGTGACGCTGGAAGGCGAAGCCGACACGCGCAACTGGGCCTTCTACCTGACCCAGGACGAGGCGAACTCGGACCTCGCCCTCGACGTCGCCTTTCAGAATGCGCTCGTCGTCATGCCGGAAGCCTCGCGCCTGACGGTACGGATCAATGGCGAGCGGGTGCTCGAAACGCCGGTCGCCTCCTCGGACCGCCTGGCGCGCCTTTCGACCAATCTGCGCAGGGGCCTGCTCCGTCCTGGTCAGAACACGATCCGCTTCGAAGCGATCCAGCGTCACCGCACGGATTGCTCGGTCGCGTCGACCTATGAACTCTGGACCCGCATCGACGGTGCCGGCACCAAGCTCAGCTTCCGCTCGCCGAGTGCGACGGATTTGCGCCTGCGCAGCATCGACGACCTGCCGGCGATCGGCACCGACGAGAACGGTCAGACCACCATCCGCATCGTCGCCCCGGGGGCTTCGAGCGCTGCGGCGGCGAACATGATCTTCGCGGTCTCGCAGGCCACCGCATTGCGCGGGCGCTACGGCCAGGCGGTGGTGCAGGTCTCCGAGCGGGCGCCCGGCCGGGCGAGGCCGGGCACGCTGACCGTCGTCCTTGCGACGACCGCGGAACTGCCTGATCTCCTGACGCAGGTTCCCGAGGAGGCCAAGGCACGCAGCTTCGTCGGCTTCGTCTCGGACGCCCGCCTCGGTCCATCGACCCTGCTGGTCACCGGCGCGAGCTGGCCAGACATCGAGAACGTCGTCGCGACCCTGCTCACGGCGCCCGTCTCGCGGCCGACCAATGTCAACCGACAGCTCATGGACACGTCGAGCTGGCATCTGCCGAACGCGCCCTTCCTGTCCGAGGCCCGCGCCTTGCGCTTTTCCGAGCTCGGCATCGCAAGCCAGGAATCCTCCGGCCGCCGGCTGCGCACACGCGCCGTCGTCGCCTTTCCCGGCGATTCCTATGCAAACGCCTATGGCGAGGCGACGCTCTATCTCGATGCGGCCTATGCGGCCGATGTGCTGCCCGGAGGCAGCCATCTCGAGATCTTCGTCAACGGCAATGTCGCGGCGACAGTGCCCTTCAACGCGACCTCCGGCGGGCTGCTCCAGCAGTTTCCGATCACGGTGCCGCTGCGGCATTTCAGGCCGGGGATCAACGAAATCTGGCTCGAGGCGGTGACGCTGACCCATTCCGACCAGGCCTGCGGACCAGGCGCGACCTTGCCCGGCCGGAGCCGCTTCGCGCTGTTCGACACCTCGACCCTCTCCTTCCCGGACTTCGCCAAGATCGGCGTGCAGCCCAATCTCGCGGCGGTCGCCGGAACCGGCTTCCCCTATTCACTGGCGACGCGCATCCCGCTCATCCTGGGCCGCCACGACACGGCCAATTACGGTGCGGCGGCGACCTTGGTCGCGCGCATCGCCCAGCGTGCGGCCAGGCCGCTGGCCGTGGATGCCCTCGCCACCGTCGCGACCACCGACGATCAGCCGGCCCTGATCGTCGGCGCCGCCGGCCAGCTGCCGCAGGGCATTCTGCCGCGCGTCGGGGTCGCGGAAAACGTTCGCACGACCTGGCCGACACGCGCCGACACCGTACTGATCGCACCCGAGAACGACGCCGGGGCGATCTTCGACGCGGTCATCAACCGCTTCCAGGGTCAGAAGGCACCGGGTCCCCAGGAGCAGGCGGAGCCGACGACGGACGCGTTGCGCGATCGCTGGCGCAGCTCGCTCGGCGGGCCCCTGGCCCGCTATTTCGTCGCCTTCGACCAATGGCTGCAGAGGACCTTCCATCTCTCCTTCGCCCAGTTGCGCATCCCGTCCTCCGGCGGCGGGCTCTACGAGCCGGCCGATGGCACCGATATGATCGCCGCCCAGGCCGTTGACCCGGCGAGCCGGCAGGTCTGGACCGCCTTCGTCGCGCGCCGCGAGGAAACGCTGGAAGCGACGGTCTCGCGCATCGTCACGCCCGGCAACTGGGCCAAGCTCGCCGGGCAGGTCACCGCCTTCCGCGGCAGCCAGGATGTCCACGTCGTCGAGCCGAGCCAAACCTCCATGGTGATGACACGCAGCTTCTCGCTGGCGAATATGCGCCTCGTCCTCGCCAATTGGCTGTCGAGCAATATCGGCGTTTATGCGCTGGCCCTGCTCGGCGCCTGCATCGCGCTCGGCATCTCGACCTCGCTGATGCTCGGCCGTCTGGGCCAGAAGCCATGAGACGGAACCCGATGAAAAGGCTGGTCGGAGCCGTCGCCGCGGCGATGCTCGCCTTTGCACCCGCGGCGCAGGCGACCCTGCCGCTCGAAGCCTGGGAGCTCTATCAGCAGAAATTCGTCATGCCGGACGGGCGCGTCGTCGACGACCTCAACGGCGCGATCAGCCACAGTGAGAGCCAGGGCTACGGCCTGCTGCTCGCCTGCCTCGCCGGCGACCGCACGAGCTTTGCCCGCATCCTCGCCTTCACGCGCACGGAGCTGCTGATCCGCGACGATGGGCTCGCGGCCTGGCGCTGGGACCCGAAGGCGACGCCGCGCGTCACCGACATCAACAACGCCACCGATGGCGATCTGCTGATCGCCTATGCGCTGAACTGTGCCGGTTCGGCCTGGGCGATGCCCGGCTACACCAACGCCGCCCGCCAGCTGGCGCGCAACATCGCCAAGGCCACCTTCCTGAAACGCGGCAGCGAAACCTGGCTGATGCCGGCCGTCACCGGCTTCTCGGAGAAGGACCGAGCCGACGGACCGGTGGTCAACCCCTCCTACTGGGTCTTCGAAGCGCTGCCGGTGATGGCGCGCCTCACCGGCGACAATGGCTGGCTCAAGGTCCAGGCGACCGGGCTGAAGCTGCTCGACAC
This sequence comes from Allobosea sp. NPDC055594, assembly GCF_053618995.1. NCBI lineage: Bacteria > Pseudomonadati > Pseudomonadota > Alphaproteobacteria > Hyphomicrobiales > Alloboseaceae > Allobosea > Allobosea sp. NPDC055594. The sequence goes on from NZ_JBSHIO010000006.1 coordinate 61,758, forward strand.
GCTCGCCAAGGCGAACATGCCCGCACCCGAATGGATGTCGGTCAAGGCCGAGCCGCGACCGGCCGACGGCTTCCCCGCGCAATTCGGCTACAATGCCATGCGTGTCCCGCTCTATCTGCTGCGGGCCGGCCTCGGCGAACCGGGGCGCCTCGCACCATTCCGCGCGGCCTGGGTGAACGGGCCCGCCATCGTCGACGTCCGCAGCAAGCAGGCAGTCGAACAGCTCTCGGATCCCGGCTACCGGATCCTCGTAGCAGCGCTGGCCTGCGCGGCCGACGGCACCGCGATCCCGCAAGAACTGAAATCCTTCGTGCCGACGGCCTACTACCCCTCAACCCTGCATCTGCTCACGCTGGCGATGCTGAGCGAGAGGTATCAGCGATGCATGTGAAGTCGATCCTGCTGGCTGCCGTCGCATCGGGCGCCATCTTCTACGGTCTCGGTCGCTTCGGACAAGGAGGCGAGCTGCCGCCGGCGCCCAAGCCGGGCACGCCGAGTGCTTTCACGCTGGACCAGCCCGCGGCCGAGGGGGCCGAGATCAAGCCGGAGCTCGCCCAGGCCCCGCCGCCTGCCAATCTGCCCGCCGGGCAGCGTCAGGCCCAACCGGCTCCGCCCGTCGACGAAAGCGCGCTGCGTTATTTCGCCAGCCAGGGCGACACGCGCCGCTTCGAGGCGGAGCTCGCGAGGCTGCGTGCACTCTATCCGCAGTGGAAGCCGCCGACCGACCTCAACACGCCGATCCCGGCCGGAGACCCCGAGCTCGAGCGGATGTGGAAGCTCTTTGCCGAAGGCAAGCTGAGCGAAGTCCGCGCTGCCATCGCCGGGCGCAGCTCCAAGGAAACCGGCTGGAGCCCGCCGGCGGACCTCGCCCAGCAGCTCGACCAGGCCGAGGCAGCCCAGCGCCTGGTCAACGCCTCCAATGCCCGGCAGTGGGAACAGGTCATCAGGATCGGCACCGAGACGCCTGCCCTGCTCACCTGCGCCAATGTCGATGCGCTCTGGCGCGTCGCCGAAGCCTTCGTCCAGACCGAGCGCAGGGACCGGGCACGCGACGCCTATTCCTACATCCTCGCCAATTGCGAGAAGGCGGAGGAGCGGCTCGGGACGATGCAGAAGGCGCTCTCGACCCTGCAGGACGAGCAGGTCAACGCCCTGATGGCGCTGGAACGGCAGAACGAATTCGCCAGCATCCGTGACGAACTGGCCCGCCGCCGCATCGGCCGGGCGGCGGAAGACCCGAAGCTCACCGTCAGCGCAGACGATCTGCGCCGGCTGGAGGTACTCGCCAACGCCGCGACGACGCCGGACGACCCGATCCTGCTCGGCTTCTACGCCCTGCACCATGGCGAGCCGGCCAAGGCGTCCGACTGGTTCCGGATGGCGCTCGCCCGCAATGGCGGCGCCAAAGCGGCGGAGGGCGCCGTACTCGCCTTCGCAGCCAACGGCAAATACCAGGAAGCCGAGGCGCTCGGTTCGCAATGGCTGGAGGCAGGCCCGGCCAACCGCAAGGCCTATCTCGACGCCCTGACGGCGTTGCTGACGCAGGAGCCGCCACCGCGCTTGGAAGCGGTCGTGCTGGAGCGGATCGTCAAGACGGTCAGCGCCGATCGTTACGCGCTCGGCGCCGCCGCGCTCGGCTGGTATGCCTATAATTCCGGCCAGACCGTGCCAGCCGAGCACTGGTTCGAAACCGCCCTGGCCTGGGATCGCGAGCATGAGCCCGCCGCCTTCGGCCTGGCTCTGGCGCGCCAGAGGCTGCGCGACGTGGCGGGCCTGCGTGCCATCGTCGCCGAATGGCGTGGGCGTTCGCAGCGCATCGCCGATATTCTGGATCCGCGCCGGCGCCACCTCTCGGCTCGCGAGGCCCCGCCGCGCGAGACCGGGATCAGGCCGGCCACGCCGGAGCCCATTGCTGTGGAGCGCATGCCGCGGGCGCAGGCACTCGAAGCCTCCCCCCGGCCTCCGACGGCAGTGCGGCGCCTGACAACGGAACCTGCACCGGTCGATACTTACCTGCCTGCCGAACGTCCCCCCGCGCTGCGTGAGGCGGCGCGCCCGGTCCGCGGTGGCAGTTGCGGCAGCGGCAGCGGCAGCTCCGGCGCTGCCGCGCTGGCGCGCGGCTGGTGCCTGCTCAATCTCAAGCGCCCGGCATCGGCGATGCAGGCCTTCGAGGCAGCGATGCGCACAGGCGACGGTCAGGTGGTGGCCGATGCGGCCGCCGGCAAGGCCTATGCCGCGCTCCAGCAAGGGTTGACGAACGAAGCGACGGCCGCAGCGACCTCGGCCGCGCTGCCGCCTGCGCGCCGCCGCGAGCTCTCCGCTTTGCTCCTGTCCGAGCGCTTCTACGCGCAGTACGACGCCAAGAACTTCAACGCCGCGCTGCTCACCTTGGAGGAGCGCGCCAAATACGCCCCGGAGACCACCGACCTGATGCTGATGCGCGGCTGGTCCTATTTCAACGCCCGGCGCTACGAGGATGCGCGCCGGGTGTTTCGCGCGCTCTACAAGGTCAACCGCTCGTCGCAGGCGCTCTCCGGGCTGACGGCGATCGACGACGCGACCCAGCGCAACCGGTACTGAGGCGGCCGCCCTATAGCATCGGACCGAAAAGTGGACTCCACTTTTCGGTCCGATGCGGCAACACTGAGATAGATCACCGTGACCGCGTCCGAACGGACGCGCGGCGATCTAGGACCCGCCGCAGCCGCGGCGGGTAGTTCGCTCAGGATTTGCGCTTCGCACCATTGGCGCCGTTGCCCTCGCCGGCGAGCTCGGCGCGCGCGCGATGCATCGCCGCACGGGCCTCTTCGTCGAGCCTGGGGAATTGCGGGTCGAGTTCCTCGAGCTTGTCGGCGATCGCGGTCGCCACCAGGAGGCGGCTGAACCATTTGTTGTCGGCCGGCACGACATACCAGGGAGCGTGCTTGGTCGCGGTTCCGGCGAGCGCCTCCTCATAGGCATTCATATAGTCCGGCCAGCGCTTGCGTTCGGCCAGGTCGCCCGCATCGAACTTCCAGTTCTTGGCCGGCTCGTCGATACGCTCGAGCAGGCGGCGGCGTTGCTCGCCCTTCGAGACATGCAGGAAGAACTTCAGGACCAGCGTGCCGTTGCGCGCAAGATGCCGCTCGAAATCGCGGATGCTGTCATAGCGATCCTTCCAGATATCCTCCTTGACCAGCGATGGCGGCAAGTTCTGCTTGGCCAGGATCTCCGGGTGCACCCGTGCGACCAGCACCTCCTCGTAATAGGAGCGGTTGAAGATGCCGATATGGCCGCGCTGCGGCAGGGCGCAGGTCGTGCGCCAGAGAAAATCATGGCGCAACTCGACGATGCTCGGCGCCTTGAACGAGGTCACCTCACAGCCCTGCGGATTGATCCCGGACATCACATGCTCGATCATGCCGTCCTTGCCGGCGGCATCCATCGCCTGCAACACGATCAGCACCGCCCAGCGCCCCTCGGCATAGAGGCGCTCCTGCAGGGCATGCAAACGCCTGGTGCCGGCCGCCAGCAGCTCCCTGGCCTCTTCCTTGTCGATATCGAGGCCGACCGTGTCGCCCGGATCGAAGTCGGCGAGCCTGAACTTCTCGCCATTGGTCACCATGAAGCGCTTGATCAGCTCGTCCTTCAGCATCATCCTCTCCGGCGGCAAGACCGCTCCTCTCCGCCTTCAAATCGACGACGATCCATCCCCTGGCTCGAGCCTCGCGAAAGCCCGGCCGAGCTTAGAGCGATGCGCAATGGCCCGGTAGGCCTATTCGCGCTGCCCCTCCCCGGCCGCGACCGACCGCGCAATCGCGACGAAGCGCCGGAGCACCGGAGTCTCGCGATCGAGCGGCCAGGCGGCGACGAGTTCGGAGACCGTCGAGTCCAGGCCCTTCAACGGCCGGTAGACGACATTCTCCAGATTGAGCCGCGACACCGATTGCGGCACCAGCGCGACGCCGATGCCACCGGCGACCAGGCCGATCATAGTATGGAGCTGGTGGACCTCCTGCGCCACCAGCGGCTCGAAGCCGGCCCGGCGGAAGGCGGAGCGGAAACGGCCTTCGACATAGCGGCGCTTGCCGGGCGGGGTCATGATGAAGCGCTCCTCGCGCAGCGCGGTCAGCGGCACCGCCGCCGCTTGCGTCAGGCGATGCCCGGCTGGCAGCGCGACAACGTAATTCTCGCGGAACAGCGGCAGCGTGCCGAGGCCGGGCTCACTGAACATCGGCCGCAGCAGGCCGACATCGATCCGGCCGGAACGCAGCGCCTCGGCCTGCTCCCTGGTAACCATCTCCTGCAGGATCAGCGAGACCTCCGGCAGTTCGCGGCTGAGCCGCGAGACCAGCACCGGCAGGATGTTGAAGGGACAGGCCTCGACGAAGCCGATGGTCAGGCGGCCGATCTGCCCCTGTGCGGCGCGGCGCGCCCCTGCCACCGCCAGATCGAGCTGGCGCAGGATCGCCAGCGCGTCGCTCTGGAAGTTCCGGCCGGCATCGGTCAGCGCGACGCGGCGCTTGGTGCGCTCGAACAATTTTACCGCCAGCGTCTCCTCCAGCTTGGCGATCTGCTGGCTGAGCGCAGGCTGGGTCACGCCGAGCCGCTCCGCCGCCCGCACGAAATGCAGCTCCTCGGCGAGGGTCACGAAAAAGCTGAGCAGTCTCTGGTCCATGAGCCGAAACTAGAGCCCAAGACTAATAAGCAAAACTAATTTCTTGATGGCTTGCGATTGGCTCAGTTTTCGAATCGATGTCGGCGTGAGCAGAAACGCCGCGGGTGGGAGGTTTTCGGAATGAGCGTGACGCACAAGAGCGGGCTGCCCCGCCTGCTGAGCTTGTCGGCGGCGCTGGTGATCACGCCGGCCCTGTTCCCGGCTTCCGCCACGGCGCAGACCGCCTGGCCGAGCAAGACGATGCGGATCGTCGTGCCCTATCCGGCTGGCGGCAATGTCGACCTTCTCGGGCGGCTGATCGGGCCGAAGCTGAGCGAGGCGCTTGGCCAGACCATCGTCATCGACAACAAGCCCGGCGCGGCCGGCGCCATCGGCGCGACCGATGCGGCGCGCTCGGAGCCTGACGGCCATACCCTGCTGATCGGCGATATCGCGACCCATGCGATCACCCCGGCCCTGCAGGACAAGCTGCCCTACAACCCGCTCACCGACTTCACCCCGGTGATGCGGCTGACCTCGGTCTCGCTGCTTCTGGTGATCAATCCGAAGAACCCGGCCAAGGACCTGGCGGCGCTGCTCGCCGATGCCAAGGCCAATCCGGAGAAGGTGACCTATGCTTCGGCCGGCGTCGGCACGCCGCAGCAGCTCGCCTTCGAATTGCTGAAGGAGAAGACCGGCATCAAGGCGACCCATGTGCCCTATCGCGGCTCGGCCCCGGCCATCAACGACGTGATCGCCGGCCATGTCACCGCGATGATCGACGGGACCGCCGTGCCGATGGCGCGCGAGGGTACGCTGCGCGCGCTCGCCGTGACCGGAGCGAAGCGGTCGGCGGCGATGCCGGACGTGCCGACCGTCGCGGAGGCCGGCGTGCCCGGCTATGAGTTTGCCTCCTGGCACGGTGTCTTCGTGCCGGCCGGCACGCCGCCGGCCGTGGTCGAGCGGCTGAATGCCGAGCTCAACAGGATCGTCGCCGATCCGGCGGTGCGCGAGCGCATGGCGGCGCTCAACATCGAGCTGGTCGGCGGCACATCCGCCGCCTTCGGCGACTTCATCAAAGCCGAGACCGGCAAGATCGCGGAGCTCGTCCGCATCTCCGGCGCCAAGGCGAACTGAGCAGGGCCATGCAGCGCGTCTCCGGCGATCAGGCAGGCAATCCAGCGGCAGGAGCTGCGTCCTCTCCGCCTGGCGACCGCCATGTGCTGTTCGTCACCGTCGATCAATGGCCGGCGCGCCTGCTCGGCATCGCCGGCCACCCGACAGTGGAGACGCCGACGCTCGACCAGATCGCCCGCACCGGCACGCGCTTCACCAACGCCTATGCCGAATGCCCGATCTGCATCCCGGCCCGGCGCTCGATGATGACGGGCACGAGCCCGCGCAGCCATGGCGACCGTGTCTTCCAGCCGGCCCTGCCGATGCCGGACGGCCTGCCGACGCTGGCGCGCTCCTTCCGCGACGCCGGCTACCAGACGGCCGCGATCGGCAAGCTCCATGTCTATCCGCAGCGCGACCGGATCGGCTTCGAGGAGGTGCTGCTCGCCGAGGAGGGCCGCGGCCATCTCGGCGGCATGGACGATTACGAGCTGTTCCTGACCGACAAGGGCCAGCCCGGCCAGCAGTTCATGCACGGCATGAGCAACAATGAATACAGCTGGCGGACCTGGCACCTGCCGGAAGAGCTGCACGTCACCAACTGGATCACCTTCGCGGCGGCGCGCACGATCAAGCGGCGCGACCCGACGCGTCCCGGCTTCTGGCACGTCTCCTACACTCATCCGCATCCGCCGATCGTGCCGCTGGCGAGCTATTTCGAACGGTATCGGGCCCGCGACATCGACGTCCCCCTGATGGCCGACTGGGCCAGGGACCCAGCGGCGCTGCCCTATGCGGTGCGCGTCGCGCATCACTACTGGGAGCAGCTTCCGCCAGCGCAGCTCGCAGACATGCGCCGCGCGGTCTATGCGCTGTGCACCCATATCGACCATCAGCTGCGGATCCTGATCGGGACGCTGCGCGAGGAAGGCCTGCTCGACGACACGATCATCCTGATCTGCGGCGATCATGGCGACATGCTCGGCGACAACGGCCTCTACGCCAAGCGGCTGATGTACGAGGCCTCGGCCGGCGTGCCGATGCTGCTCTCGGGAGCGGCGGGGGACAGCCGCGTCGGCACCGGCGCCACCGATGGCCGCCTTGTCGGCCTGCAGGACATCATGCCGACCTTGCTCGATCTCTGCGGCCTGCCGATTCCGGAGAGCTGCGAGGGCCTGTCGATGGTCGGCGAGCAGCGTCGCGACATCCTCTATGGGGAATCGCTCGAAGGGGCGAAGGCGACCCGCATGGTGCATGACGGCCGCTACAAGCTGATCTGGTATCCGGCCGGCAACCATTTCCAGCTCTTCGATCTCGACAAAGACCCGCAGGAAATGGCCGATCTCGCCGGCGATCCCGGCCATGCGGACATCCGGGCGCGGCTCGGCAAGGCGCTGGCGGGAAGCCTCTATGGCGAGGACGAAGCCTGGCTGCGCGATGGCGAGCTTGTCGGCATGGCCGAGCCCGAGCTGGTTATGGCGCCGAACCGCGGCCTCTCCGGCCAGCGCGGGCTGCATTATCCGCCGATCCCGCCGACCGACCCCGCCAAGGCGGTGGGCTCGGGCTGACACCGCGGGCGAGCCGGCGCGTCAGCCCCTCGGATAGGCCGGCGGCATCAGGCTGCGGGCGAACCAGTCGACGAAGCCGATGATGTCGAAGACAGGGCGCCCGGTCGCCTTGGCGATCGCAGCCGAATGCGGCGGCAGATTGGTGCATTCGCACAGGATCGCGCCGACATTCGGATGCTTCTCGACCAGTGCCAGCGCGGCCGCGATCACCTCCTGCTCGAGCGTTGCAAAGTCGGAGACGCCGCCCTTGGCGCCATAGACCTGGCGGAACAGGCTGTCCGGCGCCAGGCCCTCGATCGGCGTGTCCGTGCGCACGCCGACGGCGGCGAGATGGCGCGCGCTCAAGGCCTCCGGCGCGAAGGTCAGGATGCCGACCTGCTGTCCGGCCGGCAGCATCGCCTCGATCAGTGGCGCCTGCAGCAGGCTGCTGGTCGCGACCGGCACGGGGAGCGCCGCCGCGAGCTCCTTCTGCAACAGAGCGAGGAAGCCGCAGCTCGTGGTGATGCCGCGCACCCCGCAGGAAACGAGGTCGAGCGCGGTCGCGATGAAGGGCTGCAGGAAATCCCCCGGCCGGCCATGCACGATCGCGGCCGGGTCGGCACCACGCACGACGCGGAACTGCACCGGCGTCGACCAGCTCCTGGCATTGCCGATATCGCCCGGAAGCCGCCGGAAATGCGTGTCGAGCATCAGGATGCCGATGCCGAGATCGCCGACGGTCCCCGCCTGTCCGCGCAATGTGTCCGTGCCGCTCGTCATGCCGCATTCCTCGGGTTGGTCAGGCCTCCCTCCTCCGCACTAGCCGCGAAGAACCAGGCGAGGAAGCGGTTGGCGCTCAGGGCGGCGAAGGGAATTTCCTCCTGCGCGCAGAGGCCGGACGCGCCGATCACGCCAGTGCGCAGGAGATCGAGCACCGCGGCGACATGGGCGGCGGCGGTGCGCCGCATCGCGCTGACCGTGCTGCCGCCGATCTGAGCCGGCACGACCTCGCGGGTGAACCGCTCCTCGACGGAGCGTCCATCCTGGCGGGATGTCGCGCCGATCGAAATCAGCAGGCGGTCGTCGACGATCTCGGGCAGCGCGTTGAGGAAGAGGTTGCGCAGGAGGTCGGTCCTGGCGCGCAGTTTCAGCTCGTCGAGCAGGAAGCGCATATAGTCGAGATGGCCGGGATAGCGGATCGTGCGCGAGGTCAGCCGGGCAACCTGCCCTTCCAGGCGCGCGCACAGGCTCGCCGGGATGTTCCCGGAAACGAAATCCTCATAGTCACGCCCGCCGAGGCGCAGGCGGCCGAGATCGCTCAGGGCCGGCAGGCTGGCGCGTCTGCCATCGACCAGCGCCGTCGAGGGCTGGATGTATTCGCGCAGCAGGGCATCGACGTCCCAGGTCAGTCCGTAGCCGAGCCGGCTACCCGGCTCGCGCGGCAAGGTGCCGATGCGAACATCGATCTCGACCGGCCCGGAGCTTCGCGAGACCAGATCGAGCACCAGCTGCGAAACCAGCCCCGGAGAGATGCCGCATTGCGGAATGAAGCATCCTGCCGCCGAGCGGGCCTCGCTCAGCACCGCGTCGAGACCGGCGGTATCGTCGCCGAGATCAAGATAATGAATGCCGCTGCGGCGCGCGGCGGCGGCGACCATCGGCGTTGCCGCCGCCGGCAACGCCGCGACCACGGCCTGGGCCTCACCGAGGAGCCGGTCGAGCTGCGTGGCGTTGCCGGGGTCGGCCTCCACCAGCGGCAGGCCGAGCTCGTCCATGCGCCGCTGCGCCGGTTCGGTCGGATCGACCACCACGACCTCGAACTCGGCAGCCTGCTTCAGGAGCAGCGCCAGCGCCGAGCCGACGCGCCCAGCGCCGACGATGACGACCCTGAAGGGAGTTTCAGCCTGTCGCACCGGCTCAGCCATGGAAGCGCGCGAGGAACGCCTTGAGGCGCTCATTGTCGGGGCGGCGCAGGATGGTCTCGGGCAGGCCCTGCGCGACGATGCGGCCATTCTCCATGAAGACGACCCGGTCGGAGACGTCCGCGGCGAAGGAGATCTCGTGGGTGACGATGACCATGGTCATGCCCTGATTGGCGAGATCGCGCACCACGCCGAGCACTTCGCCGACGAGCTCTGGATCGAGCGCGCTGGTGACCTCGTCGAGCAGCAGCGCGTCGGGCTGCATGGCGAGCGCCCGGGCGATGGCGACGCGCTGCTTCTGGCCGCCGGAGAGCTGGTCCGGCCGGGCGTCGCGCTTCTCGGCCAGGCCGACCTTGGCGATGTAGTCCATCGCGATTTCGACGGCCTCGGCGCGCGACTTCCGCTGCACGATCACCGGGCCCTCGATGACGTTCTCCAGCACGCTCATATGCGGGAACAGGTTGAAGTGCTGGAAGACCATGCCAACATGGCGGCGCAGCTCGCCCTGCCCGAGCAGATCGCCGCTGCCGCGATACTTCTCGCCGACGCGGCGATTACGGAAGAGAATCTCGCCGGCGTCGGGCTTCTCCAGCATGTTCATGCAGCGGATGAAGGTCGACTTGCCCGAGCCTGACGGCCCGATGATCGAGACGACCTCGCCGGCCTTGAGGGCGAGATCGATGCCGTGGAGCACGGTCAGCGCCCCGAAGCATTTGGTGATGCCGCGCGCCTCGAGCACGATATCGGAGGCGGCCGGCGACGAAACCGAGGAAGACGAAGCGGGTGCGGATGAAGCGGAGGTCATGGGCGCTCTCGATCAGTTGCCGCGGCGCATGCGGTGTTCGATGTAGTCGGCGAACTTCATCATCGGGAAGAGAATGACGAAGTAGAGCACCGCGACCACCGTGTAGGATTCGAGCGGCCGATAGGTCTGGCCGTTGACGATGCTCGCCATGTAGGTCAGGTCCGCCACCGAGATCACCGAGACCAGCGAGGTGTTCTTGAACTGGGTGACCGACTGGTTGATGAAGGCCGGCATCATCCGGCGGATGGCCTGCGGCAGAATGATGCGGCGCATCACCTGCCAGCCGGACATGCCGATCGCCGCGCCGGCCTCGAACTGGCCCTTGTCGATCGAGACGATGCCGCCGCGGAAGACCTCGGCATAGAACGCCGCCGCATAGAGCGAGAGCGTCAGCAGCGCCGCCGCCCAGTTGGGCATGTCGAAGCCGAGCAGCAGCGGCAGCGCGTAGTAGATCCAGAGCAGCTGGACCAGCAGCGGCGTGCAGCGGAACAGCTCCTGGAAGCCCTGCGCGAACCAGTTCAGCGGTCCGATGCCCGAAAGCCTGGCAAAGCAGACCGCGAGGCCGAGGACGAGACCGATCGCGATCGAGCCCGCCGTGTAGACGACCGTGATCCACGCCCCCCACAGGAAGAGGTCGGAGGCCTGGATGATCGGGGCGAAGCTCCAAGTATACATGTCTTGCTAGCCTTCCTTGGAGGGCGGCCCTTGCGGGCCGCCCTATGCTTCAACCACCGAAGCCGAAACCTTCAGGCATGTCGTCGAGCGTGATGCCGAACGGCGCCAGGCTGTTGACGATCCAGGTCTGGTTGTTGCCGATGCGGCGGTTGTACTCGGCCCAGGCCGAGATGAAGGCGCGCCATTTCTCGTCGCCCTTCCAGTTCAGCGCGACGACCGACGGCGTCGAGAGGACCGGGCTCGGCACCATCACCTTGCCGATGCCGTTCGCCTTCTTGGTCATCACCAGCCCGTTGAGCATGGTGTTGACGAGGCCGTCGGCCTTGCCGCTGACCACGGCGACGATCGCCTCGTCGCGCGTCTTGAAGCGCAGCATCTTGGCCTTGGGCAGATATTGCTGGGCGATCAAATCCTGCGAGGAGCCGAGATCGACCGCGAAGGTGTATTTGGGATCGTTGAGCTCGGCCCAGCTCAGCTTGGAGAGCTCCGGCTTCGGCGAGACGATGACGAAGCTGTTGAAATAGGTCGGCGCCGAGAAGGCGACCGACATGGCGCGCTGCGGCGTCGCGGTCACCCCGAGCGCGAGGTCGACCTTGCCGCTCTGCACGTCGAGGATCGAATTAGGCCAGCTCGACTCGACCACTTCCAGCTTGACGCCGAGCGTCTTGGCGATGTCGCGCGCCATCTCGATGGCGAAGCCGCGCCATTCACCGGTGCGCGGATCCTTGTTGAAATAGGGATCCTCGTTGATGATGCCAGGGATGCGCAGCACGCCGCGCGAACGCACGGATTCGATGCTGTCCTGGGCCTGAGCCGGCGACTGGAATGCAGCCAGCCCAAGGCCGGCCGCAAAAATTGCGCTGATGATCTTCTTCACGACTATTATCCTCCGTTCCCTTGCCGATGATCTTCGGTCTTGCCCCGGCCTGCCGGGTTAGGGAGGAGCCTAAGGAAGGCACCTCCGCAAACAATGCGAGAGTAGGCCGCTCGCCTACCGGTTTTCTTATATGTCCCGAGCGCTTTCGAAGGCGGCCAGACTGGCTTCGAGCGCTTTCAGGTTCTCGGGTCGCAACGGCGCCAGCGGCGCGCGCACCTCAGCCGAAATCGCGCCGCTGCGGGCCAGCGCGGTCTTCACCGGTACCGGGTTGCTCTCGATGAAGAGGTGGCCGGTGACATCGAACAGCGCCTGATGGACACGGCGGGCCTCGCGCAGCTCGCCCTTGGCCCAGGCGGCGCATAGCGCCACGATCTCGCGCGGCAGCAGGTTGGAAGCGACGCTGGTGACGCCATCGGCGCCGACCGCGAGAAATGGCAGGGTCAGCCCGTCATCGCCGGAATGGATGACGAAATCCTCGCCGAGCGCCCGCCGCAGCTCGGTGATCCGCTCGGTCCTGCCGCCGGCCTCCTTGATCGCGACGATATGCGGGTAGGCCTTGGCCAGGCGCGCCGCCGTCGCCGGGGCGATCTCGACTCCGGTCCGGCCGGGCACGCTGTAGAGCATGATCGGGATCTTCACCGCCTCGGCGATGGCGGCGAAATGCGTGAACAGGCCGTCCTGCGAAGGCTTGTTGTAGTAGGGCGTGACGACGAGGATGCCGTCGGCGCCGAGCGCCTCCGCGCGCTTCGCCTTGGCGACGGCGAGAGCGGTCGCGTTCGAGCCGGTGCCGGCCATGATGAAGGCGCGCCCGTTGGCGGCGGCGACCGTGATGCGGATGACCTCGTCGGCCTCCGCCTCGGACAGGGTGGCCGCCTCCCCGGTCGTGCCGACCGGCACCAGCCCGGCGACGCCGGCTTCCAGCTGGGCGGCGATCAGGCGCTCGAAGGCGGGCACGTCGATCGCGCCGGCGCGGAAAGGGGTGACGAGGGCGGTGAAGACGCCGGAGAGGCGCTGGCGCAGCTCTGAATCGATCATGGCTTTCTCTTCCATCTCAGTCAGTCGATGACGACCTTGGTCTCGCTCATCTCGCGCAAGGTCATGTGGATGCCCTCGCGGCCAAGCCCGCTCGACTTGATGCCACCGAAGGGGACGTTCTCGGCGCGGAAATCCGGGCCTTCATTGATCATCACGCCGCCGACGCGCAGCTCGCGCGAGAAGCGCTTCACCAGGGCATGGTCATTGGTGAAGACGCCGGCCTGCAGCCCGTAGGAGCTGTCGCTGACCTCGCCGATCACCTGTTCGGGATCGCTGAAGCGGCGCACCGCGAGCACCGGCCCGAAAGTCTCGCTGCGCACCAGCTCGGCCTCGGCCGGAACATCGTCGAGCAGGGTCGGCGCGAACATGGTTCCACGGCGCCTGCCACCAGCGACGACCTTCGCCCCCTGCGCGACGGCGAGCCTGACCCGCCGCTCGACCTCCGCCGCCGCGGGCTCGTCGATGAGCGTGCCCATCACGGTCGCCTCGTCGGCGGGGTCGCCGGTGCGGATATCCGCGATCAGCGCCGCGATGCGCGCGATCATCGCGTCCCGGATCTCCTCATGCAGATAGAGGCGCTTCACGGCGGCGCAGCTCTGGCCGGCGATCTCGAAGCGATGCCCGATCGCGGTCTGCGCGGCCCGGTCGAGATCGGCATCCGGCATCACGATCAGCGGGTCGTTGCCGCCGAGCTCCATCAGGCAGCGGACGAGGCCCGAGGCGTTTTTGAGCGCGAGACCGGCCGCCGGCCCGCCGGTGAAGCTCAGCAGGTCGATATCGCCGCTGGCGATCATGGCGGCGACCTCGGCCCCGCCATGGACCACGCTGAACAGCCCCTGCGGGAAGCCCGCCTTGATCGCGAGCTCGCCGAGCCGCTCCGCCGCCAGCGGCGCCTTCGGCGACGGCTTGGCGACGACGGCGTTACCGGCGGCGATGGCCGGGCCGAGCTTGTGGCAGAGCAGGTTGAGCGGATAATTGAAGGGCGTGATCGCCCCGACGACGCCGGCCGGCTCATAGGTGATCGCGGCGAGCTTGCTCGGCGCCCCCGCCACGATCGCCGTCGGCAACACCTCGCCATGCAGCACGGTGATCGCATCACCGCTCAGGCGCAGCGTGTTCTGGGCGCGGCGGACCTCGTTGCGCGCTTCGGTGATCGTCTTGCCGACCTCGGCACAGATGATCTGCGCCATCTCCTCCGCGTCCTCCGCGAGCAGTTCGGCGAGGCGATGGAGCAGGCCCTTGCGTTCGGCCGGCGTGCTGAAGCGGAAGGAGCGCCAGGCCTTGCGGGCGGCCCGCAGCGCATCGGCGACCGCAACCTCGTCGGCGACCTCGACCTTGCCGACGCTCACCCCGGAGAAGGGGTTGAGCACGTCGACCACTGGACGGCTACTGCTTCTGAAGGATTTTGCGAGAGTGCCATTCACGGCTCATGACTCCGTTTCGTCGGTCGAGAAATTGGCGAGGGCGGCGACCGAGACCGGCCGCAGCGGCCAACGCGGTGGATTGGCCGTCGGCAGCGCCTCACCCCGCAGTTCCGCCAGCATCGGACCGCAGAAGCGCCCCTGGCAGGCGCCGAGGCCGAAACGGCCCATCAGCCGGATCTCGCGGGCCGATGCGTCGGCCGGCAGTACGGCGAAATCGGCATAGCGGCGCCCCTCGCAGCGGCAGAGCATGGTCTGCGGCGTCGGCGGCGTGGCCTTGCTACGCAGGGCCTCGGCAAGCACGAGCTGAAAGCTCCGCGCCTTGCTCAGAGCTGCTTCGAGCGGCGCAGCCGAAGCGGCGTGTCCCAAGCGCGAAAGGACCGCCGAGGCGGCACGCTGGCCATCGAGGATCGCCGCATCGGCGCCGAGAATTTCGCGCCCGTCGCCGGCGAGCAGCACGGGAACTTCCGCCTCGGGGGCCGGCAGCGGGATACCGGCGCGGTTCGGCTCCAGCCCGTCATGGATCAGCAGATGGCGAGCTTGCAGCAGGCTTTCGGCGGAGCCGGCGCGGACGCGGATCGTCAGCCCATGCCCAGTCTCGCTGACGCCCAGCACCTCGCTGCCACTGCGATAGGGCACACGCTTCAAGGCGAGCGCCGCGGCATAGGCGGCGGCTTCGGCGAGCGGCGACCCGGCCGTCATCAGGCGGGCCAGGGCCTTAGGCTTGTGCCAGGGCCTGCCGCGCTCCAGCACGGCGAGCGGCGGGTTGCCGGCGCGGGCGAGCTGCGCCGCGACGGCGAGCAGCAGCGGACCACTGCCAGCAACGACGATCGGACCTTCGGGCGGCCGGCCGGTCTCCTTGAGCAGGACCTGGGCGCCGCCCGCGCTCATCACGCCCGGCAGTTCCCAGCCTTCGAACGGAGCGATCTTCTCGACCGCACCGACCGCGACGATGGCGGCCCGGACAGGGCGCGCAAAAACGCGGCCGGCCATACGATCATCGAAGAGGAAGCGCCCTGCCCCGTCGATGCCGAGGAAGACCGTCGAGGTCCGCAGCTCGATCCGCTCTGCCACATGTTCGAGGCGCGAGGCGAGTTCCGCCCAGTTGCGCCGATGCCGTGCCGGCCCTCTCCAGATCTGTGGTGCACCGACTGCGGGCTGACGATGGATGGCACCGCCGAGCTGGTCGCGCTGCTCGATCAGCAGCACCCGCAGACCGGCTTCCGCCAGGGCTACGGCCGCAGCAACGCCCGCCGGCCCGCCGCCGACGACAAGGACCGGTAGCTCAGTCATGGTGCAGTCCGATGCCGGGCTGGGGAGCAAGGCGCATTCCGGAACGCGCCGGCGTCAGGCAGGCTTCGACGGGCCCCTCGCCCGCAATCGCGACGACGCAGGCCTGGCAGGCGCCGATGCTGCAGAACACGCGGCCACGCACGGCTCCCCCCTCAGGGCCGAGATCGGCGATGCCGGCGCGCAGCAGCGCCGCAGCGACGGTCTCGCCGGGCCGGAAGGAAACCGGGCGGTCGATCCAGTAGAAGCAAGGGTTCATGCCAGGGCCTCGACGGCGGCGAAGCGCTGGGGCGAGAGCGGGGAAAGATCGACGCCCGGCGCCTCGCCGAGGATCATCCGGGCAGCGCTGGCGCCCATGAACGGGCCGAGGCAGATGCCGTCGCCCTCGAAGCCGGTGGCGATCGTGACCCCGCCGAGATGCGGATGCGGGCCGATGATCGGCAGGCCGTCGCGCGAGGCGGTGCGGACGCCAGCGAAGGTCCGCAGGACGCGGCGCTGGCGCAGCGGCGGATAGAGATCGAGCGCGTCGCGCAGGATCGCCGCGATCGTCGCGGCATCCGTGGCCTGGTCGGCGCGGTGATCCTCGCGGCTGCCGCCGATCAGGAACTGGCCGGTGACCAGCGGGTCGATGACGAGCCCGATATGGGCGTTGTCGCGGACGATGCCGCGCTTGGCGGCGAGATAGGAGGCCGCCATCAGATGACCATCGATCGCCGGCCGGCCGGCCGCGGCCCGGTCGGTCACGACCATCTGTCCCTTGCGCGGGATCAGGATGTCGCCCAGACCGAGCAGGCCGACCGAGCCGATCCCGGCGGCGACGAGCACGGCATCAGCCGCTAGGAGCTCGTCCCGGATCGCGACGCCGGCGGCCTGCCCGGCCCGCATGACGATCTCGGAGACCGGCGCGTTGCGCCGGACCGTGACAGCGCTCCGCTGCAGCAGGCGCTGGGTGATCTCGTAGCCGAGCGCATGCCCGTCATCGGGGATTTCGAGGGCGAAGCAGACGCCGTCGCCGAGGCCGGGAATGCGGTTGAGCAACGTCGGCCGGTCGACATCGAGCACGCGCTCGCCGGCGGCAGCGAGATCGGCGCCGTGCTCGGCGACGAGCTCAGCCTCGAGCCGGGTGCGGGCAACGAGAAAAGTCGAGCGGCGATGGAACAGGCCGCGCAGCAAACCGTCGGCCTCGCAGCTTCCGTAGAAGGCGCGGGCATGGCGGGCGAGGTCCATCATCGGGCCGGGCTTCTTGCTCGCGACCGAGACCGCGCCGTCCGAAGCGCCGGTCGCTCCGGCCGCCGGTCCCGACGCGTCGAGCAGCGTGACCCGCGCCCCGGCCGCCGCCAGGAAATGCGCGGCGGCGGCGCCGACGATTCCGGCGCCGATCACAGCGACATGAAGGGAAGGAGAGCGGGCCATGCGAGGCGACGGGGGCGTCCTTGAAAGCGATGCGCGACCCTCGGTCGCTTCGCCTTTCGGGTCGATCCAAATGATCCGCCCCGACTTGCGCCATTGTTTGAAAGTGGCGAAAGGTCACCGCCTATGGCTAAGAGTGAGGCTCCCCGCCGCGGAACGAGCCATGCGCGAAGCCAATCTGACGCTGATCCAGACCTTCTTCATCGTCGCACGCGACGGCTCCTATTCGGCCGCGGCGCGCAAGCTGGGGATGAGCTACCAGTCGGCCGCGAACCATGTCCGCCGGCTCGAACAGGTGCTCGAGGAGCGCCTCGTCCTCTCCGAGCAGGGCGCCAAGACGGTGACGCTGACGCCGCGCGGGCGCAGCCTCTACAAGCTCCTGCTGCCGGAGCTCGACACGGTTCTGGCGAGGCTCGACCGCACGCTCGACAAGGAGCGGCCGGTGCTGCGCATCGGCCTGCCGCAGGCGATCTTCTACTATCTGCTGCCGCCGATCCTGGCCCGGTTCCGCGAGCTCTTCCCGCAGGTCGAGATCGTCGCCTATGAGCGCGACACCTCCCTGCCCGAGATGATCAAGGACGGCAGTCTCGATCTGTGCATCACCGAGCGCTATTTCGGCGACCCGAACGTGCCGCAGCACCTGATCTGTACCTATCGGCCGGCGCTGGTCTTCCCGACCGCCTGGGGCTCAGCACCCGCTCCCGGCGCGATCCGGGAATGGGCGCAAGGGCGCCCCTTCGTGACCTATGAGCCTGGCCAGCTGCTGCGCAATCTCGCCATCGACTATCTGCGCCCGGACGGCGCGGAGATGGAGATTGCGATCTCGACCTCCGGCAGCTCGAGCGTGAAGCGCTGCGTCGAGGCCGGACTCGGCTTCGCGATCATCCCGGCCTGGTGCCTCGACGGCGGCGAGACCAGTATCGCCGGACTCGAGATCGCTGAGCTGCCGGAGATCCCGATCTATTTCGGCGAGGCGAGCTTCCTGGCCCGCAACCCTTATGTCGTGACGCTACGCCAGCTCTGCGGCAACCTGATGCAGACGGCGCCGGTCCCGTAGGTTCCAGCCGCTTGACGCCGTTCCTCGCCGATCTATGGTCTGGCCCGATCATGGTTCTCTAGGCGTCACGGCCTGGAGCTAAGAGGGAATTCGGTGAGGCGCGCAGCGCCAAGGCCGAGGCTGCCCCCGCAACTGTAAGCGGCGAGCTCTCCACCCATCGTCCACTGGCGCTCGCGTGCCGGGAAGGCCGGGAGGAACCAGCATCGACCCGCGAGCCAGGAGACCTGCCCTGATCGTCGGAAAGGTCTTTCGGGCGGGGTGCTCCGGAGGGTTGCTGGCAGGCGCGGGACGAAGATCCCGCCGCTCCGTCGCAATCGCCTGCTTCCCGCCTTCATCTCGGGGAGCGATGAATCCAGATGCCCATCTCCAACAGCGCCGCCGGCGCCTTTTCCCGCGCCAGCTTGACAGGCCACGGCGCAGGCTTCTATCAGTTTTGTTATAACATTACATATCAACTCCCACCGCACCCGGCGGGCTCACTCCCCGGCGCCGTCCGCTCTCTCCTGCCTTCGAAGGGTCCCATGCGCGCCGTCCAGCGTTTCCGCCTCCCGCTCGCCCTGGCCGCCGGCCTGTGTCTCGCCACGGCCGCACAGGCGGCACCGACGCAGTACCCGCTGACGCTGGAGAACTGCAGGGAGACCGTCACCTTCAGCCAGGCGCCAAAGCGTGTGGTCGCGGTCGGCCAGACGCAGACCGAAATCCTCTATGCGCTCGGCCTCGGCGACCGCGTCGTCGGCACCGCCGTCTGGTTCAGCCCGGTCGCCAAGCCCTATGAGGCCGTGAATGCCAAGGTGAAGCGGCTCGCCGACAATGACCCGAGCTTCGAAGCGGTCGTCGCCCAGGAGCCCGACCTCGTCACCGCGATGTTCGAATGGCATATCGGGCCGAACGGCATCGTCGGGAAGCGCGACCAGTTCGCCAAGGTCAAGGTACCGACCTATGTCTCGCCGACCGATTGCGTCGGCAAGGACAATTCCGGCCCCGGCGACGGCGTGCGGACCAAGATGTTCGGCATGGAACTGGTCTACCAGAACATCCGCGAATTCGGCCAGATCTTCGACGTTTCCGACCGTGCCGAGGCACTGGTCGCCGAGCTGAAAGCGCGCGAGGAGAAGGCGGTCCAGTCGGTCGCCGGACTGAAGGCACGGGACGTGCCCGTCGCCGTCTGGTTCTCCAGCAAGGACATCAAGGGCGACGCCTTCATCGCAGGCAAGAACGGCGTGCCGGCCTATATCCTCTCGAAGCTCGGCGCCCGCAACGTCATCACCACCAATGAGGAATGGCCGCTGGTCGGCTGGGAAAGCATCGCGGCCGCGAACCCCGCCGTGATCGTCGTGGTCAGGATGGATCGCCGGCGCTTTCCCGCCGACGATATCGACCTCAAGCTCAACTTCCTCAGGACCGACCCGGTGGCGAGCAAGCTCGATGCCGTCAAGCAGGACAGGATCGTGGTGATGGATGTCGGCGCGACGCGCGCCGGGCTCGACACCGTCGACGGCATCGAGGCACTGGCGCGCGGCATCGAGCGCTTCGGCCTGGCGCGGTGAGCCACCACCCCGTCCAGCCGAACTGGCCGGCGCGGATCGGCATCGCGGTCGCGGCGCTGGCCGCGCTGGTCTTCGCCATCGCCCTTGCGGTGACGATCGGAGAGATGCGGATTCCGCTGGCGACCGCCTTCCAGGCGCTCGGCAACGGGCTGTTCGATCTCGGCTATCCGGTCAGCGCGATCCAGCAGGGCGTGATCTTCGACTACCGGCTGAGCCGGGCGCTGATGGCGGGGCTGTGCGGCGGGGCACTGGCGCTGTCGGGCGCTATCCTGCAGGCGCTGCTGCGCAACCCGCTGGCCGAGCCCTATATTCTCGGCATCTCGGCCGGCGCCTCGACCGGCGCGGTTGCGGTAATGATCCTCGGCTTCGGCGGGGCGGCGCTGACCGTCTCCGGCGGCGCCTTCCTCGGCTCGGTCGCGGCCCTGCTGATCGTCGCGCTGCTGGCCGCCGGCGCCGGCGGGGCGAGCGACCGCGTCATCCTCGCGGGGGTCGCCGGCTCGCAGCTCTTCAACGCCGCGACGGCGACGATCGTCACGACGCTCGCCAGCGCCGAGCAGGCGCGCGGCGTGATGTTCTGGCTGCTCGGCAATTTCGGCGGTGTGCGCTGGCCGGACGTCTTCGTCGCGACGCCGGTCGCGCTCGCCGGCTTCGCGATCTGCATGCTGCACGCCAAGGCGCTCGACGCCTTCGCCTTCGGGGCCGATGCCGCCGCCTCGCTCGGCGTCGCGGTGACGCGCGTGCGCATCATACTCTTCGCGGTGACCGCGGTGATGACCGCGACCATGGTCAGCATCGTCGGCACGATCGGCTTCGTCGGCCTCGTCATCCCGCACGCGGCCCGCTTCCTGGTCGGCCCCGGCCATACCCGCCTGCTGCCGGTCTGCCTCGTCATCGGCGCAATCTTCATGATCCTCGCCGACATCCTCTCGCGTATCCTGGTGCCGCAGCAGATCCTGCCGATCGGCGTCGTCACCGCGCTGGTCGGCGCACCGGCCTTCGCCATCATCCTCTATCGCGCCAGGCGGCCGGCATGACGCTCTCGGCACGCGACGTTTCCTGGGGCACCTCCGGGCGCATGATCGTCGGCGGCGTGACGCTCGAAGCCGCGCCCGGCAAGATCCTCGGCCTGATCGGGCCGAACGGCTCCGGCAAGTCGAGCCTGCTGCGTCTGCTCTGCCGCTTGCGCAAGGTCTCGTCCGGCGTGATCGAGCTCGATGGCCGCGATATCGGGCAGGTTTCGCGGCGCGAGCTCGCCCGCCGGCTCGCCTTCGTCGAACAGCAGGCGACGACCGAGATCCAGCTCAGCGTCTGCGACGTCGTCCGCCTCGGCCGCACCCCGCACCGCGGCGCCCTCGCCTCCTGGAGCGCGGCCGACGAGCAGGCGGTCGATGCCGCGCTGGCGCGCGTCGGCATGAGCGAACGGCACGAGCAGCACTGGCACACGCTCTCGGGCGGCGAGCGACAGCGCGTCCATATCGCGCGCGCTTTGGCGCAGACGCCGAGCGAGCTCATCCTCGACGAGCCGACCAACCATCTCGACATCCAGCACCAGCTCTCGATCCTGACCCTGGTCCGCCGGCTCGGCGTGACCTGCATCGTCGCGCTACACGATCTCAACCTCGCGGCGCTGTTCTGCGACGAGATCGCACTGCTGCACGAAGGCCGGCTGGTCGCCTCCGGCACGCCCGAGACCGTGCTGACCGAGGAGACGATCCGGCGGGTCTTCGGCGTCGCGGTCAGGATCGGCGCCACAGCCTCCGGCCGGCGCCATATCGAATATCTCGTCGATCCCGATTGCTATGGAGATGCCGCGCCATGACCGCCTCCGACCTGCAGCAAGCCGTGACGGGTTACTGGACCGCGCGCGCGCCGAAATTCGACGGCGTCGCCTCGCATATCGCCCAATCCGCGCTCTGGCGGGAGGTGCTGGAAGCGGCCTTCGCCACCGAACAGCCGCTCGATGTCGTCGATCTCGGAACCGGCACGGGCGCCTGCGCACTGGTCGCGGCCGCGCTCGGCCATCGCGTGCGCGCCTATGACGGGGCGGAAGGCATGCTTGCCGTGGCACGGGCCGCTGGGGAAGCGCAGGGCTTCGCCGTCGACTTCATTGCCGAAACGCTGCAGGACGCGGAAATCGCGCCAGGCTCGGCCGATATCGTGACGCTGCGCAATGTGCTGTGGACGCTGGAGGAGCCGATGGCGGCGCTGCTCAAGGCCCACGCCATCCTGCGTCCGGGCGGACGGATCGTCATCTCGGACGGACTGTGGTCGGTCGCACCGCAATACCGTTCGACCTATCCGGCCGCTGTCGCCGCCCGCCTGCCACTCCATGACGGGCTGAGCGAGGACAGGGCCCGGCAGATGCTGGACGCGGCCGGCTTCGGGCCGGCCATCTCCTGGCAGCACCTGTTCCCGGCCTCTCCCTATCCGGGCGACGTGCCGATGTTCGTGCTCTCGGCCGTCCGGGCCTGAAAGCGCCGCGCCCCTGCCCTCAGTGGCCGGCGTTCGGGACCGGCGGCGTGCCGTGGGTGTGAAAACTCTCGATCGTCTTCAGCCCCCAGGCCTGGCCCTTCTTCCGCTCTTCCTCGGTCCAGGTCACAGTCTGCCAGTCGGGATCGAGGATCAGGCGCGCGCCGGCATTGGCGATCTCGACGCGGTTGCCGGCCGGTTCGTAGACATAGAGGAAGAAGGTCTGCTGCACTGCGTGCTTGTGCGGGCCGGTCTCGATGTAGACGCCGTTCTCGAGGAAGATGTCGGCGGCCTCCAGTACATGCTCGCGCTGGTCGACGGCATAGGTGACGTGGTGGAAGCGTCCCAGGCTGCCGGTGTGGTCGCGGGTATAGGCGATGTCATAGCTCTTGTTGTTGACGGTGAACCAGCAGCCGCCGACCTCGCCTGAATCGAGTACGATCTGCTCGGTGACGCGACTGCCCAGCGCCTTCGGCAGGAAGTCGCGGATCGCCGCGACGTCGCGGGCGAGCAGGTTGAGATGGTCGAGCCGGCGGACCGCGCAGCCGCGGCCGTGATTGCGCTGCGGCTGGTTCTTCAGCGCCGGGCGCTCATGCGGCGGGGCGGCATATTTGTTGGTGTCGAAATAGATCTCGAAGACATGATCGTCCGGGTCGCGGAAGCGATAGGCCCGGCCATGGCCGAGATCGCCATCGACCCAGCCGATGCCGCAACCCATCGCCTCGATCGCCTCGACACGGCGCTGCAGCGCCTGCGCGCTGGTGGCGCGGTAGGCGACATGGCCGATGCCGGTGGTCTTCGCCGCCGTGAGCTTCAGCGTATGGAACTCGTAATCGTCCCAGGCACGCAGGTAGACGCTGTCGCCCTCGCGCCCGCTCTCGGTCAGCCCGTAGATATTGACGAAGAAGTCGAGGCTCTCGGCCGGCTTGTCGGTCAAGAGCTCGACATGGGCGAGATGGGCGATGTCAAAGCAGGGTTCGCCACTCATCCCCAGACCTCCCTGGCGACTTCGAGGATGCGCGAGAGCTTGGCCCATTGCTCATCCTCGGCCAGGACATTGCCCTCCTCGGTGGAGGCGAAGCCGCATTGCGGCGACAGGCAGAGCTGCTCCAGCGGCGCGTATTTCGAGGCTTCCTCGATCCGGCGCTTGAGATTGTCCTTGCTCTCGATCGCGCCGAATTTGGACGTGACGAGGCCGAGCACGACCTGCTTGTCGCCCTTCGGCAGGAAACGCAGCGGCTCGAAGCCGCCGGAGCGGTCGTCGTCCCACTCCATGAAATAGCCGTCGACATCGATCTGGTTGAAGACCATGTCGGCCACCGGCTCATAGCCGCCCGAGGCGATGAAGGTCGACTTGAAGTTGCCGCGGCAGGTGTGGGTGGTGATCTGCATGTCGGCCGGCTTGGCCTTGAGCGCGGCGTTGAGCACGTCGCGGTAGATGAAGATCAGCCTGTCCGGATCGTCGCCGCGCTCGGCCAGCATCTTGCGCTGCTCGGGATCGCAGAAATAGGACAGGCTGGTGTCGTCGAGCTGGAGGTAGCGGCAGCCGGCGTCGTAGAAGGCCTTGATCGCCTTGGCATAGGCCTTGCCGAGATCGTCGTAGTAGTCCTCCATCCTGAGATAGGCGCTCGGGTCGATCGCCTTCCGCCCGCCACGGTAGTGCAGCATGGACGGGCTCGGAATCGTCATCTTCGGCACGCGGCTGGTCACCGACGCAAGGAACTTGAAATGGGCGAGATGCGGATGGTCGGCCGGGAAGTCCAGCTTGCCGGTGACGCGGATGCCGTGCCCCTTGGTCGCGACGCCCTTGAACTGGATCCCCGCATCGGTCTCGTAGGTCGTCACGCCGCTCAAGCCGTCGAGAAAGTCGAAATGCCAGAAGGCGCGGCGATATTCGCCGTCCGTCACCGCCTGCAGGCCGATCTCCTCCTGCTTCCTGACGAGCTTCCTGATCTCCTCGTCCTCGATCACCGTCAGATCGGCCTGGCTCATCTCGCCGGCCGCGTGCCTGGCGCGGGCGTCCTTGACCGGCGCGCTGCGCAGCAGGCTACCGACCATGTCGCCCCGGAAAGGCGGCTTCTTCCTCTGGGTCATGACGTTTCCTCCCGGTTCTTGATGGTCATGCTGCGGCGGCGAGGCCGAGATGATGTTCGAGGCGCTCAGGCTCGGCGATCAGCGTCGCGCTGCGCTCGGCCAGAACCACGCGCCCGCGTTCGAGCACGATGGCGTCGTCGGTCAATTCGAGGATTTTTCGCGCATGCTGCTCGATCACGATGGCGGAGAGCCCCTCCTCACGGAACAGGGCCTTCAGCGCCTTGAGCAGTTCATCGACGATGATCGGGGCGAGGCCCTCGGTCGGCTCGTCGAGCAGCAGCAGCCTCGGATTGAGCATCAGGGCCCGGCCGATCGCCAGCATCTGCTGCTCGCCGCCGGAAAGCTGGTTGCCGAGATTGGTCTTGCGCTCAGCCAGGCGCGGGAACAGGCCAAAGACGCGGGCAGCATCCCACGGCCCCGGCAGGGCGACCGCCGTCAAGTTCTCCAGCACGGTCAGCGACTTGAAGATGTTGCGCTCCTGCGGCACCCAGCCGATGCCGGCATGGGCACGCTGCTCGGGCGAAGCGGTGGAAAGATCGCGTCCCGCCAGCACGATCCGCCCGCCACGCCGGCGCGTCACACCGATGATGCTGTTGACCAAGGTCGTCTTGCCGACGCCGTTGCGGCCGAGCAGTGCGAGCGAATGCCCTTCGGCGAGGCTGAGGTCGATGTCGAACAGCACCTGCGCCTCGCCATAGCCGGCGCTCAGCTTCTCGATCCTAAGGAGTTCAGTCGATGCTGCGTCAGACATGGGCGCTCTCACCGAGATAAGCCGCCCGCACGGCCGGATCGCGCGCCATCTCCTCCGGCGTCCCCTCCGCCAGCACGCGCCCGTTGACCAGCACGGTGATGCGCGTCGCGAAGCGGAAGACGAGATCCATGTCGTGCTCGATCAGCAGGACCGAGACATCGTCCGGAAGCTCGGCGACCGTCTGCATCAGCTCGCGCCGTTCGGCCTCGGGCACACCGGCTGCCGGCTCGTCGAGCAGCAAGACCGTCGGCCGCGCAGCGAAGGCGGCGGCGATCTCGATCTGGCGCTGCTTGCCATAGGGCAGCGTCGCGATGGTGCGGTCCATCATATCATCGAGCCTGAAGCGGGTCAGGATCTCTGCGGTCTGCCCGACCAGTTCCGCATCGAGATCGAGCGCACGGAAAGGCTGACTGCCGCGGCCAAGCCGCTCGGAGGTGACGAGGGCGATCATCTCCAGCGGCGTCATCGTGCCGAAGAGCTGGTTGATCTGGAAGGTGCGAGCGAGGCCGCGCTTGACCCGCGCCTCGCGCGGCAGCCTCGTGATGTCTTCGCCCATCAATGCGATGCGCCCGGAACTCGGCTTGAGCACGCCGGTGAGCTGGTTGACGAAAGTGGTCTTGCCGGCGCCGTTCGGGCCAATCAAGGCATGGCGGGCGCCCTTCGCCAGCGAAAAATCGACATGGTCCGTTGCGGTGATCCCACCGAAATTCTTGCAAAGATCAAAGGTTTGGAGAGCGACGCTCATCGCGCCCCTCCCCGGCCGAAACGGGCGAAACGATCGGCCACGGTCTTCACCGCGCCATGGATGATCTCGCGGCCGCCCAGCACGAAGAGCACGAGGAAGAGCCCGATCCAGAACATCCAGTATTGCGGGGTGAAGCTCGAAATCGCGTCCTGCAGCAGCTTGAAGGCGATGGCGCCGACGAGGCCGCCATAGAGATAGCCGGCGCCGCCGATGATCAGCACCAGCATCAGATCGGCCGAGCGATGGAAATCGAGCACGTCGAGCGAGACGAACTGGGTGGTCTGGGCGAGCAGCGCCCCGGCCGCCCCGGCATAGGCCGCAGCCAGGGTGTAAGCCGCGGCGAGGCGCCGCCCGTTCGGGACGCCCGAGGCCGAGGCGCGCAGCGGATTGTCGCGGACCGCGCGCAAGGAAAGCCCGAAGGGCGAATGCACCACGCGCCGCGCGATCAGGAACAGCAGGAAGAGGACGCTGAGCGAATAGAGATAGGCGGTGCGCCCGAAGATATCGAACTCGAACTGGCCGAGCACCGGCTTCATCATCACGCCCTGCAGGCCATCGGCGCCGCCCGTCAATGAACCGAAGGAATTCGCCAGTTCGTAGAGGATCAGCGCGACGCCGAGCGTCACCATCAGCCGGGTGAGATCGCTGCCGCGCAGGACCAGTGGGCTGGTGAGCAGGCCGAGCAGCCCGGCCGCCGCCATCCCCACGAAAAGGCCCGCCAGCGGATCGCCGGTCACGTATTTGGCGAAGATTCCGGCCGCATAGGCGCCCATGCCGAGGAAGGCGGCATGGCCTAGCGAGACGATGCCGGCATAGCCGAGGATCAGGTCGAGCGAGAGCGCGAACAGGGCGAGAATCGTGATCTCGTTGAGCAGCAGCAGATGGCGCGGGAACAGCAGAAAGGCCGTAAAGGCGAGGATCCAGAAGCCGATCTCGACCGGATGCCAGCGGCGGCCGGCATAGAGCGCCTGCCTGACCCTGGCTTCGAAGCTCTCGGCGCTCATGCCCGCGCCCTCGCGAACAGCCCGTGCGGCCGGGTGATCAGCAGCCCGACCATCAGCGCATAGATGATGAAGGCGCCGACCTGCGGCACGAGGTACTTGCCGACGACATCGGCGACGCCGAGCAGCATCGCGGCGAAGAACGGGCCGGTGATGCTGGAGGTGCCGCCGACCGTGACGACGATCAGGAAGTAGATCATGAACTTCAGCGGAAAGGTCGGGTCGAGCCCCATGAGCTCGACGCCGAGCGCACCCCCGAGACCGGCGAGCCCACAGCCGAGAGCGAAGGTAAGCGCGAAGAGCCGGTTGACCGGGATGCCGAGCCCGCGCGCAACCCGTGCATCGTCCACCGCCGCGCGCAGGCGGCTGCCGAAGCGGGTACGGGTAAACCCCCATTGCAGGGAGACCGCGAGCAGCCCGCAGATCGCGATGACGAAGAGCCGGTAACGGCCAATACCGATGCCGGCGATCTCGAAGCGTCCCTGCAGCCAGACCGGCAGGCGGATGAACTGCTGGGTCGAGCCCATCAGCCAATCGGTCCCGGCGACGGCCATGAAGACCAGGCCGATCGAGAACATCACCTGGTCGAGATGGCTCTTGGCGTACATCGGTCGATAGATCAGGCGTTCGAGCACGATCCCGACCAGGGCCGCGGACAGGAAGGCGAGCGGCAGGCTCGCCAGGAAAGGCAGGCCGAGCCGCTGCATCGCCAGCACGGCGACATAGCCGCCGAGCATGGCGAAGGCGCCGTGGGCGAGGTTGACGAAGTTCATCAACCCCATCGTCACGGAGAGCCCGCAGCCGAGGACGAAAAGCACCATCCCATAGGCGATGCCGTCGAACAGGATGGTCAGCATGCGCTTGGTTCCGCCCCGGCCGGATCGCCAGCCGTCACTTGCGGGCCTTCACCGGGTCCTTGACGTCCTTGATCGTCGCGAACTCGACATTGTGGAGCTCGGATCCGACCTTCTCGGTCTTGCGGACATAGATGTTCTGGATGATGTCGCGGGTGTCCGGATCGATCTTCACCGGCCCGCGCACGCTCTCCCAGGAAGCGCCCTTCATCGCCGCGATCAGCTTGTCGCCATTCGCGTCGCCCTTGGTCGCCTCCAGCGCCTTGGCGATCAGCGCCATGCCGTCATAGCCGCCGACCGCCATGAAGTTCGGCCTCATGCCGGGATTGGCCTTCTGGAAGGCCTCGACGAAGGCCTTGTTGGCCGGGCTGTCATGCGCAGCCGAATAATGATGCGTGGTGATGGCGCCGAGCGCGACGTCGCCGATGCCCTGGAGGATGTCGTCATCGACCACGTCGCCGGGGCCGATCAGCTTGATACCCGCCTTGTCGAGGCCGCGCTCGACGAACTGCTTCATGAACTGTGCGCCGACGCCGGAGGGCACGAAGACGAAGAGCGCGTCGGGCTTGGCCTCCGAGACACGCTGCAGGAAAGGCGCAAAGTCGGGGCCGCGCAGCGGCACGCGCACGCTCTCGACCGTGCCGCCGGCCGCCTTGAACTTGTTGGCGAAGGAGGTTTCGGCATCGATGCCCGGCCCGTAATCGGTGACGACGGTGAAGACCTTCTTGATGCCGTTCGCCCAGGCCCAGTCGGCCATCGGCTCGGAGGCCTGCGGCAGGGTGAAGGAGGTGCGCGCGATATAGGGCGAGGCCTCGGTGATCGTGGCGGTCGCCGCCGCCATCACGATCTGGGGCACTTTCGCCTGCGTCGCGATCTGCGCGGTCGCCATGGCGAGCGGGGTCAGGCCGAAGCCGGCCAGCACCGAGACCTTGTCGTTGACGACGAGTTCCTGCGCGAGGCGGCGCGTCGCGTCGGCATTGCCCGCGTCGTCCTTGAGGATCACTTCGAGCTTGCGCCCGCCATGGACGGCGCCCTCCTTGGCGAGGAAGAGCTTCACCGCCGCGTCGATCTGCCGGCCGGTCGAGGCGAAAGGCCCCGTCATCGGCAGGATGAGGCCGATCTTCAGCGCCTCCTGCGCCAATGCCGCGCTGCTGACCGACGCGGCCAGCGCCAAGCCGAGCACCCCTTTGAGAACAGTCCTGCGATGCGTCATGTCGTTCCTCCCCGAGAGTTCTGGCCGATCCCCGTTTGGGGTTGTTCTTGTGCTCAGTCGTCTTCGTCGTCGCGATAGACGAGGCCCGCCTTGGCGAGGCCCTCGCGCATAGCGTACATGTCGAGGCCAAGTTCGCCAGAGGCCAGACGCCTGCGCTTCTCTTCCTCGCCGGCCTCGCGCTTGCGCCCAGCCGCCGCGACCGAAGCCGCTTCGAGCCGCGGCACCACGACGACCCCGTCATCATCGGCGACGACGACATCGCCGGGATTGACCAGCGCCCCGGCGCAAACGACCGGCACGTTCACCGAGCCCAAAGTCGCCTTGACCGTGCCCTTGGCCGAGATCGCCCGCGACCAGACCGGAAAGCCCATGCGGGTCAGCACGCGCACATCCCTCACCCCGGCATCGATGACGAGGCCGGTGCCTCCGCGCGCCATCAGCGAGGTCGCGAGCAGGTCGCCGAACATGCCGTCGGTGTTGTCGGCCGCGCAGGCGACGACGAGGACGTCGCCGGGCTTCACCTGCTCGATCGCGACATGGATCATCCAGTTGTCGCCGGGCTGGGCCAGCACCGTCACCGCGCTCCCGGCGATCTGCGCGCCCACATAGATCGGCCGCATATAGGGCTTCATCAGCCCACTGCGCCCCATCGCCTCATGCGTGGTCGAGACGCCGAGCTCCGCTAGCGAGGCAATGTCGGCGGCTGCGGCGCGCTTGTTCGTCCTGACGACCACGGGCTTCATGCCAGCGTCTCCAGCGCTTCCGGGAAGAGGCGCTGATAGGCCTCGCCATAGGTCATCGCCTTGCCGGAATTGCGCCCGCCCTGCATGCCGCGGTTCAGCGCGACGCGGCTGTAATATTCCCAGAGATGCTTCTGGGCGGCCAAAATCTCGAAGGCCTGACGCTTCACCTCCCAGACCTCGTCGATATTGAGGATGACATTCGGCCTGAAATTGCACTGCTCGGGCTGATGCGGCTCGAACAGGAAGAGCGGCGGCGCCGCATAGGCGCGGTTCGGATCGGGCTTGTGGCCGGCCGCCTGGGCGATGATGCGCGCTTCCTGAGCGAAACGCGTCGCCTCGGGATGGTCGACATTATAGGGGTCTTCGAGCGCGTGGGTCAGCACGAAGCTCGGATTGAGTTCGTGGAAGATGTCGATCGCGCGCTCCAGCATCGGCTCGGTCGTGCGCAGCGGATAGTCGCCGGCGTCCATGAACTCGATCTCGGCGCCCAGAAGCGCGGCGGCGGCTTCAGCCTCGTCGCGGCGCTGCGCCTTGACCTCCTCCATCTTCACCCCTGCCTTCTTCCAGGCGAACTGGCTCTCGCCGCGCTCGCCATAGGACAGGCAGAGGATCTTGACGCGAAAGCCCCGCCTTACGTGCAGGGCGATGGCGCCGCCGGCCCGCCAGACGAAATCGCCGGGATGGGCGGTGACGACCAGACCTGTCTTCTGCGGGCTCGGCATCGAACGAAAATCCTCTTCTCAGGACGTCAGGAGCCCGGCCGCGGTGCCACGAAGGCCTGGCCGTCCATCAGGACGCGGGCGGTGCGTAGCAGCCCGGCACGTTCGATCACCGGATGCTCGGGCGTACCGCCGACCGTCAGGCGCACGGTGAACTCGCCGGTCGGATGCTCGACCGAGAGCGAACGCTCCCGCCCGGAAGGCATCACCGCGACGGAGGCGGCAGGCGTGCCGGGCAAGGCCGCGGCGGTCGCGACCGTGACCGCGGCGAAGACGCCGATCGAGGCGTGGCATTCATGCGGGATGAAGCTGCGCGTCGCGATCGAGCCGCCCGCCCGCGGCGGCGCGACGAGCGCGATCTTGGGCACGACCTTGGCGGAGACATCGCCGAGATTCATCAAGGGACCGGCCGCCAGCCTGATGCGCTCGATACGCGCCTTGAGCTCGCGGTCCTTGTCGAGCTCTTCGCGCGGCTCATGGCCGGTGCAGCCAACGTCCGCGGCGCGCATCACGATGACCGGCATGCCGTTGTCGATCAGCGTGACCTCGACGCCGTCGACGATGTCGACCGCATTGCCGGTCGGCAGCAGCGCGCCGCAGACCGAGCCTTCGGTTCCGAGGAAGCTGATGTCGATCGGCGCGGACGTGCCGGGCACGCCGTCGATCCGCGCCTCCCCGATAACGCCCGCCTGCCCGTCGCCGGTCTGCATTTCGAGATCGGCGATCGTGCCGGTGTTCAGCGTGCGGACGCGCACCGTGGTCGTAGCACCGGTCGCCGGGACGAGACCGCGCGCCAGGGCGAAGGGGCCGATGCCGGCGAGGATGTTGCCGCAATTCGGCGTGGTGTCGACGCTGGCGGTCTCGACCCCGACCTGGGCGAAGAGGAAATCGATGTCGCAGTCCGGCTCGGTCGAGCGCGAGACGATGGCGACCTTGCTGGTCAGCGGATGGGCACCGCCGAGCCCGTCGATCTGGCGCTTATCGGGCGAGCCCATCACCGCGAGCAGGAGAGCATCGCGCTCACCCCTATCCGCGGGCAGGTCCTGGCTGAGGAAATAGGCGCCTTTCGACGTGCCCCCGCGGATCAGCATGCAGGGGATCGCGGTCTGCATCGGCTGTCGGCCTCCCAGCGGAATCCCGGCGCCGACGATCAGGCGCTCTGCTAGCTGCAACCATGGCGGCCGATGATTGCTTATTCAAATGACTAGAATGCAGCGTTTCATGCACAACTCTCAGTAATTCTCTCAGCTCGTCAGGCGCTCCCTTTTCAGCGCGTCGACGACCAGCGAGAGCAGTTCGCGCGCGGCGGGCTTCAGCGCCACGCCTTTGCGCGTGATGATCCCGAGCGTGCGCGTCACCGTCGGCGAACGCAGCGGAATCGCTGCCAGTTCCCCGGAGGCGGCCAGGTCGAGCGCCAGCTGCGGCAGGATCGTGCAGCCGAGGCCGGCACGCACGAAGCTCACGGCAGTCGCGACACGCTGGACCTCGTAGCGCCAGGCCAGCGTCTCGCGGCGCGCGCCGAGCGCATCGTCGATCAGGATGCGGTTGCCGGTCTCGGCGCTGATGCGCACCAGCGGCAGGCCCTCGAGCTGGGCCCAGCTCAGCGAGGACGCCGCCGCGAGCGGCGAGTCGCGCGGGCAGACCAGCACGAAGGGTTCCTTGACCACCGGCTTCAGCTCGAGGTCCCAGCGATTGGCGGCGACGATGGTGATGCCGAACTCGGCCTCGCCGGACTGGACCTTGTCGGCGATCTCCGAGGCGGAGTTGTCGTGCACCCTGACGCGGATATCGGGATGGCGGCGCGCGAACGCCGCGATCACATCCGGCATGCTGCACATCGCGATGGTCGGCAGGCAGCCGACCTTGATGCTCTCGCTGATCTCCTCGGCGTCGAGCCGGAGCTCGTCCAGGGAGGAGCCGAGCTCCTCGAAGACCCTGCGCGCCTTGGGCAGGAGGGCCGTGCCGGCCTTGGTCAGCGAAACCTGGCGCGTTGTCCGCTGCAGGAGCTGGATGCCGAGCCCTTCTTCCAGCTTGCGGATGCGGTGGCTCAGCGCCGTCTGCGACAGGTTGAGATGGGAGGCGGCAGCATGAAAGCTGCCGCGCTCGGCAATGCTGACGAAGGCCTGCAGGCCAAGCACGTCGATCCTCACCGCCCACCCTTCCCTGCGCGCCGTCGATTCTGATGCAAGATTTTCATCAAACCTGCCATTGTTCAAATTTGTCTTCGTGAGCGCGCGGCGGCAGCCTGAGCGCCGGCCCGGCCTGCCGCGCCGCCCGGCTCCGCCGGTCTTCCGAAAGGCATGAACGATGAGCCAATCCGCCCCCCCACGCGCCAATCAGCCTCGGCTCTGCTTCATCGGCTTCGGCGAGGCGGGGCAGGCGCTCGCCGGCGGGCTGCGCGAGGCCGGCATCGCCGAGATCGCCGCCTTCGACATCGCCGGCGGGGAACCGCGGGTCCACGAGCCGGCGACGCGGCTCGGCGTGCGTCTGGCGGCCAGCCTCGGCGAGGCATTGGCCGGAGCGGATTTCGTCTTCTCGGCGGTGACCGCGGCATCGAGCGTCGCGGCAGCACGACAGGCGGCCGGCCATCTCACCCCCGGTCAACTCTTCGTCGACGTGAACTCGGTTTCGCCCGGCAGAAAACGCGAGGCGGCAGCGCTTTTCAGCGGCGACGGTGCCTATCTCGACCTCGCCATCATGGCGCCG
Source organism: Allobosea sp. NPDC055594 (assembly GCF_053618995.1). Lineage (NCBI taxonomy): Bacteria > Pseudomonadati > Pseudomonadota > Alphaproteobacteria > Hyphomicrobiales > Alloboseaceae > Allobosea > Allobosea sp. NPDC055594. Next base: position 94,391 of record NZ_JBSHIO010000006.1, read on the forward strand.
GTCCATCCCAGGCGCCATGCCACGCCCTGTCTCGTCGCCGGTGAGGCCGGCCAGCGCTTCATCGAGAGCTTCGCCGCGTTCGGCATGAAGCTGACCCTGGCGGGGCCTGAGATCGGCGCAGCGACGACCGTCAAGATGGTCCGCAGCGTCATGGTCAAGGGGCTGGAGGCGCTGAGCTATGAATGCTTCATGGCAGCGCGCCGCGCCGGCGTGCAGGACGAGATCCTGGCCTCACTCGGGGCGAGCTATCCCGGCTTCGACTGGCCCCGGCAGGTTCCCTACAATGTCAGCCGCATGCTGCAGCACGGCGTCCGGCGCGCCGCCGAAATGCGGGAGGTCGCACTGACCTTGCGCGAACTCGGGCTCGACCCCGCCGTGACGGGGGGCGTCGTCGCCCAGCAGGAGCGGCTCGGCCGGCTCGGCCTGTGGCTCGAACCGGAGGAAGGCCTCGCCATTCTCGGCGCAGTCGATGCCGCGCTTGCGGCCGAAGAGGCTCGGACGGGCCTGGCGACCGGTGAGACATAGATTCCGCCGACCATCGCAACCCTCTGTAAAATTGATCGAAGATCGATCGGTCGAAGAGCTCTCCATCGCGCAGACATTCGGGCCGCCCGTGCCCGGCGCCCCGCTACGGGACCGGCGTCGTCGACGCGCGCAGCTGCCGCCTTGACGAATCCCGCCGCTGGCTGACTTCATCCGGCCAGAGGCATGATGTTCCGTTTCATCCACTCATCGGACCTGCATATCGGCAAGCGCTTCGGCAACATGCCGGAGGAGCTGCGCGGCCGGCTGCGCGATGCCCGCCACACCGTGCTCGATCGGCTCGCCGAGCAGGCGCGCATAGCCGGCGCCGGCACGATCCTGCTGGCGGGCGACTGCTTCGACACGGAGACGCCGAGCCCGGCCATGCTGCGCCAGGCGCTCGCCGCCATGGCCGGCCATGCCGGCCTGCGCTGGGTGATGCTGCCGGGCAATCACGATTCCCTGCTCGCCGACGAGCTATGGGCCGCCGCCCGCGCCGCCTTGCCCGGCAATGTCGTGCTGGCGACCGAGCCGGGGCCGATCCTGCTGGAACCCGGTATCGCACTGCTGCCCGCTCCCTGCACCACGCGCCGCCCCGGCCGCGACCTGACCGAGTGGATGGACCGGGCGGCGACGCCCGAAGGCGCGCTCCGGATCGGCCTCGCCCACGGCGCGATCCAGAGCTTCTCCGAGGACGGTTCCGGCCTCGACATCATCGCGCCCGACCGCGCCTCCCGCGCCGGGCTCGACTATCTCGCGCTCGGCGACTGGCACGGCCAGATGGCGGTCAATACCCGCAGCTGGTACAGCGGCACGCCCGAGCCCGACCGTTTCAAGCATGACGAGCCCGGGCGGGCGCTGCTGGTCGCCCTGCCCCGCCCCGGCGCACTGCCCGAGGTCGCGCCCGTCGAGACCGGCAGCTTCGTCTGGCGCAGCCTTTTCCTGGAACTGCTCTCGGGCGACGATGCCGCCGCCGCGCTCGCCGCCGAGCTTCCCGCCGGAGCGGCCCGCCGCCAGACGCTGCTGCGCATCGTCGCCTCCGGCCGTCTGCGCCCGGCGGCGCGGATGGCGCTCGAAGCCGGCATCGCCGCCGTGGCGCCGGAATTTGCCGCTCTGCAGCTCGACAGCGAAGCGCTCACAGCCGATTGCGAGGATACCGATCTCGACGCGATCGACCGGGCCGGCGCCCTGCGCCAGGCGGCCGAGCTGCTGCTCGCCGAGAGCCACGACGAGAACCGCCCGGAGGCCGAGCGCGAGATCGCAGGCGAGGCGCTGGTCCGGCTGTTCTCCTATTGCGACGCGATGCAGCCATGAAGCTCAAGGCGCTGCGCCTGCACAATGTCCGACGCTTCGCCGGCACCGGCGTCGCCGTCGAGGGTATCGGCGACGGCGTCAACGTGCTCTGCGCCGTCAACGAATTCGGCAAGTCGACCTGCTTCGACGCGCTGCACGCCCTGTTCTTCCAGCCTCATAGCGGCACGCCCGGCGCGGTGCAGGCGCTGCGGCCCTATAGCGGCGGAAGCCCCCTGGTCGAGGCGGATATCGCGACGCCCGAGGGGGCATTCCGCCTGACCAAGCAGTTCTATGGCGGCAAGCGGGCGATGGTGCGCGAGCTTTCGAGCGGCCGCCTGATCGCTCAAGCCGACGAGGCGGAAAAATTCATCGGCTCTCTGGTGCAGGGCGGCACCACCGGCCCCGCCGGGCTGCTCTGGGTGCGCCAGGGCATCACCGGCATCGAGCGGCGCGCCAAGAGCGAGGAAGAGAGTGAGAAGCGGGCGCGCGAATCCGTGCTGGTCTCGGTGCAGGGCGAGGTCGAATCCCTGACCGGCGGCCGGCGCATGGCGCAGGCCGTCGCCGCCTGCGATGAGGAACTCTCGCGGCTCGTCACCGCGACGCGACGGCCAAAGGCCGGCGGCCCCTACGCCCTCGCCTTGGAGGAACGCGACCGCCTCGCCGAAACCGAGCGCAAGCTGGCGACGGAAGTCGCCGAACTGCGCGCAGCGCTGGACCGGCGCCGTAGCATTCGCAACCGGCTGGACGAACTCGAGGATCGCGAGACGGAGAATGCCCGGCGCAGCGCCCTGGCGCAGGCCGAGAAGGACCTCGCCACCGCCAAGACCCAGGGCGAGGCGCTGAAGACCGCCGAGGCGCAGGCCGCGCTGGCCCGCAGCCAGCATGATGCGGCCGGCCAGGCGCTCTCGACCTATCGGCGCAGCCTGGCGCGCCTTGCCGAGTTGCAGGCGCTGGAAAGCGAAGGCACGGGCAGGCGCGACGAGGCGCTGGCCCGGCAACGAACCGCGGCGGAGGCCAGCCGGACAGCGACTGCCGCGGTCGAGACCGCCGAAAGCGAGGAAAGGCAGGCCCGCGACCTGCTCGCCCGACTCGACAAGGCACTGCGGGCCCGGGACGCGGCCGAGCGCCTGTCCGGCCTGCGCGAGGCCCATGCCGGCGCCGAGGCCGAGCGCGGCGCGATCGAAGCCGCCGAGGCCGAGATCAGGGCGCTCGCTTTGCCCGCAGCCGGCCTGCGGCAGCTCGAGGCCCTCGAAACCGAACTCGTCGGGCTGCGCGCCGTCGTCGCCGCACGGATGCCGCTGCTGCGCGTCGACTATCGCGACGGCGTCAAGGCCGCCCTCAGCATCGCCGGTACGGCGCTGAGCGATGGCGAAGAGAAGGCCCTGACCGGCAGCACAACACTGGACATCGCCGAGATCGGCAGGATTACGCTGACCCTGCCGCAGGGCCAGGACGGGCAGGCAGAGCTCGCCCAGGCCGAAGCTCGGCGGCAGAAAGCGTTGAAGGCGCTCGGCATCGCCAGCCTCGCGGAAGGCCGCCAGCGCGAAGGCAAGCTTCGCGAGCTGGAGACCGCGCTGCGGCTCGGCCAGCAGCGCCTTGCCCTGCTCGCACCGCAAGGCCTGGCGGCGCTGCAGGAGAGCATCGCCCGGCTGGAGGCCCAGCGCGGCGAGGCCATCGAGGTCAAGGCCGATCCGGAAGCGGCGCGCCTTGCTCTCGAAGCCGCCGAGGCCCGCGTCACCGCATCGCGCAATGCGGTGCGGGAGGCTCAGCCGCAGCGCGAGGCCGCCGACGCCGCCATCCTCGCAGCCGAGCGGTCTCTCGCGACGATCGCCTCCGAGCGTACCGGGCTCACGGCCCTGCTCGGTGCCGAGGACGGCCGCGCCGCCCATGCCACCGGGCTCGAAGCCGCGTTCGCGTTGGCGGAAGCCGAACTGGCAGCGGCCTCGGAACGCGTCGAGAGCCTGCGCGCCAGTGCGATCGACCTTGCCGGCGCCGAGGCGAAGCTGCGGCGAATGCGCTCGATCGTCGACTCCACCGCGAACGAGATCGCGAAACTGCGGGAGGATGCCGCCGAGCTCAACGGCCAGATCCGCGCCCGCGCCGATGCCGCCGTCGAGGAGGCCTGGCAGGAAACCGGTGAGAAGCTGGCAGCGGCCGAGAAGCGCCGCGCCGGGCTGGAACGCGAGGTCGCCCTGCTCTCGCGCCTGCGCGACGCGCTGGAAGCGGCCCGCACCACGGCGCGCGACCATTATTTCCGCCCGGTGATGGCCGAGCTGAAGCCCCTGCTCGGCCTGCTCTTCGAGGATGCCTCGGTCACCTTCGACGAGGACACCCTGCTGCCGCGCACCGTCCGCCGCAATGGCCTCGAGGAGCCGGTCGGCGTGCTCAGCGGCGGCATGCGCGAGCAGCTCGCGGTGCTTACCCGCCTCGCCTTCGCCCGGCTGCTGGCCAAGGATGGCCAGCCGGCACCGGTCATCCTCGACGACGCGCTGGTCTATTCCGACGACGACCGCATCGAGCGGATGTTCGACGCCCTGCACCGGCAGGCCAGTGACCAGCAGATCATCGTCTTCTCCTGCCGGCAGCGCGCCTTCTCCCAGCTCGGCGGCAACATCCTGCGGATGAAGCCCTGGAGCCCGGAGACATGAGGCAACGCGCACTCGGCGAGGGCGTCGCCGCTCGCGGCCGGTCGTCTATCGGCTGACAGGTTCGGCCTTTCGCCTGTCTCTTGGCCGCTAGGCAGTCGAAGATAATCGGCGATTCTACCTAGCAACAAACTCGCCTGAATAGCAATTATTACGAATAAATTTCGATATTAGAATAATTCAAGATTAGATTTTGTAGAACAGATTTCAGATCTATATTTGAATAATTACAATCTATATATTTTTTATCTGTTTGCGCTGGATCAAATTCAGTGACGAGGAGTTAATCTATAAATTCACGATAGAATTTCCGTTGACAAAATCGCTGCCTTTGCCCCAGAAAAGAAACATCTGAAATTCATGTTTACCCCGTCCCGCAACGGAGCGCCAGCCAGCGCCGCCGGCCGATGCTGCACGCCCGTTCGAGACACGCCGACGAGAGCCGACATGACCGAGAAGACCTCAGGCCCCGCCCCAGTCGCTGGCAAGCGCGCTCGCTGCGTGCACCGGCTCATGCTGGCGACGCTGCTCGCCTCGGTGTCCGGCCAGGCCTGCCTTGCCCAGTCCGCCTCGCCAGGGTCGACGATCAGCCTCGACACGATCGTCGTCGAAGGGACTGCCAACGGCGTTCCCAGCTTCGTACGCGAGCGCTTCTTCGCCACGGCCGGCGGCGCGACGTTGCTGACGGAAGACGACATCCCGCAAACTGGGAACCCGACCCTGGCGCAGGCGCTGCAGAACGCGCCGGGCGTCGTCGTCCAGCAGTTCTTCGGCGGCAACGACCAGCCGCGCATCCAGATCCGCGGTTCCGGCCTGCAGCAGAACCCGGTCGAGCGTGGCATCCTGGTCCTGCGCGACGGGCTGCCGCTCAACCGGGCCGACGGCTCCTATATCGTCGGCCTGGCCAATCCCGGCCAGGCGCAGTCGATCGAAGTCTATCGTGGCCAGACCGCACACCGGCTCGGCGCGACCGTGCTCGGCGGCGCGCTGAACTTCGTTTCCCCGACCGGCAGCAATGCACCGGGCTCGAAGGTGCAGATTTCCGGCGGCAGCTTCGGCCAGTTCAATGCCTCCGGCCAGACCGGCTTCGCCAAGGACGGCGTCGACGGGTTGCTCCAGGCCGATATCAGCCGCTCGGACGGCTATCGCACCTACAACGACTCGCAGCGCATCAGCGCGAGCGCCAATGTCGGTATCGCCCTGAGCGAGACCATCAAGACTCGCTTTTTCGTCGGCTATACCGATCTTGGCTTCGACGTTTCGGGCCCGCTGACCAAGCAGGGCCTGCGCCTCGATCCAAAACAGGTCCATGGCGGTCCGCGCGTCGTCGGCGGCGTGGCGGTCGATCCCGGCCCGAATGTGCTGCGCGACCGGCCGCGGCGCGAAGCCAAGCAGTTCTTCATCGGCAACCGCACCACTGCCGAATACGGGCCGCATCTTATCGACCTCGGCCTCGGCTATACCTATACCGACGACATGTTCCGCTTCCCGATGTCATCGGGCGTGCGCGTCACGAAGGGCGGCGATCTCACCGCGGTCGCCCGCTATGCCTACAAACCGGTCGAGAGTGCGGCGCTGCCGCTGTTCGAGACCACTGCGCAATATGTGGTCGGCTCGGCGAAACGCGAGAACTATCTGAACCAGGACGGCGTGACGGGAGCCCTGTTCGGGCAGAGCGATCTCGATGCCAGCACGCTCTCGCTCTATGCCGGGGCCAATATCCCGGTCTGGCAGAACATAACCGTCTCGCCGGCGCTCTCCTATGCCTATGCGACGCGCGACAACAGCGACACCTACCCTTACGCTCGGCGTCCGACGAACGCCTACAACCCGGCCTCGCCCTATAGATTGCTGCCCAACGGCTCGGTACCGACGCAGAGCACGACCTATTCGCGCAGCTATGCCGGCTGGAGTCCGAGCCTCAGCGCCAGTTGGCGCCCCGACACCAACCAGATCCTCTATGCGGCGGTCTCGCGCAGCTTCGAGCCGCCGACCCATGACGATCTGCTGGCGACGGTGAACGGCACGCCCAACAGCAGCCCCGGCCGCCCGAATCCGGGGGCGCCGATGGCCGCCGCTGCCGCCTTCTCGACGCCCGACCTCAAGGCGCAGACCGCGACGACTCTGGAGGGCGGCTGGCGCGGCCGGCATGGCAGCTTCTCCTGGGACGGCGTCGTCTATTATTCCTGGGTCGACAAGGAGCTGCTCAGCCTGCGCGATGCCACCGGCGCCTCGCTCGGCGCGGTCAACGCCGACAAGACCCGGCATTTCGGCGTCGAGCTCGGCCTTGGCGCGCAAATCTTCGAGCGGCTGACCGGGCGCCTCGCCTACACCTATCAGGATTTCCGCTTCGTCGACGATCCCGTGCGCGGCGACAATCGCATCGCCGGCGCGCCCCGCCACGTCATCCACGCCACGCTGCAATACCAGGCAACCGAAGCCTGGATGCTGCAGGCGGCGCTGCGCTGGAATCCGGAGAAGACCCCGGTCGACAACATGAACACGCTCTATGCCGACCCCTATGCGCTCTTCGATCTGCGCACCGAATACAAGCTCAATGAGCGGCTCACGATGTTCGGCGAGGTCACCAATCTCTTCGACAAGACCTATGCCGCCTCGACGCTGATCGTCGACCAGGCTCGTATCGATCAGGCCGCCTTTCTGCCGGGAACCGGCCGCGCCTTCTATGCCGGTCTGAAGGCGACCTTCTGAACTTTGGACCATTCAGAATGCGCGGCAGCCGGTTTGGCCCGCGCCAAGGAGGGCATCATGCTCGACCGCCGCCATTTCCTCGCCGCCGCCGCGGCCAGCCTTGCCATGCCGCATGTCGCGCGCGCAGCGGAGCCGCTGCTGCTCTGGGGGCCGCCGGCCACGCCCGGCCTGCTGCTGGTCGCCGCAGCGCGCGAGGCGGCGCTGAAGGCGCTTCCGATGCCGGTCGAGGTCAGGATCTGGCGCACGCCCGACGAGATGCGGGCGGGCCTGTCCTCCGGCACGATGAAGGCGGTGGTGATGCCGAGCTATGCCGCAGCCAATCTCCATAATCGCGGCCTCGGCCTGCGGCTGGTCAACATCCTGACCCAGGGGCTGCTCAGCGTCGTCGCGCCCGCCGGTACGGTGAAGACCCTGGCGGATCTCAAGGGCAAGCGCGTCGTCGTGCCGTTCAAGAACGACATGCCGGACTTCATCTTCCGGCGCCTGCTCGCCTTCAGCCAGATCACGCCCGACGAACTGAGCATCGACTATTCCGGTACGCCGCCCGAGGCGGTGCAGCTCCTGCTCGCCGGCCGCGCCGATGCGGCGCTGCTTTCCGAGCCCGCCTCGGCCGGCGCCCTCCTGCTCGCCGGCCTGCGTGGCAAGGAGCTGGAGCGTGCCATAGACACGCGCCTGGCATGGCGGGAGGCGACCGGGGCCGCGAGCCTGCCGCAAGCGGGGCTCGCGATCAGCGATCCGCTCGGCCGTGAGCTCGGCGAGGCCGGCATCCGAACCTTGCAGCAGGGGATGGAGGCCGCGCTCGCCGCCGTGCTGGCCGATCCCTCGGCCGTCGCCTCGGACGCCGCGACGCTGTTCCAGCTGCCGGGCCCGGTGCTGGCCCGCGCCGTGCCGTTCAGCAATCTCGTCGTTCAGCCCGCCTCGGCCGCGCGCCCCGATCTGGAGAAGCTGTTCGCGGCGCTGGCCGAGGGCGATCCGCGCATCATCGGCGGAAAATTGCCGGGCAACGGCTTCTACGCCCTCTGACGGCATGGCTGCCATTCTCGCCTTCCTCGGCTGGCTCGGCCGCTATCTCTGGTCGGCCTGGGCGGGTGCCGCCGGGCTGTTCTGCCTCGCCGCCGCCTGGCAGGCGGGACATGAGCTCTACGGTTCGTTCGTGCTGCCATCGCCACTGGAAACCGGGCAGGAGGTCGCCAGGTTGATCGGCGAGCCCGATTTCCGCGTCGCAGCGCTGGAGACGGCACAGCGCGCCGGCCTCGGCTTCCTTCTTTCGGTCGCGGTCGGCACGAGCGCCGGCATCGCAGCGGGCTATTCCTTCGCGGCGATGCGCTTGATGCGGCCGATCGTGACGGTGATCCTCGGCGTGCCGCCGATCGCCTGGATCGTGCTCGCCCTGATCTGGTTCGGCGCCAAGGGCGGGACTGCGGTGCTGACGGTGGTGGTCGCCTCGCTGCCGATCTCCTTCGCCGGCGGGCTGGAAGGCGTCGCGACGCGCGACCGGGCTCTGGAAGCCATGGCGAAGAGTTTTGGCGCCGGCCGCTTCATGCGGCTGCGTACGGTGACGGCGCCGCATCTCGTCTCCTATCTTTTTCCGGCCTGGACGACGACCGCCGGCTCGGCCTGGAAGGTCACGGTGATGGCGGAATTGCTCTCCAATGCCGGCGGGCTCGGGGGCGATCTCGCCAGCGCGCGGGCGCTGTTCGACATCCCGCGCGTCACCGCGTTAGTGCTCGCCGTCGTCGGCTTTGCGCTCTTCACCGAATATGTGCTGATCCAGCCTTTGCGCGACCGGCTCGAGCAATGGCGCGAGGCTGGGCGGCCCTGGGGCGTGAAGCGATGAGGCTTGCACTCGAACGCATCGGCCATGCCTTTCTCGGCCGCGCGGTCTTTGAGAATCTGACGCTCCGCCTAGACGCAGGCGAGGTGCTGGCGCTGGTCGGCCCCTCCGGCTGCGGCAAGACCACGGCGCTGCAGATCGCGGCAGGGCTGGTCGATCCGCTGCGCGGACGGGTGCGGCGCGAGTATCGGCGCCATGCCATGGTCTTCCAGGAGCCGCGCCTGCTGCCCTGGCAGCGCACGCGCGACAACATCGCCTACGGGCTCGCGGCGCGCGGAATCGACCGCGAGGAGCGTCACGCTATCGCCGCCGCACGGGCCGCCGAGGTCGGTCTGCACCCGCGCGATCTCGACAAATATCCGGCCGAGCTCTCCGGCGGCATGCGCCAGCGCGCCGCCGTTGCGCGGGCGCTCGCCGTCGATCCGGAGGTGGTCTTCTTCGACGAGCCGTTCACGGCGGTCGATGTCGGCCTGCGGCGGGTGCTTCAGGACCTCGTCATCACCGCCTCGGCTCGCGAAAAATTCGCGGCGCTGTTCGTCACGCACGATCTCTCGGAGGCGGCGCGGCTGGCCCACCGCATCCTCGTCATGTCCGGCCGCGACGGCAGCATTCGCATCGACCGAACGATCGCAGGCACGCCCGGCGAGCGCGACGACCGGACGATCTTCGAGACGGTCCAGGGCTGGATGCACGAGGCGGCCTTCGCCGAGCTGTTCGACCCCGATCGGGACAGGCCATGAGCCAGCACAGCATCGACGCAGCCCACGGCATCCGCCATCCGCTGCTCGCCGAAGGGCTCAAGCTGTTCTTCCCGCTCGCAGCCGCCCATGCCGTGCTGCTGCCGCTGGCCTGGGTCGCGCTGTTCGGCCTCGGCCTGCCCTTCGCACGGGAGGTTCCACCCGGGCAGTGGCATGCCCATGAGATGATCTTCGGCACCTATGGCGCGGCGCTCGCCGGCTTCCTCGCCTCGGCCATGCCGGAATGGACGGATACCAAGGCGCGCAGCGGCAAAGCCCTGCTGCTGCTGGCCGGGCTCTGGCTGCCGGGCAGGTTGATCGGCCTCGTCGGCGCCGATGCGCTGATCATCATCGCCGCTGCGACCGATCTTGCCTTTCTCCTGCTGCTGCTCTTCTTCGTCGCCACCCCGCTGGTCACGCGCTGCAGCACCCGCCATGGCTCCTTCGTGCTTTGGGTCGGTCTCTTCGCGCTGCTTGAACTCGCGATCCGCGCCGCCTGGCTGACCGGCGAGACGGCGCTGTCCGGGCGCCTGCTGCATGCGGCGCTCGCCGTCTTTCTGGTCTTCCTGTCGCTCGCCATCGCAAGGATCAATGTCGTGGTGGTCAACCATGCGCTCGACCCGAGCGGCGAGACGACGCCCTATCGCCCGCATCCCGGCCGCCAGAACCTGACGGCCGGCCTGGTTTCGCTCCAGCTCGCCGCGGCACTGCTCTGGCCGGATTCGGCCGTCTCGGCCTGGCTCGCTTTGGCGGCGGCCGCGGCCTTCTTCGACCGGCTGGCGGAGTGGTTCATCGGCCGTGCCGTGCTGCGGGCGGAAGTGTTGGCACTGGCCGCCGCCAACGCCTATGGCGGGCTGGGTTTCCTGGCAATCGGCCTTTCCGGCCTCGGCGCCCCGCTTTCGCCGACGACCGGGCTGCACCTGCTCTCGGTCGGTGCGCTCGGGCTGGCGGTGATGGCGGTCTTTGTCATCGCGGGCCTGCGCCATAGCGGCCGCGACCTCGTGCTTCCGGCCTCAGCGAAATATGCGCTGGCCGCGATGGCTGCCGCCGGCCTCGTCCGGACGTTGCCGGAACTCGGCATCGGTGCCGGCCTGGCGGGACTGCACTACACCCTGGCGGCCATGCTCTGGTCAGCCGCCTTCGTGATCTGGCTGGTCGGCTTCTGGCCTATCCTCAATGCGGGGAAAGGCGAGGACAGCGGCTGCGGTTGAAGAACAACCAAGCGCTTGACGCGACAGCCTGCCGCGTCACTCCGATTTGTTACCACGTTTTTGATTTTCGCTTTAAATCAACCACCTAGCGAAGTGGCTGGGGGACTAGGATTCGAACCTAGACAACCAGAGTCAGAGTCTGGGGTCCTACCGTTAGACGATCCCCCAACGGGCGCGCTGTGCGTCGCGTCGGATGGCGCGGGTCTAACGAACCTCGGCGATGGTTGCAAGCCTTGTGTGACAGATTTCGACAGGCCGGCGCGAAAGATTGTGCAGGCCCGGCGCCGGCCGCTCGAACGCCCGCCGACGGCGCCAGGAGCCAAGCACATGCAGCCGGCCTGTCGGCGCCTCGCCAGAAGCTGGCGGGCAAGCGGCGCGCGCAGCCATTGCGGCACAGCGGCGGCCCGCGCGCCGGGCAAGAAGGCTGGGCAAGTAGGCTGGGAATGGTTCGTTCGTTAAAGGCCGCAGGAAAGCGAGCCGGAGCTGGCTGGCAGCCACGCGCCCGAGCAACCGGAGCAGCTGCCCGATGCCGTGAAGGGAGGCCATGAGCCAAGGCCCCTGCCGGTCGAGCAGGCGCTCCCGCGCCGTCTTTCTCTCCGGCACCGCCCGCCCGGGGCCACCGCTGCGTCGGCCCACCCTAAGGCGATGTGCTGCTGAGCGTGCGGCGCACCGCATCGCGCCAGCCCGCGACCAGCGCCCGGCGCGGTTCTGCCGCCAAGGTCGGCGTGAAGCGACGCTCCAGCCGCCAGCGATCGCCGAACTGGGCCGGCTCGGGCAGCAGGCCTGCGTCGAGGCCGGCGAGATAGGCAGCTCCGAGAGCCGTGGTCTCGAGCACCTCCGGGCGGTCTACGGGCGCGGAAAGGATGTCGGCGAGGCGCTGCATCGTCCAGTCGGAGGCGACCATGCCGCCATCGACGCGCAGCACCGTCCCCGCCCCCTCGGCCTCCGGCCAGTCGGCGCGCATCGCCTCGAGCAGATCGAGTGTCTGGAAGCAGACCGCCTCCAGCGCCGCGCGAGCGAATTCGCGCGGGCCGGTATTGCGGGTCAGGCCGAACATGGCGCCGCGGGCGTTGGCGTCCCAATGCGGGGCGCCGAGCCCGGTGAAGGCCGGCACGAGATAGACCTGCTGGCCGGGATCGGCATTGGCCGCCAGCGGCCCGCTCTGCGAAGCCCGCTCGATGATGCCGAGTCCGTCGCGCAGCCATTGCACCGCGGCGCCGGCGATGAAGATCGAGCCCTCAAGCGCATAGTGACGCTCGCCGCCGAACTGATAAGCGATGGTGGTCAAAAGTCGGCTTTGCGAAGCGACGGCCTTGGCGCCTGTGTTGAGCAGCGCGAAGCAGCCGGTGCCATAGGTCGATTTCAGCATGCCAGGCGAAAAGCAGGCCTGGCCGATGGTCGCCGCCTGCTGGTCGCCGGCGATGCCGCGAATCGGGATGGCGCCGCCGAACAGCTCGGGTTCGGTCTCGCCGAACAGCGCGGCGCAATCGCGCACCTCCGGCAGCAGCGAAGCGGGAATGTCGAGCAGCGCGAGCAGCTCCGCGTCCCATTCGCCGCGATGGATGTCGAACAGCATGGTGCGCGAGGCGTTCGTCGCGTCGGTGGCATGGACGCGCCCGCCGGTCAGGCGCCAGAGCAGAAAGGAATCGACCGTACCGAAGGCGAGCTCGCCCCGCTCCGCCCGTTCACGCGCACCAGGCACATTGTCGAGGATCCAGGCGATCTTGCTGCCGGAGAAATAGGGATCGAGGCGCAGTCCGGTGCGGGCAGCGACCAGACCCCCATGGCCTTGCGCCTCAAGCGCAGCGCAGCGCTCGGCGGTGCGCCGATCCTGCCAGACAATGGCGCGGTGGATCGCCGCGCCGGTGCGCCGGTCCCAGAGCAGCGTGGTTTCGCGCTGATTGGTGATGCCGATGGCGGCAACCTCGCCGGCCCCTGCCCCGGCCTGGACGAGCGCCTCGCGACAAACCGCCAGCGTGCTCTCCCAGAGGTCCTCCGGCTCGTGCTCGACCCAGCCGGAAGCCGGATAGTGCTGCACGAACTCCTGCTGGGCGCTGGTCACCGGCCGCAATTGCGCATCGAACAGGATGGCGCGCGAGGAAGTGGTGCCCTGGTCGATCGCCAGGATCAGGTGCCGCGCCGCCATGCCGTCTCTCCCCTCGCCTTCGCCGCCAGGATCTGGTGCCCCGATGCGCCGGAGCTTTGCCGCCAAGCCGCTGTTCAGGCAAGCGCCGTTGCCGGCGGGCAATGCTTCGCCTTCGCAGGTTCTGCTTGGCAGGCGCGTCGCGCTGTTGTTACGCTGCCCGGGAATGGAAACGCTCCGGCTTCTGGCCGGGCTCCGGCGGGTCATCGCGATGACCCCGGCCGGCAAAGGATTGCAAGGTGACGGTCGAGGACCGCCAGGAATCGGACGGCCCCGCCGTGGCAGCCCGCGCTGCGACGGGGGATGGCGTCGTGGCCAGCGCCGGCGGCCGGGAGGCACCGAGCCATCCGCGCCGCCCGACCGCGACCTATGCCGCGCTCGATCTCGGCACCAATAATTGCCGCCTGCTGATCGCGCGGCCCGCTCAGCACGGTTTTCGCGTCGTCGATGCCTTCTCGCGAATCGTGCGGCTCGGCGAAGGGCTTTCGGCGAGCGGGCGGCTCGGCGAAGGCGCGATGGAGCGCGCCGTCGAGGCGCTGAAGATCTGCAAGAGCAAGATGGACCATCGCGGCGTCACCCGCGCCCGGCTGGTCACCACCGAAGCCTGCCGGTCGGCGGCAAACGGCGTCGACTTCGTGCAGCGTGTCGGGCGCGAGGCCCAGCTCGAGCTCGAGATCGTCGACCAGCGCACCGAGGCCTCGCTCGCCGTCACCGGCTGCGCAGCGCTGGCGGCCCCCGGCGCCGATTCGGTCATCGTCTTCGACATTGGCGGCGGCTCGACCGAGATCGTCTGGCTCGGTGGCCGCGAATCCGGGCGCGATCCGGCCGCGCGAATCCGCGAATGGGCTTCGCTGCCAATCGGCGTGGTCTCGGTCGCCGAGCGCTATGGCGGCGTCGAAGTCGGGCGCGAGCTGTTCGAGCGGATGGTGACGGACTGCAGTGCCGCGCTGAAGCCGTTCGCAGACAAGGCCGCAACCGCGCGCCTGGCTGCGGGCTTCCACCTGCTCGGCACCTCCGGCACGGTCACCACCGTCGCGGGCATCCATCTGCGGCTGCCGCGCTATGATCGCCGCCAGGTCGACGGGCTCTGGATGCGCGAGGCCGACGTGCTGAGCGTGATCGATGAGCTCGTGGCGATGGATTATTCGCAGCGCCAGGCCAATGCCTGCATCGGCCGCGACCGGGCCGATCTCGTGCTGGCGGGCTGCGCCATTTTCGAGGCGATCCGGCGGGCCTTTCCGAGCCCGATGGTGCGGATCGCCGATCGCGGCCTGCGCGAGGGCATACTCCTGCGCATGATGCATGAAGACCGGGCTTGGTGGCGACGCCGCCAATGAGCTAAGTGCAGGGCATGAACCCGTCCAAACCGAGCGGCGGCGCCCGCGACCTGCGCGTCAAGGTCAAGAAGCCGGCCAAGCGCAGCCATTCCTCGCAGCTCTGGCTCGAGCGGCAGCTGAACGATCCCTATGTCAAGCGCGCCCGCGAAATGGGCTATCGCTCGCGGGCGGCCTTCAAGCTCGCCGAGATGGATGAGCGCTACAAATTCCTCAAACCCGGCCAGAAGCTGCTCGATCTCGGCTGCGCGCCGGGCGGCTGGTGCCAGGTCGCCGCGGCGAAGATCGGGCTCGAGAAGGGCAAGGGCCGGATCGTCGGCATCGACCTTCTGCCGGTCGACCCGATTCCGGGGGTTGAGCTGATCCAGCTCGATTTCATGGCCGATGAGGCCCCTGCCCTGCTGACCGAGAAACTGGGCGGCAAGGCCGATGGCGTGATGTCGGACATGGCGGCCAACACCACCGGCCACAAGAAGACCGATCACCTCAAGATCATCGGCCTGGCCGAGGCGGCGCTCGAATTCGCCAATGACGTGCTGGCGCCAGGCGGATTCTTCCTCGCCAAGCTGTTCCAGGGCGGCGACAGCGCCGAACTACTCAGCCAGCTCAAGCGCGACTTCACCAGCGTGCGCAATCTCAAGCCGGCGGCGAGCCGCGCCGATTCCTCCGAGCTCTACGTGCTCGCGACGGGTTTCCGGCGCAAGAACGAGCCAGTCTCCGAAGACTGACGCGCGCCCGGCTCAGCTTGCAGCCAGCCTGCCATCGACGAGATGGATGCGCCGGCTCGCCCGCGCCGCCATGTCGGTGTCGTGAGTCACGGCGATGACGGTCTTGCCACGCTCGCGCACCAGCGCATCGAGGATCGCGAAGACCTGCTCGGAGTTCTTGCTGTCGAGGCTGCCTGTCGGCTCGTCGGCCAGCACGATCGGCGGATCGTTCGCCAGAGAACGGGCGACCGCGACCCGCTGACGCTGCCCTCCGGAAAGCTGATCGGGCCGCTTGTCGAGATGGCCGGCAAGGCCGAGCGCTTCGAGCAGTTGCGTCGAGCGCGCCCGCATCGCGGCCTTGTCGAGGCGCCCGAGCCGCCGCATCGGAATCTCGACATTCTCGCGCACGGTGAATTCCGGCAGCAGGAAGTGGAACTGGAAGACGAAACCGAGCGTCGCCAGCCTGATCTGCGCCCGCTCGCGCTCGCCGAGTTCCGCCGTGTCGCGGTCAGAGATGCGCAGCACGCCGGCGCTCGGCCGGTCGAGCAAGCCGAGCAGATAGAGCAGCGACGACTTGCCGGATCCGGATGGTCCGGTGATCGCGACGAATTCGCCCTCGCCGATCGACAAGGTCACGTCCTGCACCAGCGTCACCGGCACGATTCCGGGCAGGATCCGGGTCAGCCCCACGGTCTCGATCAGCGTGCTCATGTCGCCCCCCGGATGATGTCGACCGGGTTGAGCCGCGCCGCCTGCCGCGCCGGCAGATAGCCGGCGATGCCGGCCGAGGTCAGCGCGAAGCCGGCGGCGATCAGATAGTGCCAGATGCTCCAGGCCAGAGGCAGGCGCGTGATCTCCTGCGCGACCGCTGCGCCCGACAACTCGAAGCGTACGAGCGAGAGCGCAAAGCAGAGTCCGAAGCCGACGGCCCAGCCGATCAGCGAGCCGCAGGCCCCCAGCGCCAGCCCTTCCAGCAGGAAAAGCCGGCGCATATCGGCCTCGGTGAACCCCAGCGATTTGAGAATGGCGATATCGCGCGCCTTCTCATGGGTGATCGTCGAGATGATGTTGAAGATGCCGAAGCCGGCGACGAGGAGGATGGCGCCGACAACGGTGTACATGATGACGTTTCGGATCACCAAAGCCTCTAGCAGCGATTCGTTCGCCTCCTGCCACGCCACGGCCTTGTAGCCGACCTGCGCCTCGGCCCGTCGCGCCACCTGCGGCGCAGCGTTCGGATCGTCGAGCTTCAGCCTGATCTCGTTGATCGCGTTCGGCCGCTCGCTCAGGATCTGGGCGTTCTTGAGCAGCACATAGCCCTCGCCCTCGTCGCGGGCGGTCGTGCCGGTGTGGAACAGGCCGACGATCTTGAAGGCGCGGCTCTGACCGGTCGCCGAGACGACCGTGACCGTCGTGCCCAGCCCGGCGCCGAGACGCTGGGCCAGCCGGCTACCGACGACGATGTTGTTGCCGCCCGCGATCAGCGAGGCGAAGCTGCCCTCGCGAAAATCCTTGGTCAGCGAGGATATCTGCATCTCGGCCAGCGGCTCGACGCCGATGATGCCGATGCCGACATCGCGCCCGGCATAGCGCACCACGCCCTGCGTCTTCAGGCTGAGCGCCATCTTGCCGGGCACCCAGGCGCGCAGCATCGCGGTCACCTCCGTCGGGTTCAGGATGCCGCGCCGGTCCTCCCGGGGGCGCAGTCCGGCGATGTGCAGCGCCGCGAACTCGTCCTGCGCCGGCTGCCGACGCACGGCGCGGCGCTCATCAGTGACGTCGACATGCGGCATGGTGTCGACGAGCTTGGCGATGAAATCATCCTCGCCGCCCTGCATCAGCGAGGCCATGGCGATCGAGAAGCCGACGCCGAGCGCGACGCCGAGCACGGCGACCAGCGTCTGCCGGCCCCGCCCGATGATATGCGTCAGCGCGAGTGTCAGGATCAGCGGCATCGCTTACTCATCCCGCAGCCGGATACGGGCGCCCTCGCCCAGCTTGTCCGGATAGGGCGCGATGACGCGCGCCTCTTCGGGCAGGCCCGACAGCACCTCGACCTCGCCGGTGCCGCGAATGCCGATCGCGAGTTCGCGACGGCGGGCGACGCCCCCCTCGGCGAGCACGACGGCATTGCCCTGGACCGCATTGACCGGCAGCAGCAGCGCGTTGCGCGCGACACGCACGATGATGTTGAGCTCCGCCGTCATGCCGATCAGCAGCGGCGTGTCGTCGGGCAAGGCAAGATAGACCCGGTAATTCTTGGCGACGGGATCGCCCTTGGGGGTGATGCTGTCGACCGTCGCCTCCAGGGTCCGGCCGGGAAAGGCGTCAGCCCGGATCAGGGCGCGCTGGCCCGGCTTGACCTGCGGGATGTCCTCCTCGTTCACCTCGGCGACGATGCGCAGCGGCTTCGCTTCGCCGATCCAGAACAGCACCGTTCCGGGCTCCGCGATCTCGCCGACCTCGCCATCGCGGCGCAGGACGGTGCCGCTCATCGGCGCCCGCAGGATGTGGTTCTCCAGCCGGGCGGTCTGGCCGGCGACCAGCGCCGCCGCCTGCCCGACCTCGCTGCGGACCCGGTCGAGCGCCTGCTGGCTCATGACGTTGCGCTCGACGAGGACGGCCTGGCGCTCGTGCTCGGCAGCGGCGAGTTTGTGGCGGGCCTTGAGCTCGGCGAGGGCGGTCTCGGCGAGGACGCTGTCGAGTCTGGCCAGGACCTCGCCCTTCTCGACCCGGCGGCCCTCGCAATCGCAGCGCTCAACGATGCGCTCGCGCACGAGCGGCGTGACCTTGGCCCAGTTGCGCGGCTCGACGACGCCGGTGGCGTAGACGATATCGGCGGCATCGCCGCGCCTGGCGGTCACGGTCGCGACCGCCGCGGGCCGGCTATAGGACCAGAAGGCCGCGCCTGCCCCCGACAGCACGACGAGCACGATGAGGCTGCGAACGATCTTCAAGGCATTCCCCTGCGCAGGCCTCGGCGGCGAGCGGACGAAATCGGCTTGCAAGGCAGGCCCGTCGACGCGTGATCGCCGTTGCATCACCCGCCGCCATAGCCGTATCATGCATTAGACCGACCGTCGGTCATTTTACCGACCGCGGGTCGGTCGTCAAGAAGACGCGAGATCGGAACCGCATGCCGCGCATCGTCAAACATCCGGAGGATCGCAGGAGCGAGCTACTCGACTGCGCGCAGGCGCTGTTCTTCGAGCATGGCTATGAAGGCACGACAATCAGCGACGTCATTGCCAAGGCGGGCATTTCGAAGGGCGGCTTCTACCACCATTTCGCGTCGAAAGAGGCGCTTCTGGAAGCGCTCGCCGCCCGCTTGGCGCATGAGGCGGTCGCCAAGGTCCGCGACGTGCTCGACGACCCCACCCTCGGCGCCCTCGACCGCCTGAACAGCTTCCTCGCCCGCTCGCGCCAGACCAATCTGGAGGATGCGCCGAAGCTGCGGGCGGCCTTCGACGTGGTTTTCCGCCCGGAGAACATCGTGCTCTACCACCGGGTCAATGCCGCCTCGATCGCGGTGATGCTGCCGGTGCTCGCCGGCATCATCGCGGAAGGAGCGGCCGAGGGCGCGTTCGCGGTGTCCGCTCCGGAGGATGCGGCCGAGACGATCCTGCATCTCGGCGCCAGCGCCCATGACGCCTGGGGACGAGCGATCGCAGTCTCTGGAACAGCGGAAGAAGAAGCGGCGATCGAAGCGCTCGAGCGCCGCTTCCAGTTTCTCGGCCTCGCGGTCAACCGGATTCTCGGCCTGCCGGACGGCAGCGTGATCTTCGTCGAGCCGGGCTTCATGCGGGCAGTGATGACGGCGCGCTGAAAGCACGCGCCGCCCTTCTCCGCGGCAGCGTCTCAGTCGAGGTTAAACTTCGCGAACTCGCGATGCTCGCCATAGATCCGGCGGACCGTGCCGGTGATCGAGCGGTAGACGATGGTCTCGGTCTCGATCACCTCGGGCCCGAAGCGCACGCCGGAGAGCATGCCGCCATCGGTGACGCCGGTGGCGCAGACGATGACGTCGCCCGAGGCCATCTCGGCCATGTCGTATTTCTTGTTCGGGTCCTTGACGCCCATGGTCGCGGCGCGCTGGCGCTTCTCCTCGGTGTCGAGGATCAGGCGGCCCTGCATCTGGCCGCCGACGCAGCGCAGCGCCGCCGCGGCGAGAACGCCCTCAGGGGCGCCGCCAATGCCGAGATAAAGGTCGATACCGGTCTTCTCCGGCTCGGTGCAGAAGATCACGCCGGCGACGTCGCCATCGGTGATCAGGCGGATCGAGGCGCCGGTCTTGCGGACTTCGGCGATCAGCTTCTCATGGCGCGGGCGGTCCATGATCAGCGTGTTGATCTCGTGCGGCTTGACGCCCTTGGCCCTGGCCAGCGCGTTGATGTTGTCGGCGGCCGAGGCGTCGAGGTCGACGATGCCAGCCGGGTAGCCCGGGCCGATGGCGATCTTGTCCATGTAGACGTCAGGCGCGTAGAGCAGATGGCCGGCGCCGGCCATCGCCATCACGGCGATCGAGCCGGGCATGTCCTTGGCGCAGAGCGTCGTGCCTTCCAGCGGATCGACGGCGATGTGGACCTTCGGACCCTGCTTGTTGCCGACCTTCTCGCCGATGAAGAGCATCGGCGCCTCGTCGCGCTCGCCCTCGCCGATGACGATCTCGCCGTCGATCGGCAGGCGGTTGAGCTCGCGCCGCATCGCGTCGACGGCGGCCTGGTCGGCAGCCTTCTCGTCGCCATGGCCGCGCAGGCGGGCAGCGGCGACGGCGGCGCGCTCGGTGACGCGCACCAGTTCCATCGAGAGATAGCGCTCAATGATCTGGTCGGGCGAGATGCGAAGATCGACGGACATGGTGTTTCCTCTATTTTCGGCGGTCGGCGGCGCGGTAACCGGCAGCGGAAGCACTCCGCGACCGCCCGGCCGCCATCCTATTCGCGTTCGATGCGGATGACCTGAGGTGCTTCCGAAATATGACCATCGGCGCCGACCTTCTCCAGCGCGCCGCGGATCGCGCGCTCGCTGGTGGCATAGGTGATCAGGACGACCGGAACCGGCGCACCGGAGCGCCCGCCGGGATCGCGCGCCGCAGCGGCCTCCGAACGGCGCTGGACGATGCTCTCGAGCGAGATGTTCGCCTCGGCCATGCGGGTCGCGATCGCGGCAGCTGCGCCCGGCCGGTCGGCGACCGCCAGACGGATGTAATACCCGCCCTCATGGCGCTGCATCTCGGCACGAACCGGAGCCTCCAGCCGCGCGACCGGCAGGCCGAAGGGCAGGCCAGCGGTGCCGCGGGCGACATCGGCGATGTCGGCGATCACCGCCGAGGCGGTCGGGCCGCCGCCGGCACCCGGACCGACCAGCGTGATCTCGCGCACCGCATCGGCGTCGATGGTGACGGCGTTGGTGACCCCCATCACCTGGGCGATGGCAGACGACTTCGGCACCATGGTCGGGTGGACGCGCTGCTCGATGCCGGTCTTGGTGCGCTCGGCGACGCCGAGCAGCTTGATCCGGTAGCCGAGCTCGTCGGCCATTTTCAGATCGAGCGGCGTGATCGAGGAAATGCCTTCGACATGAATCGCTTCGGCGTCGATCTTCGTACCGAAGGCGAGGCTGGTCAGGATGGCGAGCTTGTGGGCGGTGTCGAAGCCCTCGACGTCGAAAGTCGGGTCGGCCTCGGCGTAGCCGAGCCGCTGGGCGTCCTTCAGGCAGGCCTCGAAGGTCAGCCCCTCCAGCTCCATGCGCGAGAGGATGTAATTGCAGGTGCCGTTGAGGATGCCATAGAGCCGGGAGACATTATTGCCGGCCAGCGCCTCGCGCAGCGTCTTCACCACCGGAATGCCGCCGGCCGAGGAAGCCTCGAAGGCGAGCGCCGCGCCCTTGCTTTCGGCGAGTTCGGCGAGCGCCACGCCATGGGCGGCGAGCAGCGCCTTGTTGGCGGTGACGACCGGCTTGCCGGCGGCGAGAGCCGCCTCGACTGCCTGCTTGGCAGGTCCCTCGGAGCCACCGATCAGCTCGACCAGACAATCGATTTCCGGCGAAGTCGCCAGCGCCACCGGATCGTCGAACCAGCTCAGGCCGGCAAGATCGATGCCGCGGTCGCGATTGCGATCGCGTGCCGAAACCGCGGTGACGCGCACCGGCCGGCCGCAGCGCGCAGCGAGCGCATTCTCCTGCCGTTTCAGGATGGTGGCGACCGCCGCACCGACGGTGCCGAGGCCGGCGATGCCGACGCGAAGAGGCCGGAAGTCAGGTGGCGGAGCGTGCATGGTCATGTCGCGCGGGGTCGCATGAGGCGTGCGGGGAGTCAACGGCGAAGGGCGATGGAATCCGCCGCGATGCGTCGGATTATGCCGATGAGGGCAGGTATTGCGATCGGACCGGACCACGCTCCGCCTCAGCCAGGCGCGGCGAGGCGCCCTCCTCCGCTCTCCCCCCATGCCGTCTTGCGACCGGCGGCTCACCGAAAGCGCGCTGATAGGCCCGCGAGAAGGCGGCCGCGCTGCCATAACCGATGCGCCGGGCGACCAGCTTGACGAGCCCTCCGCGCTCGAGCTCGCGCCGGGCCAGCACCATCCGCCAGCCGGCGAGATAGGCCATCGGGGTCGCCCCCACCACGCGCGGGAACAGGGTCATGAAGCGGGTGCGCGACATGCCGGCGATCGTCGCGAGGTCGTCGACGCGCCAGTCGCGCGCCGGCGCATCCTGCATGGCGACGAGCGCCGGAAAGAGCTGGGGATGCGACAGCCCGGCCAGCAAGCCCGGCTGGGTTGTGCCGCGCTCGATCATGTGGCGCAGCAGCAGGAGCAGCAGCAACCTGCACAGATTGTCGAGCGCGACCTGACGGCCACAGCGCCGCGCCGAGGCCTCGACCGTCAGCAGCTCGGCAACAGCCAGCAGCGTCGGAGCCGCCTCGAAAGCGAGCTCGACCCGGCTGGGCAACGCCGCGATCAGCGGATTTTCCCGGCCGCCGAAGTCGATCCTGACCGCGGCCAGCACCTCGCCTTCGCCGTCATGAGCCCCCGGCCCATGCGGCAGGAAAACCAGCGAGCGCAAGACCTGCTCCTGCCCGGTGACCTGCCCGGTCAGGATGAGATTGGCCGCGGCGGGCGCGACCTGCTGCGCGGCGACATCGAAGGCCGCGAAGAAGCTCGACAGGCGATCCCGCCCCAGATCGGAACTTTCGATCATGCCATTCGAACTTTCCATACTTGAGAATATGAACAAGGTCGGGCAGCTGCAACAGCAACCAGGAACAGCCCATGCTCATACCCCGCCAGCCCGCTCCCGCCCTTGCCGTCGACACGCTCGCTCATGGCCGCTTCGACCTGAGCACGGCCTCGCCGGAGCGGTTCACTCTGGTCTGCTTCTATCGGGGGCTGCACTGCCCGCTCTGCGCCACCTATCTGAAGGAACTCGAGCGTCTGGTGCCGGAGTTCGCCAGCCGCGGCGTGGAGACGATCGCGATCAGCAGCGACGGCCAGAGCCGTGCCGCCGAAATGGCGGAGAAGATCGGCGCCGAAGCGCTCAGGATCGGCTACGGGCTCGCCCTGGAGACGGCGCGCGCCTGGGGGCTGTACATCTCGGCCTCTCGCGGCAAGACCTCGATCGGTATCGAAGAGCCGGCGCTGTTCTCGGAGCCCGGCGTGTTCCTGATCCGATCGGACGGGACGATCTATTATCTCTCGGTCCAGTCGATGCCGTTCGTTCGGCCGAGCTTCGCCGAGATGGTCGCAGCGCTCGATTTTGTCATCAAGAGCCAGTACCCGGCACGCGGCGAGTTCACCGGTGCAGTCTGATCTCGCCTATTCGAAGCGGCAGATCACCTCTGCCGCGAGGCGCTTCAGCTTGCCCTCGCTGAAGCCGAGATAAACGCGCAGGACCTGATTGCCGAAAGCCGTGATCTTGATGGTGCGCAACGCCTCGAGGCTGTCTCCATGCGAGACAGTCGAATTTTCGTTGACCGGCTTCCAGAACCAGGGCTTCGGCGGGCGGATCACCGTCTCCGCCAGGATCTTCTCGGCCTCGGCCTGTCCCGTACCGATCGGCAGATAGCGTTCGACGATCCCGGTGGCGTCACGGCCGCATTCGCGCGCCTTGGTCGCCTCCAGCAGCTCCCCGATCAGAGCCGAATCGGTTTCGGTCGCGCGACCACGCGAGAAATCATAGGTCGCGAACAGGCAGACCAGTGCGAAGAGACCGAAGATGACCCCGATCACGCGGCCTTTCGAGACCATATCCCCCTGCCTCTCCTCAGCCAGCCATTCCGGCCGCTCCGGTTCCCATGTTTTCGCGATGCGGTCCAGCCCCGTCGCGCCCCGGCGCCGTTACGCCGCAGCGACATCGTCGAGACGCGGAATGCGCAGGGGGCGGCGCAACGCCGCCCCGGGGATCGATAGATCGGAGGGCGGCCGATCTCAGCCGGCCTTCGGGATCTGGATGACGTTGTGCAGCGTCTGGTCGGCGGTCTTGAGGAAGCGGGCGATATTGCGCGCCGCCTGGCGGATGCGCTGCTCGTTCTCGACGATGGCGATGCGGACGAAATCATCGCCATGCTCCCCGAAGCCGATGCCCGGAGCAACCGCGACCTCGGCCTTCTCGATCAGGAGCTTCGAGAATTCCAGCGAGCCGAGATGGCGGAATTTCTCCGGGATCGGCACCCAGGCGAACATCGAGGCCTGCGGCGCGGGGAAATCCCAGCCCGCCTTGGTGAAGCTCTCGACCAACGCGTCACGGCGCTTGCGATAGATCTCGCGCATTTCGCGGATGCAGTCGTCCGGGCCGTTCAGAGCCGCCGCGGCGGCGACCTGGATCGGCGTATAGGCGCCATAGTCGAGATAGGATTTCACGCGCGCCAGCGCGGCGAGAAGCCGCTCATTGCCCACGGCGAAGCCCATGCGCCAGCCGGCCATGGAGAAGGTCTTGGACATCGAGGTGAACTCGACGGTGACGTCGATCGCGCCGGGCACCTGCAGCATCGAGGGCGGCGGGTTGCTCTCGTCGAAATAGACCTCGGCATAGGCGAGATCCGAGAGCAGGATCAGCTCGTGCTTCTTCGCGAAGGCGACGAGATCGCGATAGAAATCGAGCGAGGCGGTATAGGCGGTCGGGTTCGCCGGATAGCAGGTGACGAGCGCGATCGGCTTCGGCACCGAATGCATCATCGCGCGCTCGAGCGCCGGGAAGAAGGCCGGCGTCGGCTCGGCCGGAACCGAGCGGATGACGCCGCCGGCCATCAGGAAGCCGAAGGCATGGATCGGATAGCTCGGATTGGGAACGAGCACGACGTCGCCCGGTCCGGTAATCGCCTGCGCCATGTTGGCGAAGCCCTCTTTCGAGCCAAGCGTGGCGACGATCTGCGTGTCCGGATTGAGCTTCACGCCGAAGCGGCGCTGATAGTAATTCGCCTGGGCACGGCGCAGGCCGGCGATGCCCTTGGAGGCGGAATAGCGGTCGGTGCGGGGCTTGCCGGCGGTCTCGACCAGCTTCTCGATGACGTGCTTCGGGGCCGGCAAATCGGGATTGCCCATGCCGAGATCGATGATGTCGACGCCCTTGGCTCGCTCGGCTGCCTTGATCTTGTTGACCTGCTCGAAAACGTAAGGCGGCAAACGCTTGATGCGGTGAAAATCGGTCATCTTGCTAAACGGTCCCTGGCCGAGCCGGCATTGAGGCGCGCCGAATGCGTCAAATCACATTCCTTGCGCCAAGATGCTCTAGCACTGCAACTTTCGGCGCGACAGGCCCAAAAACGCAAGAATCGTCGAAGCGCGACGCAAGGTCTCAGCCGCGGCACCAGCCTCCGCCGGAACGCCACGGCGAAGCTGCGCTCCAGCGCCATCGTCGCCGATACGTTCGGCTTTGCCCGAGACCTGACCGAACATTAATTTGCTCGCCAACGCCCCGACATGCGCCGGCGCCTATCTGTCGGGATGGCTGAGGCGAATCGCAGGCTGAAGGTTCGCAGTGCCCGTGCCATCGTCCTTGCAGGGCCCCGCGACCTCCCGCCCCGGCATGGCGAGGCGCGACCGGCATGAGATTATCCGCAACGATGCTCGATCGGATCGGCCAACGGCTCGCCGGGTTTCTCCTGCGCGAGCGGCCGGGCCGCGAGCCTTTCACGCCATCCGATCCCGAGGAACTGCGGCGCAGCTTGCGACCGGGAGATGTCGTGCTCGTGGCCGGCTCCAACCGGGTTTCGACGGCCATCAAATATCTGACGCATTCGACCTGGTCGCATGCCGCGCTCTATGTCGGAGACGTCCTCGGCCCGCCGAAGATCGGGGACGAGCCTCATACGCTCATCGAAGTGGTTCTCGACGCGGGCTGCCGGTCGATTCCCCTTTCCAACCTCGAACATTTTCACACGCGCATATGCCGGCCGGTCGGACTGACCGACGCCGACCGGCGCAGCCTGGTCGATTTCATGATCTCGCGACTCGGCATTTGCTACGACACGCGCAACATCATCGACTTGGCGCGCTACCTGCTGCCGACGCTGCCCGTGCCATCGCACTGGCGCCGCCGCATGATCGCACTCGGTTCGGGGGAGCCGACGCGGGCGATCTGCTCGACCTTGATTGCGGAAGCGTTCGAGCACGTCGGCTATCCGATCCTGCCGCGCATCGAACTCGGCCCGGCGATCCAGCGCGGCCCCAATGACTGGCGCCATCAGGAACTGCTGCATATCCGGCATTTCAGCCTCTACGCGCCCGCCGATTTCGACATCTCGCCCTATTTCCAGATCGTCAAGCCGGGGCTGGACGAGGGCTTCGACTACAAGGCTCTGACATGGGGCGACGGCCCTTGAGGCCGAACGCGCGACAGGACCTCCATGGGCCCATCACCGTCCGCCATCCGCGGACGGTGACCGGCAGACTCGCCCAGGCTCAGTTGCTTGGCTGCGCCTCCGCCGGCGCGGGCGGCGGCGTCTTGCCCAGGCTCTGCGCCTGCGCTCCGGCGGCTTCGTTGGAAATCCGCTTCGCTTCGAGCTCAGCCTCGAGCTTCTTGAATTCCTCAACGGTCTTGCGCTTGGCGTCGCGCGTGACCGCCGAGCCGACCGGCACGTATTTCGGGTCTTGCGGCCTGGTTTCGAGCACGAAAGGCTTGGGCTCGGCCGGCTTGGTGGCGAGATCGGTGAACTCCGCGACGCCGCGCGCAGCCTCACAGCCGCCGAGCAGCATGCCGAGCAGCGCAGCTGCGCAAACGACCTTCAGCGAGGTCCGGACCAGGGCTTGGGGCATTGCCGGGGCTCTCACGATTTTCCTTTGTCACTCTTATCAGTTAGGTCCTTAATGGGTCCGCAATGCGGAGTTCAACTCCCGCAGAACGCAATCGCAAGGGAGCGATACCATGAGGCCACCGGCCGGCAGCAAGGGCAAGAGTGCGCAGGCCCAGGCCGAGCCGCCGGTGCTCGACGCGCCGACGCTGCCGGATTTCGACGCAATGGCGCAGAACATGGGCAAGCTGGTCGAACAGGCCGGCAAGGTGACCGCCGCCTATCTGAAGCCGATCGAACGCGGCGAAGCCAAGACCGGCGCCGCCGACGAGGCCAGCGAGATGGTCAAGGTGCTCGGACGGGTGGCCGAGCGCTGGGTCAGCGATCCCCATAAGATCATCGAGGCCCAGGCCTCCATCACGACTGATTTCCTCAGCCTGTGGAGCGCGACGCTGAAGCGGCTGGGCGGCGAGCCGGCCGAGCCGGTGATCGAGCCGGAAAAGCGCGATGCTCGCTTCTCCGATCCCGAATGGCAGAGCCATCCGGTCTTCGATTTCGTCAAGCAAGCCTATCTGCTGTCGTCACGCTGGGCCGAGAGCATGGTCGAGCAGGCCGAGGACCTCGACCCGCACACCCGCGACAGGGCGCGCTTCTACGTCAAGCAGATCGCCGGGGCCCTCTCCCCCTCGAATTTCGTCGCGACCAACCCGGAGCTGCTGCGCGAGACCCTGGCCCAGAACGGCGAGAATCTGGTGCGCGGCATGAAGATGCTGGCCGAAGACATCGAGGCCGGCGGCGGCGAGCTCAAGATCCGGCAATCCGACACGCGCGCCTTCGAGGTCGGCGTCAACATCGCGACGACCCCTGGCAAGGTGATCTATCGGAACGAGATCATCGAGCTGATCCAGTACGCGCCCGCGACGCCGAAGGTGCTGAAGCGGCCACTGCTGATCGTGCCGCCCTGGATCAACAAGTTCTACATCCTCGACCTCAACCCCGAGAAGAGCTTCATCCGCTGGTGCGTCGAGCAGGGTCTGACGGTCTTCTGCATTTCCTGGGTCAACCCCGACCATCGCCATGCTCTGAAGGATTTCGAGAGCTATATGCGCGAAGGCATCTTCGCGGCGCTCGAGGCGGTCGAGCAGGCGACCGGCGAGAAGCAGGTCTCCGCGATCGGCTATTGCGTCGGCGGCACGCTGCTCGGCGTCACCCTCGCCTATATGGCGGCCATGCGGGACAAGCGCATCGCCAGCGCCACCTTCTTCACCACGCAGGTCGATTTCTCCAATGCCGGCGAACTCTCGGTCTTCGTCGACGAGGACCAGATCCGCACTCTCGAGGAACAGATGGCCGAGCGCGGCTATCTCGATGGCGCACGCATGGCCGGCGCCTTCAACATGCTGCGACCGAACGACCTGATCTGGTCCTATGCGGTCAACAACTACCTGAAGGGCAAGGCTCCGACCGCCTTCGACCTGCTCTACTGGAATTCGGATTCGACGCGGATGCCGGCGGCGAACCACTCTTTCTATCTGCGCAACTGCTATCTCGACAACAAGCTGACCAAGGGCGAGATGCGGATCGGCGGCAAGCTGCTCGACCTCGGCAAGGTCACCATCCCCGTCTACAATCTCGCGACGAAAGAGGACCATATCGCACCCGCGAAATCGGTCTTCATCGGCTCGCAATCCTTCGGCGGCCCGGTCGACTACGTCATGGCCGGTTCCGGTCACATCGCCGGCGTGGTCAACCCGCCGAGCAAGGTGAAGTACCAGTACTGGACCGGCCCCCGGCCCGAAGGCGCCTTCGAGGACTGGGCCAGGCAGGCGCAGGAGCATCCGGGCTCCTGGTGGCCGCATTGGTTCGCCTGGCTCGCGGAGCAGGCGCCCAAGCAGGTCGAGGCCCGGATCCCCGGCGACGGCAAGCTCACGCCGCTCGAAGACGCGCCGGGCAGCTATGTGAAGGTCAGGGCCTGACCCAAGTGCCCCCGCGGTCTGTGCGCGACCTTCGCGCCGACCCTGACCGAACGAACGCTCGCACGGGCCGGCCAAGCAAAGTGGTCTCGGCCCGCCGCTCCCGGCTCTCTGAACGAAAAAGCCGGCCCGAAGGCCGGCTTTCGCGTCGCTCTCTGGCGAAGATCAGTATTTGCGGACGACCGGGCGAACCGGAACCGTCTCGGTCGGATTGTCCCAGCGATAGGTGAGAGCGGCCGAAACGATGTGAACGTAGGGCTCGGCCTCGGCCGTGTAGGAGATCGCCCGCAAGGCCGGGTTCACGACCTGCTGGGGATGATTGCCGGTATAGTTCACCTTGGCCTTGTTGACGTGGATATAGGTGTAGCCGACATCGACCTTCAGCTTCTCGGTGAGCTGATAGCTCGCACCAGCGCTGAGCCAGAGCCGGTCATTGTCCGAGATGAAGATCTGGCGGTTGTAATCGTTGACGGCCGAGAGCTCATAGGCGACGCCGGCGCGGAGCGTCAGGTCACGGTTGTACTTGTATTCCAGACCCGCCGAGAAGTACCAGCTGTCGTCATACTGGAAGTTCAGGCTGGTGACCGGCGCCCCGGTGAGCTGGCTGACCACCGGGATGTTGCGGAACCGGCTCCAATTGGTCCACTCGACGCCAAGATGGGCCTGCCACTGGTCGTTGATGACCTGAGAAACACCGAGGACCACGGAATCGGGCAGGTTCAGATTGGCCTTGACCGGGAAGGCGGCCGTCGGCGTCGGCCCCGTCGAGACGCGCATGGTGCCTTCCAGCGTCTGCCGGACCGAGGAGCGATAGCCCAGGCCGATCGTGGTGCCGTCGAACGGCGTCAGCGTGAGGCCGAGGCGATAGCCGAAATCGATCGTGTCGCCTTCGATGATGATCGGCGCGGCGTTCGCGGCGATGCCATTGGCCTGCTTCAGACTGGCGTTGAACCACTGGATCTGCATGGCAGCGCCGACGGAGAGCCAGTCATTGACCTTGTAGCCGACCGTCGGCGCGACGTTGAAGGTCTGCACCTTCGCCGAACGGCCGAAAGCCTGCGCCGCATTGACCTGGTTGTCGGGCTTCGAACGCAGACCGAAGGGCGCGCCGGTGGTGAGGCCGATCCAGAACCGGTCGGTGAGCTGCCAGGCGGAATAGGAGGCCGGGATGAAGCCGCCATCGCCGCCGATATTGCCGGTTCCGAGCGGGCTGCCGCCGGCTGCCTGGATCGGCACGCGACCGCGCGGGGTCAGGACCGTGGTCGTCGAGGTCGGCTGATAATCGCCGCTGGCATAGAGATAGGTGAAGTTCCACTGGCTGTGGCGGCCGGGAAACATGGTGATCGTCGCCGGGTTCCAGGCCATGGAGCCCATGCCTATGCCGCCGGCGGCGGCGCCGGCATAGGCCATGCCGAGGCCCTCGGCGCTCTGTCCGCTGCGGATCGCGAAGGAACTGGCCGACGCGGCACCAGCCGCCAGCAGTGCGGCGAGCGAAACCGTTGCAGCGGCAGTGTATCTCCGAAGGCTCGTCATCGCGGCGTCTTTCCCCAGGCTGAGGTTCTTGTTGGCACCGCCTCGGCCATGCCGGACGGAATCTGACAGCCAGCATGCCGTGAGCCCCCGCCTGCCGCAATCCCGCCGCGTTCGCCGCAATTTCGCCATGCCTCGCCCTGGCTGTCGCAAGGGAAGCGCGAAAAACGGGCAGAAACAGCGGTTTTAGGGAGACCGAATCCGAGTCGGGTCGCGGAATAGATAGTTTATATAAGAACTATTGCCGGTTTTGCGTTGTGCACCGCAAAATGCGGCATTTTCTCCCCTCCACGGTCGATTGTTCTTTGCTGAACAGCGTTGCAAAAGCATCACAGCCACCGGCTCCCCGCCGAGCAGGCATGCCATGCGCGCGCGCGGGCTTGCGCAGCGCGCCCCGTCCGCACAGGATCGGCGCGGCCCTCGGCCCTTGGCGGCCGCTCACTTTGAAACGATTGAACTAGGGGGAAACGACGTGAAATTGGTTCGTTATGGTGCGTTTGGTCAGGAAAAGCCCGGTCTGATCGACGCGGCCGGAAAGCTGCGGGACCTGTCCGCGCATGTGTCCGACATCGCCGGTGCGGCGCTGAAGTCGGCCTCGCTCGGCAAGCTGAAGGGCATCGCGCCCGAATCGCTGCCGCTGGTCGAGGGCGAACCGCGAATCGGCGCCTGCGTCGGCGATGTCCGCAACTTCATCGCGGTCGGCCTCAACTTCGCCGACCATGCCGAGGAAACCGGCTCGCCGATCCCCAAGGAGCCGATCCTGTTCAACAAGGCGCCGAACTGCATCGTCGGCCCGAATGACGACGTCATCATTCCGAAGGGCTCCGAGAAGACCGACTGGGAAGTCGAGCTCGCGATCGTCATCGGCGACGGCGGCTCCTATATCGAAGAGAAGGACGCGATGGCGGCGATCGCCGGCTTCTGCGTCTGCAACGACGTCTCCGAGCGCGCCTTCCAGATCGAGCGCGGCGGCCAGTGGGCAAAGGGCAAGGGCTGCCCGACCTTCGGTCCGCTCGGCCCCTGGCTGGTCACCCCGGACGAGATCGCCGATGTGCAGAATCTCTCCATGTGGCTCGAGGTGAATGGCGAGCGCGTCCAGAACGGCTCGTCCAAGACCATGATCTTCGGCGCCGCCTATCTCGTCCACTATATCAGCCAGTTCATGCGGCTCGATCCAGGTGATGTGATCACCACCGGCACCCCGCCCGGCGTCGGCCTCGGCTTCAAGCCGCCGCGCTTCCTGAAGGGCGGCGAGACCGTGACGCTCGGCATCGAGGGGCTCGGCACGCAGAAGCAGAAGTTCAAGGCTTACGGAGCCTGATAAAAAAGCGCCGCCGGGGCTGTTCGACCCAGCCCGGGCGGCGCACGTCCCGACAACGTCTGGCGCAGCGGAGACAGTTCCGTTCGCGCCCTTGCCGAAGATCGGCATGCGGACGCGACCAAGAACAGGCTATGCGCGTCAGCCCGGCGCCCCTCATCCCCCATTTGGGGGGTCGAGACGAAAAAATTCACGAGCAAACCGCAGATGCAGATTTGAACTGCGGGGACCCGGCATGAAAATGGCCCGACTCGCGCCGGGCCATTCGTCAAATCGCCGGCCGATGCCGGGCCCGGTCAGGCCTCGGGCAGACCGAGCATCAGGCGGATGTTCTGCACCGCGGCCCCGGACGCCCCCTTGCCGAGATTGTCGAGCCGCGCCACCAACACCGCCTGGCCGAGCTCGTCGTTGCCGAAGACGCGCAGTTCGAGCTTGTTGGTGTCGTTCAACGCCTGCGGCTCGAGCTTGCCATCGGCGGTAGCCGGCAGCACCGAGACGAAGCTCGAGCCGGCATAGCGGGACGACAGAGCCTCATGCAGATCGGCAGTCTTCGGCTTGCCCGGCAGTGCGCCCAGATGCAGCGGCACGCTGACCAGCATGCCCTGCCGGAAATTGCCGACCGACGGTACGAAGATCGGCCGCCGCTCCAGCCGCGAATAAAGTTGCAGCTCCGGCAGATGCTTGTGCTTCAGGCCGAGGCCGTAGAGTTCGAAATCCGGCGCCGTGCCGGCCTCATAGGCCTCGATCATCGCCTTGCCGCCACCGGAATAGCCGGAGACGGCATTCACCGTGATCGGATGGTCGGCGGGCAGCAGGCCAGCGTCGACAAGCGGGCGCAAGAGCGCGATGCCGCCGGTCGGATAGCAGCCGGGATTGGAGACGCGGTTGGCGTTGGCGACCTTCTGCGCGAAGCCGGGCTCCAGCTCGGCGAAGCCATAGGTCCAGTCCGGCGCGACGCGGTGCGCGGTCGACGCATCGACGATCTTCGGCGCCTGGGTGCCGAGCTCGTCGGCGAGCGCGACCGATTCCTTCGCCGCATCGTCGGGCAGGCAGAGCACGACGAGGTCGACGCCAGCCATCATCTCCTTGCGGGCGGCCGGATCCTTGCGCTTTTCCGGCGCGATGCTCTTGACCACCACCTCAGGCACCGCAGCGAGGCGATCGCGGATGCCGAGCCCGGTCGTGCCGGCCTCGCCGTCGATGAAGATGGATTTCAGGTTCTGGCTCATCGGACCCTCGCAAGGTGTCTGGTGGAAGCGGGCGGAACTGGTTGGCTGGCTTTGGAATTCGCCCTTGTCGCAAAACCGGACATCACTTTTGCGACGGGCATAAAAAAACCGCGCTCTCTGGCGCGGTCGCGGGCGTTCGGACTTCTAGCCGAGCGTCATCGCGGGCGCGCCGGGGCGGCCTGTTCGGTGCGACGTCGGGTCGGGTTCATGGTCATGCGGCGTATATGTTCCCTGCCCGGCCGCCTGTCAATCGGCGCGACGCTTGACGAATGACAAGCGCTCTTCGATCAGCCGCAAGGACTCTTCCACCGACAGAACGGCCGTATCGACGATCAGCCTGTCGCCCGACCAAGGCTCATAGGCATGTGCCTCCACCGAGTTCCAGTCCGGGACCACAAATCCGGCGATATCAGGGGTTCGCTGCTCCACCCTGCGGCGATGCTCCGCCTTGTCGGAACAGAGGACTTCGATGTCGAGATGCGACACGGCTGATGTGCGGGCGAGCTCGCGCCAAGCTGCCCTGCTCTCGGACACAGGATTCACGCAGTCGGCCACCACGGCCTTGCCGAGCGAAAGGTTCCCACCCGCGATGGCGAGAGCGACGACATAACCCGCCGGCCCGATATCGCTGCCGGGGGACGCGGTGCGAAGCGCATGCTCAATGCTGTCGATACGCAGATAGGTCGCCGACTGCCTTGCCGAGAGCTCGCGGGCAAGGGTCGTCTTGCCACTGCCAGGAAGTCCACTGAAGACGATCAGCACAGGAGTATCCGGTTGGCGAGATTGATTTGCCCAGAGTTTCGAAGCGCTTGAGCCATATCCCTGCCAGGATGATTCAAGTGCCTCGAAATCCGATTCAGCGCGCGGCCTTCTTCAGCGCCAGCGCCTGAATGTAGTGCTGCGCCACCGCCGCCCCTGCGATCGCAGTCGCATCGGCGTGATCGTAGGGTGGCGAAACCTCGACGATGTCCATGCCGCGGAAGTCGAGATCGCGGATCGCCCAGACCATCTGCAGCGCCTGCGCCGACGAAAGCCCGCCGGCGACCGGCGTGCCGGTGCCGGGCGCGAAAGCCGGGTCGACCGCGTCGATATCGAAGGTGAGATAGGCCGCCCCTTGCCCGACGCGCTGCTTGATCCGCGCCGCAACGCCCTCGACGCCGAGGGCGTGGGCCTGGTAGCCATCGAGCACCTCGATGCCGCAATCGCGCGGCGCGACAGTGCGGATGCCGACCTGGATCGAGCGCTCGACATCGATCAGATCCTCACGCACCGCCTCGAGCACGAAGGTGCCGTGGCTGATCGCTCCGACTCCGTCATCCCAGGTGTCCTGATGCGCATCGAACTGCACGAGCGCCAGCTTGCCGTGCCGGGCGACATGGGCGCGCAGCAGCGGCAAGGTGATGAAATGGTCGCCGCCAAGCGTGACGAGATGGGCGCCGGTCGCGATGATCGCGGCGGCCTCGGTCTCGATCGCCCGGGCGCAGCCCTGAAGGTCACTGCGGGGCAG
This sequence comes from Allobosea sp. NPDC055594, assembly GCF_053618995.1. Lineage (NCBI taxonomy): Bacteria > Pseudomonadati > Pseudomonadota > Alphaproteobacteria > Hyphomicrobiales > Alloboseaceae > Allobosea > Allobosea sp. NPDC055594. The sequence goes on from NZ_JBSHIO010000006.1 coordinate 128,310, forward strand.
CATGCAATCGCCATAGTCGACGGCGGCCAGGATCTCGAACGGATCGACCCGCGACGGGTACTGCGCGTCACCGTCGAAAATCGCGCTGACGCGGCGCATGGCCTGCGGTCCGAAACGGGTTCCGGGCCGGTTCGAGACGGCCAGGTCGAAGGGGACACCCCAGATCGCGAGGTCGCAGCCGGCGACGTCCTTGCTGTAGCGCCGGCGCATGAAGGAGAGCGCGCCGGCATAGGTCGGATCATGCGCCGGGCCCTTGCGGCCGCCGGTGAAAGCGTGGTCGATCGTCGGGGTTTCGGCAGGTTCGGTCATGGTCGGTTCCTGAAGAAGGCTCAGCGGCGGCCGCTCAGCCAGACATGGAGACACCAGGGCAGGATCAGGGCGAGCCCGGTGAGAACGAGGCGAAGGGTCGTCCAGGCGATCGGATGCTGCAGCGCCCGGCCGTCGAGCTCGGGCACGCCATGGATCAGGCCGAGCGCGAAGGCCGGCGCCAGGAAGATCACCAGCGCATTGAAGATCCGCCGCCCGCGCGGCAGATCGGTGCGCGCCAGCGCCAGCAGAGCCGGCACGGCGACCATGCCGAAAGCGATCAGGACGAGCAGGACGCGCATGAGCAGCCTTCTGCCGGGTGAATGAGCAGCCGCTTTAGCACGCCGGCCGTCCGGTTCCAGCCATGAACGGCCGGAAGCGGGCGAACAACCTCTTCTGCCCGGCTATGGCATCGGACCGAAAAGCGGACTCCACTTTTCGGAAAATTCCGATGCGATAACAAAAAGATAGATCGCCGTAACCGCGTCCGAACGGACGCGCGGCGATCTAGCGCCCGCCGCCGACCCGAATGATCGAGCCGACCATGTAGGACGCCGCCTCCGAGAGCGCGAACAGCACCGCTTCGGCGATCTCCTCGGGCTGCGCGACGCGCTTCAGCGGGATCGTCGGGGCGATGCGGGCGACGCGGCCGGGATCGCCGGTCGAGACGGCGTGGATGTCCGTCTCGGTCATGCCGGGCGCCACCGCATTGACGCGGATGCCCTGCGGCGCGAGTTCCTTGGCGAGGCCGACGGTGAGGGAATCGACTGCCGCCTTCGAGGCCGCGTACCAGACATATTCGTCGGGCGAGCCGAGACCGGCGGCGATCGAGGAGATGTTGACGATCGAACGGTTCTTCGCGGCCGTATTGGCGAGCAGGGCCCGCGCCGCCTCGCGCGCCACCAGGATCGCGCCTGTGACGTTGAGATCGATGCAGGCGCGGATGACCTCCGCCTGCGCCGCGACGAGCGGGCTCGACTTGCCGGTGATCGCGGCATTGTTGACCACGGCGGTCAACGGCCCGAGCGCGGCCTTGGCCTCGGCGAAGACGCGGACGATGTCGGCCTCCAGCGCCATGTCGCCCTGCAGCGCCACGGCCTTGGCCCCCGCCCGCTCGCAGGCAGCGACGACCTCTGCCGCCGCAGCGGCATTGCCCTGATAGTTGACGGCGACGTCATAGCCGCGCTCGGCGGCGAAACGGCAGATGGCGGCACCGATGCCGCGGCTGCCGCCGGTGACGAGAAGGACGGGACGGGGCATGGAAAGCTCCTTGGCGCGGTCTCCGGCTCGGATCCTGCGCGTCATCGTGAATGGCGAGCCATCAAAACGAAAAAGGGCGGCTCTTGCGAGCCGCCCCGATGCATGGCCGGCAGAAAGCCGGCGAGTGCCTTGCCGATCAGCGCTTCGAGGACAGGAATGTTTAAAAACGCAATTATTACAGCTACTTACGAAGCGATAAATACCATGTCAATTCTTTGTCAATTCAACCGAAGCCGATTTGGCACTCATCCCCCCTCATCGGGCTTAGGCTGATCAGCACTTTCAGCTATAAATTTCCTGAAGCTCCCAGTCGGCCTCGCTTCGATCAGGGCGGAAATCGCTCGCTCCAACTGCATCGCCGAGCCATGCTTGCCAATTCGCTGTCGACGAATGAGTTCCGTGGTTACTGCAAAGCCGATAAAAGCACATTTCTCATTTGAAAGCGCCATTATCTTTTATCGCTTCCACTACTATAGAATTTCTTGATGATTTGCCTTATGATAAACGCCTTTGAACGAGCCGAATTACCTGCATCAAATTCTATTAATTTTAATATACCTTCACCTATTGAAATTGTTATTCTTTTCATTTTCGATATTTAATCATCCTCTACTATATCGATTGCATTACATATTTTTTCTTGAACTTCTCTTCCACCTGAAATTCTATATCCCTTCGAAACTGATTGCCTTATCACAGCTGCCAGATAAGGATCACATCTTAAATCAAGCGCATCAACTAACTGTATTATTGCGTCTGCGTCGAATTTCTCTAATACGATATACTTTATTTTCAAAAATCTCTCCTATTTTTGCATTAAGATTCACTCCTCTAGAATCTGTTGTTCTAGAAGGTTCATTTTTATCGTTTAGCTTGCCCATGATAACCCGCTTAAGCCTAGGTCTCCGGGCCGTTACTCTTCCTAAACTCCAGTTGTCAAAGGAGTAAATCAAGGAATCGTCAGTTCCGGCATGCTTTGCGCAATACCCGCAAACCTTTTCATAATCATCATCTATAGATACACAGCTATAATCATCTTCATTCGTAGAATTGATTAGTGAAAGCCATTTTTTCTGTAACACGTCGTTGCCAGTTGCGATTTTGGCCAGATAAGAATCCAATGAAACTAAGATATGATAATGACCATAACAACTACGACCGAATTTCGTCCTATTCTCAAAGAAAGCCATAAATGGAGGCCATTCTTCGTAACTTCGCATGAATACGTCTTCTGGCAACAGTACCTTGAAAAAATACTTCAGATATATCCCCGCAGCCTTGCAAAGTTTCTCGTAAGATTCCGCATCTCTATCGCGAGTTGAAATCCAATCAGAAAGCCGCTTCGAATTGATGGTTATCATTATGTTTGGCCGCATACCAACAGCCTGCTCTAATATGAATTTTGCAACATTCACATTTTGACTATTATTATATACATTGTAAAATTTCGAACTGATGTACTCCAGTTTGCAATCATGTTTTAAATCAATAATACTATCACTCAATATTTCACCAAACTCCTTTCATTATTATTTATCTATATTCATCACTCAGATGAGATGATAATTCATGATAATTTTGCATGACCACTTGTTCTATAGTCATGACAGCTAAAACTAGGCGCCAATGTCACGCAAAATTCGCGAAACAGAAACGTGCGACACGCGGTGCCCCCGCTGACGCAAAGCATCGGCGATTGCGCGAAGAGAACTACCCGAAGCCTTCATCTGGAGAGCGAGACGTACAGCAGATTGCTGCTCGACATCGGGAATGAGCTCCCCCTCATCACTACGAACGAACCCAAAAGGCACACTGCCTCCGAGATACCGGCCTCGACTCCTCTGGTCCCTCTTAACCTCCGCGATCCGCTCCCTTATGCGGTCACGCTCCGCTTCAGCGACGGCGGATAGGATCGTAAAAACCAGCCGCGAAATGCCGTTGCCCGTAACATCTCCGCCGAGATCGATCATATGGAGACCAACCCCGCGCTCTTTGAGCTTGCCGAGAACGTCAAGCGCGTCCAGCGCGGATCGGAACATGCGATCAAGCTTGGCAGTGATGACCACATCACCCGGTTTCAGCGAAGCCAAGAGCGCAGCGCCTTCCAGCCGATCACCAATCGGCTTGGCTCCCGAAACCCCTCGTTCAACGAAGAAGCGCTCGACCACCAGCCCATGCATCATGGCGTAGCCTTCGACAGAGCGCCGTTGCGCCTGAAGACTCTCGCCTTCTGAGGCCTGTCGATCCGTTGAGACCCTCAGATAACCATAGGCGGCCATCAACTGCGTCCCATCGTGATCATCATTGTTAAGGTGTAACACAACAGCATCCGCTTGTAAAGGTGCTTTAGCACCTTTACAAACCGCACGACGGTCAGAGCTCGCCTATTGCGTTTGCAACTTGCACAAAATTAACTTGATACTGACGAGAGCTGGACGAGGGTCCCCGGGGGGTGTCAATTTGGCCATCAGAGCAGTCATATCGCAAGACGAGCCCAAGCCCACCGACAGGCTAGAAGACTTCTGGGTGGGAGACCTCGAAATCGATGGCGACGACGGCGCGGGCGTTACCGTTAGCGGAATAGTCTCCACGCTTTCGGGAATCGACGCAGCAACTTGGTATCGACTGTCCGACTTTGTCGAGGCCGTCGAAAGTACCTCTTGGAACGAGCTTGAGGAGCAATGGACGTCCCTTCAAATAGAAGAGGACTCCGTCAAAGGCTCCTACTCAACTCCAATTCAAGTTCGAATGAGCGACGCCGTTAGCTCAATCTGCCGGGAAACGGCATCATTCCTTAAATCGTTCAACGATGATAGAATTTGGATTCGCTTCGAATGACTGTTTTTTTATCTCAAAGGGAGTTCTCTTCTCATCCTGAGAATCGTGATCTTCCACCGGGTCAATATTTTGTTGAGTACAATGACACCTCGCACCTCAGCAAAGATGAGTGGAGGCGCATAATTTCTGTATCTATTGAGTCTGACGGATCACTTCTGGATGATAGTGACTTTCATTTCAAACAGAAGGTCGACATAGATCGAAAATTCACAGAAATTACAAAATCAAAGCCATCAAAATTATCACAATCTGAGAATTCAGGAGAAATAATCACCTCCAACCAAGGCGATAAGATCGTCGACATACTATCGCAGAGTTTTTTGAGAACAGGAATTCTTGCGCCGAATATAAACACACAGACCGCAATACAAATTTGTGAACTTATTAAATCAAAAGGCGTAATCTTAATACCAGATACGAACAGTTTGTGCAATGGAACATTGCATTGGCTTCTTCGAGTATTAAGGGGCAGCTCAGTCTGGATTCTTCCTTTTGTTATGTCTCTTACCCAAATGCAGCAGCGAGAGGCTAATTTGAAAAGTCTCGCGCGAAATACGCGAGCATCCAATTTATCACAGGCGCTACGCTCACGGACTATGGTTAGCGCAGGGCTCGGTCTTCTAGAGCGGAATCGTCATCGCTACCAAGTTCTCGAACTCGACCCGTCACTCCTTCGGTATATGCGCGCCGGAGGGAAAAATGGATTCGACCAGGATGAGGGTGATGTACTTGAAGATCGTCTGCTTATCGAAGGCGTCCATGCGATCTTTCGGAACTCACGGACTAGAACCACACAATTGGTCGTTACTTCAGACGTTCTTCTTGCGCGCGTGCTCGGAGCCGAGGGCATTCCTTATATATGCCTGCCAGTTCCCGCAGTTAGCGAGCATGAGATACTGAACGTCCGCTACGACCCTTGGGCTCGAACCTACGTCGGCGCATCCCTGTCGGCTCAGCTATGGGATTTAGCGCATACATTCTCGGCGGTTCGCCTGACGGCCTCCGAAAAGTCCACTTCGCGCTTTTCACTCTCCTGCTACTGGGCTGGGAAGCAGCCACAGGACTGGACGGCGGAGCATTTGGAGTTGAAGAGCTTCAGCCATCCTACATCGTCGTTGGCCAAACCTCTTGGTGAGGGCGACGATGCGAAGGAGGCAATGCCTGCCGACAAGCCAAATGAGTCAACGTCCCAGCCCCAGCCATCGGCTGATATCCCCACCCCACCACCTGCAATAGCAGCTGGATTCTCGTCGGCGTCACTCCCTCAAGCTTCCCTGCAATCGACGTTAAGGATCGCCGGCCACATCTATAACTCGGGAGCAGCTGCTGTAGATTCCTTTATTTCAGACACAATCAGCCGTCACGGCGGGTCAAAGGGGAACATTCAGCGTAGCCTTGAGATACTGCTACGATCAAAAATTATTCAGTTTGACGGGGTTAGGATAAGTCCAACAGACGAACTAGATAGACTTGATTCCAATATTAGATCGTCGGACTTGGATAGCGTAAGCCAACAGCTTGAAAACTTTGAACCATATCGCTTATTGCTAAATCTTATTCGAGAAAGCGGCATTGTTGGACGTGACGACATTCACCCAGCGTTGGAAGCCGCTCTTCGAGAATCAGTAGCCCACGAGGCCGCCATTCGCTTGGTTCGCTATCCAATCCTGCTCGGACAGTGCTGGACAGATGGAACTGTCTGGCGAGATGGATCAAGTCGGCCTTCGGATGATGAGTTCGTCGAGGCATTTGGAAAGGCCTACGACGTCGTCGCAGGTGACAACATCGCAAAAATCTCCGATTTTTTGCCGGAGCTATGCCGAACCTTCCGCCTGTCACCGTGGGCCGCACAGCGTTTGGCACAGCGTCACGCTAGAAGGCTTTCAACGAGCTATTCATTCCAGTATGCCGTCGGTGGTAAGCCATCGAGCATAGACCAGGTCCTGACGGGATCGTTGGTCGACCTACACGAGATTCCAGTCCCTATGGACAGGATCGAAATTGGAGGCAGACCCGTTTTGACAGTCGGAAGGGTCAAAGAATGAGCTCACTCGCAGAGCTTTTGGGCAACGTTCCCGAGACTCGTCATCAGGGCGACCCCTTTTTCGCGCAGTACGGGTTTCAGAGGAATCCGTTCCCGGCGGCACGGACGATCATTGAGCAAGTTCTCTATAATCAGGTCGAAGCCCGCGACAAGTTCGTTGGCTTGGTTCGAGACGTACTCAGCTCCGATGCCCCACAGCGTCGGGCTATCGGAGTTATGGGAGGCACGGGCGGAGGAAAGACTCACTTTCTTCGCTACTGTCAGCACCAGATGCGCGAGTATCGCGTTCAGCTCAAGCGACCGTTTGTGGTGGCAGAGGTCCTCGCAGGCTCGACATCGGCTATTCAAGTGCTGCGTGAAATTTTGCGAGAGGCTGACGAGACCGCAAGGCTCGCCGGCGAGTTTGATCTAATTACTGCGATCATTCGAGCCGCCGAATCTCCCTTCGATTTCAGCATCGTTCGGCAGCCCGAATTAAGAGCTGTGTTGGAGCTTCTATATTCGTCAACGCAGGGCGGTTTTGTTCCTCCGGATCGAGACCAGAAGATGGGCTTCGAACCGCTCCGCGATCTCGCTAAGAAATGGCTGAACGGCGCCCCGCTTTCGCAGACAGAAAAGCGCTACCTGGGCGTATTCTCAAGATTGGGAAGCGCGGCGATGATGACGCGCTTTGTTGCCGAACTGTTTTCGCTCGCAAGAAAAAAAGACCTTATTGAAGGCGTAATGCTGTGCATCGATGAAATTGAGACCCTTTTTTCCGGAAGCTTTAGCTCATCGAAGGTACAAGGATTTTTACAAGACCTTAGATATTTTTTCGACGAAGCAGTTCGCGGACAAGAAGGATACTCTCTTCTCGTCATGTCTGCTTCAACACCGTTTGGTACAGCAAATCTAAGGAATTACAATTATCCTTTATACCAGAGACTTGGATTCGAAGAAGGAACAAGAGCAGAACTTAGACCAATATCGAATATTCATGAGGTTAGAGAGATTGCACAATTATATATCGACTATGAAATAGATCGAGCACAACTGAGAAAATCCTCAAACCGCAAGCAGATTGTTACGGATATCGACCTTGAATCTGCTTACGGGTCGGCCGCATCTACAGATAGGCAGTCTCATTCCGCACCGGTTCAGCGTGTAAATCAGGGGCAGCTTTTGCAGGCGCTTCACGAAATCGTTGAGCTAAAGCGGCAAGGCGCGCGTGACCCGTGAACGCATGGAGCAGAGAGTTCCTCTGCTCCATGCCTTGTGCCTACTCTGCTGTCCGATGCATTCGCTTCGAGGTTGCCCCTCGAAGACCCCTCACCCTCGATTGAATCCGCCGGAAGGATGCGAGGAGCCGCCGGTGCAGAGGGCCGACGATTGCAAGCCGTGACTTCGCTGATCACGCCCGCCACAATCGCTATGGCGATGCAGTCATCGAACTCAATTAAACACCAGCCAAACCTCAAAAATCCTTCTTGAGTTGACTGGCGGCTGGGCCATTGCCCATCGCGCTTAGGATGGCCTCCGCCCCCGATTTAACCATCGCAGATGCGCGTGCACAGCTCGGCGCAGCCTTCCGTCTGTCGCTGGGAAGGCTAAACCCGCCCATTGAATCAACGCTCTCAATCATTTTCAGCTGCGGACCAAAATCGGCATCGTACAGGGTGCTTGCCGCCTCTTTCCAAATCGTATCAGTATCTATTCCCCTTGTTTTGACAGTTTTATCAACTTCAGCCATAGCCCTCTTCACTTCCACCGGGCTATCTGCATATTCCTTGATAATATTGCATATCTTTGTTCGAAACATATACAACTGATACAGAGTCTTTACTGCATTTACCTCACCCTCAACGGCACCTTTTTTTAGCCGTTCGGAGCTAGATTGCTCAGACGAATCTGATGGTGATGGTTTTTCTGGCTTTAGTGCACTTGGAATAGGGCTTGCCACCTTCTCCCTACTCGAAGCTTTAGGGCTTGCGACGCTGGGTGCTTCCACCGGTGGCCTCACAGGATCAGAGCTTGGAGGCACGCAAACGGCTCGCCAGACCGCGAGCGCTTCTCCTACCAGCTTCTGCCCCTTTCTCTGCTTCTCTTCGTCCGCATCCGATATCTCGACCGTCTTTGATTTCTGGGGCCAGTAGACGGTAGGCACGCTATCCGAACAGTAGACAAACATCGTCTCTGCCGGTGTTGCGCGCCCAACCACCAACCGAACCAGCCCTCGCATCGGAGCAAGCCCTGGATCGGCTTGGACCTCTGCGATCTGCTCAGCCCCCTCGACGAGGAACGACAGCTTGCTGGAAGTCAGTTGCTGCCTTCCGTCCACGCCGCGCTTTGAGAAGCGCCCAAACTGCTTTCGGCAGCTCGCGAACCAAACTCCATAAGGCAGAACTTCCGCCTGCGACGGCCGCCCGCCAAGAGAGATTTCCGTCTTTCTGTCAGCTTGATCAACGACGTGCGGATTGCCCGGATTGCAGTTCGCCAGAAACTCGACGTCCCTTGCTAGGCCCTCGTTCGTAATAAACGAGACTTTGACATCGCGAATGGCCCCAACGCCCGCACTCTCGTCGCTCAGTAAGAACGCCTCCCAGTAGAAACCCTGCCTACCGCCACCTGCGATGTAACGAGGTTCATTTGCCGCATGCGTCGCCGACGTAGCAACACAGGCCACGATTAAGGCAGCTTTACGGGCAACGAACATAATCGAACCCGCCTTTTACTTTGATTTCGTTTCTAGATATTTGTTCAATATCGATGTTACGTCGCTCCGTTTCTCCCTCCGCTTCGCATATAGTGCTTAAAGCGAACGATGAACCTGTCTTTTTTACAGACCGAATCCGACAACTAGCTTCATAAGACTCGACTTCATTCTTCCGAATCATGAGAATTCTCTCATCGGACGAGTCCTTGATGGCTTTGCAGCTTACGCCTTTTCCGACCCAGTTGCCGACGATGGGGGTAATCTCCTGCGAATAAGACGGCGCCCCAAGCAGAAAAGAAGGAACAATGGCAAGTGACAGAAGTCTAAAAATCTTCATTTTTCCCCCCGACAGGCAATAATTGATAACGCCCCATCACTTTGTTCAACATGGCAGAAAGGTAACTCAGAGACAATTAAAGGTATAAGCCTTTTCTGCTTTGGTCGGCATGAAGCTTTCCACCCAACTTGTCCGCTATGTCGGGGTTCGGAATATGTCGGTAGTGCCTAAATAAAATCGTCGGCGAAGTCCCCATATTCGAAGCTAAATCATCGAATTCTAATCCGCCATATCGTATTCTAAACGTAGCATACGTGTGCCTCAGACTGTATATTGTTCTATCCTTTCCAAACCGGCTCTTCAGTATGCCTATTTTTTTTAGAATTGATTTAAAAGTCTTTCCAAAATTATCGACAGCCTCGCCCTTTTGATTGCAGAATATTAAATCATCAGGCTGAGTATGGTTCGAACTTGCTTTGAGCCGCTCAAGAAGCATCGGCACATTCCTCAAGGGCACACACTCACGCGCACCCGTTTTCGTGTCGGGCGCGATATGCAAGATGACATTGGCGTTGCCCTTGGCATCCTGATGGTTCGTGACGTCACGCCACCTTAACTGCCGCGCCTCGTTAGGTCGCAGGCCGCTTGAACACATAAAGACGACGTAGTTTCGCAGAAGCTCGCGCTGCCACCGGTGAAGCTCATGCGGGCCCTTCCTCGCGGAAATTCCGTCCTGCGGAGCCCCTTCTCGCACCCACTCGCGGAGAAACCGATATAGCGACTTCCATTCTTCCAACTCGAATGCAGGCCGCCTTTCAACCCCCCTGCCCGTCTTGATTCTTGGGGGCTTTAGCTCTGGAAGGCGATTGATCATGCCATTTCGATGCGCCCAGCCTAGAACTTGCCCGAGCACAGTGCGCTCCATATCGAGCGTTTTCTGAGATGGCGTTTTAGCGACATTTCCAAGCTTCTGCTTGTAAGGACGCTTTGCAGTGGTGCGCGACCTGGAGGCCTTTGCGATTTTCGCCTCGCCTTCCTCCGAACGCCAATAGCTGATGCGCCATGTCCAATACTGCGCAATCAGTTTGTCGTTGATTTCTCCAACCACCTTCTGACCCAAGAACGGCAACAGGTAACGCGTTGCCGTTCCTGTGATGTACCGCTTGCGGTGCAAAGACAGCGAATCTTGATGCGCCTTAAGCCAGCGATCCCAAATGGTTCGAAACGAATGGGCGCCAATCTCCTCCCCATGGCGGACCTTGTACCGGAGGTCGTCATAGAGGTCTTCGGCAAACTCGCGAGCCCGATCCAATGACCGATGCTTGGTGGACTTCACCACATAGTCAGAGACGCCCTCAACCGATAGGCGCACATGATAAATTCCGCCCCCATTACGCGTGTATAGGACGATGCGCCCGTCCCGGAGCACATGCTTGTTTTCATAAGCCATCCCAGCCTCACCCCTAACGGATCATGTCCGGTAGACGTCAAAAACTGAGACTGGAATCTCTGACACGTCAAGCCGTTGCCAAGGTTGTGTCAATGAAAAAAGGGGGTTGGCATTTCTGCCAACCCCCTGATTTGTAGACTCTTTTGAAGAGTGTAATTAGCGCTTCGAGAACTGGAAGCTGCGGCGAGCCTTGGCCCGGCCGAACTTCTTGCGCTCGACGACGCGCGCGTCGCGGGTCAGGAAGCCTTCCTTCTTGAGCGGGCCGCGCAGCTCAGGCTCGTAATGGGTCAGAGCCTTGGAGATGCCGTGGCGCACCGCGCCGGCCTGGCCGGAGAGGCCGCCGCCCTTGACCGTGACGACGACGTCGTACTGGGTCAGGCGATCGACGATCTGCAGCGGCTGCTGCAGGATCATCCGCAGCACCGGGCGGGCGAAATAGACTTCCTGATCACGGGTGTTGACCGTGATCTTGCCGGTACCGGGCTTCAGCCAGACGCGGGCGATGGCGTTCTTGCGCTTGCCGGTGGCATAGGCGCGGCCATGGGCGTCGACCTTCTTGACGTGCACAGGAGCCTCGGGCTGGGTGCCCTTGGCGACCTGGCCGAGCTGATCGAGCGACTGCAGGACTTCGGCCATCGTCAGACCCTCGCATTCTTGCGGTTGAGCGCCGAGACGTCGAGGGCCTCAGGCGACTGGGCGGCGTGCGGATGCTCCGAACCCTTGTAGACACGCAGGTTCCCGAGGATCTGGCGGAACAGCGGGCCGCGCGGCAGCATGCGCTCGACCGCCTTCTCGACGATGCGCTCCGGGAAGCGACCCTCGAGGATGAAGCGCGCCGAGCGCTCCTTGATGCCACCCGGATAGCCGGTGTGGTGATAGTAGTTCTTCTGCTCGCGCTTGCGCCCGGTCAGAACCACCTTCTCGGCGTTGATGACGATGATGTTGTCGCCGCAGTCGACATGCGGGGTGTAGGCGGCCTTGTGCTTGCCGCGCAGACGCATCGCCACCACGGAGGCGAGACGGCCGACGACGAGCCCGGAGGCATCGATCACAACCCACTTCTTTTCGACATCGGCGGGCTTGAGCGAGATGGTCTTCATCGCGGCACCCTTCGGCTGCTTGAAAAAGGACAAGCCGCCGGAAGGCCGGCGGCGGTGTGGGGCGGTGGATAGGCGGCAAGCCTCGCCATGTCAAGCGGCGATAACGCCGATATCAGCCAAAAAAGACATTGTTTTCAGCGCAGTGCCGGAAACGGTATTTAGATACCGCACTCAATGCCTCAGCGTCATGACCGAGCTTGACCGGACCATCTCTGCAACCAGCGAGATCCGGTCAGGAGATTGCCGGATCTCCGCTGCGCTCCGCCCGAGAATGGCGCCAAGTCAGCGCTAGCTCGGGATCGAATAGGTGCCGGTGGCGTGGCAGACGATCTCGCTCTCGCCCTGCGAGTAGAGGGAGACCTCGCCAATGGCGAGCCGCTTGCCGAGCTTGAGGAGCCTCGCCTCGGCGATCAGCGCCGCCTGGCCGGGCTTGCGCAGGAAGTTGTAGTTCAGGCTGGTGGTCACCGCGAGGGCGACCGGGCCGATCTGGGCGAGGATCGCGACATAGAGCGCGAGATCGGCCAGCGCCATCATGGTCGGGCCGGAAATCGTGCCGCCCGGCCGCAGATGCCGCTCATGATAGTCGCAGCGCATGCGGGCGCTGAGCGGCCCGACCTCCTCGACGAAATAAGTCCGCCCGCCATAGTGGAGCTGCGGAAAGATCCGATCGAGATAGGCCTCGATCTCGGAGGCGCTCATGCGTGTCGTCATCGTGCGGAAAACCGAAAGCTGGCAGGACGCTACGCCCCTTGCAGCATGGCCGCCGCACTCCGACAATAGGCGGAACATCGAAAGGCCCATGCCATGAACGCCCATATCCGGCCCGAGGCCGCGCCGGTTCTGCTCCGCCAGGATGCCGACGGCATCGCCACGCTGACGCTGAACCGGCCGCAGGCCCGCAATCCGCTGAGCGAAGCGATGCTGGCAGCGCTCGCCGAGAGCTTCACCACCATCGCCGCCGACCGCAGCATCCGCGCCGTGGTGCTGACCGCCGCCGGCCCGGTCTTCTCCGCAGGGCACGATCTCAAGGAGATGAGTGCGCGGCGCGCCGATCCGGATCGCGGCCGCGCCTATTTCGCCGACATTCTCGGGCGCTGCTCGCGGGTGATGCAGCAGATCACCGCCCTGCCCCAGCCGGTCATCGCCGCCGTCGAGGGCACGGCGACCGCGGCCGGCTGCCAGCTCGTCGCCAGTTGCGACCTCGCTGTCGCCGGTGCGGAAGCGCGCTTCAGCACGCCCGGCGTCCATATCGGCCTGTTCTGCTCGACGCCGATGGTGGCGCTGTCGCGCAACCTCTCGGCCAAGCACGCCATGGAGATGCTGCTGCTCGGCGAGATGGTCCCGGCGCAGGATGCCGCACGGATGGGGCTGGTCAACCGCGTCGTCCCGGCCGGCGAGGCGCTGGCGGGGGGCCAGGCGCTTGCCGCGATCATCGCCTCGAAATCCGCGGCGACGGTGAAGACCGGCAAGCGCACCTTCTATGAGCAGCGCGAAATGGGGTTGAAGGCGGCCTATGACCATGCCAGCGCCGTGATGGTCGAAAACATGCTGGCGCGCGACGCCGAGGAAGGCATCGGCGCCTTCATCGAGAAACGGCCGCCAGTTTGGGAGCGATGATCGCCTTGGCGCGCGCCGGCCGGGCTTGACCCGCCTCGCCGATGACCGCTATCCGCCGACCCCCGGACTTCGCGGGCCTTGCACCCTGTTTCGACCGAGAATGACGAGACAATGGACCACGAATCCTACGCCGACAGCCTGATCCGCGACATCCTGAAGAGCGTGAAGCGCATCGCATTGGTCGGCGCCTCCGCCAACGAGGCGCGCCCGAGCTGGATCGTCACCAAGTACCTGCTCGACCGCGGCTATGAGGTGATCCCGGTCAATCCCGGCCTCGCCGGCCAGACCCTGCTCGGTAGGGCCGTCTACGGCTCGCTGAAGGACATTCCCGGCCCGGTCGACATGGTCGAGATCTTCCGCAACTCGGAAGCCGCCGGCCCGATCACCGACGAGGCGCTGACGCTCGATCCGCTGCCGAAAGTGATCTGGATGCAGCTCTCGGTGCGCAATGACGAGGCCGCCGCCCGGGCCGAGGCGAAGGGCCTCACAGTAATCATGAACCGCTGCCCGAAGATCGAATATGGCCGGCTCTCCGGCGAGATCGGCTGGCAAGGCATCAATTCGCGCATCCTCTCGTCGAAGAAGCCGGCGCTCGCCGGCAAGGGCTTCCAGAAACTGACAATCAACCGGCCGGGGACATAACTTCATCTCGGCCGCACCGGCTTGAAGGCGGTGCACGTTGCGGCCTGCCTCCCAACTCGTCCCGGGCGAGCGAGCTGGTGCTGAAGACCGGCATCAAGCTCGGCGCGTCGCGCCTGCAGCCCGCCGGCATCCGAATTGACGGCGACGAGAGCGTTCTTTAAATCGAACGACTTGTTCGAAGACAGAATTTTGCAGGGAGCACGCCATGACCGATCGCATTCCGGGTTTCAACACGCTCGCCATCCATGCCGGCGCAGCCCCCGACGCGGCGACCGGCGCACGCGCGACGCCGATCTACCAGACCAGCAGCTTCGTCTTCGACGATGTTGACCACGCCGCCTCCCTGTTCGGCCTGCAGGCCTTCGGCAACATCTACAGCCGCATCGGCAACCCGACCAATGCCGTGCTCGAGGAGCGCGTCGCGGCGCTGGAAGGCGGCACCGCGGCGCTCGCCGTCGCCTCGGGCCATGCCGCCGAGTTCCTCTGCTTCCACGCTCTGCTGCAGCCCGGCGACGAGTTCGTCGCGGCCAGGAAGCTCTATGGCGGCTCGATCAACCAGTTCAACCACTCCTACAAGAATTTCGGCTGGAACGTGATCTGGGCCGATTCCGACGATCTCGAAGCCTTCGCCGCGGCGGTGACGCCGAAGACCAAGGCGATCTTCGTCGAGTCGATCGCCAATCCGGGCGGCGTCATCGTCGACCTCGCCGGGATCGCGGCGATCGCCAAGAAGCACAACATCCCGTTCATCGTCGACAACACGATGGCGAGCCCCTATCTCATCCGCCCCTTCGAGCACGGCGCCGACATCGTGGTGCATTCGGCGACCAAGTTCCTCGGCGGCCATGGCAACTCGATCGGCGGCCTGATCGTCGACGGCGGCTCGTTCAACTGGGTCGGCGACGAGCGCTATCCAATGCTCTCCAAGCCGCGGCCGGAATATAACGGCATGGTGCTGGGCGAGACCTTCGGCAATTTCGCCTTCGCGATCGCGACCCGCGTGCTCGGCCTGCGCGACATGGGCCCGGCCCTCTCGCCCTTCAACGCCTTCATGATCCTGACCGGCATCGAGACCCTGCCGCTGCGCATGCAGCGGCATTGCGAGAACACGCTGAAGGTCGCGACGCACCTCGCCCAGCATCCGGCGGTGGCATGGGTCAACTATGCCGGCCTGCCCGCCAACAAGTACCATGCCCTCGCCCAGCGCTATTGCCCCAAGGGCGCCGGCGCGGTCTTCACCTTCGGCCTGAAGGGCGGCTATGACGCCGGCGTCAAGCTGGTCTCGAACCTCAAGCTGTTCTCGCACCTCGCCAATATCGGCGACACCCGCTCGCTGGTGATCCACCCGGCCTCGACGACGCACCGCCAGCTCAGCGACGCGCAGAAGACGGCCTCGGGCGCCGGGCCGGAGGTGGTGCGCCTCTCGATCGGCCTCGAGGATGTCGAGGACATCATCGCCGATCTGGAGCAGGCGCTCGCCTGAGCCGGGACGACGAAACCGACCTAGGGATGGCCGGCCTCGCGCCGGCCATTTTCATTTCCGCTCACAAAGCGCGTTCAGAGTGGGACCTCCCCTGCCGCGGCAGGCCTGACAGGCGGGTCAGGCGCCTTCCGGACGCAGGCCCTGCTCGGTGCGGGTGACATGAACCACGCCCATCGCCAGCACGGCGAAGCCCAGCGCCTGATGGGCGAGCCCCGCCCAGAGCGGCACCACCAGCAGCAAGGTCACGATCCCCAGCGCCGACTGCGCCAGCACGAGGCCGGTGATCGCGCCGGCGCGCTTGGTGCCGCCGGAACCGGGAGCGGCGCGGCGCAACGCGAACAGGTGCCAGAGCGCCAGCGCCAACAGCAGATAGGCGCCGATGCGGTGGTTGAACTGCACCAGCGCGACGTTGTCGACGAAGTTCTCCCAGAGCGGGCTGCCGGCGAACAGCGTCGAGGCCGGCGGCATCAGGGCGCCGTCCATCAGCGGCCAGGTGTTGAAGGTGAAGCCCGCCTTGGAGCCGGCGACGAGTCCGCCGAGCGCGATCTGGACGAAGAGCATCAGGAGCAGGAACCGGGCTCCCGCCCGGCCCCGGCGCGGCTCGACCCGGCGCAGCGGCGTCAGCCAGGTGGCGTAGGCGACGACGCTGGCGAAGAACAGGCCAGCGAAGGTGAGATGCAGGGTGAGCTTGACCGGGGCGACCGCGACCATGCCGGGCTCAAGGCCGGAAGCGACCATGATCCAGCCGATCGTGCCCTGCAGGCCGAGTAGCAGGCCCATGCCGAAGAGCAGCGCGACCTGCGGCCAGGGCAGCAGGCGGCGCAGCGCCACCACGAAAAAGCCGGCGAGATAGAACAGGCCGATGAAGCGGCCGAGCTGGCGGTGACCCCATTCCCACCAGTAGATGAACTTGAAATCGGCCAGAGCCATGCCGACGTTCAGCAGCTGATATTGCGGACTGGCGCGGTACTTGTCGAATTCGAGCGCCCAGGCGGCATCGGTGAGCGGCGGCAATGCGCCGGTCACCGGGCGCCATTCGGTGATCGAGAGCCCGGAACCGGTGAGGCGCGTCGCGCCGCCGACGACGATCATCACGAAGACCAGGAAGGCGGTAGCCCAGAGCCAGCGGCGGATGCCCGGATGACCGGAAGCGGCGGCGGCCAGCCGGGGATGTTCGAGCGCGATCGTCACGGAAGCGGGACCTCGGGTCGCAGGTGAAAGGCCGGAATGCGCTTCACAAGCGCGGCGTCGGGTGACAGATAGTCCGGCGGGCAAGCCCGAACAACGCCCGCAATGCCGCAGCCGGAAAGCAGATCCCATGACCCAAAGCCATCGCAAGCTCGTCGGCACGGTGGTGATCCTGGTCTTTGTCTGCGTCTACGCGCTCATCGCCATGGCCCTGGCGCAGGGACGCGTCACCGAAGCCTCGAAGCCGGTGCAGACCATCGTGTATATCGTGCTCGGCCTCGCCTGGGTCCTGCCGCTGCTGCCACTGATCAAGTGGATGGAGCGCAAGGACGGCTAGATCGCCTCCTGGCCGGAGCGCAGCGCAGAGCGGGGAAGCTTCGGCTGGAGAGGCCCGGGGCAGGCCCGGGCATTACGCCGCTCAATCGACATTCAGCTTCCGGCCCCGGTTCCAGAGCAGGAATGGTAGCCCCGACAGCAGCGCCCTGAGCGCCGCCTCGTTCTGGTGCAGCCCGTTGAGCGAGACGCGCGGCAGCGCGTAGAGGTGCTCCGCATGTTCGGGGAAGAGGTGTCCCGGTCGCGTCGTCACGGCGCTGGCGAAACCGGCCTCCTTCGCCAGGGCGAATTCGCACGGGCCGGCCGAGCCGGGGTCGCCGACCGGATAGGCGAAATGGCGGATCGAAAGGCCGAGCTTCTCCTCCAACCAGGCCTTGCTCGCGACGATCTCGCGCCGCGCCACCTCCTCCGGGTGCTTCGCCAACATCGGATGGCTCATCGTATGGGCGCCGAGGGTGACGCCGGGTGCGCCGGCGAGCGCCCGCAGCGTCTCCAGCGGCAGGCATTCGCGCTCGACCAGCGCGACCGGGTCGACGCCGGCCTGCCGCGAAAGATCAGCGATCGCCGATAGCAGGCTCGCCTCCGGCCCCTTGCGCAGGCGCCAGTAGAGCTGGTCGAAGGCCTTCTGCTTCTCGGCGTCGGTGCCGGCGGGCGCACTGAAGCGGTCATCGGGCAAATCGAGCGCGACCTGCGGCAAGGCGCGGATCGCCTCCTCCAGCTCCAGCCACCAGAGCCGCGCCGTGCGCTCGGCGAAGCCCGGCGTCACAAAGAGCGTCCAGGGCGCCTGATGCCTGGCCAGCACCGGCCAGGCATGATCGAGATTGTCGCGATAGCCGTCGTCGAAAGTCAGGGCGACGAAGAAGCGACCGGGCCTGGGATCGGCGAGCCGTGCCGGAACCTCGTCGAGCGGGACGATGTCGTAGCCCTCGGCCCGGATCAGCCTGATGGCGCGGTCGAGGAAGCCGGACGTGATCTCGAGCAGGCGATTGGGCTGGAAACCGCCGTTCCGGGCCGGACGGACATGATGCAGCATCAGCACCGCGCCCCGCCCTTGGGCGAGCCCCCGGCCCCAGCGATCGGCGCCGGTCAGCGCGATCGCCTTGAAGGCGGCGGAAAAAGCCTTGTGACGCCAGCTCATGCGGTTTCCAGATTCTTCCGGCTCATCGACGTGCCCGATTCAACCGATCGCTAACGCTATTCGGCAATCGCAGGATGCAACGCCCGCACAGTGGCAGCTCCGTTCACAATGCCGGGTTAAGGAAGGACGTCGCGGCGAAAACAGGAGCCTGATCGCGGAATGTCTGCCCTCGCCGCAAGCGCATCGGAGCTGCCGGCCGACGCTGTCTCACAGCAGACGGGCATTCGCGGCTGGAGCCGGATCTGCGTCAGCAGCGAAGTTGGCGAGCCCGAGGCCGATTGGCGCCTTCTCGAAGCCACCGGCCTGACCACGCCCTATCAGGCCTATGACTGGATCCGCCCCTTCATCGAGACGGTCGGCCGCGCCAGCGCGATGAGCTTCCGCTTCGTCCGCGTCTGCGATGGCGAGGGTAAAGCCCTCGCCTTGCTGCCACTGGTGATCACGCGCCGGCACGGCACCCGCTTCGCCGAGTTCATCGGCGGCAAGCACGCCAACTACCATATGGGGATCTACCGCCCGGACTTCGCCGAGGCCCTCGACGCCGACATGACGCGGCTGCTGCTGTCGGAGATCGGCGCAGCCATCGGCGGGATCGACGCCTTCGTCTTCGTCAACCAGCCGACCCATTGGCAGGGCATCCACAACCCGACAGCCAGGCTCGCCGCCGGTGCGAGCCCGAGCCCCGCCTACAAGCTCGCCCTCCAGCCGAACGACTGCGACGGCACCTTGCGCCGCTCGATGAGCAAGCATGCCCGCAAGAAGCTGACCACCAAGCGCAACCGCTTCGCCGAATTCGGCCCGTCCGAACTGGTGCAGGCGCAGGATGAACCGACGGTCGAGCGTGTGCTCGATGCCTTCCTGGCCCAGAAGGCAGCGCGCTTCGCACAATTGCGCCTGCCGGACCCATTTGCCGACCCGGCGATCCGGGCATTCCTGCGCCAGGCCGCGTTCGGTTCGCCCGGCAGGCCGCCGGTGGTCGAGCTCTATTCGCTGGATCTCGACGGGCTCTCGGTCGCGACCTATGTCGGTGCCGTGCAGGGCTCGCGCTTCTCCGGAATGGCGACCTCCTTCGACCTCGACACCGCGGCCGCACGCACCAGTCCCGGCGAATTGCTGCTGGTCGAACTGATCAAGCGCAAATGCCGGGACGGTCTGACGATGTTCGACCTCGGCGTCGGCGAAGCCCGCTACAAGACGACGATCTGCGATGATCGCGACGACCTCGTCGACACCTTCCTGCCTTTGACCGGCAAAGGCCGAGCCTATGCCGGCTTCAGCCGCTTCAAGCGAGCACTGAAGCGGCGAATCAAGGC
Organism: Allobosea sp. NPDC055594; assembly: GCF_053618995.1. Taxonomy (NCBI): domain Bacteria; kingdom Pseudomonadati; phylum Pseudomonadota; class Alphaproteobacteria; order Hyphomicrobiales; family Alloboseaceae; genus Allobosea; species Allobosea sp. NPDC055594. The sequence goes on from NZ_JBSHIO010000006.1 coordinate 147,991, forward strand.
CTCGCCGCTCGCATTGAAGGCGTCGCTGCGCGTGCTCGGCTGGCTCAGGCGCCGCCCCGGGAACGTGCCTGAGGACTGACGGAAGGCCGCCCTCTGTTGCTACGTACGCAGCGGCCTGGTCAGGCCATGGCCGGCTTGACCTCGGGGCTCTTCTCCCCGAAGCGACCTTCGCCTTCGACCATCACCAGGGCGATCGGCGCCTTGGTCAGATCGGAGAGGCGATAGGCGGCCTCGACCGCGTGGCCATTACCGACATGGCCGGCCATGACCAGAGCGGCCTGGGCCTGGGCGACGAGGGGGGCGAGCACGGCCGCCTCGTCGCTCGAAGCGGCGGCGACCAGCACCCAGTCATAGGTCTCGCAGAGCGCGGCGAGCGCGACCTCGACGATATCCGGCGCCGCCAGCACTGCGGCGCGGCCGGCATAGCCGGGTCCGATCTCGTGCAGCCGCGAATTCGGCTGGCGGGTGATGATGTCGGAGAACAGCGCCTCGCCGGCGAGCAACTCCGAGAAACCGGCCTGGTTGCGTGCCGCATCGCTGCCGAGATCGACCAGCACACAGCGGCAGCGCTCGGACAGCAGGCTCGCCAGCGCCCGGGCAGAGACGTCGCCGGGAGCCGCTCCGTCGAGCACGACCACGAGCGGCGCATAGCCGGGGCGCCCGTCATCGACACGCTCGGCGAGGTCGGCGAGGCTTCGGTCGGGATCCGACAGATCGAGCTGGAGCTGGCCGACGCGACCGCCATGGGTGAGCAGGCCGGCGACGCGCGCCTGGCGCGGGTCCACGGTCTTGTCGTCACCAGGATCGGCCTGCGGCTCGCGGGCGGCGGCGGCGCCGACCCAGCCCGGCGGCTTGCGCGGCGGCTGGCGACTGCCGCTCGAGCCCGGGCCCGATCCGTTGAGCAGCTCGCGCGAGATGATCGTCGCCAGCGCGATCAGGAAGGTCGCGAGCGTCGCGACGATCATGGTCGGAATCTTCTTCGGGAAGGAGGGCTGCGTCGGCTCGACGGCGCGCGAGATGATCCGGGCATCGGCCGGAGTCGCGTTGTCGGCGTCGCGGGCCAGAGCCTCGCGATATTTCAGCATGTATTGTTCGAGCTGTTCGCGCTGGGTGCGCGCCTCGCGCTCCAGCGCCCGCAGCTGGACCTCGCTGTCATTGGCGCCGGACACCGTCTTCTTCTGGCCTTCCAAAGCGGCGGTGAAGCTCTCGACGCGCTGGCCGGCGATCTTGGCCTCGTTCTCGAGCGTCCGCACCGTGCGCTCCGCCGCGGCGCGCAACTGCCCCTCGAGATCGGCGAGCTGGGCATTCAGCTCCTTGATGCGTGGATGCTCGGAGAGGAGATTGCGTGATTCAAGCGCGATCTGGGCGCGCAGGTTGACGCGCTGCTCGATCAGCCGGCGCACCAGTTCATTATTGGCGACGTCGGGAATCTCGAAGGTCCGGCCGCTTTTCATCGCATCGCGGACGATCGAGGCCTTGGCCTGCGCCTCGGCCTGCTGGGTGCGCGCACTGGAGAGCTGCGTCGAAAGATCGGCGAGTTGCTGGGCGGTGATGGTGGTGTTGTTGGTGCCGACGAGCAGGCCGTTGCGCGAGCGGAACTCCTCGACCTTGGCCTCCGATTCCGCCAGCTTCTTGCGCAGCGGCTCGATCGTGGTCGAGAGCCAGGACGAGGCGCTGCGGGCGGTATCCTGCTTGGCTGCGCCCTGCATCTCCAGATAGGTGCTGGCGATGATGTTGGCCGCCTTGGCGGCAAGCTCCGGGTCCTGCGAGGTGAACTCGATCGCGACGATGCGCGAACGGCCGACCGGGTAGACCAGAAGCCGGTCGTAATACTTCTCGAGCACGCGCTCTTCGGGCGAGCGATCGGCCGGGTGGGCCCCGAGGCCGAGCAGCACCCCGACCTTCTTCAGCGCCCCCAGGGCGCCGGCGCCCGAATCGAATTCGGAATTGCCGACAAGGCCGATGCGCTTGATCGCCTCGCGTGCGAGATCCCGCGACATGACGACCTGGACCTGGCTCTGAACGCCCTCGCTGTCGAACTGGGCGCCGTAATTGTCCGCAGTCGGCCCGGGGCGCGTGTAGAAGCTGTCCCCGTTCTCCAGCAGGATCCGGGCCTCGCCGGTATAGCGCGGGGGGATGATGTTGACGGCGATGAAGGAGAGCCCGAGCGCTGCCAGCGTCGGGCCGATGATCCACGCTTTCCTCGCCTTGATCGCGGCCCAGAGGGCGGCCAGGTCGAGCATGTCGCCGGAGCGGCCTTCACCGCCTGCCGGAGCAATGTCATCGCGAGTGGTCATGAGGCTTCCATTCACGCAAAACTCTCGCGTCCGAGAACAGGACGCAGCGTCAATGAGAACCGATTAAGGTTAGTGGTCGGTAAACGCCGCGCGGAACGGACGAACTCGGCAGCGCCACCTTTCCTGAAGCGACGCAGCGCGCCGACCGGGAGGCACGCCTCGCCTCGCGCACAGGCGCGCGCTCAGCAGAAGCCAGCGCCGCTCGCCCCTCGCAAGCCCGCCATGGTTAATCCGGTGCAAATTTTAACCTGCCCTTAAGCATGTCAGCCTAACCCTGAGCCCGGATTTTGGATGGGTTCAGCACGCGATGATGAGTAGACGCCCCGTCTGTCTTGCGCTGGTGGTCGCGCTTGCGGCGGCAAGTTGCGCACCTCGCATCGTGGCGACGGAATTCGCGATCGAGAATGCCGGCCCCTATCAGCTCGCCAGCGGCGACCGGCTGCGCATCATCGTCTTCGGTCAGGACAATCTCTCCAATGTCTATGCCGTCGACGGCAGCGGCCGCATCTCGATGCCGCTGATCGGCGCGATCGACGTCAATGGCCGCACCACCGCCCAGCTCGAGCGGGCGATCGAGGCGCGTCTGCGCGCCGGCTATCTGCGCGAGCCCAGGGTCTCGGTCGAGGTCGACGCCTATCGTCCCTTCTTCGTGCTCGGCGAAGTCACGAATTCCGGCCAGTTCCCCTTCGTGAACGGCATGACGGTGCAGACCGCCGTCGCCATTGCCGGCGGCTTCACGCCGCGCGGCCAGCGCAACTTCGCGGAAGTCACCCGGATGATGGACGGGCAGCTCGTCACCGGCACGGTGCCGATCACCTATGCGGTGCGCCCCGGCGATACCATCGTGATCAAGGAACGCTGGTTCTAGTCCCGGCGCGGAGCCCATCGTCATGCCTGCCGCGACCGACGCCGCCCCCCTGAAGATCCTGCATGTCTTCCGCGCCCCGCTCGGCGGTCTGTTCCGACATGTGCTCGACCTCGCGCGCGGCCAGGCCGAACGCGGCCACGAGGTCGGCATCTTCTGCGATTCGACGACCGGAGGAGCCCGTGCCGACGAGGTCTTCGCCGAACTCGGGCCCAGGCTCTCGCTCGGCGTGACGCGCGTGCCGATGTCGCGCTATCCGAGCCTGACCGATGCCAGGGCGCAGATTTCGGCGATCGGGAGTCGGCGGCGAGCCGCACCGCAGGTCGTGCATGCGCACGGCTCGAAGGGCGGCGTCTATGCGCGGCTGCCGGCACTGCTTTCGCCCGGCCGCCGCTATATGACGGCCTATACGCCGCATGGCGGCAGCTTCAACTACAAGCCGGGCAGCACGGAACACCGCATCTATATGGGCGTCGAGCGCCTGCTCGAACCGGCGACCGACATGTTCCTGTTCGAGAGCGCCTTCATCGCCGGGCGTTTCCAGGCCTGTACCGGCCACCTGCCGCGCACCGACCATCGCATCGTCCTCAACGGTATCTCGGAGGCCGAATTTGCTCCGATCGATCACGCTTCGGCGACATTCGATCTCGTTTATCTCGGAGAGCTGCGCTCGGCCAAGGGCGTCGACACGCTGATCCAGTCGCTGGCGCTCCTGAAGACAAGCGGCGGGCTGAGCCCACGCGTCCTGATCGTCGGCTCCGGGCCGGACGAAGCCCTGCTCAAGCAGATGACGGTCGATAACGGCGTCGCCGAGCAATGCGTCTTCGAGCCGCCGGGACCGATCCGCGCCGCACTGGCCAAGGCCAGGGTCATGGCGATTCCCTCACGCGCCGAATCGCTGCCCTATGTGATTCTCGAGGCGGCGGCCGCGGCACAGCCGCTGATCGCGACCGATGTCGGCGGCATCAAGGAAATCTACGGCCCGCGGCATGCGCCGCGGCTGATCCCGCCCAATGATCCGACGATCCTCGCCGACACGATCAGCAGGACGCTGGCCATGCCGGAGGCGGCACGCCGCGCCGAAGCCACCGATCTCGCGAACTATGTACGCGCGAATTTCTGCCTCGACACCATGATCGACGGTGTGCTCGACGCCTATCGCAGCACCCTCGCCAGGCGCTTCGGCTGAGCGTCGGCGGCCTTTCCGCGCAGGCGTCGAAAAGCGGTTCGACTTTCGCCAGTCCTGCGATATAGGCTGACTTCTCCCTCACTGCGGCGCGCTGGCGATGGCCTGCTTTCCGCCGCACGAGAACTGGTTCGGATGGCGCGATCATGTGGCGCGACGGACGCAAGTCGGCGCGCAATGCGCGGCTCGAACGCGAATGGGCTCGGCTCTTCCGCTATGCCTGCGCTCTGACGCGGGATCGCGAACGGGCCGGCGACGCCGCCCAGGAGGCGGCGCTGCGTGTCCTCAGCGCGAAGAGCGAGCCCGCAGACGACGTCGCCTATCGGCGCTGGCTCTACTGCATCCTGCGCAACCTGCTGGTCGACCAGAGCCGGCGGCAAGCGCGCGAAGCAGGCAGCGAAGCGCCTGAACCGATCGACTGGCGTGTCGCCGAACGCGCGCTCAACGCCATCACGGTGCGGCAGGCGCTGGAGCAATTGCCGCTCGCGATGAAAGAGGTGGTAGTCTTGGTGGATCTCGATGGCTTCAGCTACGCGGAAGCGGCGGCGATCATCGGCGTGCCGACCGGCACGGTGATGAGTCGGCTGGCTCGTGCCCGGGCCACCATGCTCGCCATCATCGGCGAGACCAATATCCGTATGCTGCCCCAGCGCCATGTCGCGGCGCGCTGAGATGCCCGGCCCGGCCGATTGGGAGCGGCTCAACGCCTTCGCCGATGGCGAACTGGCGGTCGCCGATCAGCGCGAGGTCGCGGCCCTGCTCGGCGCCTCGCCTCCGGCGGCGCAGGCCCTGCGCGGCATCATCGGGCTGAAGGAGCAATTGCGGGCGCTGCCGACGGACGATGCGCCGCCCTTCCCCCGAGCCAAGGCGCCGCCGCAGCGACGCCAGCGCAACCTCGCCGCCGCAGTGGCTCTGGCGCTCGTCGCCAGCGCGGCCCTCTTCGCCCTCCGACCGACCGGCAACCCGCAGGAGGACCGCTTCCTGGCCGCGTCGCTCGCCGCCCATGAGCGCCACGCCGACATCGTCCCGGTCGAGGGCGTGATGCAGGTTTTCTCCGACCCGATCGCGAGCGAGCTGGCACGGCTCGGCCTAAGGCCGGCCTGGCGCAGCGCGGTCGCCGCAGGTGAGGAGCATGCCGGCTTCACCGGCGCGCGCGGCTGCCGCCTGAGCCTGCACGTCACGACGCAGCTTCAGCCCGAGCGCCCGCCCGGCGGCAGCGAGACGCCGCATGCGCTCGCCCGCTGGAACGCCGACGGCAAGAGCTATCTCCTGATCGCGACGGGCATGCCGGCGGCGCGCTTCGCCATCATGGCCGGCTTCCTGAGGGACCTGACGGTGCGTCCCGGTCCCGGAATCGAGCCGCTGCGCACCGCGCTGCGCCAGGACTGGAGCGCAGCGCCGTCCTGCCTCGCCTGAGGCTGCTTCACAAAAAGACGGCGCAGCATGGAATGATTCCAGCCGCTCGAACGTCTCATCCTCCAGTGGCGCCTTTTGGTGATGCGCCTGAAGGAGGAAACTGATGGCGAAGGCTGAACGCTCCCTGGCCGAACTTTATCGCGACGATCCCGAGCGGGCCGATGCGCAGGCCTTCGGCCGGCGTACCGACGCCTCGCGCCGCGGCTTCCTGGGCGGTGCCGGCCTGGCGGCCATGGGCGCGGCCGTCGGCGGCGCGATCCCGTTCTCGGCCAATATGCCGGCCGGCCTGATCCCGGCCGCGATGGCGCAGGGCACCGCGGCTCCGGCCGGCGCACCGCCGTCCGCAGCACCAAAGGGCCCGCAGCTCCTCGACTTCCCGGGCAAGGCCAAGGGCCTCGTCGTGCTCGGCGACCGTCCGCTCGTCGCCGAAACGCCCGAGCACCTGCTCGACGACGACACCACGCCGACCGAGAAGTTCTACATCCGCAACAACGGCCAGACGCCGGAAGGTTTCACCGAAGGCGATGCCTGGGAGTTCAGCATCGACGGCGAGGTCAACACCCCGCTCAAGATGAAGCTCGGTGAGCTCAAGCAGAAATTCGCCGCCAAGACCTACCGCATGGTGCTGGAATGCGGCGGCAATGGCCGCTCCTTCTTCCAGCCGACCGCCCGCGGCAACCAGTGGACCAATGGCGGCGCCGGCTGCGCCGAATGGACCGGTGCCTCGCTCGCCGAGGTCTTGAAGAGTGCCGGGCTGAAGTCGAGCGCGGTCCACACCGGCAATTATGGCGCCGACCAGCACCTTTCGGGCGATCCGAGCAAGGACGTGCTCTCGCGCGGCGTGCCGATCGAGGCGGCGCTGGAGCAGCATGCGCTGCTGGTTTGGGCGATGAACGGCCAGCCGCTCAGCAACATCCATGGCGGGCCGCTGCGGGTCATCGTTCCCGGCTTCCCGGCCTCGGTCTCGCATAAATGGCTGAAGCGGATCGCGATCCGCGACAAGGTCCATGACGGCCAGGGTATGGGCGGAACCTCCTATTCGGTCGCGATCAAGCCGATGATCCCCGGCGGCAAGACCGACGAATCCAACATGCGCACCATGACCTCGATGCCGGTGCGCGGCATCATCACCAACCCGGCCAACGGCACGCGCCTTCCGGCCGGTACCCGCAAGCTCGCTTTGCGCGGCGCCGCCTGGGACGGGCATGACGGCGTCTCCCGCGTCGATGTCTCAATCGATTTCGGCGCGACCTGGCAGCAGGCCAAGGCTGCCGAGCCGCGCAACCGCTTCGACTGGCGCCGCTGGACGACCGAGGTCGAGCTGCCCTCCGACGGCTATTACGAGCTCTGGGTCAGGGCGACCGACGGCAAGGGCCGCGCCCAACCGCACATCGCCGGTGGCTGGAACCCGCAGGGCTACGGCGCGAACCCGATGCACCGGGTCGCGGTGCTGGTCGGATGAGCCTGATGAATGCGTATTTGCGCCGCGCCGGGCTCACGCTCGGCGCGGTCATGCTGCTCGGCGCCTCGCTGGCGCTGGCGCAGGCGCCCGCTCCCGCCGAGGAGACGCCCGAAATGTTCCCGGACGCGCCGCATCGCGAGGAAGCGTTCTACGCCTGCGTCGCCTGCCATAATTTCAAGCTGGTCGCGGCCCAGGGCATGACCCGCGACAAATGGAACGAGACGCTCGCCTGGATGGTCAGCAAGCATAATATGCAGCCCCTGGCGGACGAGGACCGCAAGAAGGTGCTCGACTATCTCGAGGCAAGCTTCCCTCCCAAGGCCCCCGCCCAGCGGGGCGGCTGGACGAACCCGTTCCTGCAGTGAGGGGCGCGATCAGGCCAGCTTGAGCGCCGCCACCCCAGCGACCACCAGCGCGATGCCGAGCCAGCCGGCCGGGCGGATAGCCTGGCCGAAGGCGAGCGCACCGACCACGGCCGTCACCACCAGACCTACGCCGCCCCAGGCGGCGTAGGCGACAGAGAGATCCATACCGCGTATCGCCTGGGCCAGCGCCCCGAAGGCGCCGATGACCAGGATGACGCCAAGACCGCCGATCAGGCGGCGCTTCAGCCCATCCGAGAGCTTGAGCAGGGCCGTGCCAAGAACCTCGAGCACGACTGCGAGCAGGAGCCAGAGCACGGCCAGCCCCTGCGGCGAAAAGAGGGCACTCATGCGAGCCTCCTCTTTTCCTCCTCTTCATGGCCGGCACCTTCATGGCCGACCCCGCGCTCGAGCAGCACGATGCCGCCGACGATCATGGCGAGCGCCGCAAGGCGCCCCGGCGTCAGATGCTCGGCGAACATGACATGGCCGATCACGGCGATGCCGACGATGCCGAGGCCTTCCCAGACCGCATAGGCGACCGCCATCGGGATGACGCGCAGCGCCAGGCTGAGGAGGGCGAAGGAAAGGCCGATCAGCACAAGCGGCAGAAAGGCCAGGAAGAGTGGCGCTGAAACGAAGACCTTCAGCGCCGACGTAGCGAAAATCTCGACGGCGACCGCCGCGAGCAGAACAATCCAGTGAAAAGACACAGGTCACACAATTGGCGCGGGCCCAGGGCGCCGGCGACGCGGGTGCGACGTCGACGGGGTGCGCATCGTTGGCGTTTTAAAGACGAAACAAGAGAGCATAAGGAACTCTTCGGTTCTCACCGAAGGTCAGCACAGCATCACGCCCATTTCCCGTTAGACCGGGGGCGGAAGCCAGGAAATATGTGCTTCTCAGTCGCTCATCGCAACTCTGAATGCCTGAAATTGTGCTTTCTGTCAACGCTGGCGCGACTTCCAGCGATCTCATACGTGTTTTCACAGCTGTTCGGATACCATCGAAACACGGGCTATCACCCTGAAGGCCCAAGCGAAAATCCCACTGCGCCGGAGCGTGTGCCGAACCTCGTGGCGGCAGGCCTCGCAGGTGCCGAAAACGCTCCCGCCTCCACTCAAATCGCTTCAGCTTTCGCAGCGGCGGGTTAAACCTTCCGAGAGCAATTTGCGCTAGTCGAATGCCGATGCCCGAGCCTTTGGCGCGAGCAGGCGGAGAGGATGGACGAGATGGGCGCTTTCGACGTTCGCGACCTGATCAAGGCGGATTCGGCCGGCCCTGCGCAGGACGGCTCGCCCGCTTCCGGCTCGACCCGCGCCTTCCACCCGCTGGCCGAGCGGATCGCCGCCATGCCGGTCAAACGCACGCTGTCGCCGGTGCTGATCGAGGGGCTCGTCCGGCTCGCCGACCTGCTCGTCGTCGCCGGCACCGGGGGCCTGATCTTCTGGCTCTATGCCGCCGGCCGCGTCGACAGCGCCCTGCCCTACCAGCTCAGCATCCCGCTGATGGCCATCGGCACTCTCGCCGTCTTCCAGGCGCTGCATCTCTATCATGTCGGCGCGCTGCGCAATTTCGTCAGCATGGCGGTGCGGGTGATCGCCGGCTGGACCATGTTGTTCCTGCTGGCGCTGGCTGTGTTCTTCTTCCTCAAGATCGGCGACCAGGTCTCGCGCGTCTGGCTGGCCGGCTTCTATGCCGGCGGCCTGGCGCTGCTGCTGGCCGAGCGGCTGGCGGCCTCGCTGACCGTGCTGCGCCTGACCCGTCTCGGCCGGCTGGAGCGGCGTACCGCAATCGTCGGAGGCGGCCCGGCCGGCGAGGAACTGATCAAGGCGCTCGAAGCCCAGCGCGATACAGGCCTGCGAGTCTGCGGCGTCTTCGACGACCGCAATGACGATCGCTCGCCCGATCTCGTCGCCGGCTATCCCAAGCTCGGCACCATCGACGACCTCGTCGAATTCGCCCGCCGCACCAAGCTCGATCTCGTGATCTTCACCCTGCCGATCTCGGCGGAGGCGCGGCTGTTGACCATGCTGCGCAAGCTCTGGGTCCTGCCGATCGACATCCGGCTCTCGGCCCATATGTCGAAGCTGCGCTTCCGGCCACGCTCCTACTCCTATATCGGCGCCGTCCCGGTGCTCGACGTCTTCGACCGGCCGATCGCCGACTGGGACATCGTCGTCAAATGGCTGTTCGACAAGGTCGTCGGCATGCTCGCCCTGATCCTGCTCTCGCCGCTGATGCTGGCGACGGCGATCGCGGTCAAGCTCGACTCCAAGGGCCCGATCCTGTTCCGCCAAAAGCGCTACGGCTTCAACAACGAGCTGATCGAAGTGCTGAAATTCCGCTCGCTCTATCACGAGATGAGCGATTTCGCCGCCGCCAAGCAGGTCACCAAGGATGACCCGCGCGTCACCCGTGTCGGCCGCTTCATCCGCAAGACCTCGATCGACGAGCTGCCCCAGCTCTTCAACGTCGTGTTCAAGGGCAACCTCTCGCTGGTCGGCCCGCGCCCGCACGCCATCCATGCCACCGCCTCGAACCGCGCCTATGAGCAGGTGGTCGACGGCTATTTCGCCCGCCACAAGGTCAAGCCGGGGATCACCGGCTGGGCGCAGATCAATGGCTGGCGCGGCGAGACCGACACCGAGGACAAGATCCAGCGCCGCGTCGAGCACGACCTGTACTATATCGAGAACTGGTCGGTGCTGCTCGATCTCTACATCCTGATCAAGACGCCGCTCTCGCTGCTGACCAAGAACGAGAACGCCTATTGAGCGCGCTGGCGGAAAGCGGCGAGGCCGGAGGCCGCGGCCGAGGCGGGCTGCAGATTTCCTATGCCGCGATCAAGCGCAGCACGCTCTGGCTGCTGACCGCCTCGAGTGGCTTTGCCCTGATCGAGCCCTCGCCCTACGAATTCGTCTTCCTGATCACGCTGTTCGTCTTCGCGCTGACCGGCATCCGCTTCTCGCAGAAGCTGCTGCCGCTGGCGTTGCTGCTGCTGCTCTACAATCTCGGCGGCGTCTTCTCGCTGCTGCCTTGGATGGACGAGGCTCCCTCCGTCCGCTTCACCGCCGTTTCGGTCTATCTGATGCTGACGGCGATCTTCTTCGCCGCAATCATGGCCGACGACCCGCTCGGGCGCCTCGACACGCTGCGCAAGGGCTATCTCTTCTCGGCCTGGTGCGCGGGCTTTGCCGGTCTGCTCGGCTATTTCGACATCGCCGGACTCGGCAGCGTGCTCGCGCTCTACGGCCGCGCCTCGGGCACCTTCAAGGACCCGAACGTGCTCGGTCCCTTCCTGGTGCTGCCGATCGTCTACACGCTGCACGCCGTACTCACCGGGCGGATCGGCCTGATCAAGGGCTTCCTGCTGATGAGCGTGCCGCTGCTCGCGCTCTTCCTCAGCTTTTCGCGCGGCGCCTGGGCCAACCTCGTCGCCGCGACGATGATGATGACGGCGCTGGCCTTCCTGACCTCGCCGAGCAGCACGCAACGCACGCGCATCGTCTTCCTGACCCTGGTCTCGCTGGTGCTCATCATCGTCGCGATGCTGATCGCGTTGTCCTTCGAGAACATCCGCAGCGTCTTCGAGATCCGCGCCAGCCTCGACCAGGACTACGACCAGGGCGTCACCGGCCGCTTCGGCAACCAGCTGCGCTCGATCCCGCTATTGCTCGATCTGCCCAACGGCTTCGGCCCGCTGCGCTTCCGCTGGTATTTCCCGGAAGACCCGCACAATGTCTACATCAACGCCTTCGCCTCCTATGGCTGGCTCGGCGGCGTGTCGTTCCTGGCGCTGATGGCCGTGACCTGCCTCGCCGGCTGGCGTGTCGCCCTGCGTCGCTCGCCCTGGCAGGGCCATGCGATCGTGCTCTGGTCGGTGCTGTTCGTCACGATCCTGCAGGGCCTGCAGATCGACACCGATCACTGGCGCCATTTTTACCTGATGCTCGGCCTGGTCTGGGGCCTGGCGGTGCTCAGCCCGGCGATGCCGCCACGCGGCGACTAGATTGTCGCACGTCCATACGGACGCGATCACGGTGATCTATCTCAGTATTATCGCATCGGAGTTTTCGGAAAAGTGGAGTCGACTTTTCGGTCCGATGCTACAAGCCTTGAACCCATTAATTTCAGCGCAATGAAGCTGCCGAGTTTGATGCCCGGAGGTCGGCCAATCAGCTCGAATATTCCAAGTGGATGAGTGGGTATGGCCTGCCCTGTCCGTCGATCGGCGAACGGCCCGTCTGCCTAAATCCCATTCGTTCATAAAAGCGAACAGCTTGTTCGTTCTGCTCGTTGACATCGGTTGTCATTTTTGGATGAAGCGTGAGGCCATGCTGCACAAGGGCGGAACCAATACCGGTTCCGCGCCGGGCGGGATCGACGAATAGCGCCTCCATGTGCCCGTCGTCGATCAGCATGAAGGCCAGCGGGTAGTCATTTTCATCAACTGCTACCCAGAGCGGAGCGTGCGGAAGGAACCCGCACACCATTTCATCAATGGCGAGGCGATCTTCAGGCGTTAGAAAGTGATGAGTAGCGTCAACTGCGCCTCGCCAAATTTCAATGATGCGGGCGCCCTCGTCGGGGCGGGAAGGTCGGATCATAATCATAGTCTCCGGATACAATGCCTTGACCAAGCGAGTAGAGCGAGTTGCTGAATAGACCTACATTTCGCCGCCAATTCTGATTCGGGCTCGGCATGAGCCGTTATGACTTGACCGACTTCAAGTGGCGCGTGATTGAGCCGCTGCTCCCAAACAGGCCGCGACAGCAAAAAGGGGGATCGAGATCACTGTCTCGGTCGCTCCCGAGGTGGACTCACGACCAAAATCCACGCGGTCGTTGACGGGCAAGGCCTCCCGATCCGACTGAGGCTACCCGCCGGGCAAAGCCATGATGGCCAAGCCGCTGGCCATCTGCTGGACCGTGTTGATGTCGGAACAATCGTGCTCGCGGACAAGGCGTACGATGCTGATCGCATCCGGGCATCTCTCCGCGGGAAAGGCGCGTTCGCCAATATCCCGCCCAAGGCCAACCGGCGGTCGAAACTGTACTTCAGCCCATGGCTGCATCGCGAGCGCTATCTGATCGGCGCTTCTTCTCCAAGCTGAAGCGCTTCCGCAGGGTCGCAACCCGCTACGACAAGCTGGCCGGGAACTTCCTCGCCATGGTTCGGTTGGCCTCAATGCGCCTATGGCTACGAGTTTATGAGTCTACGGCCGCGATCGCCGAGCGTCCGATCGGATGCGAGATGGCGAACCATCTTTTCGTCGGAGCATCAGATTGCTCCGAAAGCCGGATTCCGCTTCTCGATCCGGTATCCTGACCTCAGCGCTCCTTGCGGACGACCACATAGGCATAGGTCGTCACGAACTCCCAGCCGGTCCTGGCCGCGAGCCGGTTGAAGAGGTCGTCGACCTGGCGCAGCCCCGGCATCCGCTCGAAATAGCCATGGCCCCAGAAGGGCTGGACATGGATATCGCTGAAGCCGGCGCGGTTCAGCATCGGCGCCAATCTGGAACGGCTGCCGCGGCACCAATCGTAGAAGGCCGGGAATTTCGGGTCGCCGCCGCCATCGCGCCTGGCCGGGAAAAGCGCGTGCACGATGGCGCGCGAGGCCTTCTCGGGCAAGACATGGTTGAGCGCGAAGACCGGCGCCCAGAGCGTCGGCACGAAGGCGAGGCCAATGCCGCCGGGCGCCAGCAGGGCGTGGATGTTGCGCCAGGCGCGCTCGACGTCGTCGACATGCTCGAAGACCATGCGCGAGACCATCATGTCATAGCCGCCGCGTGCGATGTCCGGCTCCGAAAGATCGCCGGCGATGTCGAAGCGGGCGGTTCGCAGGCCTTTCGGCGCCAGGGCGAGCTCGCCGGCATCGATGTCGTTGACCACCAGATCGAGGCCATAGCGCTGGGCTTCCTGCGGCGAGAACAGCGGATCACGCCCCCCACCGATCTCGCAGAGTCGCGTCAGGCCGAACTGGTGCGCCAGCGCCAGGATCGTCGCTTCATAGTGGTCCCAGGCCCAGCGCGAATGCCAGTCGGGAGCAAGCCCTGTGAAGAAGCTCTCGAGCGAGCCCCCGCCGGCCCCGGCCGCGGCACGCGCCGGATGCAGTCCGCGATCAGCCAGTGCCATCGACATGACGATGTCCTCGCATGTTCGGTTTCAAGGACCGAACATGCGAGGACATCGGCGCGGGCGCAACCGGATGCTTAAGAAAAGGTAAAGATCCATGGTTAAGGAGCGGCAGCTCCCTGTGGAGACGCGGTGTCGTCCAGCCCTCTCCGCGCGCCTCAGGCTGCGAGCTTGACCTGATTGCGGCCAGAGGCCTTCGCCGCGTACAGAGCCTCGTCCGCGCGGCGCAAGAGCGCATTGAAATCCGCATCCTGCGTCCGGCAGACCGCCACGCCGACGGAGACGGTGACGGGCACGCTGAGCGCCCCGACGGCGAAGGGATCGAGCCGCACGGCAGCGCGAAGACGTTCGGCGGCGGCTTCGGCTTCGACCGAGCCAGCGCCCTCGAGCAGGACCACGAACTCCTCGCCCCCGGTCCTGGCGACCAGATCGCCATCGCGCAGCGCCGCCTTGAGCCGTCGGCCGACATGCCGGAGCGCGATATCGCCGACCTCGTGTCCGTGCTGATCGTTGACCGCCTTGAAGCGATCGATATCGATCACCGCGATCGCGAATTCCTCCCGGCGGGCACGCGCTGTCTTGAAACGCTGCGCGCCGGCCTCCGAAAGGGTGCGCCGATTCGGAAGCCCGGTCAGGTAGTCGGTCGACGCAGCGCGCTCCCATTGCCGGCGGATACGGTCCGAGCACATCAGCAGGAAGGCGGTGGTCCCGATCACCGGCAAGGTCGCCGCCAGCATCGGCGTGGCGAGGTTCATCCAGCTCGCATTGTCGGCGATGCTGAAATCAGGACCGATTCTCAGCGTGACATAATGGACCAGCCGCAGGGTCGTGAACAAAAAGACGCCCACGAAAATCCCGAGAAGCATGCGCCGACTCAAGGCGTCGTCTCGACCGGCGCCCTGCCAGAGAATCAGGGCGCTCTTTCCCATCAGAACCAGCCAGGCTGCGGAAATGATCACGATCCGGCTCTCGGTATCCGGCTGAAAGGCGGAAAACCAGAAGACCCCGAGCGTCCCCAGAGCCGCCGGAAGCCACAGCAGGGCGCGCGGTGCGCGCTCGTAGAAGGCGCAAAGCGCCCGATAATAGGCGGTCAGCCCCAGCAGGATCAGGGCGTTCGAGAGCGTCACGGTCAAGGTCAGCGGCAGGAGCGGCTGGACGGCGAACAACGAGCAGCCGCAGGCAACGAGCAAGGTACCCGACTGCCAGTTCCGCGCGGCCGGCCGCAGGGTAACCGGCAGATCGCCATGCATGAACCCCAGCACCGTGCCATTGGCCAGCATCATCAGGGAGGCCGCGATAAAAGCAGTACTGGAGTCCATGTCGAATATCGCTCCTGGACCGCGCTGTCCCGTGCCTCGTAGGGCAGCGTCTTCCAGCATCCCCTGTATCAAGCCATTCTTTCCGAGACCTTGCCGGCTCGCCTCGACATCTCGTCCTTCCCCTTGAGCAGATCGGTGGCAGAGAAGGCGACGCGTCCGCATCCGCCGTCGCTTGGCGGAGAAACCCACCATGCCGCGCCGGCGCGGCGCTTCGTCCCAACGAAGATTTGCCTGCCATGCCCATCTGGTGCGTTGCATCGCGGCGGCAGCGCCTCTATAAGCCGACGCGTCGGAGCGTAGCGCAGCCCGGTTAGCGCACTTGTCTGGGGGACAAGGGGTCGGAGGTTCGAATCCTCTCGCTCCGACCATATTACCGGCCGAAATTTCCGGCTGGTTCGAAAGCGGCGCCGTCAGGCGCCGTTGTCGTTTGTGGGATCGATCAGGTATTCCTGCCGCCAGGGCCCGCCAAACCGCTGGGACATAGCGAGTCGAACGGTCTGTGGCGCGGCTCCCCTGACGGAACTCCCGTCCCACGACGCCTTCGTCCTGCAATCCGGGCACGCTGCCCGGCCGCCAGCCCTTCCCACCCCTGCCGCTCCTGCCGCCTCGCCCGCTGCCGAGCCCTCGACCCGTGCCCAGCCTGCCGAATCACGACATGCTCACAGCGAAAAGACTGCCGTGACAAGGAGACAAAATGCAGCCCCCCACTCTCACGGGAGCCATATCCATAATATAAATCGCACGATAATCGCGGATAATGTCTAATCCAACATCAAAATACGCTGCCGTTACGGTACTAATCCTTGCCTTCCTGACTTTAAATGCCCCAAAGTCATATGCAGAAACTATAGATCTGCGTGAAGATAATCCCAGCGGCGTTGAATTATACCTTCCTCAGATCGTACCGGACTCCGAGCTGTCCACATCTCCAACGCGCCGGCCTGCCCTAAAGGCGCTCTTCGCTAGAGTTGCCGGAGAGGGTTCTGACCGGGACAAGATCATTCGCGTCACGACATTCCTTCAGCGCCACATGTTTCATCCACGCTGGCCGCCGCTCGATACCGCCGGCGTCCTGGTCTTCGATCCGACCTGGCTCCTGGAAACACGGCTCGGACAATGCGGGCAGACCAACCGCTTGCTGACCGACATCCTGTCGGCGGGAGGGTATCGCACACGGGTCGTCCAGCTGTTCGGGCATGTCGCAGCCGAGGTGCGCTATGGCGGCAAGTGGCACTTTCTCGACGCCGATGCGCTTTCGGTCGGGACATTCGTGATGAATCGCAGCGGCGAGATCGCTTCGACCATGGAAATCGTCAATGATCCCAGCCTGCTGGATGGGATCGAAGCCTATGATTTCACGCGCAGCTATCCCGTAGAGGTGCAGCATGAAGCGCTCTCGCTCCGAGAGGCGTTCTCCCGCAGGAAATACACGGAAGACGGCCTTCTGACCCCGTTCGCCTACGTCAAGACCGCAAAGCCCGAGCAGGAGCATGACGAGTATTATGGCTGGACGCATTACGATACCGTGCCGATCGACGAGGGAATGAATCGCTGAGCCCCCCCCCCCGGCACATAATTCCGAGGTCGGCCCGGTTCGGGTCCTCCGGCCTCCGCAGCTTCGCCTTCGCCCCCCGGAACGCGCTTCTGGCGCAAGCTCGGCGACCCGGCAGGTTCGCCGCCTCCCTTTGGCGACGGCTTCACCGAACCGCCGAAGTGTATAGTGCCGTGCCGCGACTTCCGCCGCCGACACGGCGATTGACGCAAACCATTGAGCGTACTAGATTTTTCTAGAACTCTCTGACTGCGCGCCCCCTGAAGCGTGGCAGGAGGTTTCGTTTCGAGCGCCTTGCGGAGCTTCAGACCCAGATTGCTGGGGTCGCATCCAGCTGCTCAGATCGACCAGATTCGACACGGCCGGCCGACTCCGGAGGAGCTCGGCCGCTGCACCCGCACCAGAGGCACGGACCATGAGCCAAGACAGAACCCGCCGGCCGAGCGACCCGCGCAAACTCGCCGAGGCGCTGTTCAAGCCGGCGCCGCCCAAGGCGCCGACGCCAAAGCCGGCAGCCCTGCCAGGCGCGCGCGAAATGGTGACGCTGCGGATCGAACGCGCGGTGCTCGAGCATTTTCAGAGCACGGGGCCAGGCTGGCAGGACCGGATCAATGCGGTGCTGCGCGAGGCTGCCGGCATCGGCGGCAGCGAGGGGCTGACGCCGGAGGAACTCAACTCCTCGAATGACGGCTGAACACCGGGCGCACGCCGCCGCCGGCGCGTGCCCTGCCGAGACGCGTTTGCGCCTGAATCACCGCCTCCTGGCAAGCACCGCCGGCACGGTCGTTCGGCAGGCCTTTCGGCGCGCGGCGCATTCAGGCGCCATTCAGCGCCCTGGAACAATCATCCTCACAGAAGGTTGGCAAACCGACGGGGCCACCAGCCGCCTCAAGTGAAGGGTTAGACATCCGATGAACCGACGCCTTCTGATCGTGGGCCTCGTTGCCGGGCTCGCCGTGGCCGCCCCCGCTCTTTCCGGCGGAGCGCTTGCCACGCCCGACCGGTCAGCCCCGGTCCGAATCGAGGAACTCAACCAGCTTCCTGCAGCCTATGCCCGCCACAACCGCGAGCACCGGATGTGGGAGATCCAGCGGAATCTGGAGTTGCAGCAGCGCGCGCAGGGACGCCACCAAGGCTACGGACCTCGTCGAGGCTATGGTTACGAACGCGGCCGCTATGGCTACGAACGCGCCCCGCGCCATTACCGCCAGCCGGGCTATGAGCGCGGCTGGGGCAGTGGCTACGGGCCGGGCTTCAACAACCCGAATTCGGGGTCGGGCTACAGCCGCTAGATGGCCGCGAGTCCTGGCGGATGCAGGTTGACCCCATAGCGATGCGCGGGCGGCCAAGCCCGAGGCTACAAACGCAACCTGCCCGCCGCTTGCCGTCGATCAGTCGGGCTCGCGCCTTGGCGGGCGTTTGGCGATCTCGGCCGGCGTGATGCCCAGGCGCCGGCTGCGGCGCACCAGCGTCCTGAGCAGGCCGGCGAAGACGATCGCCAATGGCAGCGCCATTACGGCATTGCCGTCGAAGGCCAGCCAGAGCGCCGTCGCGACCGTGGCCAGCATCGCCAAGGCGATGGACAAGGTGACCATGGCAGCAAGGTGGACCCGAGGCGGGCCAGCCGCAAGCAGGCGCCTCGCTGGGACGGCGCGGCCGGCCCGCCTTTGCCAGCAGGACGGGAATCAATTTCACTGAGGGCCTCGCGAAAGGCCACCAGCGATGACCCTGCCCTGCATCGTCACAGTCGCGATCACCGGCTCGCTGCCGACGAAACGCGACAACCCGGCGGTGCCGATCAGCATCGCCGAGCAGATCGAGTCGACCCAGGCCGCCTTCGAGGCCGGTGCGAGCCTCGCCCATTGCCATGTCCGCAATGAAGCAGGCCTGCCAACCTCCGATCCCGAGCGCTTCGGCCGGCTGCTCGAAGGGCTGCGCCGGCATTGCCGCGGCATGATCGTGCAGTTCTCGACCGGTGGCCGTTCCGGTGCCGGGCGCGAGCGCGGCGGCATGATCCCGCTTCGTCCCGACATGGCTTCACTCTCCACCGGCTCCTGCAATTTCCCGACGCGGGTCTACGAGAACAGCCCCGAACTGGTCGACTGGCTCGCCGCCGAGATGAAGGCCTATGGCGTCAAGCCGGAGATCGAAGCCTTCGATCTGTCGATGATCTTCAAGGCGGCTGAGATGCGCGCCGCCGGGGCGATTGCGGGGCCGCTCCATGTGCAGTTCGTGATGGGCGTGAGGAACGCCATGCCGGTCGACCGAGCCGTGTTCGAGTTCTACATCGCGACCCTGAAGCGCCTGGCGCCGGATGCGACCTGGACCGGTGCCGGCATCGGCCGCGACCAGATCACGCTCAATCGCTGGTCGCTCGAGCTCGGCGGCCATTGCCGGACGGGCCTGGAGGACAATGTCCGGCTCGATCGCGAGACCCTTGCCCCCTCCAATGCAACCCTGGTGGAGAGAATCGTCGCGCTCTGCCCGGAATACGGCCGTCGCCCAGCGACCGCGGCGGAGGCACGGCAACTGCTGAGCCTGCCGCCACCAGTTAAGGAAATGCCCGCAAATGCAGGATTTCGTTAACTTGTTTTGTTCAAATGCGGTTCAGCGGGTCAACTCTATCTTTATGATGATGCCCTATCAGAGGAGGTTGTCATCATGATCCTGGATTGGCGCAACGGCCTCATGCTCGGCTTCATCGCGGCGGTGTTCGTCGCCTGCCTGTTCGGCCCCTATATGATCTCGGTCATTCTCGGCGGGCTCGGACTGATGTGCTATCTCTCGAAGCACGCGTGACCGAGCCCCCGCCGGGCAAGTCAGGCCCGGCGGCATCCCCTGACAACCCGACGACGCAGCCCTATCAGGCTGCCTGCACCCTGCGACCCTGCAGCCAATTCTCGACGAGACCGATATCCGCCTGCGAGAGGCCGTGCCCCGCTGGCAGGACATGATGCTCGACGTCGGCCCCAGCCCTTTCCAATGTCGCAGCAAGACCGGCGGCATTGTCCGCCGGGATGATCGGGTCGAGCCGGCCCGAGAGCAGCAGCACGGGCTTGCCTGAAAGCCTGGCCTCCGGCGCCTTGGCGAACGGCGCCATCGCCCGCAGCAGGACCGCGCCGGCGAGCGCCTCGGGGCGGAGCAGCAGCAGCGCTGCCGCAATGTTGGCGCCATTGGAGAAACCGAGCGCCATCGGCGCCGGCAAACCGTATCGCGTCCGCGCCTCGGCGATGAAATCCGCCAGTTCATGCGTGCGCCGTGTCAGATCGGCCTCGTCGAAAACCCCCTCCGAAAGCCGGCGGAAGAAGCGCGGCATGCTGCCCTCGAGCACCCGGCCGCGCGGCGAGAGCAATGCCGCTCCCGGCAGGACGGCGCGGCCGAGCGGCAAGAGATCGTTCTCGTCGCCGCCGGTGCCGTGGAGCAGCAAAAGCGGCGACAGGCCCGGCGCGGTCGCCGGCTCGAAGCGATGGATGAAGCCAGTGGGTTCGCCCATGACAGGGTTTCCTTCGATGCTGGAACGGTAGGATCGACGCCTCATCAGAGGCGGCGTGCGGGTCTGGTTCAGGCGAGGGCCGGCAGCAGGGCCTCGATCTCGCCGCGGCGCTTCTCGTATTGCGGCGGCAGCTTGAGCTCATGGCCAAGACGCTCCGCAGGCTCATCGGCGGCAAAGCCCGGCGCATCGGTCGCGATTTCAAACAATACGCCGCCGGGTTCGCGGAAGTAGACGGAACGGAAATAGTTCCGGTCCCTCTGCCCGGTGGTGCGCAGGCCGAACCTGTCGGACAAGGCCTTCACCATCCGCGCCTGCTCGGCATCGTCATGCGCGCGGAACGCGACATGGTGGACCGAGCCGCCGCCGAGGCGGGCAGGCAGAGAGCCGCGGCCCTCGCGCAGGTCGACGATTCCGCCATGGACGGTGCCGGCGGCCTGCATCCGGACGATGCCGTTCTCGCGCCCGCCCTCGGCAAAGCCGAAGACCTCCGAGAGGATCGCTGCCGTCGGCCCGGTCTCGGCCAGCAGCAGGGTGACGCCGTGCAAGCCGCGGATCGCGGATGGGACAGGCACCTCACCATTGTCCCAGGCCGGCTCGCTGTCGCTGCCGGGAACCGCGACGAGGGCAAGGCGCATGCCGTCCGGATCGCGGAAGGCGAGCACGGCTTCCCCGAACCGGCGCTCCGGCGCCTCATGCACGACGCCATGGGCGGCAAGTCGCTGCGTCCAGTAGTCGAGTGCGGTCGCGGGGATGCTGAACGCGGTCTCCTGCGTCTCGCCGACGCCGAGCCGACCGGGCGCGACATGCTCCCAGGGGAAGAAGGTCAGGATCGTGCCGGGCGCGCCATCGGCGTCGCCGAAATAAAGATGCCATGTCGTCGGATCGTCGAAATTGACGGTCTTCTTGACCAGGCGCAGGCCGAGGACACGGCTGTAGAAATCGAGATTGCGGCGCGCCGGGCCGGCAATGGCGGTGACATGGTGAATGCCGTTGATCTGCATTGTGGCGGTCCTTCCGGGCTGCAGAGCGCCGCCCTCATTGACGCCAAGATGGTGATCACGAGGCTCCTGGCTAGCCCGATAATATTGCGATTTCGCAATTGAATCATCGTAACATTCCAATTTGAATTGCACGACAGCAGCATGCATCTTCCTCCGCAGATCGACCGGCCTTCCCTCTCGACCTTCGGAGCACCATCATGATCGACACCCGTCTCGCCCCCTATGGCGCCCTTGGCCTGCGCGTCGCGCTCGGCCTGATGTTCATCGCCCACGCCTATCTCAAGCTCGCGATCTTCACCGTGCCGGGCTTCGCCGGCTTCCTCGGCCAGCTCGGCCTGCCTGGTTTCCTGGCCTGGCCGATCATCCTCGCCGAACTCGTCGGTGGCCTCGCCATCCTCACCGGCTTCTACGGCCGCTATGTCTCGCTGGCGCTGCTGCCGGTCCTGCTCGGCGCGCTCGCCGTCCACGCCCCCAATGGCTGGCTCTTCACCGCGCCGAACGGCGGCTGGGAGTATCCGGCCTTTCTCGCCCTGACGGCCTTCGCCCATGTGCTGATCGGCGACGGCGCCCTCGCCCTACGCTCCGGCCCGCTCCCGGGCTTGCGCCGGGCGGCCCTTGCCTGAGCCGCCGATTTCCGGCTGAACGGGTGGCGGGTTGCTGCAACCCGCCGCCCGCACCATTTTACGGGAACCCGTTCAAGGGCACCCTGCCCCCGGAGCCGACGCCTTGCCGAACCCGCCCTACACAGTCGCCTGGGACGATTTCCGACTGATCAAGGCGATCGCCGAGGCCCGCAGCCTGCCGGCGGCGGCAGAACTGATCGGCCTCAACCATTCGACGGTGTTTCGCCGCCTCGGCCAGATCGAGGAAGCGCTCGGCACGCGCCTGTTCGAGCGTCATCGCAGCGGCTATGTGACGACGCCGGCCGGCGAGGAGATGGCGGCCCTGGCGGAACGGCTCGACCATGACATCACCGGCTTCACACGCCGCCTCGCCGGGCGCGAGATCCTTCCTGCCGGCGAGTTGCGCGTCACCACCAATGATTCCCTGCTGGTCGAGTTGCTGACACCGCTCTTCAGCGCCTTCATGCGGCAATGCCCCGACATCCGGCTCGACGTCCTGCTCGGCAACCAGGCCCTCAACCTCAGCAAGCGCGACGCCGACGTCGCCATTCGTGCCACCGACACGCCGCCGGAAAACCTCGTCGGCCGGCGCGCCGCACGGATCGGCTGGGCTCTCTATGGACGCGGCGAGGATTTCCCGGAAGGTCCGCCCGCCGAGCAGAGCAAGCTCGCGCAGGCGCGCTGGGTTTCGCTCAACGACCAGTTCGGCGCCTTCAAAGTCGTGCAATACGTGCAGAAGCACATCGAGCCGGAACGCGTCGTCTACAAGCTCAACACGGTGCTCGGCTTGGCCGAGGCCGTCGAGGCCGGGATCGGGATCGGCTTCCTGCCCTGCTTCATCGGCGACAAGCGCCCCGGGCTGAAGCGTCTCGGCCCCCCACAGGCCGGCTATGCCGCCGATCTCTGGCTCCTCACCCATCCGGATCTGCGTCAGGCCCCGCGCGTGCGGCTGTTCCTCGATTTCATGGCGAGCGAGCTCACCCGCCTGCGGCCATTGGTCGAAGGTGTGCCCGAGGCAGCGATCCAGCAGCGCGCGAACGCCCCGGTCTCACAAAAGGACTGAACGGGCGCGGCTCACACCGCCGGAAATGCGCTGCTTCCTGTCTTTGATGTTTCCATCGAGCTGTGCTGCGCCCTAGACTGCAGCCATGGAAATCGCGATCCCGCTCATCATGGGGCTGACGCTGATCTGGCTGATCGGCCGCGGCACGCCATGGAACGCCAAGCTCATGACGCTCGTGGTGACGCTCGCCGTGATCGTCGTGATCCTGCTGCTGGAGCGCAATGGCTTCTGGCCCGACGCCTTCCGGCGCTGAGGCGGGCGGGCGAAGGCCCGCCATGACCGCCTGCCGGCCCCGTCAGGCTTCTTCGGCACTCTCGACAGTGCTCAAGGCGCCATGCAACAGGCGCCGGCACTCCGCGAGCTCGTGCAATGTCGCCTTGAGGAAAGCCAGATCGTCCTGGCTGGGCCATTCCGGCTGGGACGCTTGCGGCAACGAAGAGAGCAGCGCTTTTGCAGCGAAGCCCGGTTCGCCGGCCGGCCGCGACTGTGACGCGGCGGCCTCGCCGGCAGCCGCCATTCCGGTCGGAACCGCGGCGGGCCGCATCGCAGCGCCGGACTGCGGCGCAATCTCGGCTCCACGGCCGATCGCCTGGACATGGCGCGGCCCCTGCTCCTTGAGGATCCGCTGCAGGCCCTTGATCGTGTAGCCCTCGCCATAGAGCAGGCGGCGGATGCCCTTGAGCAGGGCGACGTCGTCGGGGCGGTAATAGCGTCGGCCGCCGCCGCGCTTCAGCGGCTTGATCTGGGAGAAGCGCGTCTCCCAGAAGCGCAGCACATGCTGGGGTATGTCGAGATCTTCGGCGACCTCGCTGATCGTACGGAAAGCGTCTGGGCTCTTGGTGTCCAATTCGGCCTCGGTATCGCCGTTGTGGAACTCCAGGCTCACTCCTCGTCACCCTCGCCATTCTGCCCGTTGATCCGGGCCTTCATCACGTTCGAGGGCTTGAATACCATCACGCGACGCGGCTCGATCGGAACTTCTACGCCAGTCTTGGGATTACGCCCGATTCGCTCGCCCTTGTCGCGCACGACGAAGGAGCCGAACGAAGAAAGTTTGACGTTCTCGCCACGCGCCACGGCGTCGCAGATCTCGTCGAGGACCGCTTCGACGAGCTTGGACGATTCCGTCCGCGACAGGCCGATCTTCTGATAGACCGCCTCGCACAGGTCCGCGCGCGTCACAGTTTGCCCTGCCATCAGCTCCCTCCAAAGGCGTTACCGAGCAGCCACTACCTTGTCGAAGCATCACGCACCGGAATAGCGGATGCCAGAACCGGGCGCTTTCGGACGGGCGCAGCAGCGCTCCGATCCGAAACTCGCATGCGGCTCTCAACCAAGTGTCGGCACGGGCGCGCTCTGGATGACCGCCCCCGCATTTTCGCCTTCTGCTCTAGGCGCCAAGGTCATTCCGGTCAATCCTCGCGCTGCACGCAAGGGTTGAATTCTTGATATTCGTCAGCAATTTACGTCAAAAAAAAGCGATAAATCGAAACAACTTAGCCAAAAGGTCGAGAGGGCGTCACCAGCGGATCAGGGCGGAGCCCCAGGTGAAACCGCCCCCCATCGCCTCGATCAGCACGAGCTGGCCGCGCTTGATCCGCCCATCAGCATGGGCTTCGGCCAGGGCAAGCGGAATCGAAGCCGCCGAAGTGTTGCCATGCCGGTCGACGGTGATGACGACCCGGTCCTCGCCGATGCCGAGCTTGTGGGCGGTGGCGTCGATGATGCGGCGATTGGCCTGATGCGGCACGAACCAGTCGATATCGTCTCCGGACAGCCCGGTCTCCTCGAAGGTGTGGCGCACGGTCTCGGCAAGGTTGATCACCGCGTGCTTGAAGACCTCCCGGCCCTCCATGCGCAGGAACCCGACCGTCTTGGTCGAGCCGGGCCCGCCATCGACATAGAGCTTGTTCTTGTAGCGCCCGTCGGAGCGGATATGGGTGGTGAGTACGCCGCGATCGGCCAGGGTGCCTTCGCCCCGCTCGGCGGTGAGCACCACGGCGCCGGCGCCATCGCCGAAGAGGACGCAGGTGGTGCGGTCCTCCCAGTCGAGGATGCGCGAGAAGGTCTCGGCGCCGATGACCAGCGCCGCCTTGGCGGCACCGCTCGTCAGGAATTTGTCAGCGGTGGCGAGGCCGAAGACGAAGCCGGAGCAGACCGCCTGCAGGTCGAAGGCCGCGCCATGCGTGATGCCGAGATCGGCCTGGATCTGCGTCGCGGTCGCCGGGAAGGTGTTGTCGGGCGTCGCCGTCGCGACGATGATCAGATCGATCTCGCTGGCGTCGATACCGGCATCGGCGAGCGCCGCCTGGGCCGCCTTCAGCCCGAGCGTCGCAGTGGTCTCGCCCTCGGCCGCGACGCGACGCTCGCGAATCCCGGTTCGCTGAACGATCCACTCGTCGGTGGTGTCGACCTTCTTGGCCAGATCGGCGTTGCTGACGATCTGCGCCGGCAAATAGGAGCCGCAGCCGCGCAGGACGGATCGCAGGATGGACAAAGGAGCGTCTCTCTTCCCTATTCGCTGACGGCCGTCTGCATGCTCTTCGGGCTCGCATCCGGGCGCGAGGTCGCCGCGACCATCTCGCGCACCTTCGCCATCAGGTTCTCTCGTGCCATCTCGTAGCCCATTTCGGCGGCACTGGCGAACCCGATCGCATCCGTGCCGCCATGGCTCTTGATGACGATGCCTTCCAGGCCGAGGAAGACGCCGCCATTGACCTTGCGCGGGTCCATCTTGTCCTTGAGCGCCGAGAAGGCACCACGCGCGAAGAGATAGCCGATCTTCGACATCAGCGACCGGCTCATCGCGGCGCGCAGATATTCGCCGATCTGCCGGGCCGTGCCCTCGGCGGTCTTCAGGGCGATATTGCCGGTGAAACCTTCGGTGACGACGACGTCGACCGTGCCCTTGCCGAGATCATCGCCCTCGACGAAGCCCTGATAGTCGAGATGGGCGAGATTGGCCTCGCGCAGGATGCGACCGGCTTCCTTGACCGCCTCGACGCCCTTGATCTCCTCGACCCCGACATTGAGCAGGCCGACGCTCGGACGATCGATGTCGAAGACGACGCGCGCCATGGCCGCGCCCATCACGGCGAGATCGACCAGATGCTGCGCATCGGCGCCGATGGTCGCGCCGACATCGAGCACGACGCTCTCGCCGCGCACCGTCGGCCACAGGCAGGCGATCGCCGGGCGGTCGACCTGCGGCATCGACTTCAGGCAGAACTTCGACATCGCCATCAAGGCACCGGTATTGCCGGCCGAGATGGTGACATCGGCCTCGCCGGTCTTGGTCGCGTCGATGGCGCGCCACATCGAGGATTTGTAGCGGCCATAGCGCAGCGCCTGGCTCGGCTTGTCGTCCATTTTCACGGAGACATCCGTGTGGTGGAAGACGGTGGCGGCCTTGAGCTTGGGATGCGCGTCGAGCAGCGGCTCGACGATCGCCTGATCGCCGAAGATCACGAATTTGGCGTCGGGGCGGCGCTCCAGCGTGAGGGCGGCGCCGGGGATGACGATGGACGGACCGTGGTCGCCGCCCATCGCATCGAGCGCGAGTGTAACCGGACGTGTCATGAGGAGGCGATCAGTTCCAGGGGCGGCGCCCCTGGCTGGAGCGGCTCGACGCGGCCGGACAATAGCGAGTTGAACGCGAGCCGCAAGAAAAAGCGGCGACCAGGGCCGGTATCATTCCTCCCCCTTCAGGCGTGCCAGCGCCGCGAAAGGCGATTCGGGGGCAGCTTCAGGCGCAAGCTCGTCGAAGCTGGCGCCGGGCTTGCGCGGATAGGGGTCGAGCGCCAGCGCCAGGAATTCGAGGGTGATCGCGCCGAGATCGATGACGCCGTCGACGATCGGCTCCGGCGGATCCTCCTCGTTGAGCAGGACTTCGATGTCGATCTCGCCTTCGCCTTGGTCGGCCCCGGCCGCGGCGACGATCTCCGCCTCCGGCAGGAAGTCGAGCTTGACCGGCACGGTCAGCGCGACGGGAAAGGCCTCGAGCGAGACGACGCAAATCTGGTGCAAGGCCGCGCCGATCTTGCCTTCGAGCTTGACCCGATCGCCATTGCGGGACAGCGAATAGCTCGCCGTCAGCTTCTCGACGGAGGCGACGCCGAGATGGCGCGCGATCGCGGCGAAATCGGATTGCGGCGCCGCGAGCTCGAAGGTCATCGGCCGCAGCGTGATGGTCTCGACGCGAACGGGATGGCGCAGCGGCAACGCGTCCTTGCTGGCGGAACTCATTTGGACAGGCTGCTCTCGAACTTGGGAAAAATCGGATCGGCGGCGAGGATACCGTCGAGATCGAGGGTCGCCAACTGTGCCGCTACGGCACGAGCATGGCGGGCGAGCGCCTCGGCATCAGCCTGTGGCGCAATGTTCCGACTCAGCGCGACGGCGAGTGCGTCGGGCCCGGCCGTCGCCGCGAGCGCGTCCTCATAGGCGCCGACCCGGCCATAGAAGCTGCGGCCGATCTTCTTCAGGCGCTTGGGCACCGAGACATCGCCGACGCCCCCCTGGCGAAAGCCGAGCTCGAGATAGCTGAAATTGGCATCGACGAGGTCCTGGGCCACATCCGCCGCCGGTTCGGGCAGCTCGCGCAGCCGCCGCAGGACCAGGAAGACATGAAGCGTCAGCGCCTCGAAGCGACCCTCGAAATCATCGGGCACGCCGCCTTCGAGATAGAGCGCGGGCTCGCGCGAAGCGGAGACAATGCGCCCGAGCAAAGCGTTGACCGGCACCATCCGGTCGGTCCTTCTGCCGAACAGACCGAAAATCACCGCCGCCACCCCACAGTTTGCGCTCGCCTTGCCAAAGCCATGCTCGGGCGTTACGCCAAGCATACCCCTCATGACAAGCGCGGCCTCGCTGTCGCGTGCCTGCCGTTGGACCCTCTCCGCATGACTGCTCCGACCCGCCGCACTGTCCTGATCGGCTCGCTCGCCGCCATGTTGCCGCTCGCCGCCTGCAGCGGCACCAATCTCGGCTTTCGCGTCCCGACCTCCGCCGGCCTGAACGAAGAATTCACGCGCGGCTTCGTCATGGATGACGATCTCATCGCCAAGGTCAGGCCAGGCATGGATGTGCAGACGGTGCTGACCACGCTCGGCACGCCTTCGACGACCTCAACCGTCGGCAACCGCACCTTCTATTACATCAGCCAGACCGTGCGCCGCCGCTTCCAGTTCCAGGACTTCACGGTGATCGACCAGCGGGTGCTGGTGATCTATTTCAACAAGGCCTTCAAGGTCGAGCGCATCGCCAATTACGGCCTGCAGGACGGCGTGATCTTCGACTTCATCAGCCGCACCACCCCGACCGGCGGCGAGGAGCAGAGCTTCCTGCGCAACCTGTTCCGCGGCGTCACCAAGTTCAACCCGCTCGGCTCCTGAGCGGTAGGCGAGCAGCATGACTGCGCTTGATCCGCATGAGCAGAAATGCCTTGCCGACATAGAGCAGTATGGCTGCCACATTCTCCATATCATGGAGGGAGATGGGTACCCTCCCTTCTCCTATTCGGTTGGCATAAATCGCTCGTCCGACGCTCCTGAATTGATCGTCATAGGACTGTCGCGAGAGCTCTCGCACAACATCATCAACGAGTATTGCCACAGAGCCCGCACCGGGCGGCGTTACCAGGCCGACGATGTCGGCGAGGAATTCCTGGATGGCTTCTCCTGCCACTTCAGAAAAGTCGCCCGAGAGCATTATCCTTGGCATTTCGGCTGGAACCTCTGGCTCTATGACGGGCCGCAGTTCGAGGCTCTGCAACTCGTATATCCCGACACCCGGGGCATCTGGCCATGGCAGGTCCCCGAGGACGACCCTTTCAGACGGTGGCAACCGCTCCTGGACGTATCCGGAACGGCTTAGAAGGAGCGCCAGTCAGCTGGCGGACTTGCGCCCCGGCAGTGTCATCGCGAACACGCCGATCACGACCAGCGCGAGTCCGGCCCAGGCGGTCGGGCTCAGGCGCTCGTCGAGAAAGATCACGCCAATGGCGACCCCGGTCGGCACGCGCAGATAGGCGACAGAAGTCGCCCCGACCGTGCCGAGCCGGTCGATCAGCCGGAAATAGATGATGAAGGCGAGCGCGGTCGAGAACAGCGACAAGGCCAGCAGCGCCTGGATCGAGCTGGCCGACGGCGCGAGCGTCCAAGGCCGGTCGACGAGCAGGCTGAAGGGGATCAGGATCGCAGCGCCGCAGATCAGCGAGCCCGCCGCCGGCATGATCGGATCGAGCCCCTTGAAGTTGCGGCCGAACAGCGCCGCGCCGCCATAGCAGGCCGCGGCCGCAACCAGAGCAAGCTGCGCCCAGAGCTCGCGGCCGAAACCCGACAGCGCCTCGACGCCGATGATCAGACAGACTCCAAGCATGCCGGCGGCGACGCCGAAGAGCTTGCGCCCGGCGGCCGCTTCGGCGCGGAAGAACAACAGGCTCAGCAGGAAAGCGAAGATCGGCGAGCCGGCGTTCAGGATCGAAGCCAGGCCCGCCTCGACGCTGGTCTCGGCCCAGGCGATCAGCGTGAAGGGCACGGCGCTGTGCAGGCAGGCCTGGATCAGGAATCGCCGCCAGATCACGGGCTCGCGCGGCAGGGCGAGTCCGCGCAGGTGGATGACGACAAGCAAAATCGCGCCGGCGATCAGGGTGCGCGCCGCGATCAGCGTCAACGGCGGGATCGTCTCGACGCCGAGCCTGATGAAACTGTAGGAGGCGCCCCAGAGTGTCGCCAGCACGAGCAGCAGGGCAATGTCCGTCACGTGTCCGGAGCGTGCAGGGACGTAAGCGGCTGGGGCGGTCATCGGGCTCTCCTTGGATCGGTCGACCATGACAGCTGGCGATACGCCGGTCGTGCAGGAACACTACGGATCTGGCCGTAGGCTCGGAGCTTGATTCAGCTGCCTCGCGAATTGATTCCGTTTCAGCGCGCAAGATATTGCGAGCAAAAGAAAAACCCCGCGGATCGCTCCGCGGGGCCAGGCCTTGTTCAGGCGGGTCTCGCCGCTCAGCTATGCGCCAGGATGGCGAGCAGCAAGAGCGCGATGATGTTGGTGATCTTGATCGCCGGGTTCACGGCGGGGCCCGCCGTGTCC
The DNA here is from genome assembly GCF_053618995.1 of Allobosea sp. NPDC055594. NCBI lineage: Bacteria > Pseudomonadati > Pseudomonadota > Alphaproteobacteria > Hyphomicrobiales > Alloboseaceae > Allobosea > Allobosea sp. NPDC055594. The sequence goes on from NZ_JBSHIO010000006.1 coordinate 177,866, forward strand.
TTGTAGGGGTCGCCGACGGTGTCGCCGGTGACCGAGGCCTTGTGAGCCTCCGAGCCCTTCATGTGGCGCACGCCGTCCTTGTCGACGAAACCGTCCTCAAAGCTCTTCTTGGCGTTGTCCCAGGCGCCGCCGCCCGAGGTCATCGAGATCGCGACGAAGATACCCGTGACGATGACGCCCATCAGCATGGCGCCGACCGCCGCGAAGGCCTGGTTCTTGCCGGCGATGGCGTTGATGACGAAGAAGGTCACGAAGGGCGCGAGCACCGGCAGCAGCGAAGGCACGATCATTTCCTTGATCGCGGCCTTGGTCAGCATGTCGACGGCCCGGCCATAGTCCGGCCGGTCCTTGCCTTCCATGATGCCCGGCTTCTCACGGAACTGCCGGCGCACCTCCTCGACGACCGAACCGGCGGCGCGCCCCACCGCCGTCATCCCCATGCCACCGAAGAGGAAGGGGATCAGGCCACCGAGCAGCAGGCCGACGACGACGAAGGGGTTCGACAGCGAGAAATCGACGCTGACGCCCTTGAAGTACTGGAAGGTCGTCGAGCCCGCCTTGTTGGCCTCAGCCACGAAGTAGTTGAGGTCCGAGGTATAGGCGGCGAACAGCACCAGCGCGCCGAGCCCCGCCGAGCCGATCGCATAGCCCTTGGTGATCGCCTTGGTGGTGTTGCCGACCGCATCGAGCGCGTCGGTGGACTGGCGGACCTCCTTGGGCAGGCCGGCCATCTCGGCGATGCCGCCGGCATTGTCGGTGACCGGGCCGAAGGCGTCGAGCGCAACGACGACGCCGGCGAGCGCCAGCATGGCGGTGGTGGCGATGGCGATGCCGAACAGGCCGGCGAGGCCATAGGCGACGATGATGCCGGCGATGATCACGATGGTCGGCAGCGCCGTCGATTCCAGGGACACAGCAAGGCCCTGAATGACGTTGGTGCCGTGGCCGGTGACCGACGCCTGGGCGATCGAGACCACCGGGCGCTTGCCGGTGCCGGTGTAGTATTCGGTGATGACGACGATCAGCAGCGTCACCGCGAGGCCGACCAGCGAGCAGGCGAAGAGGCCACCCGAGGTGAAGGCGACGCCCTGCCCCGTGGTGAACTGGGTGCCGAAACCGCCGAACATCACATGCGTCACCGCCGCGATCGCACCGATCGAGAGCACGCCGGCGGCGATGAAGCCCTTGTAGAGCGCGCCCATGATCGACTGGTTGGCGCCGAGCTTGACGAAGAAGGTGCCGATGATCGAGGTCACGACGCAGGCCGCGCCGATCGCCATCGGGTAGAGCATCATCGTGTTGAGAACCGGCTGGCCGGCAAAGAAGATCGCGGCGAGCACCATGGTCGCGACCAGGGTCACGGCATAGGTCTCGAACAGGTCGGCGGCCATGCCGGCGCAGTCGCCGACATTATCGCCGACATTGTCGGCGATGGTCGCCGGATTGCGCGGATCATCCTCGGGAATGCCGGCCTCGACCTTGCCGACGAGGTCGGCGCCGACATCGGCGCCCTTGGTGAAGATACCGCCGCCGAGACGGGCGAAGATCGAGATCAGCGAGGCACCGAAGCCGAGCGCCACCAGCGAATCGATGACGACGCGGCTGGAGGGCGCAAAACCCTTCATCGAGGTCAGGAAGCCGTAATAGACGGCGACGCCGAGCAGGGCGAGGCCGGCGACCAGCATGCCGGTGACCGCGCCGGCCTTGAAGGCGACGTCGAGCCCCTGGCCGAGCGACTGCATCGCGGCCTGGGCAGTGCGGACATTGGCGCGCACCGAGACGTTCATGCCGATGAAGCCCGCAACGCCGGAGAGCACGGCGCCAATCAGGAAGCCGATGCCGACATAGGCCCCGAGCAGCCAGGTGAGGCCGACGAAGAGCACGACGCCGACCATAGCGATGGTGACGTATTGCCGCTTGAGATAAGCCTGCGCGCCCTCTGCGACAGCGCCGGAAATCTCCTGCATGCGCTGATTGCCGGCGTCGCGTTTCATCACGTCGCTATAGGCCCAGATGCCGTAGACGATCGAAAGCGCACTCAGAAGTATGATGATGAGCAAGGCCGACATCGACTTTCCTGTCCCTGAGATCTGCATCTGGGGCAGGACGCCCCGACGGAGCCGGCTTGTCGCCGGTCTGTTGAACGCCAGGGACTGCTCTTCCGGGCTCTAGAATCGCGCCCGTAGCGCCGATCGCCAGTGTCTGCCGAATTGTTGCCAAGTTTCCGACGGAATCGCAAACCCGACAACTGACAATTCGGCAGACTTGTCAGGCGGCGGCGGAACGGCGACGCAGACCCTGCCAGGCGACCAGGACGAGCGCGACCGCGACCGGAGGGAAAACCAGCCAGTTGACGCTGTCCCAGCCGCCGGCGCTGAGCAGGCCGCCGGCCGAGAAGGAGGCGATGGCGACCGAGCCGAAGACCAGGAAATCGTTGGCGGCCTGGACCTTGACCCGCTCCTCCGGGCGATAGCAGTCGGTGACCAGCGCGGTCGCGCCGATGAAGCCGAAATTCCAGCCGACGCCGAGCAGGACGAGCGCGATCCAGAAATGCGCGACGCTGAGACCGCTGAGGCCGACGATCGCGGCAACGGCCGTCAACAACAGGCCGAGCGCAGTAATCTTCTCCTTGCCGTAGCGGGCGATCAGGCGCCCCGTGAAGAAGCTCGGCCCGAACATCGAGAGCACATGCCACTGGATGCCGAGGGCGGCATCGCCGATCGAGTGGCCGCAGGCGACCATGGCGAGCGGCGCCGCGGTCATCACGAAGCTCATCAGCCCGTAGGCGACAAGCGCCGCCGTCACCGAGGCGATGAACTTCGGCTGGCGCATGATCTCGGAGAGCGGCCGGCCGCCGCCGGAACGCTTCTCCACCACTGGGGGAGCGCGCAACAGGAGGACCACGCCGACGGCGAGCAGAGCGAGCCCGCCCTGCGCCAGGAAGCTCGCGGCGAAGGGCGCGGCCGGCGTCAGGTCGCGCGTCCAGTAGACCGATTGCGGGCCGATCACGCCGCCGACCAGCCCCCCGAGCATCACCCAGGAGATGGCGCGCGGCTTGAAGGCTTCGCTCGCCGTGTCGGCCGCGGCGAAGCGATAGCTCTGCACGAAGGAGCCGTAGACACCACAGAGGAAGGTGCCGATGCAGAACAGCCAGAACAACCGGCTGCCGGTGCCGCTGGCGGCGATGCTGGCGCCGACGATGCCGATCAGCGCCCCGATCAGATAGCCGTTGCGGCGGCCGAGCCGGCGCATCAGCATCGCGGCCGGGATGACGCCACAGGCGATGCCGAGCTGCATCAGGCTGACCGGCACGGTGGCGAAGGCCTGGTCGGTAACGAGCTGCGAGCCGACGATGCCACCGAGCGAGACGACAATCGCGGGGCTGGCGCCGCCGAGCGACTGGGCGCAGGCGAGGACGACCGCATTGCGCTTCGCCAAGGTGTCGTCGCTCACCGGAACATGCTGGTTCATTTGCAGGCCGCCGACTTTCCGCGGCCGGGGCCGCTCTCAGAAATGAACGAAGGAGCCTCGCGCAAAGCTGCGCGGCCTGCCCGCCTCGCTGTATCGCACGGTCCCTACCTCCGCCGTGACGCGGCCGATGCGCGCAAGACCGAGCCCTGCCGCCTGTGCCGCTGCGGCAAGGGAAGGAAATTCCACCTCGGACGCCGTGCAGAGAATTTCGTAGTCGTCGCCGCCGGTCCAGGCCAGTTCCGCCAATGCGGGATCAGCCATGACGGCATTGCGGGCCGCGGCCGAGAGCGGCACCGCGTCGAGCTCGATCTCGGCGCCGACGCGCGAGGCCGCGAGCAGCTTGCCGAGGTCGCCGACGAGCCCGTCCGAGACGTCCATCGCCGCCGAGGCATGAAGCTGCAGGGCCTGGGCGAGCGCCAGGCGCGGCTGCGGATGCAGATAGCGGTCGGCCAGGAAGGCGCGGTCGGCCTCGCAGAGGCGGGCGACCCAACCCGGCCTGTCCGGGCCGTGCGCCCGCAGCCCGAGCGCGCCATCGCCGATCGTCCCCGTGACCAGCACGAGATCGCCGGGCTTGGCGCCCGAGCGCAGCACCATCCGCCCGGCAGGCACGCTGCCGAAGGCGGTGATCGAAAGCGTCAGCGGGCCGGTCGTCGAGACCGTGTCCCCGCCGATCAGCGGGCAGCCCGCCTCGCCCGCGACAGCCGCGAGCCCCGCGGCGAAGGCAACGAGCCAATCCTCGGCCCAGCCCTTGGGCAAAGCGAGCGTCAGCACGAAACCGTCAGGACGCGCGCCCTTGGCGGCGAGATCGGAGAGGTTGACCGCCAGCGCCTTGCGCGCGATCGAGCCGGCGGGGTCGTCCGGGAAGAAGTGCACGCCGGCGACCAGCGCGTCGGCGGTGACGACGAGCTCGTAGCCCCGCGCCGGCCGCAGCAGCGCCGCATCGTCGAGAAGCCCGAGGCCGTCACGACCGGCGATCGGTGCGAAATGCCGGGCGATCAGCTCGAATTCGCCGGGGCGCACGTCTTCTCTCGACATTGCGATCTCACTTGCCAAGTGCACCCTCATCCTGAGGAGCCCCGAAGCGGCGTCTCGAAGGATGCTTCAGAGGATGCCAAGGGTGCAATCTGGTTCATCCTTCGAGACGCCGTTCCTGGCGGAACGGCTCCTCAGGATGAGGGCTCGGAGGTTGCCCTCCTGCTCACGCCGCCGGGACGTCGAATTCCTCGGCGCGGAACTCGCGGGCGAGCTTGTCGAGCACGGCGTTGACCATGCCGATCTCCTCACCCTGGTAGAAGGTGCGGGTCACCGCGACATATTCGGAGATCACGGCGCGCGCCGGCACGTCCTTGCGGAAGGCGAGCTCGTAGGCTCCGGCACGCAGCACCGCACGCACCACCGCCTCGACGCGCTTCAACGGCCAACCCGCTGCGAGCGCATCGTCCACCGCGCGGTCGACCAGACGCTGCTCGCTGACGACGCCGCCGAGCAGGTCGCGGAAGAAATTCAGTTCGGCCTTCGGCAGCTCGATATCCTCGACCTCCTTGCCGATCCAGAAATGCTCGAACTCGGCCATGGCCTCGACCACGCCGCGCCCGCCGACCTCCATCTGGTAGAGCGCCTGCACGGCCGCCAGCCGCGCGCCGCGGCGCATTTCGGCCCGGCTCATTTCGACTCCTCCACCAGCGAGCGCTTGTAGCGCAGCACCGAGAGCGCAGCTTCAGCCGCGCCGCCGCCCTTGTCCATCTCGGAACGATTGGCACGGGCCCAGGCCTGGGCCTCGTTCTCGACGGTCAGGATGCCGTTGCCGAGCGGCAGGGCGAAGGCGACGGAGAGGTCCATCAACGCGCGCGAGCTCTCGCCGGCGACGATGTCGTAATGACCGGTCTCGCCCCGGATCACGGTGCCGAGCGCGACCACCGCCTCATAGGGATCGACAGCCTCGTCGGCGGCGCGCAGGCCGATGACGATCGCAGACGGGATCTCGAGCGCGCCGGGAACGGTGACGCGATCGACGCGACAACCGGCCTTTTCGAGCACGGCGAGCGCGCCCTGCAGCAGTTCGTCGGCGAGGCCGTCATAGAAGCGGGCCTCGACCACGAGGACGCGTGCGCCGTCGAGCGGAGCGGCTGAGGCAGCCGATGATTGCCGGGGTCCGGCCATGCGGGAATTCCTTCTGGTATCGTCGAGGCGCCTTCGACCGGGTCGAAAGCAATCAAGCCCTCGTCCTGAGGAGCCGTTTCGTCAGAAATGGCGTCTCGAAGCATGGTCCAGAGCGCGCTGGACCATCCTTCGAGACGCCGCTGCGCGGCTCCTCAGGATGAGGGCTGAGGCAGGACCGGCTCTTAGCCCTGCCCGCGCGCCTCCGCAAGCCGCGCGGCATACCGCGCCATCAGATCGACCTCGACATGAACGCCGTCCTCCTGCTTGCGCTGCCCCCAGGTAGTGACGCTGAAGGAATGCGGGATCAGCAGGACGGTGAACACGTCGTCCTCGACGGTGTTGACGGTCAGCGAGGTGCCGTCGAGGCAGATCGAGCCCTTGGCCGCGATGAAGCGGGCGAGGCCCTGCGGCGCGCGGATATGGAAGCGCGCTGTCGCGCCCCAGGGTTCATCCGGATCGGGCGCGATGGCGTCGACCTTGATGATCCTGCCGACGCCGTCGACATGGCCGGTGACCAGATGGCCGCCGAGTTCGTCGCCCATCTTCAGCGAGCGCTCGAGATTGATCGGCGTCCCGACATCCCAGTCGCCGACCAAGGTCTTGGACAGCGTCTCGGCCGCAGCCTCGACCTGGAAGACGCAGCCCGGCTCGCCATCCTCGCGCGGGCTCAGGGCGGTCACGGTGAGGCAGACGCCGGCGCAGGCGATCGATGCGCCGATCTCGATGCCCTCTGCCTCCCAAGGGCAGGAGATGGCGAGCCGCTTCAGGCTCGGCCCCATCTTTCGCGCCTGGGTGACGGTGCCAATGGCGGTGACGATGCCGGTGAACATCAGGCAATCCTCGTGAAGTGCTGGAAACGGTCCTGGCCGATGATCCCGGCTTCGGCGATGGCGTACATCTTGGGATCGGCGAGCAGCGCCGCAAGGCCCGGCCGCACGGCGACGACGCCGGCTTCGCCGAGCACGATCGGCGAGGTCGAGAGGATGACCTCGTCGGCAAAGCCGGCCAGCGCCAGCCTTTCACCGATGGTCGGCCCGCCCTCGGAAAAGACCCGGGTGATGCCGCGTGCCGCGAGCAGCCGCAGCGCCTCGCCGAGATCGAGATGGCCGTCGGCGGCGCGTCCGACGCGCATCACCTCAACGCCGGCGGCGACGAGGCGCGCCTCGGCCTCGACCGGCGCGTCCTCTGCCGCGATCACCCAGACCGGCACCTCGCCGGCGCCGCGCACCAGCTGGGAATCCAGCGGCAGGCGCAGATTGGAATCGAGCACGACCCGGACCGGCGAACGGATCTCCAGCCCGGCGAGCCGCACGGTCAGGAGTGGATCATCGGCAAGGACGGAGCCGATACCGAGCATGATCGCGTCGTAACGGGCACGCTCGCGGTGAACCCATTCACCGGCTTCCGGACAGGAAATCCTGATGCGGGCCCGCCCTGCCCCACCGGCGAAGCCGTCGGCGGTACGCGCCACCTTGAAGGTCACCATCGGCCGGCCCTGCGTGACGCGCAGCACATGGCCGCGATGGCTGCGCTGCGCCTGATCTTCGAGCACGCCGGTGACCACCTCCACCCCGGAACTGCGCAGGAGTGCATGGCCGAGCCCGGCGATGCGGGGGTTGGGATCGGCCATGGCCGAGACGACGCGGCGCACGCCAGCGAGCAGGGTGCGCTCGACGCAAGGGGTGCCGCCGCGCAGGGTCCGGTGCGAGCAGGGCTCCAGCGTCACATAGAGCGTGCCCCCTGCCGCCGCGGAACCGGCCTGCTCGAAGGCCATCGCCTCGCCATGCGGTCGGCCGCCAGGCTGAGTGTGGCCGGCCCCGACGACGACCGGTCCCTCCGGCCCATTACGGGTCACCACGGCCCCCACCGATGGGTTCGGCCAGGTCTGGCCGAGGCCGCGCGCACCGAGCTCCAGCGCCTGGCGCATGAAGGCGCGGTCGATCTCGTCGCGATCAGACATCGTCGCGCGGCCTGGCCCCTTCGCCGACGGGCTCGGCTTCGCCCTCCCCCTCATCGCTGCTGAGCTGGCCGAGCAGCTCCTCGAAATCTCGGGCCTCGCGGAAATTCCGGTAGACCGAGGCGAAGCGGACATAGGCGACGTCGTCGAGCGATTTCAGCCCTTCCATCACCAGCTCGCCGATGGTCGAGCTCATGATCTCCGCCTCGCCCGAACTTTCGAGCTGGCGCACGATACCGTTGACCAGCCGTTCGATACGCTCGGGAGCCACGGCGCGCTTGCGCAAAGCGACCTCGATCGAGGTCTGCAGTTTGTCACGATCGAAGGCGGTGCGCCGGCCCGAGCGCTTGACCACGGTGAGCTCGCGCAGTTGCACCCGCTCGAAAGTGGTGAAGCGGCCCCCGCAATCCGGGCAGACGCGCCGGCGCCGGATCGAGGCGTGATCGTCGGTCGGCCGCGAATCCTTCACCTGGGTGTCGAGCGAGCCGCAATAAGGACAGCGCATACCTTGGGCCTCGAGGGTTGCTTGAGGGACAATACCGTCCGCGGCCCTTCCTTGCCCCAGCCATGCCGTCGCAGGCCAGCGAAAAACGACCGGGCGGCGGCAAGGGGGCAAGCGCAATATCGCATGGCGCTATGGCCGATGAAGGGAAACGCCTCGCAAAAAAGACGCAGGGCGAACTGCCTTCTCATGCCAAGATGGAGCCTGCGACCCGCATGCCCTTCACCGTTTGCGCTGCCTGCCGATCCCCATCGCTCGCCAATCGGAGTTTAGCAGATGTCCAACGACACTACGGGCGACGCCTTCGGCGGCCTGGTCGTGCTGGCGTTCGACCTTCTCGACAGCGAGATCCACAGGTCTCCCGAACGTCTCGCCGAGATCCTCAAGAGCCCGGTCGTGCTGGCGACCGCCCAGAAGGGGCTCTTGAGCTTCGCGAATGCCAAACTCAAGAGCCAGACCACCCAGCTCTCGCCGGACGACATCCAGAAACTCCGCTCGATCGGCGACGATGTTCTGTCCAAGGCCGCCGACGAATACTTCAAGCAGATCAAGAAATCGTCGGCGTACAAATCCCTGGAGAAGCAGGTCGATGCCTTCAAGCAGGCGGCCGGCTCGTCAGCGCTCGGCGTCTGGGTCGATCAGCACAAAGGCGTCGTCTATGTCGTCGGCGCGGCGCTCGCGCTCGGCGCAGGCGCGGCACTGTTCGTCACCAAGCCGAACAGCGGAGCGGTGACGCTCGGCCTGCAGCAGCTGGAGAAGCTGCAGTTCGAGGTCGTCAAGCTCGGCGCGCTGAAGCTCGGCGTCGGCGGCATCGTCTTCGACCCGACGGCCGAACTCGTCGGCGCCAAGCTGACAAGCAAGCTGAAATGGGACAGGCTGAAGCTCGATCTCTCGCTTCAGGTGGTGACCAGATCTGCGGCCATCGACAAGGTGGAAGGCGAGGTCATGGTCAAATACGGCTCCTTCGACCTCACCGGCATCGTCAAGAAGGACGTCAGCAAGCCGACCGTCGATCTCAACCTCAAGCTCAGCGCGACGGAGGATCACTTCAACGTCGCGGTCGCCGCACAGGTCAAGGACGGGCAGTTCGGCGGCAGCGCCGCGGCCGGATACAAGGTCACGAAGGGGCTCGACCTCAGCGCGGAACTCAGCCGGACCGGCCGGGGCGACGCGCCCGGCGGACCGGAGAACCTGTTCATGATCAAGCTGACCGGGACGTTCCCCTAAAGATCGCCCCGGCCGGAGCCTGCTCAGTAGATCGGGAAGCGCGCCGTCAGCGCCTGCGCCTTGGCCTTCACCGCCTGCTCGACCGCGGCGTTGCCCTCTTCGCCATTCGCAGCAAGCCCATCGAGCACCTCGGCGATCAGCTCGCCGACGCGCTGGAACTCGGCGACGCCGAAGCCGCGCGAGGTCGCCGCCGGGGTGCCCAGGCGGATGCCGGATGTGACCATCGGCTTCTCCGGATCGAAGGGGATGCCGTTCTTGTTGCAGGTGATGTGCGCGCGTCCCAGCGCGGCCTCGGCGGCCTTGCCGGTGATCTTCTTCGAGCGCAGGTCGACCAGCATCAGATGGTTGTCGGTGCCGCCGGTGACGAGGTCGAAGCCCTTGCTCTTCAGCGTCTCGGCCAGCGCCTTGGCATTGGCGACGACGGCATGGGCATAGGTCTTGAACTCGGGCTGCAGCGCCTCGTGGAAGGACACGGCCTTGGCGGCGATGACATGCATCAGCGGCCCGCCCTGCAGGCCCGGGAACACCGCCGAGTTGATCTTCTTGGCGATCGCCTCGTCATTGGTCAGCACCATGCCGCCGCGCGGGCCGCGCAGGGTCTTGTGCGTGGTGGTGGTGACGACATGAGCGTGCGGGAACGGCGAGGGATGGGCGCCGCCGGCGACGAGACCGGCGAAATGCGCGATATCGACCATGAAATAGGCGCCGACCTTGTCGGCGATCTCACGGAAGCGGGCGAAATCCCAGTGGCGGGCATAGGCCGAGCCCCCGGCGACGATGAGCTTCGGCTTGTGCTCGACCGCGAGGCGCTCCATCGCGTCATAGTCGATCTGCTGGTCGACGACGCAGACGCCGTAGGGCACGACCTTGAACCACTTGCCCGACTGGTTGACCGGCGCGCCATGGGTGAGATGGCCGCCGGCGGCGAGGTCGAGCCCCATGAAGGTGTCGCCGGGCTGCATCAGCGCCATGAACACAGCCTGGTTGGCCTGACTGCCGGAGTTCGGCTGGACATTGGCGAACCCACAGTCGAACAACCGGCAGGCACGCTCGATCGCCAGCTTCTCGGCGATGTCGACGAACTGGCAGCCGCCATAATAGCGCCGGCCGGGATAGCCCTCGGCATATTTGTTGGTCATCACCGAGCCCTGTGCCTCGAGCACGGCGCGCGAGACGATGTTCTCGGAGGCGATCAGCTCGATCTCGTCGCGCTGGCGACCGAGCTCGAGCTCGATGGCACGGGCGATCTCGGGATCGCGATCGGCGAGCGAAGCGGCGAAGAAGGAGTTCGAGAGATGCTTCTCGGGGGCGGCGTCACGGCTCATGGTCTGCTCCATCGACGCGCCGCCTGCGGCCGGCACGGTGCCGACCCGAGGCGCGTCCGTTTGGCTTGGTCGCGAGGCCGGCGCAACCCTTGCCCGGCGCTGGCGCGTGCTTAGACCATGCCCGGCAAAAGGGGAATGCGGTTTTGTCGCCGTAGAGGCGCAACCGGTGCGTGCCGTCGTCGCGTCAGAAGAGTCCGCTACAAGCGCCGTCGCAATTTCGCCGCCTCAGCGGCGGAACCATGGCGAAGTTCGGGCGTTGCTCATCCAGCGGCGGAGGCGACCATGGGCTTCGGACTTCTCGAAATCGCGATCGTGATGAGCTGCATCTCGATCCTCGGCTACATCATCGCCGACAATTTCGTCTGACGGCGGGATCGAACGCGCCGAAGAGAACACTGACAACAGAAAGGGCTCCCGGACAGCTGTCCGGGAGCCCTTATCAACTGGACGGCAGGAAAGACCTGCTCAGATGTCCTGCTCGCCCTGGAGGCGGGCGACCGGGACCGGGCCGAGCCCGTCCTTGTTGTAGATGTCCTCGCGGAACTGCACGCCGCCATCGGGCGTCGCCCAGGCGGTGATGTAGACCCAGTAGCAGGGTACGGGGTTGGCGATGCGGGCGTTGATGCGCTCGCCGGACTGGATCGTCTCGTCGATCTTGGCGCGATCCCAGCCGGGGGTCTCCTTCAGCAGGAAGGTGATGTAGTCGCGCACGTTCTGGACGCGGATGCAGCCCGAGGAGACGAAGCGGAAATCGTCGCCGAAAATGCCCTTGGCCGGCGTATCGTGCATGTAGACGCCATGCGGGCTGGGGATATTGATGCGCACGAAGCCGAGCGAGTTGAACTCGCCGCCCGGATCCTGGCGGAAGGTGTAGCGCGTCGCCTCGTCCGAGTTCCAGTTGACCCGCTCGGGCGCGATCTCGCCGCTCGGGCCGATGATGCGGATCCGGTTCTCGGTGAGATAGCCCGGCTGCTTGCGCATCATCGGGATCAGATCCTTGCGGATGATCGAGGCCGGCACGGTCCAGGTCGGGTTGAAATTGACCTCGGGAATCTTGGTCTGCAGCAGCGGCGACTGGCGATCGGCCTTGCCGACGCCCGCGGCGTGGCGGGTCGCGACATGGCCGTTCTCGACGGTCTCGATCGCAGCCGCCGGGATATTGGCGACGACGTAGCGGTTGCCGAGATTGCCCGACCAGGTGCGCAGCCGGACGACGTTGGTCTCGAGCTGGCGGATACGCCGCTCGATCGGCACGTTCAGCGCGTTCAGGGTGGCGCGGTTGACGCTGCCGGTGGTCGACAGGCCCATGCGTGCCTGGAAGCGGCGTACCCCGCCCTCGACATAGGAATCGAAGACATTGCTGGTTCCGACCGACGCATCGAGATCGCCGGTGATGATCAGGCGCTGGCGCAATTGCACGACGCCCTGCCCCTTCGAGCCCACGGCGAGACGATCACCGACCTGCAGTACCGGCCAGCCGCCGCGCGCGGCGAGATCGCGATAGTTCGCGATCGCCTGCTCGGTCGCGGCGAGCGCCGCCGGGGACAGCATCGGGGTAGAGGAGCGCAGCACCACATTGCGGGCGCCCGCATCGTAGTTCTGGCGCCATTCGGCCTGCTGGGCGAAAGCCGGCAGGCTGACGCCGGCGGCGGCGCTCGAAAACAGGGCCAGCACCGTCTCGCGACGCGTCAGGCTGATATGCGGCATCGATCGTACCCCTCGGACTTCGCAGTCAACATAAAGCGGGACGAAATCCGCCCCTTCAGCACGGCCGGGCCGCGCTGGTTGCTGGGGACGATCCCCTACCACAGTTAACACGCTATGATGAGAGCGGCATTTTTGGGGCGACGTTGCGTCGCGTTCAATTGTGCTTGATCGGTGCCGGGCTATCGCCGGCAGTCGCAGCGGCGCACCCCGGCCCTCCGGCCGGGGGGATTTGCGGATCGGACGGCAGCGCGCGGCCGGCCGCGCGGCCTCAGAGCTTGTAGCGGATCTGGTCGGTCCAGAAGCGCTCGAGACGCAGCAGGGCGTTGTTCATGCGCTCGAAATCATCGGTCGCGATGCCGCCGATCTGCTCGACCGTGCGAACGTGCTTGTCATAGACGCCCTTCACCAGGTTGTGCACCTCGTGGCCCTTCTCGGTCAGGCTGATGCGCACCGAACGCCGGTCGATCCGCGAACGGGCATGGTGCAGGAAGCCGAGCTCGACCAGCTTCTTGACGTTGTAGGACACGTTCGAGCCGAGATAGTAGCCGCGGGTCCGCAACTCGCTGGCGCTGAGCTCGGCATCGCCGATATTGTAGAGCAGCAGGGCCTGGACGCTGTTGACGTCGTCGCGGTTGCGACGCTCGAATTCGTCCTTGATGACATCGAGCAGACGCCGATGCAGGCGCTCCACCAAGGTAAGCGACTCAAGATAAAGCGGCTTCACCTTGAGTTGAACTTCCTCTGACACGGCCGGAGCCGCAGTCTTTACGTTGGTTTTCATGGTATATCCCGCCTGTTGTATACCGGCCAGGATTTGTCTCCCGGTCCGCTTCTGAGAGACACCATAGGGAGGGCGGATGAAAACGAGTTTAAATATCAGGATGAATCAGGGATTTACCCATTTGGGTGAATGCGAAATGAACCGCAAATCCCTTAAGCTAAAGCGTTTCTTACCATGGCCACTCGCATTCGAGCGGCCGCGGCGCGTTCAGTCCTCCTGGTTTTCGGCCGCCCAGGTCGCGACGAAATAGGCCAGCATCAGCATGACATAGCTGCCGATCAGCACCGGCGAGAGCGGCAGCCAGCGCGGGAAGAAGAAGCCGAGCAAGAGCTGGCTCATCGCCGCCAGCAGCCAGAGCACGCCGCCCCAGGTCGCGGTCAGCCAGAGGCCGACGGCGGCTACGAGATCGAACACCGCAAAATAGACGGTGATCGCCTGGAAGGTCAGCGGACGTGCTTCGAAGGGGGGGACGGCATCGGCGCCGAGACCGAGGATCACGGCCCATTGCAGCAGCCCCTTGGCCATCCAGGCGACGGAGAGCAGGCGCAGCAGCCAGACCAGCATCGTCCGCCAGCGCCTGCCGCCGGACTTGCCCTCACCGGCAGCGCCGCCGGACTGGCTGCGCAGGACATCGCTCTCGCGCGTCAGGCTCACGCCGGGCGGCCCAGCACGAGCTCAGTCGCCCCCAGCGGCGCGAAATGGGCCTCGACAGCGGCCGGATCAAGCGCCTCGATGCTGGCCGGCTGCCAGACCGGAGCCTGGTCCTTGTCGATCACCACCGCCCGGACGCCCTCATAGAAATCCTGACCATGGGCGATACGCGAGACGATTCGGAACTCCAGCGCCATGGCTCCGGCGAAATCGAGGGATGCACCGCGGCGCATCTGCTCGAAGACGATGGCGACACTGGTCGGCGATTTCGCCCTGATGATGGCGAGCGCCTTGGTGGCGAAGGCGTCGCCTGCGGCGGCGCCCGCCTCCAGACGCGCGAGAATGCCGGCCAGCGTCGGCGCGCCGAAAGCGGCGGCCATGGCCTGGCGCTCGGCGAAGAGCTTGCCAGGCGCGACCGGCTGCGCGAAGGCGGCGAGGATCTCGTCGACCGGCGCGGTTCCGGTCAGCGCCTCGGCGAGTTCGCCCATGCGGGCCGAAGCGGCGGCGTGCGTCGCCAGACCGAAGGCCAGCGCATCGCCCTGGCCGACACGGTCACCGGTCAAGGCGAGGTAGACGCCGGCGGCATCCGGCAGGCGCGGCAGCGCGAAGGTCGCCCCGACATCCGGGAAGAAGCCGATGCCGACCTCGGGCATGGCGAAGAGATAGCGCTCGCCGGCGACGCGATGGCTGCCATGCAGCGAGATACCGACGCCGCCGCCCATGACGATGCCGTCGATCAGCGAGATATAGGGCTTGGGATAAGCCTTGATCCGCGCATTCAGGATGTATTCCTCGCGCCAGAAGGCGAGCATCTCGTCCTGCCGGCCGGCCTTGCCGAAATCGTGGAGGGCGCGAACGTCGCCGCCGGCGCAGAACGCCTTCTCGCCGGAGGCGGTCACGACGATGCGGGTCACCGCCGGGTCGTTCTCCCAGGCGTCGAGCGCGCGCGCAAGCTCGCGCACCATGCCATGGCTCAGCGCGTTGAGTGCCTTGGGACGGTTGAGCAGGACGAAACCCGCCGCACCGCGCCGCTCGCAGATGATCTCCTGGTCCTGCGTCATGTCCGAAATGCCATCCTGCTGTCGCTTCCGGTTCTGGAAGCCGTGGCCGGGCTTGTCAACGCGAGGCGGCGGACACCCCGCCCGGGCCTGGGCGCACGGCGCGACACGCCGGGCCGGCATGCGACGCCAGTACCTGTTTTGGAATGGTTCCGATGTGCTAAAGCAACGCTCAAGACTGCCGTCGGGCAGGTTGGAGGCGTTCATGGCATCTCGGGTTGTGCGGTCCTTTCCCGCCCCGCAAGCAAGACTGGTCGAGGCCCCGACCTCGACCTCCCTCGGCCTCACCCGCCGCTTGCGCCGCAACCGCAAGGCCGACTGGTCGCGCCGCCTCGTGCGCGAGAACCTGCTGACGGTCGACGACCTGATCTGGCCGATCTTCCTGATGGATTCGCGCGAAGCGCGCTCCCCCGTCGCCTGGATGCCCGGCGTCGACCGGCTCAATATCGACGAGGCGGTGCGACAGGCGGCGGAGGCCGCGGCGCTCGGTATCCCGGCCATCGCGCCCTTTCCCTTCGTCGAGCGCGAATTGCGCGACCCGACCGGCTCGGAAGCGCTGAACAGCCGCAATCTGATGTGCCGGGCGGTGAGGGCGATCAAGGCGGCGGTGCCGGAGATCGGCATCATCTGCGACGCCGCGCTCGACCCCTACACCTCGCATGGCCATGACGGCGTCATGGACGGTGAGAAGGTGCTGAACGACGCCAGCGTCCATATCCTGACGCAGCAGGCCCTCGCTTTGGCCGAGGCCGGCGCCGACGTCATCGCGCCCTCCGACATGATGGACGGGCGCGTCGCCGCGATTCGTGCCGAGCTCGACGGCGCCGGGCTCGAGGACGTCCAGATCATGGCCTATGCGGCGAAATACGCCTCGGCCTATTATGGCCCGTTCCGCGACGCGATCGGCACCAATGCCACGCTGATCGGCGACAAGCGCACCTATCAGATGGACCCGGCCAATTCCGACGAGGCGATCGCCGAGGTGGCGCTCGATCTCGAGGAAGGCGCCGACATGGTGATGATCAAGCCCGGCCTGCCCTATCTCGACGTCGTGGCCCGGGTGAAGGAGACCTTCGCGGTACCGACCTTCGCCTATCAGGTCTCCGGCGAATACGCGATGATCATGGCCGCCGCCAATAATGGCTGGCTCGACGGCGACAAGGCGATGCTGGAGAGCCTGCTCGCCTTCAAGCGCGCCGGTGCCGACGGGGTGCTGAGCTATTTCGCGCCGAAGGTCGCGCGGATGCTGAAGGAACGCGGCTGAACAAGGGCCGTCATTCTCGGGCGCAGCGAAGCGCAGGCCCGAGAATCTCCTGAAAGAGATGCTCGGGTCGAGCCCGAGCATGACGCTCTACATGAGACATGTTCCGCGCAGCCATGAAGCGCGTTAGCCTCAGCGTCGATGCGCGCGCTGCTCACGTCGATTCTGCTCTGCCTGGCGCTCGCCTCCTGCGGGCAGCGCTTCGACACCGACCAGCGGCGCGCCTGCCGGCTGGCGATCCCGGCGCTTAACCCCGGCGACAGCACGATCGTGATCGAGGGCAGCGGCCAGGGCCCGCGCCCCGGCATATTGCGCATCGTCTACCGGGTCGAGCGCCCCGACCTGCAGCCGAGGCGACGCACCATCGACTGCATCTTCGCCGGCGAGGGCACGCCGCTACCGCGCGGCGCGCTCGCCGGCCTCGCCTCGGACGGGCGCCCGATGACCGATGCGAGCTTCCTGCTGCTGCGGCGCTTCTATCTCGAGAACAAGGCCGATCCGCCGGTCGACCCCGAGGCGACGCCGATCGCGCACCTGCCGCTGCTGCCGCCGGGGCTCGCCTATTTCCTGCAGCAGGCGCTATCCGCCCTGCCCTCGGCCGCGATCTACGCCCTGCTCGCCAGCGCCTATGCGCTGATCTACGGGCTGAACGGCCGCATCATCCTGACCTTCGGCGAATTCTCGGCCCTGGGCGCCGCCGCCGCCGTGGTCGGCGTCGCCGTGGTCTTCTCGCTCGCGCCTTCGACCCCGGCCTCCGGCCTCGCCATCGCCTTCCTGGTCGCCATCGCGGTCAGCGCCATACACGGCTTCGCCATGGGTCGCTTCGTGCTGCGCCATCTCGACAAGGCCAATGGCCAGCAGGTGCTGATCGCGACGATCGGCCTCGCCATCGCGCTATCCGAGTATCTGCGCCTCGCACAAGGTGTCGAACTGCGCTGGCTGCCACCGGTGTTCAACGAGCCGCTGCCGCTGGCCCGGGCCGAGAACTTCATCGTCACGACCACGCCGGTCGGGCTCGCCATGACGACCGGTGGATTAGCTGCGGCGCTGGGACTGATCCATTACCTGCGCCGCTCCGCCTATGGCCGGGCCTGGCGGGCCGTGGCGGACGATGCCCGCACCGCCGCCCTGTTCGGCGTCGATGCGCGCGCCGTGCACGACCGGGCGGTGATCATCGCCTGCGCGGCCTGCGGCGCGGCCGGCGTGATCGTCACGGTGATCTATGGCGGCATGGGTTTTTCCGGCGGCTTCACGCTCGGCCTCAAGGCGCTGGTCGCGGCCGTGCTCGGCGGCATCGGCTCGGTTCCGGGCGCCTGCCTCGGCGGGCTCGCCATCGCCGCCTTCGAGATGGCGTGGTCGACGGCGATGCCGCTCGAACAGCGCGACATCGCCGTCTATAGCTTGCTCGCCGTGACGCTGATCCTGCGTCCCGGCGGCTTCTTCGGCGATGGCGCGCTGTCGCCGCGCCAGGTCTGAAAAGCGCTCCGGGGGGAAAACGTGGCAGAGACCGCATTCGCCGTCAGCTTCGCCGATGTCGAGGCCGCAGCGCGCACCATAGAGGGCCATGTGCTGAGGACGCCGCTGATGCCGGCGCCGCGCCTATCGGCCCTGACCGGGGCCGAGATCCTGGTCAAGCACGAGAACATGCAGGCCACCGCCTCGTTCAAGGAACGCGGCGCGGTCAACAAGCTGCTCAGCCTCTTCGACGAGGAGAAGCGCCGCGGCGTCATCGCGATGTCGGCCGGCAATCACGCCCAGGCGGTCGCCTATCATGCCAGGCGCTTCGGCATTCCGGCGACGATCGTGATGCCGGAGCCGACGCCGCTGGTGAAGGTCGAGAACACCCGCGCCCATGGCGCCGAGGTCGTGCTCTTCGGCGAAACATTGTTCGAAGCCGCCGAGCAGGCCCGCAAACTAGCGCAGGAGAAGGGGCTGGTCTTCGTCCACCCCTATGATGATGCCGCGGTGATGGCCGGCCAGGGCACGGTCGCGCTCGAAATGCTGCGCGAGGCTTCGGATCTCGACGTCCTGCTCATCCCGATCGGCGGTGGCGGGCTGATGGCCGGCAATGCGGTCGCTGCCAAGGCGCTGAAGCCGGGCATCGAATTGATCGGCGTCGAGGCGGCGCTCTACCCCTCCTTCCACAATGCGCTGCACGCAGCCGAGCTGCCGATCGGCGGCGCGACGCTGGCCGAGGGCATCGCCGTCAAGACGGTCGGCGTGCAGACCCTGCCGATCGTCAGGGCGCTGGTCTCAGACATCGTGCTGGTCGGCGAAGACCTGATCGAGCGCGCCGTCAACGCCTATGCCTGCCTGCAGCATACGCTCGCCGAGGGCGCCGGCGCGGCTGGGCTCGCAGCCATGCTGCAGCAACCCGAGCGCTATCGCGGCCGCAAGGTCGGGCTCGTTCTCACCGGCGGCAATATCGACACGCGGCTGCTCGCCGCGATCATGGTGCGCGAGCTCGAACGCGAGCAGCGCATCGCCGCCTTCCGCCTGACCGCCAGCGACCGGCCGGGCCTGCTCGGCAAGGTCGCGAGCCTGCTCGGCGCGCTCGGCGCCAACATCCTGGAGGTCAGCCATGGCCGGCTCTTCCTCGACGTCCCGGCCAAGGGCGTGACGCTCGACGTCACCGTGGAGACCCGCGACGAGCACCATACCGCGGCAATCGAGCAGGCGCTGTGCCGGGAAGGCTTCGCGCCTCGGCGCATCTATCCGCGCGGCCAGGAGCCCGGCCCCTCCGGGCCGTGAGGTCGCCTTGCAGTCTTCGGCATCCCACTTGCGGAACCGGGTAACCGATCAAACATTGTTGGAGCGGGCGCCAATTCCGATCAGCAGCCTGCCCGCACGGACAAGGAAGGTCGACCACCAAATGAGCCAGCCCTCTTCCTATCGCCAGCAGCCCCTCCCGTTGGAGGAGCGCCCGGTACAGGATACGCGCGGCGTGCTCGGCTCGCGGCTGTTCGCCTGGATCGGCGACGTCGTCATCCTGTTCTTCCTGACCTGGATCGTCCTCGTCCTGCTCGGCATCCTCGGCATCGTCACCTTCGGGCTGACGTGGCTCCTGATGGGCGGCGCGACCATCGGCGTCGCGCTCGGCTACGCCGCCATCACGATCGGCGGCCGCAAGCAGGCGACGTTCGGCATGCGCATGGCGGGCCTTCGGGTAGAAACCGCCTCCGGCGGGCGCCCGGATGCGCTGGCAGCCGCCGTGCACGCGCTGTTCTTCTATGTCGCGGCCGGCACGGTCGCGCTCTGGTTCCTCGACATCCTCTGCGGCCTGGCGCGCTCCGACCGGCGCCTCGGTCACGATCTGCTGACCGGCCTGGTCGTAGTGCGCGCCTGAACCGCGCAGCGCTTGTTGCCGGCGTCGTGGGTGCTACACTCGCAGCACGCGATTGACGGAGCCCTTCGAACGTGACGCGCCCCCTGCGGGATGCTCCGCAATTCTATCTGACCTCGCCGACGCCCTGCCCCTATCTGCCGGGCCGCGAGGAACGCAAGGTGTTCACCCACCTTGTCGGCGGACGTGCACGCGATCTCAACGACGTGCTCTCGCAGGGCGGCTTCCGGCGCTCCCAGAGCATCGCCTACCGCCCGGCCTGCGAGACCTGCCGGGCCTGCATCTCGGTCAGGATCGTCGTCGACGATTTCCGGCCATCGCGCAGCTTCCGCAAGGTGCTGTCCCGCAACAGCGACCTGATCGGCGAGGCGCTGCCGCCGCAGCCGCGCTCGGAGCATTACTCGCTGTTCCGCACCTATCTCGACGTGCGCCATCCCGAAGGCGGCATGGCGACGATGTCGGCGCTCGATTTCGCCATGATGATCGAGGACACCCATGTCGAGACCAGCCTGGTCGAATATCGCCGGCGCGGGCCCGATAGCGGCTTCACCGGGCGCGGCCAGGGCGATCTCTTCGCGCTGGCGCTGACCGACCGGCTCAGCGACGGACTCTCCATGGTCTATTCGGTCTATGATCCCGATCTCGAGCTGCGCTCGCTCGGCACCTTCATGGTGCTCGACCATGTCGAGCGCGCCCGCAAGCTCGGCCTGCCTTATGTCTATCTCGGCTATTGGGTCGATGGCTCACCGAAAATGGCCTATAAGGCGCGCTTCCTGCCGCAGGAGCGGCTGATGCCGCAGGGCTGGGAACGCGTCGGCTGATCGCCGAGCGGCACCGACGCCGGAAAGGCGGGAGCCATGTCTAGCGCCGGCCCGTGAGTATCTAAATCGTTTGAGATGCACGACCGGGCTGCAGAACGAGCACTTGCCCATGCGGGCGGCAACGGGCGATAGCTAGCCGCGAGGGCCGCCGCCCTCTCAGGCGGCCCGTATTGGAGGAAATATGGTCGACCAGCTGACCGAGCGCCTTGAGCGCTGTTACACCGGCGTAATTCACGACATTCTTCGCGAAATGGGGCTGAAGGACTTCGTCCTGCCGTCCGAACTGCGCCCGCTTCTGCCCGGAACCAAGCTGGCGGGTCCGGCCTTTACGCTCGAAGGCAAGACCGGCGAGTTCGACGCGCATGAGACGCTGCTCGCCTGGACCGGCCTGCTCTCGCGCGCCAAGCCCGGCCATGTCTGGGTCTGCCAGCCCAACACCGAGGGCTGCGCGCTGATGGGCGAGCTCTCGGCCGAGACCCTGAAGAACAAGGGCGTGCGCGGCTGCGTCATCGACGGCCTGGCCCGCGACACCGAGTTCATGATCGACATGGGCTATCAGGTCTACTTCAAGGCCTATACGCCGCGCGACATCGTCGGCTTCTGGCAGCCCAAGGCGGTCGAAGAGCCGATCAAGATCGGCGATGTCTGGATCCGTCCGGGCGACTTCATCCTGGGCGACCGCGACGGTGTGGTCCGCATCCCCGCCGAGATCATCGAGGAAGTGCTGACCAAGTCCGAGACCGCGATCACGGCCGAGAACAAGGTCCGCACCGCAATCCTCGCCGGAACCGACCCCCAGCAGGCCTATCTGCAGTTCGGCAAGTTCTGATGAGCCACGACCCGCGCCTGATCCTGCTCGATCCCCGCGACAACGTCTTCGTCGCGCGCACCCGCCTGCCAGCCGGCGAGGCGATCGAGACCGGGGCGGGCGCGGCGACGCTCGACCGCGATGTGCCCCTGGCACACAAGGTCGCACGCCGGGCGATCGCGCCCGGCGATAAGATCCTGAAATACGGCGCGCCGATCGGCGTCGCGACGGCCGCGATCGCACCCGGCCAGCATGTCCATGTCCAGAACATGCGAAGCGACTACACGCCGACCCATCATCTCGAAGACGAGCGCGAGGCTGGAGCAACCCGATGACCGAGCTCAGGGGCTATCTGCGCAGCGATGGCCGCAAGGGCATCCGCAATGTCGTGACAGTCGCCTATCTCGTCGAATGCGCACATCACGTAGCCCGCGAGATCGCCCTGCCCTGGCGCGAGAACGAGGTCCACGCCATCGGCTTCCCCGGCTGCTACCCGAACCCTTACGCCGAGCGGATGATGGAGCAGCTTTGCACCCATCCCAATGTCGGGGCGGTGCTGCTGATCTCGCTCGGCTGCGAGAGCTTCAACAAATACGCGCTGGAGCGCGTCGTCCGCGCCACCGGCCGGCCGGTGAAGACGATCGTCATCCAGGGCACGGGCGGAACGCGCGCCTCGATCAAGGAGGGGCGCGCCTGGGTCGAGGAGCAGCGCACCCTGCTCGACGAGACCGAGACCGTTCCTATGGCGGTGAACGAACTGGTGATCGGCACGGTCTGTGGCGGCTCCGACGGCACCTCCGGCATCACCGGCAACCCGGCGGCCGGCCGCGCCTTCGACCAGCTCATCGCCGAGGGCGCTGCCTGCATCTTCGAGGAGACCGGCGAGCTGATCGGCTGCGAGCACATCATGGCGGCGCGCGCGATCACGCCCGAGCTCGGCGCCGAGCTGGAAAAATCCGTCGCCAAGGCGGCGCGCTATTATGCGACGCTGGGTTATGGCTCCTTCGCCGCCGGCAATGCCGAGGGCGGGCTCTCGACCATCGAGGAGAAGTCGATGGGCGCCTATGCCAAATCGGGGGCATCGCCGATCTCCGGCCTGATCAAGCCGGGCGACATCCCACCCAAGGGCGGGCTCTATCTTCTCGACGTGGTACCGGATGGCGAGGTCCGCTTCGGCTTCCCCAACATCAACGACAATGCCGAGATCGCCGAGCTGATCGCCTGCGGCGCGCATTGCGTGCTGTTCGTCACCGGCCGTGGCTCGGTCGTCGGCTCGGCGATCTCGCCGGTCGTGAAGATCTGCGCCAACCCCGAGACCTATCGCCGGATGAGCGACGACATGGATGTCGATGCGGGCCGCATCCTCGAAGGACGGGCGAGCCTCGACGAGGTCGGCACCGAAATCCGCGATCTCGTCGTCTCGCTGGCGCAGGGCGTGCGGACCAAATCCGAAGAGCTCGGCCATCAGGAGTTCATCCTGACCTATAAGAGCTTCGAGCCGCTCGGCCCGGCCTGTCTGCCGGCCGCCTGAAGCGCCTCAGCCACCGCTGGCAGCGGGCGGAGCAGCAGAGCCGCCGCTCGCAGGAGCCGACCAGTTGGTGGTCCAGGTCTCCGTCAGCGAGCGCAGGGACGTCCGCAGGAAGAGGCGCAGATCGGTGCTTTCGCCGGGGCGCAGCGCCACATCGACGATGGCCCGGAAGCCTTTTGCCGCGAAATTGGGAGCCAGGATCGTGCTGGTGACGGCCCCGGCCGATACCGAGGCGACGGCTGTGACGCGCTTGGGATCACTCAGGTAGAACTCGAGGTCGCCGGCGTTGAAATCGACGATGAAGCGCTTGCGGACCAGCCCCGCAGCGGTATCCGGCACATCGTCGGCCGCAAAACTGCTCTGGACCTGCCCCATGGCGTGCAAGGTCTCTGTCGTCGAGACGCTCGTCATCCGGTAGTTCAGCTCGGTCTGGCGCCCCGGTTCGAGCGGCGTCTTCGGAGTCCAGCAGCAGACGATGTTGTCGAACTCCTCGCCCTGGGTCGGGATCTCGATCAGATCGACGCGCCCCTCGCCCCATTCGCCGACCGGTTCGATCCAGTAGCCCGGCCTCGCATGGTAATGCGCCTCGAGGTCCTGATAGTGGCCGAACTCCCGATCGCGCTGGATCAGACCGAAGCCGCGCGGGTTCTTGTCCTGGAAGGAGGAAATGGTCAGCGCCTTCGGGTTGCGCAGCGGTCGCCAGATCCATTCGCCGACGCCGGTATGGAGCATCAGCCCGTCGGAATCGTGGATCTCGGGACGGAAATCCGTGCGCTGCTCGCGGTCGCCCTCGCCGGCCAAGAACATCGAGGTCAGCGGCGCGATGCCGATGCGCTGGATCGGCTTGCGCGGAATGATCGTCGCCGTCACCGCAACACTGGTCTGGGGTCCGGGCGTGACCACGAAACGGAAGGCGCCGCTGACCGAAGGGGAATCGACCAGCCCGTGGATCACCAGATCGAGGCTTTCCGGCTTTGGCCGCTCCAGCCAGAGCGAACGGAAGAATGGAAACTCCTCATCCGCCTCGCCGCCGACATCGAGAGCGAGCGCCCGCGCCGACAGGCCGTAGCGATGGCCACGCCCGAGAAAACGGAAATAGCTGGCGCCGAGGAAGGAGATCACCTCGTCCTGCAGCTTCAGGTCGTTCAGCGTCGTCGTGACCGAAAAGCCGGCAAAGCCCAGCGAGACCGGCAGCTTCTGCGGCACAGGCGCCTTGCCGAATTCGAACAGCGCCATGTTGTACGGAAGCGGAATTGCATTGCCGTTCGAGACGACATGAATCTGGACGGGCCGGTCGTGCAGGAAGCCGAGATGGAACAGTTGCAGACGGAAATCCGCTCCGTCCTGCTGCCAGAGCGCCTTGTCGCGACGAAACCTGATCTCGCGATAGCTGTCATAGGTCAGCGCCTTCAGCGCGTCAGGGATATCGGGCTGCGTATCGTCGAAGGGCCGCTCGGCGAGTATCCGGGCTTGATTGACGACCTCGGCGTAGCTGAAACTGCCCTGGCGCGGCGTCCCCGGCACCGGAGCATCCGGTGCGGCTCCGCCCGGCGGATTGGCGGCATTCTGGGCCAGGGCAGGCCCGGCGAGCGCCGCGCTCGAAGCCAGAAGGGCGAGAACCGAGCGGCGCGAAGGCGGGATGACGGCCGCCTGCCGACGAGGCGGCTGGGAGATGACGGGACGAATCTTAGGGTCTCGGGAGGAGAAGTTCACGCAAGGCTCCGGGCAAGTATCCTTCTGTCGCCACATGCCGTGGCCGGTGCCTCGAAAACATGGCACTCGGAAGGAAGTTCCGGGGCAGCCCGGCAGAGACGACCTGCTGCGCGGTCGGAACTGGCTCACCGCGCCCTGTGCCCGCGATCCCAAGCTTGTCGAACCGCCCAAATTGGGCCTTCGGCTTAAGACTAAATCAAAGAGACATGAGGCAGATTGCGGTCTTCGCTCGCAGCGTCGCGCGCTCACAATGGCCGGACCTACCCATGTTGCAGTCGCTCTCCCGCATGCCGGCGGACATGTCCTCGGACTCGCGGCGCCAGCTTCTCAATGCCGTGACCGACCTGTTCCTGCTCGACGGCGAACCCAGCGACATCTCCAAGGAGCATTACGGCGACATCGCGCTACGCACCCTGCCGCATCTCGACAGCGAGGACCGCAAGCAATACGCCGATAGCGTCGCGGCGACGCCGAGCCTGCCGCACCAGGTCGCGGTTTCGCTGGCCGAGGACGCCGATTCCGAGGTGGCGAAGCTCGTGCTGAAGCTGTCTCCGGTCCTCACCGACACCGACCTCGCGGCCATCGCGGTGAGCCAGACTCAGGCGCATCTCAATGCAATAGCCGAACGCGCGCGCCTTTCGGAAAGCGTCACCGACATCCTGGTCGAGCGCGGTGACAATGCCGTGCTGCGCACCGTCAGCGGCAATGAAGGCGCGCAATTCTCCGAGCACGGCTTTGACCGGCTTCTCGAACGAGGCGGCGACGATGTCGCGGTCGGCGAGGCGCTGGTCCGTCGCAGCGACCTCTCGCCGCAGCGCGTCCAGCGCGTGCTGCGCATCGTCGAGCAGGTCGCCGAGCAGGGCGAACGCAGCCAGGATTCGGCCGCGCTCGCCAGGCAAGCGCGGCAACAGCGACTCGAGGTCAAGCTTTTGCTGGCCGATCTGCGAACGAAGGTCCGCACGCTCGCCGAAGTGGTGACCATGCTAGCCGACGAGGACCGGGCCTTCCATCTCGCCCAGGTGCTGGGCGCGGCCGCGGAGATCAGCAACGAACAGGCATTGCGGGTGCTGTTGCAGCGCGACGTCAGCGGCATCGCCGTGCTGGCCCGCGCGCTCGACCTCGACCAGGAAACCTTCCGGGCGGTCCTCAGCCTGCGCGGTCGGCGGCTCTACTTCGCGGCCAAGACGCTCGAGGATGATCTGCGCAACTATACGAGGCTCGACAGTGCGACCGCCGACCGAACCATGCGCTTTCTGCGGCTGAAGACCAAAGTCGCCTGAGCCGGCCTGAGCCGACGCCACAAAAGCGCGACAATCGCGCCCTCATCTGCTAGGTCATGAGCATGAGCGCGCCCGCATTCCTGGCACGAGCGAGAGGTCTTGCCCTTCTCGCCGGATTTGCGAGCCTGACCTGCGCCGGAACATCGGCCCAGGCCCAGGCCTTCCTGCCCTTCACGGGGTTCGCGACCCTGCCGAGTTTCGCCTGGTCACAGCCCACGCTGGCGCCAGGCGGGGTCAAGTGGGAAGGCTCCTACGCCCGCATCTCGAGCGGCTTCCAGGTCACCAGCTCGAAGCATTACGGCACCTCGGCGGGGCCGACCATCGGCCTCGAAGGCGGCAAGATGTGGCGCGACGGCGACTTCGTCTACGGCATCGTCGGGGCGCTGGAATATGCGCCGGGCTTCGGCGGCTACAGCAATCCCGGATTCGGCCAGGCGAGCTTCACCCGCGACATCGCCGGCGCCTTCCAGATCAAGGCCGGCGTGCTCGCGACGCCGGACGTGCTGCTCTACACCAAGCTCGGCATGGCGGCCGCCAACGAGACCTATCGCTACGGCGCGACGCCGTTCTCTGCGCCATTCTCGCGTTCCGACATCGCTGTCAGGCCGGAGGTCAGCGCCGGTGTCGAATGGGCGGTCACCGACAAGATCACGCTTGGGCTCGAAGTCGGCATGGTCGGCCCTGCGATCCGCTGAGAGATTGAATCAAGCCGCTGACGGATTGATTCCGGAGTTCCGCGCAGACCCCTGAAATAACGTCACTTTTTGACGAGGCGAGGCCCTGTATACTCCAGAGCGCTTCAAATGCTGGCCGGTGCCTCTGTCTGCGAGAAAGGCTCGGGTCTGCGCCCGAGGACGACGCTTCGACTACCCCCCGAACTTGTTGCTCTTCGGGAAGCCCTTCGGCGGCAGGCGACCAGCCTCCGCCCGGTGACCGAGCCACTCCAGCAGCTCGGCCTGTGCCACCGTCCAGGTGCGTGCCGAGGTGTCGAGCCAGGTCAGCCCGTCGGCCAAAGCGAAGACCTTGGCGTCGGAGAGCCCGCCATCCTTGTAGCGCTGCAGCTTGACGCCCTTGCCCCGGCTCATCTCCGCGACCTCCGAAATCGGGAAGCAGAGCAGCTTGCGGTTCTGGCCGATGATCGCGACATGGTCGCCCTCGACCGGCACGGCGAGCATCGCCTCGACCGGCGTATCGACGTTCAGCACCTGCTTGCCCTTGCGGGTATTGGCGACGATGTCGTCGCTGGAGACCACGAAGCCGCGTCCCTCGGTCGTCGCCATCAGCAGCTTGAGCCCTGGGCGATAGGGGAAGGCGGCGACGATCTCGGCGCTCTCCTCCAGCTCGATCATCAGGCGGATAGGATCGCCGAAGCCGCGCCCACCGGGCAGCTTCGAGGCCTCCAGGGTGAAGATCTTGCCGTTGGTCGCCATCACCAGGATCTTCGCCGTCGTCTCGGTGAAGAAGGCGGTGCGCAGCCCGTCATCGCCCTTGAAGGACAGGCCCGACAGATCCTGGACATGGCCCTTCAGCGCCCGGATCCAGCCCTTTTTCGAGATCACCACCGTCACCGGCTCGCGTTCGACCATGGCCTGCGTCAGGTCGATCTCGGTCGTCTCGGGCATGTCGGCGAAGCTGGTGCGACGCTTGCCGATCGCGGTCTCGGGGCCGAACAGCTTCTTCACCTCGCGGATGTCCCAGGAGATGGTCTTCCACTGCGTCGCGTCGGAGGCGAGCAGCCCCTCGATCTGGCCCTTCTCGGCGGTGAGTTCGTCGAGTTCGGTCTTGAGCTGCATCTCCTCGAGCTTGCGCAGGGCGCGCAGCCGGGTGTCGAGGATGGCGTTGGCCTGGATCTCGCTGAGCTCGAAGACGCGCATCAGCTCGATCTTCGGCTCGTCCTCCTCCCGGATGATTTTGATCACCCGGTCGAGGTCGAGATAGACGATCAGCAGGCCGCGCAGGATCTCGAGCCGCTTCTCGATCTGGCCGAGACGAAAGCGCGAGCGGCGCAGCAGCACGTCGCGGCGATGGTCGAGCCAGGCGCGCAGCGCCTCGGCGAGACCGAGCACGCGCGGCACCAGTCCGCCGGTCAGCACGTTCATGTTCATCGGAATGCGCGATTCGAGCTCGGAGAGCCGGAACAGCGATTCCATCATCAGGGCGGCGTCGACATTGCGGGCCCGCGGCTCGATGACGATGCGGATGTCCTCGGCCGACTCGTCACGCAGATCGGCGACCAAAGGCAGCTTCCGCTCGTTCAGGAGCTCGGCGATCTTCTCGATCAACCTGCCCTTCGAGACCATATAGGGGATCTCGGTGACGACGACCTGCCAGGCACCGCGCTCGAGCTCCTCCTTCACCCAGCGGGCGCGGGTGCGGAAGGCGCCGCGCCCGGTGCTGTAGGTCTCGATCATCGAGGTCCGGCTCTCGACGATGATGCCGCCGGTCGGGAAATCCGGTCCCGGCACGAAGGTCATCAGTTGCTCGGAGCTCGTCTCCGGGTGCTGGATCAGATAGAGCGCCGCGTCACAGAGCTCGGCGGCGTTGTGCGGCGGGATCGAGGTCGCCATGCCGACCGCGATGCCCTGCGAACCGTTGGCCAGCAGGTTCGGGAAGGCGGCCGGCAGCACGACCGGCTCCTCGTCCTCGCCATTATAGGTCTCGCGGAAATCGACCGCGTCCTCGTCGATACCGTCGAGCAGCAGGCGCGCGACCTCGGTCATGCGCGCTTCGGTATAGCGGTAGGCGGCGGCGTTATCGCCGTCGATATTACCGAAATTGCCCTGTCCGTCGACGAGTGGATAGCGCTGGGCGAAATCCTGCGCGAGGCGCACCAGCGCGTCGTAGACCGACTGGTCGCCATGCGGGTGGAACTTACCGATGACGTCGCCGACGATGCGGGCGCATTTCTTGTGGACCTGGCCGGGATCGAGCCGGAGCAGGCGCATGGCGTGCAGGATGCGGCGATGGACCGGCTTCAGCCCGTCGCGCGCATCCGGCAGAGCGCGATGCATGATGGTGGAGAGCGCATAGGCGAGATAGCGCTCCTCGAGCGCGGTCTTCAGATCGACGCGCTCGGACTCCTCCTCCGGCGGCGGCTCGACAGGCTTACCCATGGTGCACTCAACCTCGACTTTGCGGCCGCGTCCGGCCGCGAATCACTTCCCATGAA
This sequence comes from Allobosea sp. NPDC055594, assembly GCF_053618995.1. NCBI lineage: Bacteria > Pseudomonadati > Pseudomonadota > Alphaproteobacteria > Hyphomicrobiales > Alloboseaceae > Allobosea > Allobosea sp. NPDC055594. The sequence goes on from NZ_JBSHIO010000006.1 coordinate 206,628, forward strand.
GATGCAGGCCCGCGCTGGCAACTGCAAAGTTTACCGATGCGCCCGCCGTGAAAATCAGTGGATTTTCGTGGCCAGCTCCAGCAGCCGAGCTCGTTCGGGCGGTTCGGCGAGCCCGCGCGGCTCGTAAAGGTATCGTCGCAGGAAATGCCCGGTCAGCGCAAAGCCGGCGGCGATCTCGGCCGGCAGCGGCTGGTTCGCGCCCTGCCCTTCGCTGAGGAAGCGCGGAAGGGCCAGCAGGCGGTCGAGATAGGGCTCCGCTGCCTTGCGGCTCACCGCCTTTCCCGATTTCGGCGAGACATGGCTGAGCTCCTCGCGCACACCCGTCACGGCGCAGCGGTTGAGCTCGAGCCCGAAGCCGAGTTCACCCAGCATGGCGAGCTCGAAGCGCACGATCAGCGCCGGCGCGAGACGGACCTCGTCGAGATGCTCGATCAGCACGCCGAGCCCTTCATGCAAGGCGGGATGCGGATCACGTTCCGGCAGGAGCCGCAGCAAAGCGGCGATGCTGGCGAGCCCGTAGAGCGCGACCGGTTGCGCCATCAGGCGGGCGGCGTGGGAGCTCAGGAGCTCGACCTTGTACTCGCCGAGATGCTCGTCGAGCCGCGCTCGCCAGGTCAGCGAAACCGCGTTCCCCGGCTGGAGAACGGGCTGCTGCCGGCTCGAGCGGCCACCGCGGACGAGACCGAGATGGCGACCATGGAGACGCGTCATCACCTCCAGGATCACGGCGCTCTCGCCATGCCGGCGGACGCCGATGATCGTGCCCTCGTCGCTCCATTCCATGATGCGCAGTTAGGGTGCCGCTGTCGTGCAGGTCAAATGACGCGTGTCATCCCGGGCGAAGCGCAGCGAAGACCCGGGACCCATTCCTGATCCACTCCGGCATGGATCCCGGATCGGCGCGGCTTCGCCGCTTGTCCGGGATGACTTACTGGAAAAGTGTCACGCCACATACTGAGCGATCCCACCGCCGAACGACCAATCCTCGCGCTTGACCTCGACCAGGCTGATGAAGATGTCGTCCGGCCTAAGCCCCGGCTCGCGCTGGAGGTTCGCGGCGATCGCGGCATAGAGCGCCTTCTTCTGGGTGACGCCGCGGGTGTTGGCGACGGTGATCTGGACGATCACCAGACGGTCCGAGCGCTGAAAACCGAAATAGTTGGCATCGAAGACGAATTCCTCGGCCTCATGCTGATGGACGACGGCAAACAGGTCGTTCTCGGGGACCTCGAAGGTGGCGCGCAGGGCGCGATAGACACCGTCGACGATGGCGGCGGGATGCGAGGCCGGGTGGCCGCGGCGCATCGAGATTCGGATCAGGGGCATTGCAAACTCCGTTGGCAAGCGGGCGAGCCCGCGAACACCCCAAAGCTAGGCTTGTCCCATAAATCCGAAAATCGTATCAATGATGATATCAGTGATATCTATTGATGATCATATGACCACCACGCTCGATCTCGACGCCGTCAGCGCCTTCCTGCGCACGGCCGAACTCAGCAGCTTCACCCGCGCGGCCGAAGCGCTCGGCACGGCGCAGTCGCTGGTCAGCACCAGGATCAAGCGGCTCGAGGCGAGCCTCGGCCAGAGCTTGCTGCAGCGCCATCCCCGGCTGGTCCGGCTCACTCCGGACGGCGAGCGCTTCCTGCCGGCCGCACGCGAACTGATGGCGGCGCATGAGCGAGCCCTTCAGGCCTTCCGGCAGCCCGCCGAACGCATCATGATCGGGATCAGCGAACAGGCGGTCGGCGCCGACGCCCCTACCCTGCTGGCGCGGCTGGCACGGCAGGATTCGACCCTCGTCATCGGGTTGCGGATCGAGCCTTCCGCAGCGCTGGAGGTGGCCTATGAGCGTGGCGAACTCGATGTCGCGGTCATACTGCGTCTCGGCCAGGGACGGACGGGCGAAGTGCTGCGCCGCGACGTCTTCGGCTGGTTCGCAGCCCCTGCCCTGCCACGGCCCGACGGGCCGCTGCCACTGGTCAATCTCGTCGCCGAATGCCGCCTGCGGCTGCATGCCGTCGCAGCGCTGGAACACGCCGGCCGGCCCTGGCGCGAATCCTTCATCGGCGGCGGCATGGCGGCGGTGCTCGCAGCTGTGGAAGGTGGGCTCGGCGTCTCGCCGCTCGCGGCACGGATCGCGCCACGCGGGTCGGTCGATGTCGGCGCCGCGTGGGGCCTGCCCGTTCTCGGTGCCTCCGAGGTGGTGCTACGCAGCAATGTCGTGACGCCGCGCGCCAACGCCTTCGTCAGAGAACTCGCGGCGGCGTTCCGGGCGGGGTGAACAAAACCGTATCTCGAACCATCATGCGCGCCCTTGTGGCGAGCATCCACGTCTTGAACACCGCCTTGCCCGAAGGAAGACATGGATGGTCGGGACAAGCCCGACCATGACGGAAGCGCCTACGCCACCACCCGCTCGACCCGGCTGATCACCCGCTTCTCGCGCAGCTCGCTGACGATCGCCGAGAGGTGCTTCAGGTCCCAGACCGTCAGGTCGATGGTGACGTCGGTGAAATCCGGCGTCGGACGGACCATCTGAACCGCATCGATATTGCCGTCATGCTCGGCGATCGTCGTGGTGATCTGGGCGAGCGAGCCCGGCTCGTTGATCGAGTTGAGCTGGATGCGCGCCGGGAAGCGCTGCGGGCGCTTGTCGTCGAGGTCCCAGCGCACGTCGAGCCAGCGTTCCGGCTCGTTGTCGAAGGCGGCGAGCGAGGGCGACTGGATCGGATAGATCGTCACCGCCTCGCCCGGCGTCAGGATGCCGACGATGCGGTCGCCCGGCACGGCGCCGCCGCCCGGCGCGAAGCGCACCGGCAGGTCGCCGCCGAGGCCGCGGATCGGGATCGCATCGGCGCCGGGGCTCTCTTCCGGCAGTTTGAACTTCAGGTTCTCGCCGCCCTGGCGCAATTCGAACCAGCCCTTGCCGGCCGCGCCGCCCTTGCTCTTGGCATCGAGCGCGAGGCGCTTTTCGGGCTCCAGATCCGGATAGACCGCCTTCACCACGTCGCCGGAGAACATCTCGCCGCGGCCGACGGCCGCGAAGACATCGTCGACGGTGCTGCGCGCAAGGCGCTTCAGCGCCGCCTTGAGCTTCTCGTCGGAAAAGGCACGTTCGGCGCGCTGGAAGGCGCGTTCGAGGATCTGGCGGCCGAGCCCGGCATATTGCCGGCGCACGGCGGCGCGGGTGGCACGGCGAATGGCAGCGCGGGCCTTGCCGGTGACGGCCAGCGATTCCCAGGCAGCCGGCGGCGCCTGCCCCTCAGCGCGGGTGATCTCGACCTCGTCGCCGTTCTGCAACTCGGTCAGGAGCGGCGCGATCCGGCCATTGATCCTGGCCCCGACCGCGGTGTTGCCGACATCGGTATGGACGGCATAGGCGAAGTCGATCGGCGTCGCGCCGCGCGGCAGCGCGATCAGCCGGCCCTTCGGCGTGAAGCAGAAGACCTGATCGTGGAAGAGCTCGAGCTTGGTGTGCTCGAGGAACTCCTCGGGGTTGTCGCCCTCGGCCAGGAGATCGACGGTGCGGCGCAGCCATTGATAGGCGCGGCTCTCATCCGCCTCGCCGATCGCGCCGGCGGTACGCCCGTCCTTGTAGCGGGCATGGGCGGCGATGCCGTATTCGGCGACGCGGTCCATCTTGTCGGTGCGGATCTGCAGTTCGACGCGCTGGCGGCCGGGACCGACCACGGTGGTGTGCAGCGAACGGTAGTCGTTCTGCTTCGGCGTCGAGATGTAGTCCTTGTAGCGACCGGGAACCATCGGCCAGGTCATGTGCACGATGCCGAGGACGCGATAGCAGTCCTCGGGCTTCTCGACGATGACGCGGAAACCGAAAATGTCGGAAAGCTGCTCGAAGGAGACGGATTTGCGCTCCATCTTCTTCCAGATCGAATAGGGGCGCTTGCGCCGGCCATAGACCTGCGCCTCGATGCCGCGCTCGGCGAGCTTGGTTTTGAGATCGTTCTCGATCTCGCTGATGACGCGGCCCTCGCGCTGGGTCACCTCCTCCAGTCGCTTCGTGATGGTCTCGTGGGCTTCCGGCTTGATGTGGCGGAAGGCGAGCTCCTCGAGCTCCTCGCGCAATTCCTGCATGCCCATACGGCCGGCGAGCGGCGCATAGATCTCGACCGTCTCCTCGGCGATGCGCAGGCGCTTCTCGGGCGCCATGTAGTGCAGGGTGCGCATATTGTGCAGACGGTCGGCGAGCTTCACCAGGAGCACGCGGATATCGTCGACGATGGCGAGCAGCAGCTTGCGGAAGTTCTCGCCCTGCGCCGCCTTCTTGGAGACGAGATCGAGCTTCTTGATCTTGGTCAGCCCGTCGACGAGGCGGCGGATGTCGGGACCGAAGAGGTTCTCGATCTCCTCCAGCGTCGCCTCGGTGTCCTCGACGGTGTCGTGCAGGACGGCCGCGACGATGGTGGCGTCGTCGAGCTTGAGATCGGTGAGCAGCGCCGCGACTTCCAGCGGATGGGCGAAGAAGGGATCGCCCGAGGCGCGCTTCTGCGTGCCGTGCGCACGCATCGCATAGACATAGGCGCGGTTGAGGAGCTCCTCGTCCGTGTTGGGATTGTAGCGCTTGACCCGGTCGACAAGCTCGTATTGCCGCATCATGCCCATGCGGGCCCCGCTCCGCCTATCGCCGTCATAGAATTCATCCAATATCTGCATAGGCCTGCCGGGCGGCAAGGCGGTATGCCGCGCATCGGGCATGAAAAAGCCCGGCAGGGCCGGGCTTTAGCAATCATCGTCAACAATTGTTCACACTGCCCGGCCTTGGCCGAGGCGCATGCGCTCAGTCCTCGTCGTCGGCGCTCTCGGTCGGCGGCACGAGCCCATCGAGGCCGCGCAGCAGGTCCTCTTCGCTCATCCGGTCGAACTGGACTTCCGAATCGGGCGTGGCGACATGCGACTGCGAGGTCAGCAGCGGCACCGGGTCGGCCTCGGGCTCGTCGACCTCGACATGCTTCTGCAGCGAATGGATCAGATCTTCCTTGAGATCCTCGGGGGTCAGCTTCTCTTCGGCGATCTCACGCAGGGCAACGACGGGGTTCTTGTCGTTGTCGCGCGGCACCAGGATCGAGGAGCCGGAGGCGATCATGCGGGCGCGATGGCTCGCGAGCAGAACGAGCTCGAAGCGGTTCTCGACCTTGTCGATGCAATCCTCAACGGTAACGCGAGCCATCCCGCGGGCTCCTTCCAGATGTCGTCGATGCGATGGAAACGATGAAGGGCGCTCTTACAGGCAGAACGCCACAGATGCAAGGTTTTACGCCGCCCTGCGCGGGCCGCCGGCAGGCACCCATGCCCGTCACGGCGCCGCGACCGACTTGAGCCACTGCCGGGCGGCCTGGACGTCGGCCCTCGCCGCGCCTTCCTCGGTGGCGAGCAGATGATAGGAATGTCCCTCGACGACCGGCCCGAACGAGTGGACGAGGACGCCGCGGGACAGCTCGTCCTCGACCAGGACCAGACTGGCGATCGCCACACCCTGGCCGGCGATCGCCGCCTGGATCGCGTGGTTCTCGTCAGTGAAGCGCAGGCCGGCTTCGGCGTTCATCCCCGTGATCCCGGCCGCGGCCAGCCACCGCGCCCAATCCGGCTGCCAGTCCCGGCGCTGCCACTCCGAATGAATAAGTGTGACACCCCGCAGGTCGGCCGGCCCCTGGATGCCGAGCGCGGGGCTGCAGACGACCCCGAAACGTTCCTGGCACAAGGGTTCCGAAACGAGGCCTGCGAACGGGCCTGGGCCGTAGCGCACCGCCAGATCGGCCGTATCGCGCGACAGATCGACGGTCGCATCCGAGGCATGCAGCCTCAGCGTGATCTGCGGCCACTGCGCCTGGAAGGCGTTCAGAGCCGGAATGAGGCGGCGGGCAGTGAAGAGCGTCGTCGCGGTAACGGTCACCGCCCTGACCTCGCTCTGCGGGCCGAGATCGGCGATGGCGCGCGCGAAATCGTCGAAGCCATCCCTGAGCACCGGATAGAGCCGCTCGCCGGCCGGGGTCAGCGAGACGCGCCGGACATGCCGATGAAACAGCGAAAGGCCGAGCGTGGCTTCCAGCAAGCGAAGCTGATGGCTGACCGCGGTCGGCGACACCGCCAGCTCCTGGGCGGCCTTCTGAAAGCTCAGATGCCGAGCCGCCGCCTCGAAGGCGCGAAGCGCACCGAGCGGCGGGAGTTTCCGGATCGCGCTCATGGCTGAATTGAAATCATCTATCGGCTGAGAAATTCGCTTTTGTCTGCAATTTCTTAGAGCGATACCTGAGGAGAAGCGAGAGTTTCGCATGAGAAATTCGACTTCATGGAGCCCCCTCATGACACCGCTTCACATCCTGCAGATCGATGCCAGCGCCCGCCCCGGGCGGTCTGGAACTGATCCTCGCGGGTCGCATACCCGTCGACTGACCGATCGCTTCGTCAATCGCTGGCGAGCTGCGCGACCGCAGGACAGCCTGACCTATCGCGATGTCGGGCAGCAGCAGCCCTCGCCCGTCAGCGGCGACTGGATCGCTGCCGCCTTCACCCGGCCCGAACGCCGAGACGGCCCGGCGCAGGCGCTGCTCGCCGAGAGCGACCTGCTGACGAGCGAGCTTCTCCGTGCCAACCTGATCGTGATCGGTGCGCCGATGTACAACTTCGGCCTTCCGGCGCAGCTCAAGGCCTGGGTGGACAATGTCGTGCGGGTCGGTGTCACCTTCGGCTTCGACCGCAGCCGGCAAGGCGAGCCGTACTGGCCGATGCTGCCCGCCGGCAAGCGGCTGGTCATCCTCTCCTCGCGCGGCGATTACGGCTACGGTGCCGGCGGGCGCCTGGAGGCCATCAATCTCGTCGAACGCAGCCTGACCGTGCCGATGGGCTATATCGGCCTCACCGAAACGCATGCGATCGCCATCGAATACGACGAGTTCGCGGACGAACGTCTGCGCGCATCGATTGCCGCTGCCGAGACCGCCATCGACGGGCTGGTCACAAAGCTCGTGCACCAGGCCGCTGCGCCGGCGGATCGGGCGCTGGAAACGGCCTGACGCATCGGCGGCGGCGCCCCCCGATCTGCGGCAATCAGAGCCCGCGCATGCGGGCCACGAGCTCCTCGAGGCCGAGCTCCGGCCGGCCTGCGGTTCCCGACCCGTGACCAGCCATGGCCGGAAGCTCCTCCGGTCGCTGGTCGAGGAAACGCATGCGCATCGTCGTCGCGACCGCCTCGCCGAAGGCGATCGCCTCGCGATTGCCGATCGAAGGCAGGAAGGCAAGCGTGCTGGCCGAGGCGTCGGCAATCGCCGCGCGGATGATCTGCTGGTCGGCGTCATTGGCGAGGCGCATGGCGAAGACCGTCGAGCATTGCGACAGGATCGTCGGATCGAGCTCGCCCGGGCGCTGCGTGACGATGCCGAGATAGGCGCCATATTTGCGGCCTTCCCGTGCGATGCGGGCGATGGCGTGGCGCGTCGGCGCGAAACCCAGGCTCGGATCGTGCGGCACGTAGCGATGCGCCTCCTCGCAAAGCAGCAGGATCTCGTATCCGCCCCGGCTCGAGATTGCGAGATCGAAGGCCAACCGCGCCAGGCTCGAGGCTACCGCGTTCACCACCTCGGAAGGCAGGCCGGCAAGCTGGAAAACCGTGACCCGCCGGCCCTGATGCGGCACGCGGAAGATCTGGCCGATCACCGGCGCGATCGTCTCGATGCTGTTGGCATGGGCGAAGAGAAAACCATAGCGCGGATCGGCATGCAGCGTCTCCAGACGCACGCGCAGCGAGCGCAGCGCAGTACGCGGATAGCGCTGCTCGTGCAGGCCGATCAGCTCGTCGATCGCAGCGAAGAGATCGACCATGCGATAGGGCACGGCGAGGCCCGCCGCTCCGCCCATTTCCGCCGGGCGGCGCGCGCCCAGATCGAGCGGCCGCTTCAGCACGCTGCTGCCGAGGTCGCGCGCCATATCGTGGGCGGCGCCGCTGCGGTAACGGCTGCGCGCGACGGCGATCACCTCGCGCAGGATCTCGGCCTCCTCCTCGACCAGCGGGCGGCCGCGGAAGACGATGTCGGCGAACTCGTCGAAACGAAAGGTCCAGAACGGCAGGTCGAGCGTCTGGGCGTCGATACGGACCGAATTCTCGGGAAAGGCGTGGGCGTATTCGTTGTGTGGATCGAGGATCAGCACGCGCAGATTCGGCTTCGCCGCCACAGCCTTGCGCAGCAACAGGGCGACCGCGCTCGACTTGCCGACCCCGGTGGTGCCAAGCACGGCGAAATGGCGCGAGAGCAGGCGCTCGACGCTGACCGTCGCAGGAATTGCGCCGTCCTGCGACAAGGTTCCGATCTCTGCGCCTTCCTGGCCCCCGAGATCGTGGACGGCGGCAAGGTCGCGCGAACGAATACGGTGCGCCAGCGCGCCCAGCGGCGGATAGGTCGAGATGCCGCTCTGGAAACGGCAGCTCCCATCCGGCCGGTCGACGACCTCGCCCAGAAGCTCGACCTCGATGCCGATCGCGTTCGCGCCGCTCTCCTCCCAGCCCGGATTCATCACCCGCATCTGATAGACCATGCCGACGATGCGGCTCTCGCCGAGATTGATCGAGATCAGGCGGCCGACGGCCCAGATATTGTTCGGACCGAGGGCCGGCCCGGAGACCGTAGCGGCGATGGTCGCGCGCGCGCCTGAGCACGAAACCACCCGGCCCAGCGACCGATCGGGTGACTGGCTGGCGTCGCGCCGATCCGGCGAAACGTCCGCTTCGAAATGTTTTCGGTCCGAGACGGAGTACTGCATCGCCGCAGAATAGCGCGCAGGCCTTAACAACAGATCGCTCCCCGCACAGGCGGCCGGCGCGAAAAAATCGCTGATGGCGCTGCGACCGATCAATAACGCTGAAGAAGCCGATCAACTCCGTTGCCTTGAGCCGGAGCCGGCCAGGGCGTAGAGGCTGGAGCAGGATCTGGGGAGCGTGACGATGCCGAAGAACCGCCTGCGCCTTGGTGTGAATGTCGACCACGTCGCCACGGTGCGCAATGCCCGCGGCGGTGCCTTGCCCGATCCGGTTCGCGCCGCCCATCTTGCCATCGCCGCCGGCGCCGACGGCATCACCGCCCATCTGCGCGAGGACAGGCGCCATATCCGCGACGTCGACATGGCGCGGCTCGCACGCGAACTCTCCAAGCCGCTCAATTTCGAGATGGCGGCGACCGAGGAGATGATCGGCCTCGCCGAGAAGCTGAAGCCGCATGCCGCATGCCTCGTGCCGGAGAAACGCGAGGAGCGCACCACCGAGGGCGGGCTCGACGTTGTCGGTCAGGCGGCAGCTCTCGCCCCCGCGATCACGCGCCTGGCGGCCGCCGGCTGCCGTGTCTCGCTGTTCATCGAGCCGGACGAGGCACCGATCGCGATGGCGGCGAAGCTCGGCGCCCCGGTGGTCGAGCTCCACACCGGCACGTGGTGCCACGCCGTCGCCGATGGTCATGCCGACAAGGCCGAGGCTGAATTCCAGCGCCTCGCCAGCGGCGCCGCCTTCGCCGCCTCGCTCGGCCTCGAGGTCCATGCCGGCCACGGGCTCGACTACGACACCGCGCGCAAGCTCGCGACCGTGCCCGGCTTCGTCGAATTCAACATCGGTCATTTCCTGATCGGCGAGGCGATCTTCGTCGGCCTGGCAACCGCGCTGGCCACGATGCGCCGGGCGATGGACGAGGGCCGCGCCGCCGGATGATCGTCATTGCGGGCGCAAGCGAAGCAATCCAGAGAAACGCCCTGGCTTGCTTCGTCGTTGCGCTCCTCGCAATGACGGTGGAGTTCCCAGCGAAGTCCTCATCGGCTAAAGCCTCGGCATGATCCTCGGCATCGGCTCAGACCTCTGCGACATCCGCCGCATCGAGAATTCGCTGGCGCGTTTCGGCGAACGCTTCACGCAGCGCATCTTCACCGAAGGCGAGCAGGCGAAATCGGACCGCCGGGCGACCCGGGCGGCCTCCTATGCCCGCCGCTTCGCCGCCAAGGAGGCCTGCGCCAAGGCGCTCGGCACCGGCATCAGCCATGGTGTGTTCTGGCGCGACATGGAAGTGGTCAACCTGCCCGGCGGCCGGCCAACCATGAAGCTGACGGGCGGCGCCGCGACAAAGCTCGCGCAGATGACCCCGCCAGGGCATGAGGCCATCGTCCATGTCTCGCTGACCGACGATCCGCCGATGGCCCAGGCCTTCGTGGTGATCGAGGCCAGGCCGAAGCAAGCCTGAAGAGGCCTACCGCTCAGGGCGACAGCTTGCGGTCGAGCACGCCCGTCAACAATTGCGTGATGGTGGTGTCGCTATACCCGCAGAGGATGCCGACCAGAAGCGCGGCATAGACGTCGCTCCTGTACTCGTACAACTTCAGATCGTTGATTTCGGGCCTGAGCAGCCCGGCGCTCATCAGGATGCAAAGCAGCGCGGTGATCACCCCGACGAGCGTGAATCGCAACCATGGCGAGAGATGCGCCGCGTCGAAATTGCCGAGACTGTCGAAGCTCAGGGTCAGATTGCGGACGAACGCAAAGAACACGACCCCGAGACAGACGCCGATCGCCAGAAACATGACCGTCGCCATGAAGCCGTTCGCGACGGCGAGCCCCGGAAGATAGGCTGCGAGGAGCTGCACCGCATGCGGCAGCAGCGATTTCAGAAGGATGACGCCGACGACGACCCACAGGGCTGTCCGCAAAGTCGCGATCAAATGGCGCTTGCGGATCGCCGGCCCCTCCTCCGCCACGAACTCGGCTTCGAAATGGCCGAGGGCAAGCATAGCATTGCTGATCTGCCCCTCTTCCAGCCCGTGCTTGGCATGGCTTTCCAGCGCGGCGAAATGATGCTTGCGCGCCGCCTCGCCCTTCACCAGCAAGCCGACCTTGCGGCAGGCGTTTTCGAGACGGTCCAGGAATACACGCACATCGGGCGGCACCGGATTTTCGAGCCAGGGCGGCGCCGAAACATGCAGATCGCCATTGTCGTCGATCCAGGTCTTGAAATAGCGGATACGCAGGTCCTCCTGCGAGAAGGCCTCGTAGGCAGCATTGCCACGATCGAGATCGCCGCCTTCGAGCGCGGCCTTGACCTCGTCGAGCAGGCCGCTGAGGTAAATGGCACGCCCCGGCGTCGGAGGAACCCGCACGCGAATACGGTCGAACAACGTCCGAAACCGCCTGCCCAGTTCGTCGGCCACCGGTGACGGCGCCGCGCCCGGCACCGGCTTCAGCAGCAACGCCCCGCTCGCGCTGTCGATCTCGACTTCGAAGAAGACGGCCGCCATTGCCCGCTCCGATTGCCTGATTGTCTCGATGGTCCGCTGAAGAACGTCCCGAAGCCGGCAGCCTTGCAGGATGGCGCCGGTCAAGGAGTATCGCCGCTACGATGCGGTCACTTTTTCGGTCCGAGGACCGGAGGCCAGGGATCGATGAAAATCTTCATGACCCTGCCGTCCTCCGGATCGATGCCGATCCACGCCCTGGACTGCTCGCCCATCGCCGCGCCCGGCCCCGGGCCCGGCGCCGAGGATGGAGCCGGCATCGTCACAGTTCTGGCGGCGTCCTTGAACGCTCTTTGCAGGAGATCGACATCCTCAGGCGAGCGCGCCCCCGCCGCGCCGAAGACCGCAATTGCTTCAATCGCCTGTTGGAGCTGTACAATGCCGATCTTTGGCCGGTCGTCTGCCCCCTGAGACATCTCGATGCCCCCCCGCAATCGACCACCCGCTCGTCGCAAGTCATGCTCGCGACATCGGATAGCGCAGGGAGATTGCGCCACTATTGCGTGTATATCAAGGAGAATAGTCATCCTGCGTGCAAAGAAAAACCTCGCCGCGCGGCGAGGTTTTCATTGCCACCCGCGGGCCGGAAAAGGCAGCGCTGCACTGCCTTCTCTAGCCCACGGGGCGTTCTGTAAAACGGCCATCAGGCCTCGTCGTTGATCCAGCGATAGAGCACACCGCCAAAGATGCCGCCGAGGATCGGGGCCAGCCAGAACAGCCAGAGCTGCGAGATCGCCCAGCCGCCGACGAACAGCGCCGGGCCGGTCGAGCGCGCCGGATTCACCGAGGTGTTGGTCACAGGAATGCTGACGAGATGGATCAGCACGAGCGCCAGACCGATCGCCAGGGGCGCGAAGCCGACCGGAGCCTGCTTGCTGGTCGCGCCGAAGATCACGAAGAGGAAAACCGCCGTCATCACGAATTCCATGACGAAAGCCGAGCCGAGCCCGTATTTGCCGGGCGAGTGTTCGCCATAGCCATTGGAGGCGAAGCCCTTGGCGACGTCGAAGCCGGGAGCGCCGCTGGCGATGAAGTAAAGTACCGCCGCGGCCGCGATGCCGCCGATCAACTGCGCCACGACATAGGCAGGCACCTGCCCTGCAGGGAAGCGGCCGCCGGCGGCGAGGCCGATGGTCACGGCGGGATTGAAATGGCCACCCGAGATATGGCCGACCGCATAGGCCATGGTCACGACGGTCAAGCCGAAGGCGAGCGCGACGCCGAGCAAACCGATGCCGACCTGCGGAAACCCGGCGGCGATCACGGCGCTGCCGCAGCCCGCGAAGGTGAGCCAGAAGGTGCCGATGACTTCGGCGGCATACTTCTTTGCACTCATGTTGATTCCCCCAAAACGTCAGTCATCGGCAAGACTGTTCTTGCGCGGCACTTTCGTCAACGCGGATCGCTTTCCTTCCCGCGCACCAAGCAAGCCGGCCATGCGCCTTCCGGAGGCTGCACCGCGCACGAGGCCGTGACGCGATGCGCGTTGTCCCTCGCCCGACATTCGGCTAGACCGCGCATTCGAACAGGTAGCCAGCGGGAGCCCCTTGTGGCCAACGACGCCGAAATCAAGAGCAAGGCCAAGGACGAAGGCGGGTTCCTGGAGACGGTCAAGGTCGTCGTCCAGGCGCTGCTGATCGCGCTGGTGATCCGGACCCTGCTGTTCCAGCCCTTCAACATTCCCTCGGGCTCGCTGATCCCGACGCTGCTGATCGGCGACTACCTGTTCGTCTCGAAATACACCTATGGCTATTCGAAGCACTCGGTGCCGTTCAGCCCGCCGCTGTTCAAGGGACGAATCTGGGCTGCCGAGCCGAAGCGCGGCGACATCGCCGTGTTCAAGCTGCCGAGCGATAATTCGACCGACTACATCAAGCGCGTCATCGGCCTGCCGGGCGACCGGATTCAGATGATCGACGGCGTGCTGCACATCAACAACCAGGCGGTGAAGCGCGAGCGCATCGCCGATTTCGTCACCACCGACCCATGGGGCCGCACCACCCCGGCGATCCAGTATCGCGAGACGCTGCCCAACGGCGTCAGCCACCAGATCATCGAGCGCGAGGGCGACACCGGCACCTTCGACAACACGCCGGTCTTCCAGGTTCCTGCCGGCCACTTCTTCATGATGGGCGACAACCGCGACAACTCGCTGGATTCGCGCGATCGCAGCGTCGGCTATGTGCCTTTCGAGAATTTCGTCGGACGCGCCGAGATCATCTTCTTCTCGATCGACGAAGGCGCCTCCGCCTGGCGCCTCTGGGAATGGCCCTGGACGGTGCGCTGGAGCCGCATGTTCACGACGATCAAGTGACGAAACCTGGTGAAACCGGCCGCAAGCTGCCGGATCTCGCGCGGCTGGAAGCACGGCTCGGCCATCGCTTCGCCGAGCGCTCCCTGCTGGAGACGGCGCTGACCCATATGAGCGCCGATCAGCGGCGGCTGGCCAGCTATCAGCGCCTCGAATTCCTGGGCGACCGGGTGCTCGGCCTCTCCATAGCCGACATGCTGTTCACCACTTTCCCGCAGGCCGAGGAAGGCGACATGTCACGTCGCCTCGCCGATCTCGTGCGCAAGGAAACCTGTGCCGAGGTCGCCACGACCTGGGAGCTCGGCCCCAATCTGCGGCTCGGCGAAGGCGAGATCCTGGCCGGCGCCCGCAAGAACAAGGCGATCCTGGCCGATGCCTGCGAAGCCGTGATCGGCGCCGTCTTCATCGATGGCGGCTATGCGGCCGCCCGCAAGCTGGTCGAGGCCGGCTTCGGCCAGCGCCTCCTCAAGCCCGCAACGCCGCTGCGCGACGCCAAGACGGCGTTGCAGGAATGGGCGCAGGGCCAGGGCCATCCGACGCCGACCTATGCCGAACTCGGCCGCTCCGGGCCCGACCATGCCCCGGTGTTCCGGATCGTGGTACGGATCGGAACCCTGGTGGAAGCGGAAGCCGAGGGACGCTCGAAGCGTCTCGCCGAGCAGGCCGCCGCCGAAACACTCCTGCGCCGGCAGGGCCTGTGGAACGAGAATGCGGAGGGCGAGCATGGCTGAGCCTCAATTGCCGACCCGATGCGGCTTCGTCGCGCTGATCGGCGCCCCCAATGCCGGCAAGTCGACGCTGCTGAACCAGCTCGTCGGCGCCAAGGTTTCGATCGTCTCGCGCAAGGTGCAGACCACGCGGACCCAGGTACGGGGCATCGCGCTGTCCGGCCCGGCCCAGATCATCTTCGTCGACACGCCCGGCATCTTCGCGCCGAAGCGCCGGCTCGACCGCGCCATGGTGACCAGTGCCTGGGGCGGCGCAAGCGATGCCGACCTGATCGGCGTGCTGATCGATGTTGAGCGCTTCGACCATGAGGAGAACACCCGGCTGCTCGAGAAGCTCGCCGAGCTGAAGCAGCCGAAATTCCTGATCCTCAACAAGATCGACACGGTCGCCAAGGAGAAGCTGCTCACGATCACCGCGCAGCTCAACGAGCGCGACAAGTTCGAGACCACCTTCATGATCGCGGCCCTGACCGGCTACGGCATCAAGGACATCCTGACCTGGCTCGAGACGCGGCTGAATCCTGGTCCCTGGCTCTATCCGGAAGATCAGATCTCCGATGCGCCGCTGCGCTTCCTCGCTGCCGAGATCACGCGCGAGAAGATGTTCGAGCGGCTGCATGACGAGCTGCCCTATCGCTCGACCGTCGAGACCGAAAGCTGGCAGCAGCGGCCGGACGGCTCGGTCAGGATCGAGCAGACGATCTATGTCGAGCGCGAAAGCCAGCGCAAGATCGTGCTCGGCCAGGGCGGACAGACGATCAAGGCGATCGGCCAGAAGGCTCGCGTCGAGATCGCCGAAGCGGCCGAGGCGAAGGTCCACCTGTTCCTGTTCGTCAAGGTCCGCGAAAACTGGAGCGACGATCCCGAGCGCTACCGCGAAATGGGGCTGGAGTTCCCGAAGGGCTGAGGCGCACGCCCCTGCGGCGAGGATAATGACCTCGCCAGCCGGGCGCCGTGCAGGCACCGCTCCGGCGAGGTGCCACGGAATTTCCCGCCCGCGCCGGAATTTCGACCGTCAATAGACATTGTTAGACCGTCATTTTTCTCGATCCCTTTTGTCGAAGCCTATTTGAGCGGGAGTTATTGCCATGGCAGCCGAGTCACGCATCGCCCTCTTCATCGACGGCGCGAATCTCTATGCGACCTCGAAGCAGCTCGGCTTCGACATGGATTATCGCCGGCTGCTCAAGGAGTTCCAGGGCCGCGGCAACCTGATCCGCGCCTTCTACTTCACCACCCTGATCGAGAGCGAGGAATACACCTCGATCCGCCCGCTGGTCGACTGGCTCGACTATAACGGCTACCGGGTCATCACCAAGGCGGCGAAGGAGTTCACCGACGCGAGTGGGCGCCGGCGCGTCAAGGGCAATATGGACATCGAGCTGGCGATCGAGATGCTCGAGCTCGCCCCCTATCTCGACCATATCTATCTCTTCTCGGGCGATGGCGATTTCCGTCCGCTGGTCGAGGCGGTGCAACGCAAGGGCGTCAAGGTCTCGGTGGTTTCGACCATCAACACCAGCCCGCCGATGATCGCCGACGATCTGCGCCGGCAATGCGACGAGTTCGTCGAGCTCGGCAACCTCATGCAGAAGGTCGGGCGCGATCCCACCGAGCGGAGTCCGCGCGGTCCCGCCGGCCATGGCGCTCCCAGCCATCCCGGTCTCGAGCGGCGCTACGGCATCCGCCAGAGCGACGAGCCGACCGACAGCTGAGAGCCCAATAGTTCGTTCGCCCTCCAAATGCCTCAGCCCGCCTCTTCCCGTCATTCCGGCCGCAGCGAAGCGGAGCGCCGTAATCCATCGCAAGGCTCTGCGTCCTAGGATGGATTCCGGAGCGGAACGGCTGCGCCGCTTGTCCGGAACGACGATGATGGTCGGGTTAGAATAGCCGCGGCGACACTATCCGCCGGTCTTCAGGATTCGCGCCTTGTCGCGGTTCCAGTCGCGGGCCTTCTCGCTCTCGCGCTTGTCGTGCAGCTTCTTGCCCTTGCCGAGACCGAGCTCGACCTTGGCCCGGCCCTTCTCGTTGAAATAGACCTTGAGCGGAATCACGGTGAAGCCCTCGCGCTGGATCGCGCCCATGAGCTTGTTGATCTGGCGGCGGTGCAGCAGCAGCTTCCGCGGCCGGCGGACATCGTGGTTGAAGCGGTTCGCCTCGAGATATTCCGGGATATGGGCGTTGAACAGGAAGAGCTCGTCGCCCATCGGGCCGGCATAGCTCTCGCCGATCGTCGCCCTGCCGCCGCGCAGCGACTTGATCTCGGTGCCCTGCAGGGCGATCCCGGCTTCCAGCGTCTCGGTGATCGCGTAGTTGTAGCGGGCCTTGCGATTATCGGCCGCGAGCTTGTAGCGCTCGGGATCAGGCTTGGTCATTCAGGAAACTCCGGCGTCCGGCGGCCGCGACTGGCGGCCGCCGACAGCCTCACTTAAGCATTGAGCAGCCCGGCGTGAACCATGGCGCCGCGAATGATCTCGCCAGTGGCCGGCGTCACCGGCAATAGCGGCATGCGGACCTCCTCCCCGGCCCGGCCGAGCAGCTTCAGCCCGTGCTTGGCTCCGGCCAGGCCCGGCTCCTTGAACACCGCGTCATGCAGCGGCACCAGCCGGTCCTGGAGCTTCAGCGCGCCGGCATAGTCGCCCTTCAGCGCGCAGACCATCAGCTCGGCGCAGAGCTTGGGCGCGACATTGGCGACGACCGAGATGCAGCCATGGCCACCGGCGGCCATATAGGCCAGCGCCGTCATGTCCTCGCCCGAGAGCTGGATGAAGTCCGGCCCCATGGCATGGCGCTGCTGCGAGACACGCGCGAGATTGGCGGTGGCGTCCTTGACGCCGGCGATGTTCTTCAGCTCGTAGAGCCGCTTCATGGTCTCGACCGACATGTCGACCACCGAGCGCGGCGGGATGTTGTAGATGATGATCGGGATGCCGATCGCGTCGTTCACCGCCTTGAAGTGCTGGTACAGGCCCTCCTGGGTCGGCTTGTTGTAATAGGGCGTCACCACCAGAACGCCCTGCGCGCCGGCCTTCTCGGCATGCCTGGCCAGCGAAATCGCCTCGATCGTGTTGTTGGAGCCGGCGCCGGCGATCACCGGCACCCTGCCCTTGGCCTGATCGATGACGATCTCGGTGACGCGGCCATGTTCGTCATGGCTCAGGGTCGGGCTCTCGCCGGTGGTGCCGACGGGCACGAGCCCGTGGCTGCCACTCTCGATCTGCCAGTCGACCAGCGCCCGAAGGCATGCCTCATCGATTTTGCCGTCCTTGAACGGCGTCACCAGCGCAGTGAGCGAACCGGTGAAAGGCGCATGCTTGGTCATGGGCGGTCCTGAAATCGACATAGTTGCGCGAGAAACGGGCGACAGACATAGCCTTTCAGCCGCAGTCCGCAAAGCCGGCAACCCATCAAAAATCGTGGCCGCATAGTTAGGACTTCGTAAAGCTCCCTGCGGGAGCATGGCTTACTGCTACGATCCGGCTTGCTTGGGGGGACCCCTTGATGGCGCTATCGCCGGGCCGACGGTTCTTCGGAGCTGGCCTGACGCTCATTCTGGTGGCAACCGGACCCTGCACCGCGGGTCCAGACGGCTCGCACCCCTTCCAGGAGGAGCGACTGGCGAGCGTCGACACGCGCGCAGCAGATGCCGGAAGCAGCAATGTCGATGTCGGCGTCACCGCCTCGCTCGCGCCGCAGACGGAGCCGCCCGCCTCGCCCCTCCCCCCGGCCGAAATCATCCAGCCGGAAGAGCGGATCGACCTCGCCCCACTGAAGAAGGCGGTCGCCGCCTATCGCACCGGCAAACTCGAGGAAGGCGACGGCATCGCCCGTGGCATCGACGACAAGGCGGTGCGCGGCATGCTGGAATGGGTCGCGCTGCGCAGCCTGACCAATGTCGTGAGCTTCGAACGCATCGCCGAGTTTCTCGACGAATTCCCGAACTACCCGGGCACCACACCCTTCCGCCGCCGGGCCGAAGCGGCCTTGGTCACCGACCGGCGCCGGCCCGACACCATCCGGCGGTTCTTCCATGGCCGCGAGCCGATCAGCCCGGCCGGTCGCGTCGCGCTCGCCCGCGCACTGGCCGCAGAGGGACGTCAGGACGAGGCCTTCGCGCTCGCGCGCCGAACCTGGCTGGAAGACCATCTCGGCGCCGGACTCGAGAAGATCGTCCTCGACAATTTCGGCGACAAGCTGACGCCCGCCCATCACCGCCTGCGCGCCGAGCGCTATCTCTTCGCCGGGAATGGCGAAGCGGCACTGCGCAATGCCGCCCGCGTGTCGAAGGACTATGTCGCGCTGGCGAAAGTCAGGCTTGCCTCGGCAAAGGCCAAGGGGCCGATCGCTCAAAAGCAGATCGAGGCCGTGCCGGCCGCCCTGAAGAAGGACATTTCCTTCGCCTTCCTGCAGGCGCAGCAGGCCCGCCGCAGCGGCAAGGCGGCCGAGGCGGCCAAGGCCCTGGCCGATATCCCGCGCGATCCGGCCCTGCTCGGCGATGGCGATGGCTGGTGGACGGAACGTCGGCTGGTCGCCCGCAAGCTCCTCGACGAGGGTGACGCCAAGGCCGCCTATGCGGTCATCTCCGGCCACGGCGCCGAGGACGCCGCCGAACGCATCGACGCCGAATGGCATGCCGGCTGGATCGCATTGCGCTTCGAGAAGGACGCCGAGCGGGCGGCTAAGCATTTCGCCGAGGCCGCCAAGATCGCGGAGACGCCGATCTCGGTGGCACGCGCCGCCTATTGGCAGGGCCGCGCAGCCGACGCGCTCGACAAGGCCGAGGCGGCACAAGCCTTCTATGCCCGTGCCGCCGAGCACCCCGTCGCCTATTACGGCCAGCTCGCCCGGGCCCGGCTCGGCCTCAACGACCTGCCGGTCCGCCGCACCGTCGCGGCGCCGCTCGCGCATCTGCCCGGCTTCAAGGCGGCCATGCTGCTCTACGACATCGAAGCGCCCGACCTTGCCGGCCAGATGCTGATCGACCTGTCGCAACGCCTGCATGATACCGCTGCGCTCGAGGCGATCGCCGACATGGCGCGCCAGCGCGCCGACGCCAAGACTCTGCTCACCATCGGCAAGATCGCGCTGCAGCGCGGCTTCCCCCTCGACGAGGCGGCGTTCCCGACCTTCGGCGTGCCGGAATTCCCGACCGTCGGCGATCCGATGGAGCGGGCCATCGTCCATGCCATCGCCCGCCAGGAAAGCGCCTTCGATCCGGCGGCGGTCTCGCATGCCGGAGCGCTCGGCCTGATGCAGATGATGCCGGCAACGGCGCGCGAGACCGCAAGGCGGGCCCAGCTGCCCTTCGAGCTCGAGCGCCTGACCAGGGACCCGCTCTACTCGGCGCAGATGGGGGCCGCCCATCTCAACGACCTGCTCGGCGACTGGCGCGGCTCCTACATCCTGACCTTCGCCGCCTATAATGCCGGGTCTGGCAATGTGAAGAAATGGATCACCGCCTATGGCGATCCCAGGCTGCCGGAGGTCGATGCCGTCGACTGGGTCGAGCGCATCCCGTTTACCGAGACGCGCAACTATGTCCAGCGCGTCATGGAGAACCTGCAGGTCTATCGCCAGCGGCTGAACCAGCGCACCGCCTACATGATCGACCAGGATCTGAAGCGCGGCGGCAAGCGCGAGTGAGGCGAACGGCACCATGGCCCTTGGCCATGGCAGGCGAGCCATGTCACAAGCAGCGTGAATGCGCCGTTCCCGTCACCTGAAAACACGCGTCATTCCGGCTGCCGCGATGCGGAGCAGTTCCGGAATGGCGCAGCTGGAAAACATGGGTCGCCATGGACGCCGATAGCGGATTCCGCTCGCTCTTCATCAGCGCCCGCGACGGGCTGAAGCTGCATGTGCGCGACTATGGCTCGCTTGCGGCCTTGTCGCTGCCCGTGGTCTGCCTGCCGGGCCTCGCCCGCACCGCCGCCGATTTCCACGAGCTGGCACTGGCGCTTTCCGGCGACCCGGCGCAGCCCCGGCGGGTTCTCGCACTCGACTATCGCGGACGCGGCGGCTCGGAATACGACCGCGACTGGCGCAACTACGAGATCCGCGTCGAGCTCGACGATCTCATGCAGGTTCTCGCCGCCACCGGCATCGAGGAAGCCGCATTCGTGGGAACTTCCCGCGGCGGGCTCCTGACCATGGCGCTCGCAGTGGCGCGCCCCGGCCTGATCAAGGGCGTGGTGTTCAACGATGTCGGCCCGGTGATCGACGCGCGCGGGCTGCTGCGCATCCGCGGCTATGTCGGCAAGCTGCCGACGCCGCGCAGCTTCGCTGAGGGGGCCGAGATCCTGAAGCGGCTCGCAGACCAGCAATTCCCGCTGTTCGGCGATGCCGAATGGGAGATCATGGCGCGGCGCACCTGGAAGCAGCGCAATGACACGCTCGTTCCCGACTATGATCCCAGGCTGCTGAAGACGCTCGAGGAGCTCGATCTCGAGGCGCCTCTTCCGGTTCTCTGGCCCTATTTCGCAGCCCTCAACCACGTCCCGGTACTGGCAATCCGCGGCGAGAACTCGGACCTCCTGGCCGAGCAGACATTGCTCGAAATGGGCCAGCGCCATCCGCATTGCGAGATCTTCACCGCGCCCGGACAGGGCCACGCCCCGCTGCTCGGCAGCCGCGACATGACCAGGCGGATCGGCCGGCTGATCGGCCGGGCGGAGAAGCACGCCGCCTGAGCCTGCCCGTTTCGCGAGCGGGCGCGGCCGTCAATCCTTGCCGCGCCGCTCCTTCTCGGCGCGCGAATGCGCTGTCTCGCCGCCGGCGGCGAGGATGCGGGCCTCGACCCGCCATTGCTCGGCGACATCGCGTCCGGGAAAACCGGTATGATGGGCGAGATAACGCAATTCCTCGCTGCCGAGCGGGGCGATCTGGTCGAAATGCCAGATGCCGAGCCGGTTCAGCTTCTCGGCGACCACCGGGCCGACCCCATCGATCAACGTCAGATCGTCGGGCTTGCCGCTGCGCGCGGCCGACAGAAGATTGCCCGGACAGATGCCCTCGAGAGCAGCCCCGGACAGGGCCACCGGCTCGGCCTGATCGGCGGTTGGGGCCGCGCCGGCCAGCGCCTTGGCCTGTGCGACCCATTCCTCACGCTCGATCCGCCCGGGGAAGGCGAGATAGGCGCCGACCCATTCGACGTTCGCGGGCGTCCAGGCGGCGATCTGGCTGAAATGCCAGATGCCGAGCGCATGCAGACGCTCCTCGTTCTGCGGCCCGACGCCCTTGATCAATTTGAGATCG
This sequence comes from Allobosea sp. NPDC055594, assembly GCF_053618995.1. Taxonomy (NCBI): domain Bacteria; kingdom Pseudomonadati; phylum Pseudomonadota; class Alphaproteobacteria; order Hyphomicrobiales; family Alloboseaceae; genus Allobosea; species Allobosea sp. NPDC055594. The sequence continues at coordinate 228,195 of NZ_JBSHIO010000006.1, forward strand.
TCGGCGGCGCCGCCGCGCGCCGCGACATAGCCGGCCGGCCGGAGCCCGACAATGGCCTCCTCACCGTCGAGCTTGGGCATGGGCGCTGGCTCTGGCGCGACCGCGGAGCCGGCCCGTGCCGCCATGCCCGGGGCGGGCAAGGCGCGCGCCGGTTGCGGCAGCGCCAGACGTGGCGCCGGCAGGGCGAGCGCTGCTTCGGGGACCGCCGCAGCCCCCTTGAGCAGGGAGCCGACGACGCAGCCGGCCGCATAGACCGCAACATAGAGCAGCCCGGTCTCGACCCAGAAGGCCGGCTGGTTGTTCAGCACGCGCAGCCAGACCAGCGCGGCGGCGCCGGCCCAGAGCAAGGCGACCAGCATCGCCGGACCACCGAACAGGGTTCGCAGACCATCGCGGCTGGTCAACCAGCCGAACACCAGGCCGATCGCGAAGGCTGCGACCAGGAACCAGACGAAATGGAGCGCAAGATATAGCATGGCGTGCGGCCCTATTTCGCGACGGTGAACTGAACGCGGCGGTTCTTGACCTTGGCGTCGGGGTCGCCATGGGCGACCAGCGGCCGGTCGACGCCATAGCCCTTGACCTCGAGCTGTTCGGGCTCCAGCCCGCGCCGGATGAGTTCCTCGCGCACACGGAAGGCGCGCCGGCGCGACAGATCGAGATTGTTGAAGCCGGCGCGCTCGCCGTCCATGTTGGCATGGCCCTCGACGGTGACACGCGTATCCGGGCAATGTTTCAGGATCGCCGCGGCCTCGGTCATCGCCCTTTCGGTCACCGAATCGAGCGTCACGACCGCCGTGCCCTGGCCGAACATCACATAATAGCGCTGGGTCAGGGCATCGAGATCGTTCTGGCAGGTGCTCGGCGGATCGATGACGCAGCCGGTCTGGCGCATCCCGATCTCGGCCTTGCCGGTGAAACCTTCCGGCAAGCCGCTCGCGGCGTTGGTCTCGACCTCCGAGCGGATCAGCTCGCGGCAGGTCAGCCCCTGAACACTGACCTCGTGGTCGACGAGATCGACGGAGCCCAGATCGAGCCGAAGCAGATCCTGCACGGCGCTGCGGGCCGCGACCCCGAAGCCGGCCGGAGCCGCAGGCACGATCGTCGTCTCATCGCGAATCTTGCCGCGCAAGGGCGAGGCCTCGATCAGCTCGGCGATCGCCTGCTTCGAGCCGGCATCCGGCAGATGGCCCGACAGCGTTCCGCCTGTCCTGTCGACCGCGGCGGAGAAGCCATAGCGGCTGAGGGTCAGCAGCGGCGCGCCGGACAATCCCAGCCCCGCGGGCAAGGATTGCGCCTTCAGTGCCTCCTGCAAGGCCGTCCAGCTCGCCAGATCGCGCGCCGCGCCGGTCACCGTGAGATTGCCGCCGGCCAGGCTGACGCTGCCGCGCTCGATCTTCTCGAGCAGTCCGAGGGCGAAGCGCGTGACGGCGTCGAAATCGGCGGCGTCGCGCAGATTGGGCTCGACACGCGTCCGGTCGGTCAACGCGCCGCCCCGCAGAGCGGCGCGGGCGAGTTCCGCCGCAGCGGCCTGGGCGGCGGCGTTGGGTGCGATGCCCGAGAGCGCGATGCCAGCCTCTGTCTTCTCGGCACGCCATTGCAGCGGACGCGCCGGCACTGGCGCCGTCGCCGGCGGGGCGGGCGGAGCCACGACCACGGCCGGAACCGATGGCGCCGGCTTCGGTGCCGGTTGCGGCCCCGGTGCAGGCGTTGGCGCAGGCGGCGCGAAGCTGAGATCGAGCGGCGGCGCCTCCGGCAGCGGCGGCATCACCGGCGCCGGCGGTGGCGGCGGAGGGGCCGGCGGGCAGGAGATCGCCGCCAGTGCGACCGATTCCGGACCATCGGCCTGGGCGATGTTCAGGCGCAAGGCCTCGCAGGCGGCGAAGTCCTGCGGCCCCTCGCCGCCGATGCGGTAGCGCGTGCCGTCGATCTCGACCTTGCCGCTACGCAGGCGCGCCAGCTCGGAGAGGGCCCGGCCGACCCGCGCCAGGAAGGCCGGTGGCTCGCCGCTCGCCGGCTGGGTGCGGTCAGTAATGGCGCCCGCCCCGGGAAAGGCCCGCGCCGCAAGGCCCGAGACTTCGTTCTTGACGGCTTCAGACGGATAGAAGCCCGACAGGCTAACCGCCCCAGCCGCATTTTTCTCGGCGCTCCAGACATAAGGAGAGACGACCGGCGGGTTGAGCGCGCAATCGACCCGCGAAAAGCCGGCAGGAGGGGCTGCCGCTGCGGCAGCGCGCAGCGCCAGGAAGGCTTCGGGCGACGAAGCCGTCCCCTCGACACAGAAGCGCGTATCGTCGAGCGCGACCTTTCCGGCAGAGAGCCTGCCGAGATCCGCGATCATCGCCCCGGTCAATGCCGGGAAACCCGCCGGCGCACCGAAGGCGATCTTCTGCTGGTCCTCGATCCGCAAGGCAGGTCCGAGACCGCGCGCAGCGGCGAGATTGGCTTTCGCAGTGCTCTCGTCAGGCACGAAACCCGTCAATGTCACCTTGTCGGCTTCACGGCTCGCCGACCAGCTATAGGGCTTCTGCGCGACGACCTGTGTCAGACCCCCGAGAACCCGCCGGACACCGAACTCCGCCTTCAGCTGCGCCAGCGCCTTGGCGGCGCCATCGGCGCTCGTCGCCTCGCCATCGAGATAGACGTCGCGTCCATCGACCCGGGCCGAGACCTCGCGGATCCCCGGAGCCGCGCCCGCGAGCGCACCGGCGGCTAGAGCTCGCGCCTCGACATCCTTGCGCACCGCTTCGCTCTGAATCAGGTTGGCCGAGCTCCACAGCACTGCCAGCGGAACGAACCCCCACAGCCAACCGGCCTGCCGTGCCATCCCCGATCCTCGCCCCTGCCACCGACTCGAACCGAATCCGGTCCCTCGCACCGGTGAGAATCAGGCCTCATCACACTGGCAAGTCAAGCAAGCCGGCAAGCTTCTGCCCTGGAATTCGCCCTTCCCCTCCCGGCTGGCGGCCAATGGTGCGCGAAATCCTCAAAACGAAAGAAGCCCCGGGTTTCCCCGGGGCTTCCATCATCACGATCGGAAGATCGATCAGAAGTCGCGCTGGATGCGGAAGCGGCCAGCCCAGGCGTCGTCCGCCTTCACGAGCGAACCACCGTTGGCCAGAGCAACCCGGTTGCCGAGGTTGTTCGAGGCCAGGACCGACTGGCGCATGTCGGTGCGGGTGTAGAGCACCTCGACGCCGATATCCAGACCCGAAACCGGCGACCAGATCAGGTTACCAGCAACGATGAGCTCCTTCGGATCGAGCGGACGCGAAATCTGGCCAGCGACGGCCTGATTGGTCAGCACGTAGCCGAGCTTCAGCTCAGAGTACGAAGCGATGAGCTCCGAACGCAGGGTCGGGGTCCAGAAGTGACGCAGAGCGGCAACGATCGACCAGCCGGTCGACGAGTCGACCTGACCGAGCGCGTTCACGCCGAAGTCACCAACCGCGAGCGCAGCGTTCTGAGCGGCGATGCGGCCCGAACCGAAGTTGCCACCCCAGCCGAGATAGCCGAGAGCGCCGTCAGCGTAGGCAGCCTGCAGGAACAGGAAGTCGCCAGCCGCAAGCATCGGCAGGTTGATCTTCACGCCACCCTGGATGGCCCAGCCCATCTCGTCCTTGTTGCCGACGAAGACGCCAGCGCCGTTGGCGATCGCCGGGTTGCCGGCGGCAGCGCCGCCCGGACCGAACACGGTGTTCAGGCCGGCGTTGTTGATGCTGCGCTGGGTAAGAGCAGCCGACAACTGGGCCGAACCCCAACCCTGATCGACGCGCAGCGAGGCGACGACGTCCGGGTAGTCCTGACCGAGGTAGTTGGAAACGCCGCCGGGGCTGACGACAGCCGCTTCACGCGAACCGGTACCCGAGACGCGATCTTCGAGCGACAGGGTGGCCGAGAAGCCCGAACCGAAGGTGGCGGTGTAGGCCAACAGGTTCAGACGCGAGTCAGCCGTACGAACGGTGGTGAAGCCGAGGTCGTTGGCGTAGAAGTCGAAGAACGACTGAGCGCGACCAGCGGTGATCGGGCCGAACTGGACGAAGGCCAGATCGAGGTTGGCGCCCGAAGCAGCGGTGCCGCCGGTGGTGCGCGGAGCGCCCGGAACGACGATGCCCTGGTTGCCGCCGATCGTGTTGTTGTACACGCCGGTGCTGTTGGTCAGCTCATAGCGGAAGAAGGTCCGCAGGGTGCCGTAAGCGGTGGCGGTACGAGCGTCGACGTTCAGACGGCCACGAGCGCGGCTGCCGTAAGCGTCGTTGCCGTCGCCATAACGCGAGCCGACAGCGTACTCAGCGCGAACACGACCGCCGATGCGGAGGCAGGTGTCGGTGCCAGGGATGTAGAAGAAGCCAGCGCCGTAAGCGGAGCAGACGCGAACGTATTCGACCGGAGCAGCCTTCCGCGAAGGAAGGTCGGCGGCCTGAGCCCCGGCAACCGCGGCGATACCGGCGGCAGAACCGAGGAGGAGGCTCTTAACGAGCTTCATTTGATAACCTCCAAAAGAGTTTCGAGACCCTCGGGCTTCGGTGACTTCGTGATCCGGACGGCCCCAGGAGACCCCACCGGTGAAACCACCTATCCCGGTCTTCCCCCCCCGTCCCTGAACCACTCAGAGGCGAAGTTGAAAAACAGCGACCGGGAATGTCCCGCCGCACAGTCACCATTACGAATGCCCGCCCCGCGATCAACCTCCATCGCACCTACCCCACAGCCAAGCGGGCGCTTTGGACCCTGGTGTTGCACGCCTGCCACGCTTTGAGCGTGGAACTTAGGGAACTGTTAACCAGCGGGGACCGGAACGACCTCATCATAGGCCGGCGCGGGCCCTTTCCGGGCCGAATCTGCGATCTCACGGGGAAGCGGTGATTCCCGGAGCGATCCGACTCAATATTCCCATTCGGCACCGACACCGACCGCGGCGCTGCCGTCGGCATTGGTTTCGGCCTGGAGCTTCAGCCGCCGAGTCAGGTCGATGCCGACCGAGACACCGCTTTCGGAAGGCTTGGCTCCCGCCTTCACGCCGAGGGTGATGTTGTCGGACAATGCACGCGAGACGCCGACCGTCGGCCCGTCAGGGCCCATCTGGACGTCGAGATTGTCGACCCCGAGCTGGCGCCGCAGCTTCTCGAAGACGTCTTCGCCACCGGCGCCGGAAAACTGCGCCGCGGTCTGGGCGAGCTGCAAGGCCTGGAAAGGCGAGAGCGAGCCGGAGGCGCGTTCGAAGAGCAGCCGCGACAGCACCTCGTCCGGCGGCAGTTCCGGCGAGGAGCTGAAGGTGAATTCCGGCGCCGACGCCTGCCCGCTGACGATGATCCTCGCGGTGACCTCGGCAGCGCGCGTTTCAGCGACGAAATCCAGCTCCGGCATGACGTCACCCGAAAAGGTCACGCGACCGCGGCTGAAATCGAGGCGCTGGCTCAGCACGTTCAGCCGGCCGCGCCGCAGGTCGAACCCGCCGTTCAGTACCGGATTCGCCGAGGTTCCGCCGACGCGCAGCTCACCGCCGAGCTCGGCGTCGATGCCGCGACCGCGGATGAAGACGCGTCCCGGGGCGGAAACCGTGATGTCGAGCGCGGCATCGAAGGCCGGCGCGCGGGCGCCCTTGCGCTGCGCCGCGGCCCGGGCCTTGCGCTGCGCTGCGAGCCGCTGCGCAGCCTGGCCCTTGGCATTGACATGGCGGATGCCGTCGACGGGGCGCAGGCTCGACGGCAGCCGGTCCGGCACGGCAACCTCGATCGAGACCACGCCGATCCGCCCAGCGATTCGCGGGCGCTGCGCCAGCGGTCCGGCGAGATCGAGCCCGAGATCGGCGACCGCGGTCACCAGCCCGTTGGCGACGAGCTGAGCACGCTTGCCCTCGATGCGGATGGTTCCCGGAAAACCCGCCTCCGGATCAAGCCGGACATTGCCGCTGGCCGAGAGCGTGCCGCCGCCCGGGGTCTGGGCCGAGAAACGTTCGATGGCGAGGTCCGGCCCGCGCGCGGCGAGGCGCGCCTCGAGCCTGGTCAGCCTCACACCCTGGAGGGCATCGCTGAAGCTGCCATTGGCGAGCGTCGCACCGCCGGCAAGCTGGGGCGCGGACATCGTTCCGCTGACCCGCATGTCGATGGCGACCTGCCCGGTCAGGTTCCGGCCATCGGCGGCGAGCTGGGTATTGGCCAGCGCAGCATCGACCCGGCCCTGGATGGCGAGATCGAGGGCGCCAGCACCTCCGAGCGGCGCGCTGCCCTTCGCCGTCAAGGCGACGAAGCGACCGGCGTTAAGGCTGGCGTCGAGGCTGGTCTGGCGACCGTTCAGGGTGCCCTGCCCGGCGATCTCGATCGGCGGCAGGCCGGCCTGGCGGGTCTGCGGGGCGACCAGGCGTGCAATCTTCACCCGCCACGGGCCGGTCGGGGCTTCCGGCGTGCCCTTGATCGTTGCCTCAGCGTCGAGCGTGCCGGAGAGGTCGAGCGCCGGTGAGGCAAGCCGCGCGGCCGAGAGCGGCACGTTCTGCGCCTGGAAGCGCAGATCAAGGGTGCGCCCGGCCTCGCCGTCGAACACGATGCGGCCGGCGTCGACGGCGAGGGCGAGATCGCGGATCGCGACGCCGCCATCGGTGGCGGTGAAGCTCGCCGGCTTGGAAAGCGCGATGCGGCGGCCGTCGCGGCTGGCGGTGAAGCTGGCCAGATCGAAGCGCAGCGGCTCGGCGACAGAGAGTCTGCCCTTGGCCGCGAGCGCAAAACCACGGGCGGACGCGTCGAGGCTGATATCGCTGGTCTCGGCGGCGCCCTGCGAAACCAGGCGGATCGCGTTGACCGGCTCGCCGGCGATGACGGCCCGGTCGATCTGGACATTGCCATCGATGCGCGGCTTGCGCAGGGCATCGACGACGGCGAGCGTGGCGTCGAGCTTCTCGAGCGTCAGGCTCGGCGCCGACAGGCGCTGCGCATTGGCCGTGAGGTCGATGTTCTGGCCGCCATTCGGCCGGGCGAGGCGCAGATCGGCGTCGATGCGGCCACCGAGCTTGGCGAGCGCCAGGGCGGAGAGGTCGTCGAGATTGCGGGCGGCGAGCTTCAGAGCGCCTTCGGCGAGATTGGCGGCATCGAGATCGAGCGCGCCGTTCAGCGTGACCGAGCCGATGGCGATGTCGAGCTGCGGCAGGCTCCAGCCGCCGGGATCGCGCTTGGCGAAGCGCACCATGCCGGTCGCCGGTCTGCCTTCGACCTCGCCGGAGAGCTTGGCCTCGCCGGCGAGCGCGCCCTGCAGGTCGCGCAGCACAGCATCGAGCGCCAGACGCGGCACCGGCCGGCCGAGCGCCGTGGCGTTGCTGATTCCGGCGCGCAGCGTCGCATCGAGCTTGTCGAGCGGGCCGGACAGGGTGGCGTCGAAAGCGCCCTGCCCCGACAGCCGGGCGTCGGCGCGACGCAGATCGGGAATCGCGATGTTGGCGCGCAGATCCGAGCCCTGGGCGCCGAGCGCGCCGTCCGCGGCGGCGCTGACATGGGTGCCGGCGATGCGCAGGCCGTTGACGATGACCCCACGACCACCCGGCAGCCGGACTTCGCCGCCAAGCGTCAGCTTGCCGGCCAGCAGGCGATCGAGCGCCGCCTGGTCGAGGCCGAGCGCCTCGGCCGAACCGTCGAGCTTCACCGCATAGCTCTTGAGATGCGGCTCGGCATCGATCGCGGCGGCGACGGTCGCCGCCCCCTTGAGCTTGCGCTCGGCCAGGCCACTGAGGCGGGAGAGGTCGGGCAAGCGCGCCTGGGCCTTGCCGAGAATGCGCTTGGGGCCGAGCTGGCCGACATAATCGAGCTCGGCACCGCCGAAGGCGAGCTTCAGCGTCTCGAACGCGCCGCCGCCTTCGCTGGCAGTGCCGCGCAAGGTGAAACGGACACGGTCGCCGACGAAGCGCGCGAGCGCGGCATCGGCGAGCGCAATTCCGGAGGCCTCGCCATCGGAAACCAGAACCGTCCGGGTCGCGGGATCGCCGAGCGGGCCGCTCGGCGTCGCGGTGAAGGTCAGGCCGAGCTTGCCGAGCTTGCCGGCCGGCACCGAGGCGCCCTCGGCCTGCAGGCTGGCATCCACGCGCGGCCCGGCAGCCGGCCCCTGAATCCTGGCGTCGAAGGCGAGCTTGGCGATCTCGGCGCCCGAGGCGACGGTGCGGCCCTCGGCATTGGGCCGGGCCGCCGCCGTCACCGTGAAATCGAGATTCTTGTCGGCGCTGTAGAGGCCCTTCACATCGAGCCTGGCCAGGGCCGAGACCAGCGCCAGCTCCTCGACCGCAACCGCGCCGTCATCGGCGAAGCCGACCGCGCCGTCGAGCCGGGTCGAGCCCTGGAAGACCGGTGCGACCGGCGCCGGCATCAGGCCGGCGATACGGGAATCGAGCGCGAGCAGCAGGCGGCGACCGGCGCCGCGGCGCGAAAGGTCGGCGGTGCCGTCGGCGCCGATGGTCGGCCCGGCATTGAAGGCGAGCGTCGCCTTGAAGCGGTCGAGCGGGCCGTCGCCGGAAAGGTCGAGCTTGACCGGAGGGCGATCGGGCAGATCGGCGATGGTCGACAGCAGGCCGCCCTCCGGCTCGTCGAGCTTGACCGCCAATTGGAGCTGCGTCGTCTGCGGCACGAAACGCAGATTGACGTCGAGACTGCCGCCCATGTCGAGCCGGCGCCCGGCGAGGCGCAGATCGAGCCCCTCATTGGGCGGGCCGAGCCGCGCGGCGCCGTTGGCCGTGAGCCGTGCCGGCGCGCCGATCACGGTCGGCCCGAGCGCCAGTTCGCCGAGCTGGAAGGCCTCGATGACCACCTTCAGCGGCAGTTCGGGCAAAAGCGGCCCGTCACTGGCCTGGGCGGCCGCGGCGGCCGGATCCGGCAGCGGCCTGCGCAGGATCTCGAGCTTGCCGATCTCGAGCCGGTTGACCTCGAGCCGGCGCAGCAGGAGCGCGCTTCGCGTCCAGCTCAGGCGCGCCCGGTCGAGACGAAGCCAGGGGCCGTCGCGGTCGGAGATGACGATGTCGCGGATCGTCGCGTCGGAAGACAGCGCGCCGTCGACGGCGCCGATCGAGACCTGGCTGCCATCGGTCGAGAGCGCCTTGGAGATCAGATCGGCGAGGACGCCGCGCTCGCCGGCGTTCTGGGCGAAGCCGCCGAGGCCGGAGAGCAGCATGGCGCCTGCGGCGATGAGCAGTGCCGCGATGGCGCCGAGCAGCTTTGGGAAACGGAGCGCGCCCATCAGAAGGCCTGCCCGATGCTGATGTAGAGAGCGACGGGCTTGTCGCCCTTGCGCGGGTTGAGCGGGGCCGCGACGTCGACGCGGATCGGCCCGATCGGCGTATAATAACGCAGGCCGAGCCCGGCGGCGAGTTGCAGCCGCTCCTTGAAGTTCGGCACCTGCGATTCGAAGGCCATGCCGGCGTCGAAGAAGGGCACGATACCGATCGTGTTGGTGATCTTGATGCGCGCCTCGGCCGAAGCCTCGAACAGGCTGCGCCCGCCGGTGAGGTGATCGAGCGGCCCGAGCGGCGACAATGTGCGGTAGGCGTAGCCGCGCACCGAACCGCCGCCGCCGGCATAGAAGCGCCGCGTCGCCGGGATATCGCCGAGGTCGGCACCGGCGATCGAACCGAGCCCGATCCGGCCGGCGAGAACATAGCGGCTGTCCTCGTCGAGCGAGTAATAGCCGGACAGCGAAGCCTTGCTCTGCAGGAAGGGGGCATCCGTGTCGCCGAAGGCGGCATAGGGTGCGACCGAGGCGGTGAGGCGGATGCCACGCGTCGGATCGAGCAGGCTGTCGGTGGAATCATAGCGCAGCGAGAGCGGCACGCCGGCGATCAGATAGTCGACCTGGCCAAGCACGTCGCTGGTCTGCCCGCGCTCGACCTCGAGCCCGGCCTGGACCGAGAAGCTGTCGCTGAAGCGATGGCGGATGCTGGCGGTTCCGTTGACGTAGCGGGCGGTGTAGCCGCCATAGCGGTTGGTGCCGACGCGCTCGCGCGTGCCGACCGCATCGATCAGCAGATCGTTGCGGCTGCCGCCGAGCGCTGGCTTCATGAAGCCGACGGCGAAGCGTCCACCGAGATCGGATGGCAGGAAATCGCCGAAGCGCTGGATCTTGGTGCCGTCGATGCGCGGCGCGAAGAAGAGATCGCCCTCGACGCGCAGCCGCTCAGCCCCGCCGAACAGGTTGCGATGCTCCCAATAGGTCCTCACCGCCGGGCCATCGATGGTCGAGTAGCGCGCGGAGAAGCCGACCACGCGCTTGGGCCGTTCGGAGACCTCGACGAAAATCGGCAGGTTGCCCCGCGCATCGAGGGCCGTGCCCTCGCGCATCCGCACCGCGCCGACGGCAGGAATCGTCGCGATCGACTTGCGGGTATCGGCGAGCTCCTTGGGCGAATAGGGATCGCCGGGCTCGAGATAGATGAAGGAGCGGACCACCGCCTCGGGGATGTCGCCGGTCTCGCCGATGCCGAACTCGCCGAATCCGGCGACCGGACCGGGATCGACGACCAGAGAGACGTCCATGATCTTGGCAGCATGGTCGACCACCGGCCGGATCTCGACAACCTTGGCGAGCGGGCGCGAATGGGCCCGCCAGTAATCGACCAGTGCCGCCTGCGCCGCGCGCAGCGACGCCGAGCTGGCCGGATCGCCCGGCTTCAGCCCCGAGACCTTGGCCGGATCGGCGATGACCGCGGTCGGATCACGCTTCTCGCCGGCTACGATATCGACATTGCGCAGGGTGAAGAGCGGCCCGGGATTGACGGTGACGACGACAGGCGCCGGCGCACGGTTGCGAAAGCGCTCGGCCGCGGCGGCGAAGCCCGGCGGCGGCTCGCCGGCCTGGCTTACGACCGCTCCGTCGACTGCGATGCTGACCTGGGCGTTGAAATAGCCGCGCGCCCAGAGCGCATCGAGCATCGGGTCGATATCGGCGCTGGCCCGGCGCGCCAGCGTATCGCCGTCGGGCGGCGCATCCTGCCTCAGGCGATAGAGGAGCGAGGCATCCTGCAGGTTGCGCGTCAGCGCGCTCGCATCGGGTGCGTCATCGAGCTCGAAGTTCAGCTCATAGGGCAGCGTGGTGGCGCTGACGGCCGGCGGCTTCTCCTTCGAACCGAACAGTCCGAAGACGTCGAGCGAGGACAGGTCGAAGGCACGGGCCGGCGGAGTTTCGGCCACAAGCATCACGACGAAAGCGCACAAGCCCCCGCCCGCAATACCGAGCCCCCTCCTCCGTCTCGACAGCATCAAACCTCCAACGCAACGCGACTAAAATGCAGAAAATGAGTTCATTTTGTGATCCTGCCGCCAGTTGATCACAATTCAACGCTGCCGATCCGCAGCGACAATCCGAGCACCCGCGAGGTAAACGTACCGTTACACCCCCGCAACGGAAGCGCTCGCGGGCATGGCTTCCCGCGAGCGCAAATTGCTTACGCCAGCGCGAAGGAGATCGCCGTGATCGGGTCGAGCCGGGCGATCACCGGGCCGAGCGTCGGCGCGAGCACGCCGCCGCAGAGACTGCCGGTGGTGATGATCTGCCCCGCCTTGAGGCCGCCGAGCGGCGTCTCGGCTGGGCGATTGGCCCAGGCCAGCGCGGTCACCAGCGGATCGCCATTGGCGTGCTCGGCCGGGCGGTCATAGAGGACGTCGCCGTCGAGTTCGACCGTGCAGGTCAGCGAACGGACATCGTCGAAAATGCTGAACGGAACCTCCGGGCCGACGAAATAGCCACCATGGCCGAGCGCATCGGCGAGCCAGAGCGGAAAGGCGACATGAGTCCAGTCGGCGATGCGGCTCTCGACGATCTCGATCCCGACCAGCGCGGCGTCGCAATGCTCGATCAGCTCGGCACGGGTATAGGGGTTGCCCGGCCGCAGCGGCATGTCACGCCCGAGCCGCACCGCGAGCTCGATCTCGACGCGCAGCTCGGCGCCATGGGCGGAGCGATAGGTATCCCCGGACTTCAGATAGGGCCCCGGCATCGGCGCGGCGATCGGCCGGCCGCCCTCGGCGATCGAAACCTTCAAGCCGGCATCGGCATAGCCCATCGCCTTCTGCACCTTGGCCTGCACGGCGAGCGCGGCGTCGATATCGGCCGGGACCGGCAAGGTCGCGATCTCGACCAGGCTGTGGCCGCGGCGGGCGCCGGTCAGCGCCTCGGCAAGGGTGTCAATCGTCGTCGCCATCGTGCTGGGTTCCTGTCGCAGCAGCCTCGTAGGCTTCCTTGGCTACAGCATCGGTCTACGAATGGGAATTCGTCAGGCGCCGGGGCGGCTGCCGCCAGGCGCGGGCCGGCAGCGCGCTAGAACTCATGCGACCGGAACGATCAGAAGAGATTCGATGACCAGATCAGAGAACGACCGCCGCATCGACTATGTCGAATTCGTCGTCGCCAACCTTGCGAGGGCGCGGGCCTTCTACGAGGCCGCCTTCGGCTGGAAGGTGACCGATTACGGCCCGGAATACTGCGCCTTCTCCGATGGCCGCCTGGAAGGCGGCTTCACCACGCAGGGCACGCCGAGGCCGGGCGGGCCGCTGGTCATCCTCTATGCGGACGACCTTTCCGCCGCCCAGGCCTCGATAGAGGCCGCCGGTGGACGGATCGTGCGGCCGGCCTTCGGCTTTCCCGGCGGCCGACGCTTCCACTTCGCCGATCCGGACGGCTATGAGCTCGCGGTCTGGACGAAGGGCTGACGTCGCGCCGTCGTTCCCAGGCGAAACCTCTGGGTCCGCCCCTCGATCGAATTCTGAGGCGCGGACCCGGGAACCTCGTTCAGGGGAGGCTCGGGCCAAGCCCGGGCCTGACGAGGGACCTTGGCCTCACTTGCCCCAGCGCAGGGCCAGCGGATCGAGTTCGCGCGCGAGTTCGATCAGGCCCTCGCGGGTCTTCGGGTGCAGCGGCACCAGCGGATGGCGGACGGCCTCGCTCTTGATCACGCCGCCTTCCTTCATCAGCGCCTTGGTGGCGCGCAGGCCGCATTGGCGGTTCTCGAAATTGATGATCGGCAGGACGTCGCGATAGAGCCCGGCGGCCTTTTTGCGGTCGCCCGCGGCATGCGCCGTGACGATCGGCTTGATCAGGTCTGGGATCATGGCCGAGGTCATCGTCCCGGTGGCGCCGGCGTCGAGATCGGCCATCAGCGTGATCGCCTCCTCACCGTCGAACGGCCCGACGACCGCCTTGCCGCCGGCCTCGATCAGGGCGCGTAGCTTGTTGGCGGTACCCGCGATCTCGATCTTGAAATAGCAGACGAGCGGAACCGCCTTCGCCAGCCGGACCATGAAGGGCACGCTCATATTGACGCCGGCGAGCGGCGCGTCCTGCAGGATGATCGGCAGGCCGCTGGCGTCGGCGACATGCGCGAAATGCTCGATCATGCCGTCCTCGTCGGCCTTGAGCAGGGCGCCGTGATAGGGCGGCATCATCATCAGCATCTTGGCGCCGGCATCGGCGGCGGCCTTGGCGCGCTGGGCGGCGATGCGGGTCGAGAAATGCGAGGTGGTGACGATCACCGGCACACGGCCCGCGACCTGCTCGATCGAGAGCAGCATCACCTGATGGCGCTCCTCATCCGTCAGCAGAAACTGCTCGGAATAGTTGGCGAGGATGCAGATGCCGTCGACGCCCTGGTCGATCATCAGATCCATGACGCGCCTGTTACCCTCGATGTCGAGGTCGCCATTGTCGTGGAAGATCGTCGGCGCGATCGGGAAAATGCCCTTGTAGACTTCGGTCATGGCAGGACTCTCTGCGGCGGTGGAGCCGTCAGGCCTTGGCGGCCCGGGCGGTCGCAAGCTTGCGAATGCCGCGCCTGGCCGAGCCCAACAGCGGGAAGAGGAGGAGAGAAAGCGCGATCGCCATCAGCGACCCGACCAGCGGATTCGACCAGAAGATCGAAAGCGAGCCCTGCGAGAAGATCATCGACTGGCGGAAGGCGTCCTCCGCCTTGTCGCCGATGACCATGGCGAGAACCAGCGGCGCGATCGGATAATCGAGCTTCTTGAAGAAGTAGCCGACCAGGCCGAAGGCCAGCGCGAGCCAGATGTCGAATTCCTTGCTGGCCACCGTATAGGCGCCGATGAAGCAGACCACGACGATGGCCGGGCCGATGATCGAGAACGGAATGCGCAGGATCGAGGCGAAGAGCGGCACGGTGGCGAGCACGACGATAACGGCGACGACGTTGCCGAGATACATCGAGGCGATCAGGCCCCAGACGAAGTCGGGACGCTCGACGAACAGCATCGGGCCGGGGTTGAGGCCCCAGATCATCAACCCGCCCATCATCACCGCTGCGGTCGCCGAGCCGGGAATGCCGAGCGCCAGCATCGGCAGCATGGCGGCGGAGCCGGCAGCATGGTCCGCCGTCTCGGGCGAGATCACGCCCTCGGGCTCGCCCTTGCCGAATTTCTCGGGGGTGCGCGAGGAGCGCTTGGCCATCGCGTAGCTCATGAAGGAGGCCGCCGTCGGCCCGCCCGGCGTGATGCCCATCCAGATGCCGATGATGCTGGAACGCAGCAGCGCGAACCAGTAGCGCGGCAGCTTGAGCGCGGTCAGAAGCACGTCGCGGGGACGCACCTTGGCCTTGACGCCGTCGAAGCGCAGCCCCTCCTCCATGGTCTGGAGCAGTTCGCCGAGGCCGAACAGGCCGATCACCGCGATCAGGAAGCTGACGCCGGCGAGCAGCACGTCGAACTCATAGGTCAGGCGGACATTGCCGGAGACCGAGTCCATGCCGATCGTGGCGAAGGCGAAGCCCATCGCCATCGAGACGATCGTCTTGAAGGGCGAAGCGCCGCCGAGGCCGACAAAGCTGGCGAAGGTCATGAAATAGACCGCGAAATACTCCGGCGAGGAGAATTTCAGCGCGAAGCGCGCAACCCAGCCCGAGAGCAGCGTGATCAGAATGACGCCGGCCATGGCGCCGAAGCCGGCCGAGAGGAAGGCGAAGGATAGCGCCTCGGCCGCCCTGCCCTGCTTGGCCATCGGATGGCCGTCGAAGGTGGTGGCGACGGAAGACGGCTCGCCGGGAATGTTGAACAGGACCGAGGTGGTCGAGCCGCCGAACAGCGCGCCCCAATAAAGCGAGGTCAAGAGGATGATCGCCGAGACCGGGTCCATGGTGAAGGTCAGCGGCAGCATCAGCGAGACGCCGTTCGGGGCGCCGAGCCCGGGCAGCACGCCGACGAGGATGCCGAGCAGCACGCCGGCCATCATCAGAGCGATGTGATGAGCGGTCAGCGCGACTTCGAAACCGTGGAGGAGCGAGGCGAAGTTTTCCATGGGGTGTCCGGCTCGCGAAGGTCAGAGGCCGAGCATCGTCTCGACAGGCCCCTTGAGCAGGGAGACCTGGGCGAACTTCTCGAGGCCGAAATAGAAGAAGGCGGCGGTACCGAAGGCGGTCGCAAGCGTCGGCAACCAGCCGAAGCGCCCCTGGAAGCGCATCGCGAAGACGAGATAGAGGACCATCGCGACATACATGCCGAGCGTCACGCTGAGCACGATGAAGGCGAGCATCGGCAGGAAGAAGGAGATGACCCGCTTGGCCTGCTCGCGGTCGAGGAAGCTGTCGGCCAGCGCGGCCGAACCACCCAGCCTGCGACCGACGGTGGATACCAGCGTTCCGAGACTGGCGAGCGCGATGAGCAGGCCGCAATAGAAGGGAAAGGCGCCCGGCTGCGGACCGGAGGAATCCCAGCCGATTCCGAATTCGCGCGCGCCGTTGACGATGACCAGCCCGAAGGCGAGCGTCGCCAGGGCTGTCCCGATTTCGGCCTGGAAGCGGGTGATCATCGACAGCCTTCCATCCCTGGTGATTTTTGCGACGGGAAGCGGGCTCGAAGGCCCGCTTCCCGGAGTTCGTCTCGGGCTCGACCCGGCTGCCGAAACGCCTTGGCCCCTTAGGCCAGCGGGCCGTCCCGTCAGCGGCGGGTCAGTTGACGACCCAGCCTTCGTTCTTGAAGGTCTTGGCGTTGGCCGCCTCGTCCTTGGCGACGAAGTCGGTCAGTTCCTTGCCCTTCATGAAGCGGGCGGTCTGCGCGGTGCGGGCGACGAACTCGGCCCATTCCGGGGTCTTGCTGACCTTCTCCATGACGTCGGCATAGAAGCCGACCGCATCGGCCGGAACCTCGGCCGGCAGCCAGACGGTACGCGGCATCTGGAAGGATTCGAGCGGCAGACCGGCTTCCTTGCAAGTCGGGATGTCGCCCCAGCCCTTGCCGTTGTGGACCGGCTCACCCTTGGCGAGACGCACCGGCGAGAAGACGCAGAGCGGCTTGACCTGGCCGGCCTTCCACTGGCCGATATTCTCGTTCGGGTTGTTGGTGTTGGAGTCGACATGGCCGCCCGCAAGCTGGGTCGCGGCCGCGCCGCCACCCTGGAAGGGCACATAGATCCACTTGGCGCCGGTGGCGTCCTGGATCATCGCGGTCAGCGTCTGGTCGGTGTCCTTGGACTGGCTGCCGGCCATCTTGAAGCTGCCGGGCTTGGCCTTCACCGCGTCGATATAGGCCTTGGCATCGTTATAGGGCGAGTTGCCGTTGACCCAGATCAGGAACTCGTCGAGCGCCAGAGCGGCGACCGGGGTGAGATCGGAGAATTTGTAGCCGAGCTTGGCGACGTAGGGCAGCAGATAGGCGTTGTTGGTGCCGAAGACGACCTTGTGGGCATCGCCCTTGCCGCCCTTGCCATAGATGAAGGCCTCGGCGCCGCTGCCACCGCCCTTGTTGAGCACCACGATCGGCTGCTCGACCAGCTTGTGCTTGGTGATGATCGACTGAATGACGCGCGCGAAATTGTCGGTGCCGCCGCCCGGCCCCGAGGCCACGACGAATTCGATCGGCTTGGTCGGCTGCCAGGCCTGGGCCGGCATCGCCATCGCGAAGGACGCGGCGACGAAGCTCGCCGCGATCGTGAACTTCTTCATGCTGTTCTCTCCCTTGCTTCAACTGATCGGGCGGCTCTTATGTGGCCGCCCTGCCGGAGTTTCCTCAGGCCGCGGTCTTGCGCGCCGCCCTTCCCTCGCTCGCCATCTTGATGGCCAGCGACAATGCCGCCCGGCAAGCGCCGAGATTGGCGATGCCCTTGCCGGCGATCTCATAGGCCGTGCCATGAGCCGGCGTGCAGATCGGGAACGGGAAACCGCCGATCAGGGTGACGCCGCGATCGAAGCCCATCAGCTTCATCGCGATCTGGCCCTGGTCGTGATACATCGTCAGGACGGCGTCGAAATCGCCATTCTTGGCACGCAGGAACACCGTATCGGACGGGAACGGCCCCTCGACCGTGTAGCCCTTGGCCTGTGCCGTCTTCACCGCCGGCTCGATCGTGTCGACCTCGTCGCGGCCGAAATTACCGCCGTCGCCGGCATGCGGATTGATGCCAGCGACCGCGATGCGCGGCGGATTGAAGCCGGCGGCGCGCAGATTCTTGTCGGCGAGGTCGAGCGCCCGCAGGATGCGCTCCTGGGTGATGTTGTTCGCGACCTCCGACAGCGGGATATGCGAGGTGACCCGGCAGTTCCAGAGCTCGTCGAGCACGTTGAACTCGCTCGCCGGACCTTCGAAGGCGATCGCATCGCGCACGAAGCGGATCTCGTCGTCATAGCCCGGATAGGCGAAGCGCATCGCCGCCTTGTTGAAGGGCGTGAAGAACACCGCATCGGCCTTGCCGGCAGCGGCGAGCTGCAGGGCCCGGCGGAAATTATCGGTCGCCGCCTTGCCGCCGGCGAGCGTCGCCTTGCCGCGCTGGAGATCGGCAGGATCATGGTTGGCGAGATCGACGAAGACCGGCTTGCCGGCAGCGGCCGGCAGCGCATCGCCTTCCTTGACGACATGCAGATCGGGCGCCAGCCCGGCATCGGCAGCGCCGAGCTGGAAAAGGCGGAAATCACCGAAAACCACGTAACGCGCGGCGGAGCGCAGATCGGGCTCGGCAAGAATGCGCGCAGTGAGCTCGGGGCTGATGCCGGACGGATCGCCCATGGCGACTGCAATAACCGGCAGGGCGTTCTTCGCCTCAGTTTCCAAGGAATCCTCCCGTAATCCGGTCATAGGCCGGCAATCTGGCATGGGCCTAACATGCGCCCAATGGCTAGGCAAGTATTCTGTATGCAGCATAATCAATGTGACATAAGATGCTCCTGGAAAGGTACCTTCGACCGGCGCCCTCTGTCCGGAAGCTGGCGTTTCCACAAGTTTCCATGACCTGGGCGCCGCAGCATCGGCCATGCCGAGCGGAGGCCGCGTTGACATGGCGAAAACGCCATGCGGTACAGGACGATTGAGAAGGAGCGTCGATGACGAGCGGAGTCGGGACGTTGAGCGAAGCGTCGGAAGCCTATCCGCGCATTCAGCGCCGGACCTTGCACGACGAGGTGCTCGAGCGCATGCGCGACATGATCATCGAGGGCACCCTCGCGCCGGGCCAGCGCATCAATGAGGGGCTGATCGGGGCACAGCTCGGCGTTTCGCGCACACCGCTGCGCGAGGCGATCAAGACGCTGGCCAGCGAAGGCCTGGTCGAGATCCAGCCGGCCAAGGGCGCGATCGTTCGCAAATTCAGCTCGACCGATATGCGCAACATCCTCGAAGTGCTGAAGAATCTCGAGCAGCTCGGCGGACGTACGGCCTGCGAGAACGCCTCGGACGAGACGATCGCGGCGATCCGGGCTCTGCACGATGCGATGATGGAACAATATCGCGTCCGGAACCGGCTCGAATATTTCAAGCTCAATCAGGCGATCCATTCCGCGATCGTGGCCGCGTCCGGCAATGACGTGCTGATGGAAATGCACGGCACCCTCCAGGCCCGGATCAAGCGGCTGCGCTTCATCGGCAATGAGGGTCCGGACAAATGGGCCGGAGCCGTCGCCGAGCACGAGGCGATGATCGAGGCGCTGGAAAAGCGCGACGCCGAGGCGCTGACCGAGGTCATCCGCCTGCATATGGACTCGACGCGGCTGCGGGTCTGGGACGTCCTCTGAACCGGCGCCCGGCTTCCTTCCCGGGACCGGAGCCGAACGCTCTGGCCAGATGCCTTGCATCGACACTCACAGCAGCGAGTTCGGGCTTCAGGCGACAGCCGGGCCGGCCAGCACCGCGCAGGGCGAAGCCGCTCCGCCAGAGGATGTGGCCTGCTCAGCCTGCGCCGGAGGTCAGCGCGCCTTGACAGTCCTTTCGCCCTCGCCTCCGCTGGCAGCAAGAAGGCGAGCGGGAGGAAGCGCGGGCCATGCTGACGCTGCGCCAGATCGAGGTGATCCGGGCCATCATGATCACCGGCACGATTGCGGGCGCGGCGAAACTGCTCAACGTCTCGGCTCCCGGCATCAGCCGGCTGATGAAGCACACCGAGCGGACCTTCCGCCTCAAGCTGTTCGAGCGCCGGCACGGACGCTATGTGCCGACGCCTGAGGCCAACGACATCTTCGAGCAGATCAACGGCGTCTACCAGAAGGTCGACGACCTCCACTACACCCTGGCGCGGATCGAGCGCGGCGACGGCGTCGAGCTACGGCTCGGCTCGGTGCCCAGCATCTGCAACGTCATGGTGCCACGGGCGATCGAACGCCTGAAGCGCAAGCATCCGGACCTGCGCATCGAGATCAACATCCTCAAGATCGAGGAAGCGCTCGACTATCTCCTGCTCGGCAAGGGCGAGATCGCGGCGATGAGCTACCGGCTTGACCATCCGGGCCTCGACTTCATCCCGCTGGCGATGGGCGAACTGTTTTGCATCGTGCCTGAAGGCCATGCGCTCGCCGGGCGCGCCAGCGTCTCGGCCAGCGAGATCGTCGCGCACCCGCTGATCGGCATCGACCCGAACGACCCTTACGGCCGGATCATGAGCGAGATCTTCGTGCGCAGCGGGCTCAGCTTCGAAATGGCGATCAAGGCGCGCTTCGGCACCACCGTCTGCGCGCTGGTCAAGGCCGGGCTCGGCATCGCGATCATCGACCAGTTCACCGTCGCGCATGGCGCAATGCCGGGGGTCGCGGCGATCCCGATCGAGGAACCGACCCAGTTCCAGACCTATGTCGCGATCAAGAAGGACAAGGCCCCGTCCCTCTATGCCGAGAGCTTCGTCAAGCTGCTGCGCGAGGAGATGAATGCGGTGGTGATGCCGCTAGGGCATGGCGAGGCCTCGTCTCCACCCAAAAGATAACATCGAGTTAGGTAGATGCGATGGATTGGTTATCGCGTTAGGGCGCTCGTTCAGCTTATCTTTCGTCAGCGCGCAGCCCGCCAAGACGGGCGCGCCGGGAAGGGACGGACATGCCGGCAAGCGTCAACGCCAGGAAAGCCAAGCGGGTGCTGCTCGCGCTGATCGGCTATCCGATCGCCCATTCGGCGACGCCGGCGATGCAGGAGGCGGCGGCGCGCGCCGCCGGCTTCGAGGCGCATTACCACCTGATCGAGGTCGAAGGCGCGCAGCGCGACGACCTCGCCGCCATGCTCGAGGGCGTGCGCCGGCTCGGCTTCTCCGGCATCAACGTCACCTACCCCTACAAGGAAGCGGTCGTGCCGCTGCTCGACGCGCTTTCGCCGGAGGCCGCGGCGATGGGGGCCGTCAACACCATCACCGTCGCCGATGGCCGGCTCACCGGGCACAACACCGATGCCAGCGGCTTCGCCACGGCCTATCGCAAGCTCGGCCGGAACGACGGCGACAGGCCGGTCGCGATCGTCGGCGCCGGCGGTGTCGGCAAGGCGATAGCCTTCGCGCTGGCCGGCAGCGGCGTCGGGGCCTTGCGGCTCTACGACATCGACCGCGGCAAATGCGAGGCCCTGGCGCAGATGCTCGCCGGCCGCGCCCGAATCGAGATCGCGGCCAGTGCGGCTGCGGCCGCGGAGGGCGCCGCCGGCATCGTCAACGGCACGCCGCTCGGCATGGCGCCGAACCGCGAAATGCCGCTGCCGGCCGGCGTTCTACGAGCATCGCAATGGGTCGCCGATTCCGTCTACCATCCGCTCTGGACACCGCTCATGAAGGCTGCGCAAAGCATTGGCGCGACGGTGATGAGCGGGCGCGAGCTCGCCATCCACCAGGCACTCGACGCCTTCGCGCTGTTCACCGGCGCCGAAGCGTCGGAAAGCGCGATGAGCCGCGCGTTCGACGCCGCGATGGCAGAGCGCGCCGGCGAGCATGCTGCATAAGAAGACGGCCCGGCACGACCGGGGCGACAAGAAACGAAGCTATCGGAGGAGATACAGATCATGAAGTCGCATTGGATCATCGCCGCTGCGCTCAGCGCCGGCATCGCCCTGCCCGCCTCGGCGCAGGACAAGGTCAAGCTGATCAACGTCGTCGAGCTCTCGGGCGCGGGTGCCACGGCCGGCACCAATTTCAAGAACGGAATCGACCTCGCCGTCGCCGAGATCAACGCCAAGGGCGGCCTGCTCGGCAAGCAGATCGAGATCATCCATTACGATACCCAGACCAATCCCGGAAACACCCGCGCCGCCGTGCAGCGCGCCATCGACGAAGGCACCTATGCCGTGCTCGGCCCGGTTTTCTCCGGTCCGATCGGCGCCTCCATGCAGATCGCCCAGCGCGCCGAGATCGCCCAGATCGTCGGCGGCGAGGCCGCCGGCCTGACCAAGCAGGGCAACCAGTATCTGTTCCGGACCTCGCTCAGCCAGGCGGCGGCGATGCCGAAGATCGCCAAATATCTCAAGGACACCGTCAAGGCCGGCTCGGTCGCCGTGGTCTGGGTCAACAACGACTTCGGCAAGGGCGGCCGCGACGCGATCATCCCCGAACTCGAGAAGGCCGGAATCAAGGTCGCCGCCGACGTCTCGACCGAGCAGGGCCAGGCCGATTTCTCGGCCGACGCGATCAAGATCAAGAACGCCAATGCCGACGCGGTCTTCGTCTATCTCAACGAGGAGGAGAGCGCCCGCTTCCTGCGCGCCGCCAAGCAGCAGGGCGTCAACAAGCCGATGGTCGGCGAGACGACGCTGCTCGGTGCCAAGGTGATCGAGCTCGCCGGCGAGGCTGCCAATGGCGCCAAGGGCCATGTCGGCCTGTCGATCGACGCGCCGATCCCGGCCTTCCAGGAATTCGGCAAGAAGTTCCAAGCCAAGTACAACTACGCTTCCGACCATAACGGCATGAAGGGCTATATGGGCGTCTACATGATCAAGTGGGCGACCGAGAAGCAGAAGAAATTCGACAAGAAGGGCCTCGCCGACACGCTGCGCGGCGCCACGATCAAGCCCTCGGAAGAGCCCGGCATCCTGATGGAGACCACCATCGAGAAGAACGGCGATCTCGATCGCGAGAGCTTCCTCGCCGAGGTCAAGGACGGCAAGCAGGTGATCACGGCGACGCTGCCGAAGATCAACCCGTAACAGCGGGGAGCCGCATCGTCATTGCGAGCGGCAGACAGGACAAGCGTGGGGAACCCCTCTCCCGAATGGGGGAGGGGCAGGGGTGAGGGACCGCGGCCGATCGTGAAGGCGCTACGGCTTCGTTGCGCCCTCTGTGGTTAGGGCAGGCCCTCATCCCTGCCCTTCTCCCACACGGGAGAAGGGTTCCCCGCGGATGTTCCACCCGTCGGCATCTTCTGGAAAGCCTTGGCTAAAACGAGCTTTCCAGTCCACGGCCCAACACCGAGCGAGAACACCGCCATGGCCGAATTCATCGCCTATCTCATCGCCGGCGTCGCTACGGGCGCGATCTACGCCCTCGCCGCCATCGGCTTCACTCTGGTCTGGCAGACCTCGCAGACCATCAACTTCGCCCAGGGCGAGTTCGTGATGCTGCCGGCGGTGCTGGTCCTGCTGGCGATCAAGCTGTTCAGCGCGCCGATCTGGCTCGCGGCGATCATCGGCATCGCGGCCTTCATCCTGATCTTCGGCGTCGGCTTCAAGATCGCCGTGGTCGACCCGATGATCCGCCATGGCGTGCTGCCCCTCGCCATCGCCACCATGGCGCTCTCGATCATCATGAAGGAAGGCGCCAAGGACGGCTTCTCGGCCGAGGCCCAGAACTTTCCCTCCTTCGTGCCGACCGACACGCTCTCTATCTTCGGCGCGGCGATCTCGCTGCAGCACCTCGCCATCATCGCCGTCGCCTTCGCCGTGATCGGCGCGCTGCAATGGTTCGTCGGCGGCACGAGGCTCGGCCGCCAGATGCAGGCGACGGCGCAGAACCCGACGGTGGCGCGTATCCTCGGCATTCCGGTCGAGCGCATGGTGCTTTTGACCTTCGTGATCAATGCGGCGCTCGCCGTCGTCGCCTCGGTGCTGATCTCGCCGATCTATCTGGCAAAATTCTCGAATGGCGAGGTGATCGGCCTGTTCGCCTTCATCGCCGCCATCGTCGGCGGCTTCAACCAGGTGCGCGGCGCGCTGGTCGGCGGCCTGATCGTCGGCATCGTCGACAGTCTCGCGGCCGGCTACTTTTCGAGCCAGTACAAGCTCGCCGTGCCGCTGGTCCTGCTGATCATCATCATCCTGCTCAAGCCGGAAGGCCTGATGGGCCGGAGAGAGGAGCGCCGCGTATGACCGCGCCCGCAAGCCGCGCCGCCGTCCGCACAGCACCGAGCCGCGCACCCGCCCTCGGCGGTTTCGCCGACGGCACGCTGATCACCCTCGCGCTCGGCGCCGTCATCCTCTGGTTCGTCCCCTCCGGCATGGGCCGCTACGGCACCTATGTGCTCTCGCTCTGGCTGGTGATGGCGATCGCCGTGATGGGGCTCAATCTGACGCTCGGCTATGCCGGCCTGAAATCGCTGGCGCAGGCCGCCTTCATGGGCATCGGCGCCTATATCACCGCGCTCCTCACCACCAAGACCGGCATCTCCTGGTATGCAGCCTTCGCGATCTCCGGCATCGCAACCTTCGCGGTCGGCCTCCTGCTCGGCTTCCCGGCGCTCAGGGTCAAGGCGCATTACCTCGCCTTCGTGACGCTCGCCTTCTCGACGCTGGTCTGGCTGGTGATGCGCAACGAGCAATGGCTGACCGGCGGCGTCTTCGGGCTCTCCAACATCCCGCGGCCCTCGCTGTTCGGCTTCAAGCTCGACGGGGCGCTCGCTTTCCACCGCTTCGTGGTGGTCGTCACCTTCCTGCTCGCCGTGCTGCTCTGGTGGATGATCCGCTCGCCCTGGGGCCGGGCCTTCACGGCGCTGCGCGAGAACCCGATCCGGGCGGCGAGCCTCGGCATCGACACGCGCATGTATACGCTGCTCGCCTTCGCGATCGGCTCGGCCTATGCCGGCTTCGCCGGCGCTCTCTACGCCCCGCTGGTCGAGTTCATCGACCCCTCGCCCTTCTCGCTGTCGCAGAGCTTCTTCCTGCTGCTGATGGTGGTGGCGGGCGGCGCCGGCTATCTGCTCGGACCGTTCATCGGCGCGCTGCTCGGCGTCGTGCTGCCGGAATGGCTGCGCTTTGCCGGCTCGCTCTACCTGATCATCTTCGCCGCCATCGTGATGCTGCTCCTGATCGCCTGCCCGCAAGGGATGAGCGGGCTGATCGAACGCGGCTGGGCCTGGATCACCGGCCGGAACAAGGCGGGAGGCGGCCGATGAGCCAGGTGCTGGAAGTCACCAACCTCCACAAGGCCTTCGGCGGCATCAAGGCGGTGAACGGGGTTTCGTTCTCGGTCAATGAAGGCGAGATCCTCGGCATCATCGGCCCCAATGGCTGCGGCAAGTCGACCCTGTTCAACTGCATCCTCGGCCAGCTCGAGCCGACCGAGGGCACGGTGAAGCTCGACGGGCTGGATGTCACCAATATGCGCCCCTCCGAGCTCAATCGGCTCGGCGTCAGCCGCACCTTCCAGCTGCTGCAGGTCTTCCCCGAGCTCACCGTGCGCGAGAACCTGATCCTCGCCGGACAGGAGCATCAGGGCTCGATGCTGTCGCGCTTCTTCGGCGCCCGCGATGCCGGGCTCGGCGAGGCCGCCGACCGGATGATCAGCTTCTTCAAGCTCGGTCATCTGATCGACGCCAAGGCCGGCGGGCTCTCCTATGGCCAACAGAAGCTGCTCGACGCCGCCATGGCCTTCATGGCCGGGCCGCGGCTGGTGCTGCTCGACGAGCCGGCCGGCGGGGTCAACCTGACCATGCTCGGCGACCTGAAGGAGCGCCTGCGGGCCATCAATGCCGAGCAGGGTTCGACCTTCGTGGTCATCGAGCACAACATGGACTTCGTGATGTCGCTGTGCACGCGCGTTCTCGTGCTGGCCGAGGGCAAGGTGCTGGCGGAAGGCACGCCGGCCGAGGTCCGCGCCAATCCGTCGGTGATCGAAGCCTATCTGGGGCATTGAGGAGCGATCCATGACCCCCCCCATCCTCGAGCTCGACGGCGTGGTCGGCGGCTACGGCGCCATGACCATCCTCAACGGCACGACATTCAAGGTTCGCCGCGCCGCGATCACCACCGTGATCGGCCCGAACGGCGCCGGCAAATCGACGGTGTTCAAGGCGATCTTTGGCCTGCTCAAGGTCCGCGAGGGCCACATCCGGCTCGATGGCCGCGACATCACCAACTGGAACCAGCGCAAGCTGCTGGAAGCCGGGATCTGCTATGTCCCGCAGGGCCGCAACATCTTCCCCGAGCTCTCGGTGCGCCACAATATCGAGCTCGGCAGCGTCGCCGCGGGCGCCGGCATCACCGACATGCCCAGGCGCCTGGAAGCGGCGCTCGACCGTTTTCCGGCGCTCCGCCGCAAGGCCGACCAGCAGGCTTCGACCCTGTCCGGCGGCGAGCAGAAGCAGCTCGAAATCGTCCGCGGCCTGCTGCTCGACCCGCAGCTCGTGCTGATCGACGAGCCCTCGATCGGGCTCTCGCCGATGATGGTGCAGGAGACCTTCGGCATCCTGAAGGACCTGCGCGCGAAGGGCGTCACCATCCTGATGGTCGAGCAGAACGCCCGCTCGGCGCTGGAAATCTCCGACGAAGGCCTCGTGCTCGAACTCGGCCAGACCAGGATGCAGGGCCCGGCCGCCGAGATCCTCGCCGATCCCCGCGTCGGCCAGCTCTTCCTCGGCGGCGCGATGACGGACGCGGCATGACGATGCCCTGGCCCTCCTCACCCCTCATCCTGAGGAGCCGCGCAGCGGCGTCTCGAAGGATGATCGCGAGGGGCACCGGAGCCACGATCTGGAGCATCCTTCGAGACGCGATCCCAATGGGATCGCTCCTCAGGATGAGGGTTTCATTTTCGACCAGCTGAGGACAGTCATGAACCCGACCTCGATCGCCACCGTCTCGATCAGCGGCGACCTCGCCGAGAAGCTGACGGCGATCGCCGCCGCCGGCTTCGACGGCATCGAGGTCTTCGAGAACGACTTCCTGAGTTTCGATGGCGGACCCCGCGATGTCGGGCGGATGGTCGCCGACCTCGGCCTGAAGATCTACGCATTCCAGCCCTTCCGCGATTTCGAGGGCATGCCGGAGCCGCTGCGGGCCCGGACCTTCGCGCGTGCCGGCCGCAAGTTCGAGGTGATGAACGAGCTCGGCGCCGAGCTGATGCTGATCTGCTCGAACGTCTCGCCGCAATCCCAGGGCGGCATCGACCGGGCCGCCGCCGATTTCGCCGAGCTCGGCGATCTCGCGAAAAAGCACGGCGTCAGGGTCGGCTATGAGGCGCTGGCCTGGGGCCGGCACGTCAACGACTACCGCGATGCCTGGGAGATCGTCCGCCGCGCCAATCATGAGCGCATCGGCCTGATCCTCGATTCCTTCCACACCCTGGCCCGACGCTCGCCGCTGGAGCCGATCGCCAGCATCCCGGGCGACCGGATCTTCCTAGTCCAGCTCGCCGATGCGCCGAAGCTCGACATGGACGTGCTGAGCTGGAGCCGGCATTTCCGCAACTTTCCCGGCCAGGGCGACCTCGACGTCGCCGGCTTCGTCAGAGCTGTCGCGGCGACCGGCTATTCCGGTCCGCTCTCGCTGGAGATCTTCAACGACCAGTTCCGCGCGGGATCGACCAAGCGCCTCGCCACCGATGGGCTGCGTTCGCTGATCCAACTCGGCGACAAGGTCGCCCGGCTGGAGGCGCCGGCCAGGGCCGAGATGCCGGACCGCTCGCCCTGCCTCGCTGTCGAGTTCATCGAGTTCGCGCTCGACGAGGAGCCGGCACATGAACTCGCCGCGCTCTTCACCGCCCTCGGATTCCATCAGAGCGGCACGCATCGCAGCAAGGCGGTGACCCGCTGGAGCCAGGGCGGCGTCAACCTGATCATCAACACCGAGAAGGACGGTTTCGCGCAGTCGCATGCGATCATGCATGGTCCGGGCGTCTGCGCGCTGGCGCTGCGTGTCGCCGATGTCGAGGCGACGATGGCGCGGGCGCGAGCGCTGAAGGTGCCGACCTTCGAGCAGCGGGTCGGCCCCGGTGAGATGGAAATCCCGGCGATCCGCGGCGTCGGCGGCAGCCTGATCTACTTCACCGAGCCGAAGGGGGAGCGCTCGCAGAGCTGGGAGAACGACTTCCTGCCGGTCGAGGACGACAGCGACCGCCCTGCCCTGCTTACCGGCGTCGACCATATCTCGCAGTCGATGGACTATGACGAGATGCTGTCCTGGCTGCTGTTCTATACCTCGCTGTTCGCGCTGGAGCGGATCCCGCAGCTCGCCATCGCCGACCCCGCCGGCCTCGTCGAGAGCCGGCCGCTGGTCAATGCGGATGGCAGCCTGCGCTTCATCCTCAACGGCTCGCAGGCGACGCGGACCCTGTCGTCGCGCTTCGTCTCGGAGCATTTCGGCTCCGGCGTCCAACACATCGCCTTCTCGGCGCCGGACATCTTCGCGGCGGTGACGGCGATGCGCGAGGCGGGCCTATCCTTCCTCGACATCCCCGAGAACTATTACGACGACCTCGAAGCCCGTTACGACCTCGATCCCGCCTTCCTCGACCGTCTGCGCGAGCACCACATCCTCTACGACCGCGATGGCGAGGCCGAGTTCCTGCAGGTCTACACCCATGTCTTCGCGCAGCGCTTCTTCTTCGAGATCGTCGAGCGCCGCGGCGGCTATTCGGGCTTCGGCGCGGTCAACGCGCCGGTCCGGCTCGCCGCCCAGGCGCGCGAGGCACGGCCCGTGACCGTGCCCCGCCCGCTGCGAGAGGATTAGCTCGTCAGCACCACCTTGCCGACGACGCGGCCGCTTTCGAGCAGCTCATGGGCCTCGGCGATGCGCTCCAGCGGGAAGCGTATCGCCACATCATGGCTGAGCCAGCCCTGGCGCAGCCCCTCGCCGATCGCGGCGGCGGCCGCGTCATGCGCCGCCTCGTCCATGACATAGACGAGCACGCAGCGGATCGTCGCGTCGAGCGTGATCAGCGGCCAGAACGGCAGGGCCGGCTCCGGGATCGCGTCGGAGGCGTAGGTCGCGACCACACCCCGCGGCGCCAGCACCTGCATCGTCACCTCGAGATTGTCGCCGAAGGCCACGTCGACGACGCGATGAACGCCGCGCTCCGTACCGGTGAAGGCGCGGATGCCGGCGGGCAGGTCGTCGCTCAGGCGGTTGAGCACGAGATCGGCGCCCGCCGCCCTGGCCGAGCGCGCCTGCTCTTCCCGGCTGACCGTGGCGATCACCCGCGCCCCGCCCTGCTTGGCAAACTGGATCGCATAACGGCCGACAGCACCGGCGCCGCCTGTGACGAGGACGACCTTGCCGGTGACCGGCCCGTCGGCAAAGACGCAGCGATGCGCCGTCATCGCCGGCACGCCGAGGCAGGCCCCCTCCTCGAAGGAGACGCTATCCGGCAGCGGCTGGACCTGCCGCGCCGGCAGCGCGACATACTCCGCCGCCCCGCCGAAAGGGCGGCCGAGCGCCGCCTCGTAGAACCAGACCCGCTCGCCGACACGGTGCTCCAGCTCCGGCGAGCCAGCCGCGACCACCTCCCCCGCGCCGTCCTGATGCGGGATTATCAGCGGGAACGGCATCTGGTCGCGGCCGAGCCAGCCGGCACGCGCCTTCCAATCCGACGGATTGATGCCGCTGGCACGGACACTGACCAGCAACTCGCCCGGTCCTGGCGCCGGATCGGGCCGCTCACCCAGTTGCAGGACCGCGCTCGCCGGCCCCTTGCGCTCGTACCATGCCGCTTTCATCGCCGTGCTCCTGCATAATTGCGAAAGCAGGCAAATGCCGTCATAGCTCGCATTGTACAAGTACGTACAAAAGAAGCATGTACTATCATGAATGTAAGTATGAAGAGCGAGATCGAGACACCGGCGACAGAAGCGGAGACAAGGCCGAGGCGGCGCCCGGCCGGCCGTACCGGCTGCGGAGTCGAGGCGACGCTCTCGGTCGTCGGCGGCGTCTGGAAGCCGGTGCTGCTCTTCCATCTGCTGCGCGGCAAGCTGCGCTTCAACGCGCTCTGCCGGCTGACGCCGCGGGCGACGCAGCGGATGATCACCTTGCAGTTGCGCGAGCTGGAAAACGACGGCGTGCTGCGCCGGATCGTCTATCCGGAAGTGCCGCCGAAGGTGGAATACGAGCTCACCGAGTTCGGCCGCTCGCTCGAGCCGGTGCTGCTGAGCATGCGCGCCTGGGGCGAGGCCTTCCAGGCGCGCATGGACGGATCGGACAAGCCGCCCCGGACCTGTTGAGCCGGGTCAGGCCCGCAGCGCCTCCAGACCCTGCCAGTCGAAGGCGATGCCGTGGCCCGGACGCGAGGGGGCGATCGCGAGCCCTTCCTCGATGCGCAGGGGCTCGGCGATGTAGCGGTCCAGCCCAAAACCGTGCGCTTCGAGGAAGGCGCCGTTGGGAGCGGCCGCGAGCAGGTGCACGGTGACATCATGCGCGCCGTGCGAGGTGACCGGCAGGTTGAAGGCCTCGGCGAGGTGGACGATCTTCTGGAAGGCGGTGACGCCCCCGCAATTGGTGACGTCGGGCTCGGGGAAGGTGACGCCGCCGGTGGCGACGAGCTGCTTGAACTCCCAGAGCGTGCGCAGATTCTCGCCGGCCGCGACCGGCAGGCCGCCCTCGCGGACGATGCGGGCGTGGCCCGCGACGTCGTCGGGGATGATCGGCTCCTCCAGCCAGGTCAGCTCATAGGGCTGGAAGGCGCGGGCGGCGCGGATCGCCTCGTCGACGCTCCACTTCATGTTGGCGTCGACCATCAGCGGGAAGCCGTCGCCGAGATGGCTGCGCATCGCCGCGACGCGCTCGACATCCTCGGCGAGGCGCTTGCGGCCGACCTTCATCTTGATCGCCCGGAAACCCTTCTTCAGATTGCCGTCGGTCTGCGCCAGCAGCTTCTCCAGCGGGTAGTCGAGATCGATGCCGCCGGCATAGCAGGAGACCCGGTCGGCATTGCCGCCGAGCAGCTTCCACAGCGGCTGTCCGAGGCGCACGCCCTTCAGATCCCAGAGGGCGATATCGGCCGCCGAGAGCGCGAGCACGGTCGGGCCGCCGCGGCCGCCATAATGCTGCGCCCACCAGATCTTGTTCCAGAGATGCTCGATGCGGTCGGCATCCTCACCGATCAGCAGTTCCGGCAGTTCGCGGCGCAGGATCGCATCGATGGCGGCACCGTTGCGGCCGCAGGTATAGGTGTAGCCGACACCGACCGCGCCGTCGGCATCGGTGATGCGGAGGGTGTTGAGCTCGAAGGCCAGCATCTCGCCATGCATGCTGTCGCTGACGGCGACCTCGAGCGGGATGCGGTAGAATCCCGCCTCGACCTTGCTGATGCGTGCCATGAAACCTCCCTCGATCGGCGCCCGAGACTGTGGGCGTCCTGGGGAGGAAGCCTAGGGAGGCCGCCGCCGCATCGGAAGGCGCCGGCCTGCATACGGGCCGGTGCCAGGACGCGGGACAGGAAGAAGCCGGGCCGCATCGGCCCGCACAAGCGCATCACCACCAGGCCCGGCCGCTCACCGTGACCTTCGACGACATTGGAAAGGTCTCCTCGGCTTCGAGCCGGATCTTCGCGACCTGCCCGCGGGACGGCGGGCGAAAGGCACGCTGGAACTCCGCCGGAAGCGGCACCGTGATCGGCTGGATCTCGGAAATCGTGCCATCCGCCTGCTTGAACCCGTCGGCGACCCGGACGGGATCACCGACCCGGACGTCGTAGAGCGTCCCGGTCTCCAGATAGACCAGCGCGTATTTGTGGCCGACATAAAGCTGCATGAGATTGTCGCCAGGCCGCAGAACATCGCCCTGAACCGCCGTTTTGGGTCCGATGATGCCATCGGCGGGCGAAGTGATGACTCCGTCATTATAACTCCGGCGCAGCTGCTCCAGGGCGGCCCTGGCCTCGCCCAGCGACAAATCGAGCTGGGCGAGCTGCTGGATCGTGCCGCGGCGCTCGGCCTCGCGCGAGACCTTCTCCTGCATGGCGGCATAGCGATCTTTCTGGACATTCGCCGCAAAGGCGTCGGAGACGAAGCCGAGCCCGGCACGGGAGGTGTTGACCTTGCGCAATTGCTGCTCGGTCTCCTTCAGCCGTTCCTCGGCGGTCTTCATCACGGCATTGGCGACCTCGAGCTTGATCGCAAGCTCGGCCTGCCGCGCCGTCGTCTCAGCCGCCCGGGAGGTCAGCGTCGCCATCGCCTCCATGATCTGCGGCGAACTGACCAGGGCCAGGACATCGCCCTGCTTGACCATCTGCCCCGGCTGCGCCGCCATCCTGGTGACCTGGACGGAATAGGGCGAGGCGACGATGACGTGATCGGACAGGATCAGGCCTTCCGCTCGCAGCCAGAGCAGATTTCCGAACAGCACATTGCCGAGATAGGCGAAGGTCGCGATCACCGCGGCGATGTAGATGTACCGCCCGTAGTTTCGCCTGGCCTTCTGGTTGGCACGCACATCGTTGAGGAACTTGTCGGCGCGCTCATGGTCGCGCAGCTGAGTGATCATGACCTCACGACTTCCAGTGAGCCTGGTGGGAGACGCGTGACGGCGAATAGGAATCGCGTGACGAGGCGCGATAGATCCATTCCTCCCCGTAAGCGTGCAGCCGCACGCAGCGCATGAAAACGCCGTTGTAGAGCCCGAAGGTCAGGATGTAGGGCGCGATCGTCCAGACCATCCCGGCGCTGTAGCGACGGCAGATCGCGAGCGCCATCAGGAAGCCGATGGCATCCAGGACGAGATAGATGATGGCGACCGCGATCAGGATGTTCAGGGCGCCGACGCCGAAGCACAGGAACAGCCAGCCGACATAGATCGGGAAGACCAGCGTCACGAGCCCGTTCATCACCAGCCACTCGCATTGCTCGAAAGTCTCCAGCAGCAGGAACCTGCGGCGACCGGCCCGGAACGTGTCGCGGAACTTGCGCATGCGTGTGCGCAGGGTGTCGCGATCCCAGCGGCGGCGCTGGCGCACCAGTGCGGCGACGGTCGCCGGCGTGTCGGTGAAGCACCAGGAATCCGCCGCGAACCTGATCTTCCAGCCGCTGCGGCGCAGGCGCAGCGTCAGGTCGAAATCCTCGCCCGGTCCAGGGGCGAGCAGACCGACCTGATGGATCGCCTCACGGCGGAAGGCTCCGAAGGCCCCGGAAGCGCAGACGACCATGTCGATCGTATCGAGGGCGCGCTTTCCCATGCCGATGGAGACGATGTACTCGATCGCCTGATAGCCGGTGACGGCGGAATAGTCGTAATTGCGCACGCCGATCGAGCCGGTAGCCGCTCCGACGCGCGGATCGGTGAAGGGCTCGATCAGCCTGGCGATCGCGTCGCGGTCATAGGAGCAGTCGGCGTCCAGATTGATGATGATGTCGCCCTTGGCGAGCGAGAAGCCGAGATTGCAGGAGGCTGACTTGCCGCTGCGGACCTGGTTGGACAGCGCGATGTCGATCTGGCCTCGAAGCCGGTATTTGTGGATGATCTCGCGCATCCCATCGGTCGAGCCGTCGTCGATGAAGATGATCTCGTCGATCTTGCGGGTCTGCTCGCTGAGTGACTTCAGGCAGCGCTCGATCGCATCGGCTTCGTTATGCCCCGCGATGACGACGCTCAGCTTCAACCCGTCGAGATAGCGCTGTTCGGCGGGCGTCGGTTTCTGCTTCCTGGCGAAGCTCGCGGCGAAGACCGCCATCCCCGACAGCGTGTAGCGCGGCACCTCCAGCAGGATCATGAACCAGAACATGGCGAGCCATGTCGCCCAGTCGAGCTGCCCGAGCATCACGAACGGGGCGCCCAGATCCAACATGGTCAGGCCCGCCGGTTGAAGAGGCCCTCGATCGCGACGTCCTCTATCAGCGTGAAGCGAAAGCCGGGGTCGACCTTCAGGACGTCGCGGATCCGGGCGGAGGCCTGCTGCAGGGCACGTGCGGCATCGTGCGGTCCGGTACGCGGCATCAGGATCAGAAAGCCCTCGGCATGCTCGCGCACCGCATCGACCTCGCGTAATGCGCTGTGCAGGGCATCGCCGACGAGATGCATGCTCTGTTCCCAGAGTCGCAGATCGCGCGCCGCGATCGCATCGCGATTGGCGAAGGTGATGTTCGCGACCTGAAAGGGCGAGCCGAACTCGCGCTGCTCCTTCCGCGTATGCTCGAGCAGCAGACGGAAGCGATCGGCTCCCGGGCCGGCCGGCAGGCCGGCACGATCCGCGCCGTGGAGCAGGCGGCGCTGGCCAGCTGCGGTCAGGCTGTAGGAATACCAGGTCCGCGCCGGAACCTGATCCGGCGCATGATGAGCGCCGCAGTCCATGCATTTGAAGCCGACCGCGGGCTTGTCGTTGATCGCCCCGCAATCGTCGCAGCGACTGATCGAGCCGGGCTTGTCGTAATCGAGGCCGATATGACGCAAGGGCCGGGCGCATTTCGGGCATTTGAAGCCGCCATGGCTGCGAAACTGCGTTTCCGGTGCCTCATGCGCACATTGGAAGTGATGGACGACCACCTCCTCGCTGATATTGGCGGAGCGGCAGGAATGGCACTCCTCACGCACCGAGAGATGCGCCGAGCGGCATTGCGGACAGCAGAAGAGACGGTCGAAGAAGCGGCGCGTGAGATAGCCCTTGTTGTCGAGCCCCACCGCCAGCTCCGAGACGTTCTCGAGCGGTCCGGCGACCGGGTAGCGCACCAGATCGCGCGAGCTGGGATCGTGGACCGGCGCCAGCCCCTGCCCCCGTGAATAGACCCGGGCGAGCAGGAGGTCCTCGGGCGCGGCACTGTGGCGGATGCTCACCGGCATTTCGCGCAGCCGGGCCTGGATCGCATAGGCGCGTTCCCAGGCGAATTGCTCGCCCTGCCCGGCAGCATCAATGCATTGGCGATCGTCCGGAACCAGACTGACGATCGGCACCAGCGGATCGCCGACATGGCCGAGGATGGTGCGCAGCGCGTGATCCGGGACGGCGACCGTCAGGACCACCGCATCGATCGGTTCTCCGCGCCCCGCGAGCTTCCAGCCCGGCGGGTAGCGGCATTCGTCGTGAAGCCTCGGGTAGGCCAGGAAATTCGCGGTCGGCGTCAGTGCAAATCCGTCGACCCCCATGAGCATGACGATACTCCATGCCGAAGGCGACGAGGCCGGCCATGCCGGGCCGGCCACCGTTCCCCTACGCGACGCGAACGAGTGCTCTCAGAAATTTGGTAACACATCTTAACCATACGAGAACGGCAAAGGCCCGCGCCTTGGGAGAGCATACGGGCTACTCCGTTCTGGCTCGCCGGATGGCCACACAAATGCGCGATGCGCCCGCCCCGCGCCTTTTTCGGCGCGGGTGCCTAACATCGTGACCGCCGCCATAGCAGGCCGGCCGGGGCCTTGCGGCTGTCCCGGATGCGGCTCAGCCGCGCAGCATCTGCATCGGCGCCGGGTAATAGCGGAAACCTT
This sequence comes from Allobosea sp. NPDC055594, assembly GCF_053618995.1. Classification (NCBI taxonomy): domain Bacteria; kingdom Pseudomonadati; phylum Pseudomonadota; class Alphaproteobacteria; order Hyphomicrobiales; family Alloboseaceae; genus Allobosea; species Allobosea sp. NPDC055594. The sequence goes on from NZ_JBSHIO010000006.1 coordinate 262,934, forward strand.
CTCCGGCCCTGGCGAGATTGCCGAAGCCGGGCCAGGCGAAATGATAGGACATCACCGGCGTCTTGCTCTCGGCCAGCATGCCGAGCAGCTTCACCCGCGACTGAGCCGCCTGCTTGGGGTCGCTGTCATAGGCGAACTCCATCAGCGGCTTCTCCAGCAGCAGCACGGCATGGTGGGTGAGGTCGCCGAGGAAGGCGAAGGATTTTCCACCCGAGGAGACCAGGAAGATGTGATGGCCGAAGGTGTGGCCGGGCGCGGCGATGGCTTGCACGCCGGGCAGGAACTCCTGTCCGTCCTTGAAGAAGACGATGCGGTCGCGCACCGGCAGGAGATTGGCGCGCGCATGCTCGATGAAGGCCTTGAGCGGCGAGCCGAGCTTGCTCTCATCGGTCCAGAAATCGAAATCGGTCTGGCTGAGATAGATCTGGGCGTTGGGGAAATGGGCCTTGCCCTCGGCCGAGCAGATGCCGCCGATATGGTCGATATGGGCATGACTGCAGACGATGGCGTCGATGTCGCCGGGGTTGATGCCGGCTTCCTGCATGCTCTTGAGCAGCCGCCCGGTGGTTGGCCCGAACGCCTTCGAGAAGCCCATGCCGGTGTCGAACATCACCAGCCGGTCGCCGAAATTGACGATCGGGATGTTCTGCTCGAGCACGACATTGTCCTTGGGGAGGAAATTCGTCTCCAGCATCTTGTAGACCTCCTCCTTGGAGACGCCGGCGAAGTTGCTGCCGGGATCGCCGAGCGGCAGCGGTCCGTCCGAGACGACGCTGACCTCGGCCTGCCCCAGCGCAAAGCGGTAGAAATACGGCGCCTGGCTGCCCGCGAGCGGCGCCTTGGCCAGTACCGGCCCGGCAGCCGGCAGGCTTGCACCGACGGCGAGCGCCGCCGCTCCCGAGAAGAAGCCGCGGCGGCTGGTCGGCGATGTGATGAGCTTCGACATGGCGTTCCTCCTGGGTTGAGAGCGACGCCGGGTCTGTCCCGCCGCCCGGCCTTTGCCGCCGCGGAAGCTTGCACGCCCCCCCAGTGGACGGCCAATAAGCCTTCGCTCTAGTCTGCATAAGCGAAAGCTGCCGCCGGCAGCCCGATGGCACCGATGGGTTGGAGGGTCTGGAACGACGATGGATCTGCGCCAGTTGCGCTACTTCACGGCCATTGTCGAACAGGGCTCTTTCTCGAAGGCTGCGACCAAGCTGCGTGTGGCCCAGCCGGCCCTGAGCCAGCATCTGCGGCATATGGAGGACGAGCTCGGCGTGGCTCTCCTGCACCGCGGGACGCGCGGCGTGGTGGCGACCGAGGCCGGCGAGCGCCTGCTGGAACGGGCCCGAACCATTCTCGCCGAGTTCGCCGGCTTGCGCGATTGCGTGCGCGGCGAGACGGTCGCGCCGGCCGGCGAGGTCCGCATCGGACTGCCGGGGACGGTCAGCGAACAGTTCAGCGTGCCGCTGATCGAGGCGGCGAAGAAGCGCTACCCGGCGGTGCGCATCCGGATCGCCGAGGCGATGAGCGGCTTCGTGCTCGACTGGCTGCGCAAGGGCGAGGTCGATCTCGCCGTGATCTACTCGACCTCGGACCCGAAGGGCCTCGGCATCCATCACGTCCTGACCGAGGAGCTCTGCCTGTTCGCCGTACCGGGACTGACCGCGCTCGGAACCGCGCCCGGCAAGCCGGTGACGCTGGCCGAGGCGGTGGGGCTCGACCTGATCCTGCCGGGACCGGGCCATGGCCTACGCGACCAGATCGACGAGGCGGCGGCCGACATCAACGCCACGGTCCATGCCGCCGTCGAGATCGAATCCTATGCGCAGATCAAGCGGCTGGCAGAGCGCGGCCTCGGCTACGGCATCCTGCCGCGCATGGCCGTGAGGGCGCAGGAAAAGGCCGGCATCTTCCGGACCTGGCCGATCGAGCAGCCTTCGCTCTATCGCAAGGTCCATCTCGCCTATTCGACCGAGCGGCCGATGCCGGCGGCGGCGCGAGCCATCGGCCAGCTCTCCTGGGATATCCTGCGCGGCCTCGTCACCGACGAAAGCTGGGCCGCGACGCTGGGCGAGGACGGCGATCGGCCGGCCTTATATGGCTGATCGGCATTTCGTCTTTGACAGCCGGCAGCTTCGGCGCCCACTCTCCCGGACATCCTCAGCCCTCATCCTGAGGAGCCGCGAAGCGGCGTCTCGAAGGATGCTCCAGCAGGTTCTGGAGACAACCCGTCCATCCTTCGAGACGCGATCTGCGATCGCTCCTCAGGATGAGGGCTGCGACCAACGAAGCATACGATGCGAGGATACGCCTTGAAGACCCGTGCCGCCGTCCTCCATGCCAGCCCCGTCGCCGCGCCCTATGCGCAGTCGAAGCCGCTCCGGATCGAGGAGGTCGAGCTCGCCCCGCCCGGCATGGGAGAAGTGCTGGTCAAGGTCCGGGCCGCGGGCCTCTGCCATTCCGATCTCTCGGTGATCGACGGCAACCGGCCGCGCCCGGTGCCGATGGTGCTCGGCCATGAGGCGGCCGGCGAGGTCGAAGAGGTCGGTCCCGGCGTCACCGACCTCAGGAAGGGCGACCGTGTCATCATGGTCTTCGTCCCGTCCTGCGGCCATTGCGCGCCGTGCAGCGAGGGGCGCCCTGCCCTGTGCGAACCCGGCAATGCCGCCAATGGCGTCGGCGAACTGATGGCCGGCGGGCGCCGGCTCTCGCAGAACGGCAAGCCAGTCAACCACCATGTCGGCGTCTCCGCCTTCGCCGAGCATGCGGTGATGTCGCGGCACTCACTGGTCAAGATCGAGGCCGACATCCCGCACGAGATCGCGGCCCTGTTCGGCTGCGCCGTGCTGACCGGCGTCGGCGCCGCCGTGAACACCGCCAAGGTCCGTGCCGGCGAGACGGCCGCGGTGGTCGGCCTCGGCGGCGTCGGACTCTCCGCCTTGCTCGGCGCCGTCGCCTGCGGCGCCTCGCGCGTCATCGCCGTCGACCTCTCCGACGAGAAGCTGAAAATCGCCCGCGAACTCGGCGCCACCGACACCTTCAACGCCGGCGCGCCGGACGTGGTCGAAGCGATCCGCGCCGCCACGAAGGGCGGTGTCGACCACGGCCTCGAAATGGCCGGCTCGGTCAAGGCGCTGGAACTCGCCTACCAGATCACCCGGCGCGGCGGCACGACCACGACTGCCGGCCTCGCCAACCCCGCCCATACGATGTCGCTGGCGCCGGTGAGGCTCGTCGGCGAGGAGCGCACGCTGAAGGGGTCCTATGTCGGCTCCTGCATCCCGGTGCGCGACATTCCCCGCTTCATCGACCTCTATCAGCGCGGCCGCCTGCCGGTCGACAAGCTCTGGACCAGTTCGAGCCCGCTCGACGGCATCAATGAGGGCTTCGACGCGCTGCATGAAGGCCGGACGATCCGGCATATCATCCAGATGTGAGGCCTATTCCGCGGGCTGGTTGCCGGTCGCCGTAGCGCGAGAGGCGAGCGCGGTGACCAGAGCGGCCGTCGACATCAGAACCACCGCCAGCGCCGGGAGCGCCGCGAAGCCGGCGCGGGCATAGAGCGGCCCGAACCCGCTCGTGCCGACGAAGAGCGCGAGATAGGTCACGCCGCTGTTGAGGCCCATGATCGCGCCGCGGCGGGCCGGATCGAGCGCGGCCAGCCTGAGGATCAGCACGTTCAGCGCGGCGTGATTGGCCATGCCCCAGCCGAACATCACGGCGAGCAGTGCGGGATAGGAGCCTGCGACCAGGCTCATCAGCAGATAGACGCCGCCGACCACCGCGAAGAACAGCGGCAGCAGCCGGGCCGGGCCAAGACGATCGATCCAGCGGTCGAGAAAGGCGGTCGCGCCGAAGCCGAGGCCGTAGCAGAGGGCGAGCAGGCCGGCGGCGCTGACGGGCAGACCCAGCGTCCGGTGCAGATGGTCGCCGACATAGGCGTAGACGCCGTAGAACGAGGCCATGAAGGCGGCGCAGGCGAGAAGCAGCGGCGCGATGCCGGGAACGCGCAGGGCCGAGAGCGGCGACGGCGCGGCGCGGCCAGTCGGGCTTCCACCGGCGGTGAGCTTGGTGGTTCCAGCGACGGCCGCGAAGCCGGCGATGACGACGATGCCGTAAACCATGCGCCAGCCGAAGAGATCGGCGATCACCGCCGAAAGCGAGACGCCCGCGACCATGCTCAACGTCCAGCCGAACAGGACGACGCCAAGCGTATCGCTCTCGCGACCGGGCGGCGACGCCAACGCGGCGAGCGTGTAGATCGCAGGAAGCGCGACGCCCGCGGCGAGCCCGGCCAGCAATTGCGCGCCGATGAAAGCCGGCAGGACCGGCGCGGCCGCACTCGCCGCGAGCGCGACGAGAAAGGCGAGCAGCGCATGGCGCAGCATCCGCCCCGGCCCGAAGCGGTCGATCAGTCCGGCGAGCAGCAGGGCGCTCGCCGCCGTGCCGAGGCCGAAGGCGGCCGAGGCCGTCATCACCGCCGGCACGCCGCTGGCGAAGCTTTCCGCCACCCGGGGTGCGATCGGGCCGAGCGCGAGGGAGTTGGCGCCGACCAGCCCGATGCACAGGCAGAGGGCATAGGCGACCGCCGGAACCCGAGAGGTGATTTGATCTACATTCGTCATTTCGGCAAATTGATCGAACTGCATTCCGGTTCAATCGGAGAATATCGAATGCTCGAAAAAACAGATGGGGTTCGGCGCGGCCGTGCTTCCGAGCGCGAACTCGATGCGATGGACCGAAAGCTGTTAGGCGTGCTCGTCGAGGATGCGACCACGAGCTATGCCGAACTCGGCGAGCGCGTCGGCCTGTCGCCGCCGGCGGCGCATGAGCGGGTGAAGCGGCTGCGCCGGTCGGGGGCGATCAGACGGGTCGCCGCGCTGATCGAGCCGGAAGCGACCGGCAAGACGCTGCTCGCCTTCATCCATGTCGACACCACCGGCTGGGGCAAGACGACGACGCTGCTGGCGATCGAGGCCCATCCCGAGGTGGAGGAGATCCATTCCGTCGCCGGCGACACCTGCATGCTGCTGAAGGTCCGCACCGAGAGCACGCACGCGCTCGAAGGCCTGCTGGCGAAGATCTACGACGTGCCCGGCGTCACCGCGACGCGCAGCTATGTCGTGCTCTCGACCTATCTGGAGCGGCCGGTCCAGCCGGGGCTCACCGCGGAGTGGCCCGGGCGGGTGAAGGAACCGCGCGCGCCGGGCGGCACAGCAAGCGGCTGAGCCGAAGGCTCAGCCGAACAGGGCCGGATTGACCACCGGGCGCGGCCCGACCGGCACCTTGAGATGGTGCAGCCGGATCGGCTGGTGCAGGAGATAGCCGCGCTCGTCGCGCTCCGACAGCGTCTCGAAGCGGGCCTGCAGCTTGCCGCGCGCCGCCAGCGCCTGCGCCTCGCGCGCCGGGTCAGCCGCGATCGCGCGCGCGATGAAGGCGGCGAGATCCGGAAAAGCCTCGATCCGATCGAATTCGATCCGGCGTTGCTCGCTGACGACGCCGCGACGCAACGCCCTGACGATCGCCTCCTGGGCCGCCTGGCGGACCTCGGTCTCGTCCTCGATCAGGCGCAGCGCATCGAAGAAGGTCCCCTCCGAGAGCGGCTCGACGACGATGACGGTGCCACCTTTGCCGACGACGCGGGCCGCCTCCTCGAGCGCCGGCAGCATCTCGGGGACCGGCACGTGATGCAGGCTGTTGAGAAAGATCGCCGCATGCATGGAGGCATCGCCCCAGGGCAGATGCCGCGCGCCCGCCTTGTGAAGCTGGGCCTTCGGGACGAGCCTACGCGCCGCCTCCAGCGCCGCCTCGTCCGGATCGACGCCAGCCATGCGGGCGCCACGTTCGGCGAGCGCGCGCAAAAGATATCCCCGGCCGCAGCCGATATCGAGAATGCGCCGGTCCTGCAGGGGCGCCAGCAGCGATTCGAGAATATCGACGGTGTCGCCTGCCGGCCGGGTGCCCATGACCATTATTGCATACGCGGCCCGGAGGCCGGCGCAAGAGCCCTTTTCGAAAGAGCGCAGTCGGGATCGCCGGAGACGGACGGGAGCGCGCCCGCCCGGCGATCCTCGCAGAGCTTAGGAACTCAGCCGTGCTTGTGCACGATGGTCTTGGTGACCGCGAACTCCTCCAGGGCCATGAAGCCCTTCTCGCGGCCATGACCGCTCTTGCCGGTGCCACCGAAGGGCAGTTCGATGCCGCCGCCGGCACCATAGCCGTTGATGAAGACCTGGCCGGCGCGGACGCGCTTGGCGACGCGCTGCTGGCGCCCGCCATTGCCGGTCCAGACACCGGCGACGAGGCCATAGTCCGTGGAGTTTGCGAGCCGGACCGCATCCTCCTCATCCTCGAAGGAGAAGGCGGCGAGCACCGGCCCGAACACCTCTTCCTGCTCCAGCCGGTTGCCGCGCGGCACCTGGCCGAACAGCGTCGGCGTCACATAGAAGCCGCCATTCGGCACGCCCTGGGCGATCGCGCCCTCGGCGAGGACCGGGATGCCCTGCTCGCGGGCCTGGTCGATGAAGCTCTGCACCCGGGCGCGCTGCTTGGCGTTGATCACCGGGCCGCAATCGAGGTCCATCTCCGGCGTGCCGGCGCGCAGCTTGGTGAACTCCTTGGCGACGGCGCCGATGAAGTCGTCATAGACGTTCTTCTGGACGAGCACGCGGCTGCCGGCCGAGCAGGTCTGCCCGGTGTTCTGGACGATGGCCTTGCAGACGGTCGGGATCGCGGCGTCGAAATCGGCGTCGTCGAAGATGATCTGCGGAGACTTGCCGCCGAGCTCGAGCGTGCAGGTGATGAAATTGTCGGCGCAGGCCTTCTGGATGATCTGGCCGACCTGCGGCGAACCGGTGAAGGAGATGAAGCCGACGCCGGGATTGCGGCAGAGCGCCTCGCCGGCCTCATGGCCGCGGCCGGTGACGATGTTGATCGCGCCATCGGGGAAGCCGACCTCCGAGGCAAGTTCGGCCAGCCGCAGCGCGCTCTGGCAGGCATCCTCGGCCGGCTTCAGCACGACCGCATTGCCCATGGCGAGCGAAGCGGTGAGCGAGCGGCCAATCATCTGCGCCGGATAGTTCCACGGCAGGATATGGCCAGTGACGCCATAGGGCTCATGGACGACGTTGACGCTGTAGCCGTTGAGGAACGGGATGATGTGGCCGTGCACCTTGTCGGCGGCGCCGCCATAGAACTCGAAATAGCGGGCGGTCGCCTCGATATCGGCCCGCGCCTGCGCCATCGGCTTGCCGGTGTCCTGCGCCTCGATCTTGGCCAGTTCCTCGAAATGGTCCTGGACCTTGAGGGCGAGCTTGGAGATCAGCCGACCGCGCTCGGCGGCGGTGAGCTTGCCCCAGGCGCCTTCATAGGCGGCCTGCGCCGCCTTCACGGCATCGTCGATGTCCTGCGCGTTGCCGCAGGCGATGCGGGTGAATTCCTCGCCGGTCGCCGGAGCGAGCACGGCCATGGTCTCGCCGGTGCGGCCGGCCACATAACGGCCGTTGATGAAATGCTGGGTCATGTAAAATCCTTCCAAGTCCTGCGAGGCGAGTCCTGTGAGGCGAGCCTCGACCTGTGGCGCCCCTTGTGAGGGATCGTCAGGGCTGGCGATAGTCGGCCGTGCGATCAGATGCCCTGCACTGGCCGCACGACGAATCGCAGCGGGCGGCACGCGGCCATCCCCTCGCCCGCACTCTTCCACACGGCACCGAGATGCGCATGGGTCTCAATGCAGCCCGGCCGCGGCGAGCGAGCTTGCCGCCAGCGCAGCCTCGCTGACTTCGCCGCGCTCTATGGCATAGGCCTTCTCGGCGAAATTGCGCAGCAGGCTCGGATTGGATTCGGTGATCAGCAGGGCGATGTCGGGGTGGCTGTCGCGCAAGGTCCGCAGCGCCGCCGCATAGCGGTTCGCCAGCACCGGGGCGAGGCCCTGGAAGGGCTCGTCGAGCAGGATCACCCGGCTGCCGATCATCAGAGCCCGCGCCAGCGCCGCCATCTTGCCCTGGCCGCCGGAGAGACCCGCCGCCGGCCGGTGGCGCAGTTCGGCGAGCTCGGGCAGCACGGCGTAGATCCCGTCCAGCCGGCGCGCGATCTCGGCCGCCGGCAGCTTCATCACCTCGGCCGGCAGGCGGATGTTCTCCTCGATGGTGAAGGCCGGGAAAAGCCGCCGATCCTCCGGCGCGTAGCCGATGCCGAGGCGCGGGCGCAGATGTGCCTTGACTGCGTCGAGCGGGCGCCCATCGAAGCTGATCTCGCCCTCGGTCACCTTCATGAAGCCCATGATCGCGCGCAGCAGGCTGGTCTTGCCGGCGCCATTGCGGCCGATCAGCGCCACGGTCGCACCCTCGGCCAGCGAGAGATTCGCCCGGCGCAGCACCTGCACGCCCTCGATCTCGGCTGAAAGTCCCTTGATCTCCAGCATGATCAGACTCCCACTCCGATCACGGTCTCGCGCACCTCGGGATGGTTCAGGATCTCCTCGGGCGAGCCTTCGAGCGCAATCCTGCCGCCAGACCAGACGGCGACGCGGCTGGCGTAGCGGGCGACCACGTCCATATCGTGCTCGACGAAGATCGCTGTGGTGGCGCGAGCGTCGAGCGCGCGCGTCAGCGTGTCCATGACCTCGAATTTCTCGGTCGAGGAGACGCCGCTGGTCGGCTCGTCCATGAAGATCAGCTTCGGTTCGAGCGCGAGCGCCACCGCGATGTCGACGAGCTTGCGCATGCCTTCCGGGAGTTCGCGCACGATGCGGTCGCCGATCGCCTTCAGCCCGACCATGTCGAGCAGTGCCCACATCTCATCCGCCTTCGGATGGCGCTCCATGACCAGGAAAGGCGACCAGGAGCCCTCGCGGGCGGAGAGCGCCAGCAGCAGGTTATCGATCACCGTATTGTCGAGGAAGAGCTGCGGGATCTGGAAGGAGCGGCCGATGCCGAGGCGGGTGATGGCACGCGGCGAGAGCGCGGTGATGTCCTGCCCCGCGAAGATGACGCGGCCGGATTGCGGCTTGAGATAGCCGGTGCAGAGATTGATGAAGGTGGTCTTGCCGGCGCCGTTCGGACCGATGATGGCGATGCGCTCATTGGCCGATACCCTGAGCGAGGCGCCGTTCGCCGCCTGCACGCCGCCGAAGCGCAGATTGAGGTCGCTGGCCTCGAGAATGACGCTCATCGCCCGCCCTCCTTGCGGCGCGAGCCGGTGGCGATACCGTAGAGCCCGGCCGGCGCGAAGAAGATGATGGCGAGCAGCATGACGCCGAGCACGGCATGCCAGGTCTCGGGCGCGTAGACTGCCGCATAGCCGCGGATGATCTGGAACATCAGCGCCCCGAGGAATGGCCCGGCAACGCCGCCGATCCCGCCGAGAATGGCGATGAAGACGAACTCGCCGGAGCGCACCCAATAGGCCAGCTCCGGCGTGACATGGCCGGAGACGAGCGCGATGACCGCTCCTCCCAGACCCGCCAGCAGGCCCGAGAGCAGATAGGCTCCGAACAGCACCTTGCGCGGGGAGACGCCGAGATATTCCAGCCGCGTCTCGTTCGACTTGATCGCCTCCAGCGCCTTACCGCCGGGCGAGGTGAGATAGCGCGCGACGAAGAGCGCGGCGACGAGGCAGAGGCCGAGCGTGATGTAGAAGATCCAGAGCTCGAACTGCTCGCGGCCGAATTCCATGCCGGCGAGCGTCGGGCGCGGCACGCGTTTGCCGTCGGCACCGCCGGTGATCGGAAAGAGCTTCTCCAGCAGCGAAAAGAACACCATGGAGATGGCGAGGTTGAGCATGCCGAAGAAGATCGCCCGGTAACGCACGATGAACAGGCCGACGATGGCGGCGAGCAGGCCCGACGCCGCGGTGGCGACCGGGATCAGGATCAGCGCCTCATGGCCGAGCTTCGCGGCCGCCATGAAGGCAATGGTATAGGCGCTGAACGAGAAGAACAGGCCATGGCCGAAGGAGACCTGGCCGGCGCGCAGCAGCACCATGATGCCGAGCGCCGCCAGCCCCTCGCAGAGCGCGACGGTCAGGATCACCGTCGACCAGGGCGAGAACAGCGGGAAGAGCGCGAGCGCGACGAGCAGCGCGGCGCCGAGGACGAGCTGGCGCACCATCACACCTTCCTCGTCTGCACGGTCGAGAACAGGCCCTGGGGACGGACCAGCAGCACGACCATCATGATGAGATAGGGGATCAGCACGTCGAACTCTGGCGCAAAATAGACCGCGGCGGAGCGCCCGAGGCCTATCAGCAGGGCCGCGACCGCCGCGCCCTCGATGCGTCCGAGCCCGGCGGTGGCGGCGACCGCGAAGGAGAGCACCAGCGTGCCCGCCCCGATGCCCGGCGTCAGCGAGGTCGTGGCCGAGGCGAGCGCGCCGCCAAGCGCCGCCAGAGAGGCGCCGATGATGAAGGTGATCAGGTAGACGCGAGCCGCGTCGATGCCCATCGCCGTCGCAGCCTCGCGGTCCTGCGTCACCGCGACGATGGCCCGGCCGAAACGGGTCCGGCGCAGGAAGAAGCGCAGGCCGACGAGCACGGCGAGCGCCACCAGCGGCATCAGGATGAGCTGGTATTTGGTGTAGAAGATGCCGAAGACCTCGACCGTGCCGAGCCAGTTCATCGGCGCATTGGCAAAATAGGGCTGCACCCCGAACACCACCTTCTGCGCGTCCTCCAGGATCATGAAGACCGCGAAGGTGACGATCAGCTGCAGCACCTCCTCCTTGCCGTAGACCCGCCGCAACAGCACGATCTCGACGAGACCGCCGACCACGGTGCCGACCAGTGCAGCCGCGACGAGCAGGAAGGGAAAAGCGAGCCAGGCTGGCAGGCCCATCGCGCCGATGGCGAGGACGCCGGCGGCGGCGACATAAGCGCCGATCGCGTAGAACGAGCCATGGGCGACGTTGATGATGCCGAGCACGCCGAAGATCAGCGACAAGCCCACCGCGACCAGAAAGATCAGCGAGCCATAGGCCAGACCGTCCAGCGCGGCGAGGAGAAGCATTTCAGGAGGCATGCAGACCGTTCTTCAGAAACTGATTCAAGTGCTTGAGAGCCTGATTCAACAGGCCCCGTCATTCCGGCCGCAGTGAAGCGGAACGCCGGAATCCATCGCAGGGAACTGCGCTCTACGATGGATCCCGGGGCTGCGCGGCTAGAGCCGCTTGTCCGGAATGACGGGCGCGGTGCCGGCGTTCACTTCGCGTAGTCGAAGGTCTCGATCGACTTGTCGTTGACCAGGGCCTGGGTCGCCTTGGCGAACCAGTCGAGCGACTTCTCGCCGACCGGCGTCGTCACCAGTTTGCCGGGATAGAGCGCCATCTTGTCGTAGACTGCGAAGGGGTATTCGGGCACGCGCTTGGTCGTGCCGAGCATCTGGTCCTCCAGCCCCTGATGGTCCGCGCGGATGGTGATCGTGCCGGTCAGCGACTTGAACTCCAGCCCCTCGAAGGCGGCGATGACCTGTTCCTTGCTCGGCCATTTGCCACCGGCTGACGCCCCGGCCTTCTCATAGGCCTTGGCGAGGCCGGTCAGGGCCTGCTGCATGTGGAAGGTCGGGTAGATCGGATAGACGCCGGTCTTGTCCTTGTACTTCTTGACGAAGGCCTGCATCTCCGGCGTGTTCTTGGTCTTCGGGTGCAGCCAGTAATGGTCTCCGCGGGCGCCGACGATGACGCCCTCGGGCAGCACGTTGCCGAGCCGCTCCAGCGAGCTTTCGGCCAGCGGCAGCACGAAGGTCGACTGCTTCAGGAGGCCGCGCGCCGCCGCCTGCTGGACAAAGGTGTCGAGGTCGCCGCCCCAGGAGGTCGAGAGCACGACATCCGGCCGCAGCGCCGAGAGCCGCGTGATCTCGGTCGAGAAATCAGGCGCGCCGAATTTCGGGAAAAGCTCGGCCACGACCTTCACATCGGGCTTCAGCGCCTTCAGCCCGGCCTGGAACAGAGCCCAGGATTCACGGCCCCAGGCATAGTCCTGGTTGACCACCGCGATCGACTTGAAGTCGGGCTTGGTCTTCATCAGGTAGAGCAGCGTCGCCATCATCTCGGCGCCGGCATGCCCTTGCGTGCGGACGGAGTATTTCCACTTGCCGTCCTCGAAAATGGTCTGCGTGCCGCAATCCCACATCACGTTGACGACCTTGAGATCTTCCGCGACCGGGGCGAGCGCATTGCAGGAGCCCGACGAGATCGCCCCCAGCATGACCTGCGCGCCCTGTTCCTGGACGACGCGGCGATATTCGGAGAGGAGCTGGTTGGTGCCGGCACCCTCGTCGACATAGACCGGCTTCACCGGCACGCCGAGAATACCGCCCTTGGCGTTGAGCTCCTCGATCAGCAGGTCGGCCGCGTTCTTGCCGGGCACGCCGAACACCGAAGCCGGACCGGAGAGGAAGGTCGCGATGCCAACCACGAGCTCCTTCGGCTTGTCCTGTGCCAGCGCCGGCAGCGACGCCAGCACGCCGGCCAAGACGGCACCCGCCACCGCCAGTTTCATCCTCACCATGATTTCCTCCCTGGTATCCGCGAAACGGGGCCGGCGCTCTTTTGCGGCGCCTGAACCATGGCGAAGGGGCGCATAGGCAGGCCGAGGTCACAAGTAGGATAAAGCGATGAAGCCCATAGCGATTTTCTATAGTCCCTCGCCCGACCTGCGAGCCGGCAGCGCTATGCCCCCCATCGCAAAAGATTATTTGACTTGGAGAGCGCGAGGACGGCCTCTCGCGACATCTTCAGCCCTTATCCTGAGCAGCAGTGCGTCAGGATGCGTCTCCAAGGATCGAGGGCTGGTGGAAAGCGTGACGGCAATAGGCGGACTAGCAGATCAAGATGACGGATGCTCTGGAAGGAATCCTGGTGGTGGCGCTGGAACAGGCGGTCGCGGCGCCGGTTGCGAGCTGCCGCCTCGCCGATGCCGGGGCGCGCATCATCAAGCTCGAACGGGCGGAAGGCGATTTCTCGCGCGGCTATGACGATTACGCCGAGGGGCTGTCCTCCTATTTCGTCTGGATTAACCGCGGCAAGGAATCCTGCCGGGTCGACCTCAAGAATCCGGGCGACCTCGCTCTGGTCGAGGCCATGCTGGCGCAGGCCGACGTCTTCATCCAGAACCTCGCGCCCGGCGCCACCGGCCGGCTCGGCATCGGCTCGGCCGAGTTGCGCCAACGCTACCCGAAGCTGATCACCTGCGACATTTCCGGCTATGCGCCGGGCACACCGCACTACACCCGCAAGGCCTATGACCTCCTGATCCAGGCCGAAGCGGGCCTCTCGGCGATCACCGGCAGCGAGAGCTCGGGGCCGATGCGGATCGGCGTCTCGATCGCCGACATCGCCACCGGCAACGCCGCCTATGCCGCGATCCTGGAGGCACTGCTGCGGCGGGCCCGCACGGGGCAGGGCTCGCAGATCCAGCTCTCGCTGTTCGATACCGTCGCCGATCTGATGAACGTGCCATATCTCACCCGGCGCTATGGCGGGATCGAGCCGCCGAAGCTCGGCCTCGCCCATCCCTCGATCGCACCCTATGGCGTCTTCCGCCTGGCCGATGCCGAGGTGCTGCTGGCGGTGCAGAGCGAGCCGGAATGGCGCATCCTCGCCCGCGACGTGCTGCGCGACGACGCGCTCGCCGACGATCCGCGCTTCGCGACCAATGTGCTGCGCGTGCGCAACCGCGCCGTGCTCGACGCGGCGATCCAGGCCATTCTCGCGCCGCGCGGCTTCGCCGAGACGACCGCCGCGCTCGACAAGGCGCGCATCGCCTATGGCACGGTCTCGCATGTCGGCGACCTGATCAGCCATCCCGCCGCGACGGCGCTGCCGGTCGAGACGCCGAACGGCCCGGTCGAGGTTCTGGCGCCGCCAGCGATCGTCGACGGCAAGCGCACCGTGATGCGGCGCGTGCCGGCGCTCGGCGAGCACGAGGCGGCGCTGCGCCAGGAATTCGGGCCCAAGACGGCGCGCACGGCCTGAGTTGATCCGATGACGCAGCCCGAGCACACCGAAATCCGCGACGCCGTCGCCAGGCTCTGCGCCGATTTTCCGGGCGAGTACTGGCGCAGGCTCGACCGCGAGATGGCCTATCCCACCGAGTTCGTGACCGCGCTGACGCAGAGCGGCTTCCTCTCGGCGCTGATCCCCGAGACCTATGGCGGCGCCGGCCTCCCCCTCTCGGCCGCCGCCGTGATCATGGAGGAGATCCAGCGCCAGGGCTGCAACGGCGCGGCCTGCCATGCCCAGATGTATGTGATGGGCACGCTTCTGCGCCACGGCTCCGATGCGCAGAAGCAGCAATACCTGCCCAGGATCGCCTCGGGCGAGTTGCGCCTCCAGGCCTTCGGCGTCACCGAGCCGACGAGCGGCACCGACACCACCGCGCTGCGCACCACGGCCCGACGTCAGGGCGACCACTACCTCGTCAACGGCCAGAAGATCTGGACGAGCCGGGCCGCGCAATCCGACCTGATGCTGCTGCTCGCCCGCACCACGCCGCGCGAGCAGGTCGCCAAGCGCACCGACGGGCTCTCGGTCTTCATCCTCGACATGCGCGAGGCGCTGAAGGCGGGCCTCACCATCCGGCCGATCCGGACGATGATGAACCACGCCACCACCGAGGTCTTCTTCGACAATGTGAAGGTGCCGGCGGAGAACCTGATCGGCGAGGAGGGCAAGGGCTTCCGCTACATCCTCTCGGGCATGAATGCCGAGCGCATCCTGATCGCCGCCGAATGCATCGGCGACGCGAAATGGTTCATCGAGAAGGCCTCGGCCTACGCAAGAGAGCGGCAGGTCTTCGGCCGGCCGATCGGCCAGAACCAGGGCATCCAGTTCCCGATCGCGAAGGCCTACGCCAATATGCGCGCCGCCGAGCTGATGGTGCGCGAGGCGATCCGCCTCTACGAGGCCGGCGCCAACCCGGGCGCGGAAGCCAACATGGCCAAGATGCTCGCGGCCGACGCCTCCTTCGAGGCGGCCAATGCCTGCATCCAGACCCATGGCGGCTTCGGCTTCGCTGAGGAATACGATGTCGAGCGCAAGTTCAGGGAGACGCGGCTCTATCAGGTCGCGCCGATCTCGACCAACCTGATCCTGTCCTATCTCGCCGAGCATGTGCTCGGCATGCCGCGCAGCTATTGACCATTCAAGTCGTCCCGGGCGCAGCGCAGCGCAGACCCGGGATCCATGCCTGAACCGTTCCGGAATGGATCCCGGGTCTCCCTGCGGTCGCCCGGGATGACTTGGAATATGGAACCAAGGATACCTTCGTGAACATCGACCAGCTGAAATCCTGGATCGGCAGGACGGAAGAGGCTTCCGACCTCGTCACGCCGCGGCTCGTCACGAGCTACGAGGCGACGTTTTCCCCTCATCTGGCACCCTACGAGGAAGACGAGGCGCCCCTCGCCCTGCACTGGTGCCTCGCCCCGCCGATCGCGCCGATGGCCGCGCTCGGGGAGGACGGCCACCCGGCCAAGGGGGGGTTCCTGCCGCCGATCCCCCTGCCGCGGCGGATGTGGGCCGGCGGGACGATCGAGACGATCGCACCCCTGCGCACCGGCGACGAGGTCACCCGCCGCTCGCGCATCGCCGATATCGCCTACAAGGAGGGCCGCAGCGGACCGCTCTGCTTCGTCGCCGTCGACCATGAGATCGTCACCGCGCGCGGCCTCGCCCTGCGCGAGCGCCACAACATCGTCTATCGCGAAGCCGCACAGCCCGGCGCCGGACCGGCCGCGAGCATGCCCCCCGTCCCGACCGAGCCCCGCGCCGCCGATCTCGCCTGGACGGTCGAAGCCTCGCCGGTGCTGCTGTTCCGCTATTCGGCGCTGACCTTCAACGGCCACCGCATCCATTACGATGAGCCCTATGTCACCGGGGTCGAGGGCTATGCCGGGCTCGTGGTGCACGGTCCGATCCAGGCGACGCTGATCATGAACATCATCGCGACGCTCTCCGGCGGCGAGCCGATCCGGCTCGACTATCGCGGGCTCGCCCCGCTGATCGCCGGCGAGCCTTTCCAGGTGAAGGCCAAGCGCCTGGCCGACGGCGCGATCGCAGCTTGGACGGAAGGTGCCGACGGGCGGGTGCGGATGGAAGGCGTGAGCCGCTAACCGCAGCCGTCATTGCGAGGGGCGAAGCGGCGAAGCAATCCAGGAGCGGCCGAGCTCTGCCCCCTCTTGGATTGCTTCGCTGCGCTCGCAACGACGAAAGCCCCGATGTCACGGTCCTGCCATGGTGCTAGCGTCTCTCGCAGCACCTTGCTCAGGAGCCGACGATGGACCACGCCCCCCGCTTCAGCCGCCGCGAGACGCTCAAGGCTGGAGCGGCCATCGCCGCTTCGGCCGCCCTGCCCGCCGCGCTCGCGGCGCAGGCTCCGGTGCGCCTGAAGCTCCGGCTGCTCGAGACCACCGATCTGCACGTCAATGTCGTGCCTTACGACTATTTCCGCGACGCGGCGGACGACACGGTCGGCCTCGCCAAGACGGCGAACCTGATCAAGGCGGCGCAGGCCGAAGCCAGGAACAGCCTGCTCTTCGACAATGGCGACTTCCTGCAGGGCTCCTCGCTCGGCGATTATGTCGCCTACAAGAAGGGGCTGAAGGCCGGCGAAACCCATCCGATGATCGCCGCGATGAACGCCCTGCCCTATCAATGCGGCACGCTCGGCAATCACGAGTTCAATTACGGGCTCGACTTCCTCGAGCACGGCCTCGCCCGCGCCGAATTCCCGATCGTCTGCGCCAATGTCGAGCGCGTCGGCGGCGGCATGCTGATCGAACCCTGGCGGATCTTCGAACAGAGCTTCGAGGACGAGGCCGGTGCCAGGCATATCCTCAACATCGCGGTGATCGGCTTCGTGCCGCCGCAGATCATGCAATGGGACAAGGCCCATCTCGAACGCAAGGTCACGGCAACCGACATCGTCGAGGCCGCGCAGAAATACCTGCCGGAGATCGCTCAAGCCCATCCGGACCTGACCATCGCGCTCTGCCATTCCGGCATCGCCGGTGGCGAGCGCAAGGGCGGCGAGGAGAACGCGGCACTGCATCTTGCGAAGCTCGACGGCATCGACGTCATCCTGACCGGGCACCAGCATCTGGTCTTCCCCGGAGCGAAGGCCTTCGACGGCATCGCCGGCGTCGACAACAGGAAGGGCGCGCTGCACGGCAAGCCGGCCTGCCAGCCCGGCTTCTGGGGCTCGCATATCGGCGTTCTCGATCTCGTGCTCGAGAAGCGCGAGGGCGGCTGGAAGATCGCCGAGTTCAAGGTCGATCCCAGGCCGATTTTCGAGCGCACCCCCGACCGCAAGATCGTGCCGAAGGCGCAGGCCGAAACCGCCATCCTCGCCGCGGTGAAAGCCGACCATGAGGCGGCACTGGACTATATGCGCGAGCCGGTAGGCGCGACCTCGGCGCCGATCAGCAGCTTCTTCGCCCTGGTCGCCGACGATCCTTCCGTGCAGATCGTCGCCGATGCCCAGATCGCCTATGCCAGGCCGCTGATGGCACAGACACAATACAAGGATCTGCCGATCCTCTCCGCCGCAGCGCCCTTCAAATCCGGCGGACGCGGCGGGCCGACCTTCTTCACCGACATCCCGGCCGGGCCACTGGCGATCAAGAACGTCGCCGACATCTATCTCTACCCGAACACGGTACAGGTCGTGAAAGTCACGGGCGCGCAGCTGCGCGAATGGCTGGAGCGCTCGGCCGGCATCTTCAACCGCATCGACATCGCGAAGTCCCAAGAACAGCCACTGATCAATCCGGGCTTCCCGGCCTTCAATTTCGACGTGATCGACGGCGTCACCTACCGGATCGACGTGACCCAAGCCTCACGCTACGACCTCGACGGCAAGCTGGTGGCCCCCGAGGCAAGGCGCATCGTCGACCTCGCCTTCCAGGGGAAGCCGATCGACGAGAAGGCACAGTTCCTCGTCGTCACCAACAACTACCGCGCCTCCGGCGGCGGCAATTTCCCGGGCACCAGGACGACCATCGTGCTGGAAGCACCGGACCTCAACCGCGATGTGATCGTCCGCCACATCATCGAAAAGAAGACGATCGACCCGACCGCCGACGGCAACTGGTCGCTTGTGCCACTGCCGGCCGGCGTCAACGTCACCTTCCCGACCTCGCCGGCGGCGGCCGGCAAGAAGCCGGAAGGGCTGAAGGCGCAGGCCGTGGGCGATGCCGGTGAGGGGTTCGTGAAATATCGGCTGGGTGGATGAGAGGCCACGCGGCGCGGATCATCGGTAGCTCACGACCTGTTCTTCGTCACCCAGCAGGCCGAACCACTCTGGACGCTGCGCCAAACGCCGTTCGATTTGCAACCAGCGAGCGGCGGCGTGCAGACACGCGCGACGCAGGCGGACGGGTTGTTGCCGACCTTGCTGCAGTTCTGCTCGCAGCTTCTGAACATGGCCGAGCAGGAACCGGTGGCCGGCTTGCACCCTTCCTGCGCGCGCGCCGGGCCGCCGACGCCCAGGATGAGCGCGAGGACCACGCCGGCAAAGACCGCCAATCTGGCCATATTCAACCCTCCGCAATGGCGGAGCCGATCGTGGCTGCAGCGCCCGGCACGTCAATGATGCAAGCTCGGTACCTCGACCGCTCCGGCAAGCGCCGAGGCAATGCGGCTCGCGCGTAACGCTCAGCGCGCCAGCTGCCTGACCCGCACAGTGCCGTTGTGCTAACAGCCCGGCATGCTCAAGCGCTTCTTCGCCTATTACCGGCCCCATCGCGGCCTCTTCCTGCTCGATTTCTCCTGTGCCGTGATTTCGGGGCTGCTCGAGCTCGGCTTCCCGATCGCGGTCAAGCTGTTCGTCGACGAGTTGCTGCCCGGCGGCGACTGGCCGCTGATCCTGCTGGCCTCACTCGGCCTGCTGGCGATCTATCTGGTCAATACCGGGCTGATGGTGGTGGTGACCTATTGGGGCCACATGCTCGGCATCAACATTGAAACCGAGATGCGCCGCAAGGCCTTCGACCATCTGCAGAAACTCTCCTTCGGCTGGTTCGACAACCAGAAGACCGGCCATCTCGTCGGCCGGTTGACCAAGGATCTGGAAGAGATCGGCGAGGTCGCCCATCACGGGCCGGAAGACCTGTTCATCGCGGTGATGACCTTCATCGGCGCCTTCGGGCTGATGCTGATGGTCCATGTCGAACTGGCGCTGCTCACGGCGGTGATCGTGCCGCTGATGGCCTGGCTGACCAGCCGCTATGGACGGCGGATGACCAAGACCTGGCAGAGCCTGTTCGGCCGGGTCGGCGCCTTCAACGCCCGGATCGAGGAGAATGTCGGCGGTATCCGCGTCGTCCAGGCCTTCGCCAACGAGGAGCATGAGCGCAGGCTGTTCGCGCAGGACAACCAGCGCTACCGCACCACCAAGCTCGACGCTTACCGGCTGATGGCCGCCTCGGTCTCGCTCTCCTATTTCGGCATGCGGCTGACCCAGATGGCGGTGATGATCGCCGGCAGCTATTTCGTGCTGACCGGCGGCCTCAGCGCCGGCGGCTTCGTCGGCTTCCTCCTGCTGGTCAACGTGTTCTTCCGGCCGATCGAGAAGATCAATTCGGTGATCGAGACCTATCCGAAGGGGATCGCCGGCTTCCGGCGCTACACCGAATTCCTCGACACCCGACCCGACATCGAAGACCTG
Organism: Allobosea sp. NPDC055594; assembly: GCF_053618995.1. Taxonomy (NCBI): domain Bacteria; kingdom Pseudomonadati; phylum Pseudomonadota; class Alphaproteobacteria; order Hyphomicrobiales; family Alloboseaceae; genus Allobosea; species Allobosea sp. NPDC055594. The sequence continues at coordinate 282,575 of NZ_JBSHIO010000006.1, forward strand.
CCGGGCGCCGTCGCGGTCTGCAGCCTCAAGGGCGACATCGCCTATGAGAAGGTGAGCTTCGGCTACACGCCGGCCCGCAAGATCCTGAACGGGATCGACCTTGCGATCCGCGCCGGCGAGACGATTGCCTTCGTCGGCCCGTCCGGCGCCGGCAAGACCACGATCTGCTCGCTGCTGCCGCGCTTCTACGACGTCACCGCCGGGCGCATCACCATCGACGGCATCGACATCCGCCAGATGACGCTGGCCTCGCTGCGCGGCCAGATCGGCATCGTCCAGCAGGACGTCTTCCTGTTCGCCGGCACGCTGCGCGAGAACATCGCCTATGGCAGGCTCGGCGCCAGCGAGGCCGAGATCGAAGACGCGGCGCGGCGCGCCAGGCTCGACGAGATGATCGCCCGGCTTCCCGACGGCCTCGACACGGTGATCGGCGAGCGCGGTGTCAAGCTCTCCGGCGGGCAGAAGCAACGCCTCGCCATCGCCCGGATGTTCCTGAAGAACCCGCCGATCCTGATCCTCGACGAGGCGACCTCGGCGCTCGACACCGAGACCGAGCGGGCGATCCAGGCTTCGCTGGCCGAGCTGTCGAAGGGCCGCACCACGCTGGTCATCGCCCACCGCCTCGCGACCATCCAGGATGCCGACCGCATCATCGTGATCGACGATAGCGGCGTCGCCGAGCAGGGCCGGCATCAGGAGCTGGTGCAGCGGCCGGGAATCTACCGACGTCTGCACGAGGCGCAGTATGGCGGGCGGATCGGCTGAGGTGGCGGCGAGCGCCAGTGGCGCGACCTCCATCAGGTCGTGCTAGGACTGCGTCGGTTGCTCCCAACCGGACCGCGACGGCCATGATGCGTAGAGGGTTGACCTACCGAAGCGACACCGGCGACCTTGCGGTTCCGGCGACGGTCCACGCTCCCCTCAAAGGCGAGCACGACTGGTCCTGTGCCTACGAGATCGGCTGGCCGGACGGGACACACCGCGGCCACGGCTACGGAATCGACGCCACGCAGGCGATGTTGCTCGCCCTGAAGGCTATCGGGGCTGACATCTACACCAGCGACTTTCACCGAGCCGGCAGACTTCGCTGGCTGGAGCAGGGCGACGGCTACGGTTTCCCTGTGCCCAGTGCCATCCGGCACCTCCTGATCGGCGGGGATGCCGAGGCCGAAGGGTAGCCCCTCAGCCCTCGACCAGCCTTCGCGCGATCACCTGCGCCTGGATCTCGGCCGCCCCCTCGAAGATGTTGAGGATGCGGGCGTCGCAGAGCACGCGGCTGACCGGGTATTCCAGCGCAAAGCCGTTGCCGCCATGGATCTGCAGGGCGTTGTCGGCCGCCGCCCAGGCGACGCGGGCCCCCAGCAGCTTGGCCATGCCGGCCTCAAGGTCACAGCGCCGCTCGGCATCCTTCTCGCGGGCAGCGAAATAGGTGAGCTGGCGCGCGATGACGAGCTCGGCCGCCATCATGGCGAGCTTGTCGGCGACGCGCGGGAAGGCGATCAGCGGCTTGCCGAATTGGATCCTCTCTTGCGCGTAGCGCAATCCCAGATCGAAGGCCGATTGCGCCACGCCGAGCGCCCGGGCCGCGGTCTGGATGCGCGCCGCCTCGAAGGTCTGCATCAGCTGCTTGAAGCCCTGCCCCTCGACGCCACCGAGCAGGTTCTCGCCCTTGACCTCGAAGCCGTCGAAGGCGAGCTCATATTCCTTCATGCCGCGATAGCCGAGCACCTCGATCTCGCCGCCGGTCAGGCCCTCGACCGGGAAAGGCTCGGCGTCGGTGCCGCGCGGCTTCTCGGCGATCAGCATTGAAAGGCCGCGATAGCCCGGCGCATCCGGATCGGTGCGGACCAGCAGCGTCATGATGTCGGCGCGGACGGGATGGGTGATCCAAGTCTTGTTGCCGTAGACCTTCCAGACAGCTTCGTCTCCTTGTCCGTCCCTGACCGCCTTGGTGCGCAGGCTGGCCAGATCGGAGCCGGTGTTCGGCTCGGTGAAGACAGCGGTCGGCAGAACCTCGCCGGAGGCGATCTTCGGCAGCCAATAGGCCTTCTGCGCGTCGGTGCCGCCGCAGAGGATCAGCTCGGCGGCGATCTCGGAGCGGGTGCCGAGCGAGCCGACACCGATATAGCCGCGCGAAAGCTCCTCGGAGACGACGCACATCGAGACCTTGGACAGGCCCATACCGCCGAATTCCTCGGGGATGGTCAGGCCGAAGACGCCGAGCTCGGCCATCTGCTCGACCACCGGCATCGGGATGTATTCGTTGGCGAGATGCCATTCATGGGCGTGCGGCGTGACCTGCGCCTCGCAGAAGCGGCGCATTTCAGCGCGGATCGCCTCAAGCGTCTCGTCGAGGCCGGGATCGCCGACACTGGCGAGGCCCTGGCTCTGACTGAACAGGGAAACGAAGCGGGCGCGGTTCTCGGGCGTGTTGCCCTGCGCGATCAGCGCGTCCGCGGCGTCCGAGCAGGCCTCGGCGACAGCCTTGGCCGAGAGCCCGAGAGACGGCAGCCGGACGATCTCGCCCTGGCTCATCGGAATGCCGCCGAAGATCTGGGCGGCGTATTCGCCGGCGCCGATCCTGATGGCGTAGTCCTCGATCGCACCGTAGCGATCCTCGGCCTGCAGGCGCTCGCCATAGGCTTTCAGCTCGCGCAGCGCCATGACATAGGTCGCGAGCCAGGACAGGCCATGGGCGGCGTGCTGTTCCTGCTCCAGCTTCGCCGCGGAGACCCGGCCCTCGACCAGCACCTTCTGGCGCACTGCCGCGACGGCCTGCTCCAGCAGCGCCTCGAAGCCGGGCAGCGCGGCGCCGATCAGTTCGATGGCGGAAGCTTGCGTCGCGGTCCTGAGGACGGCGTTGGCGCTCATGGTCTCTCTCCCTTGTTGCGGCGCAGCATAAGGGAAGTCGAAGCGCTTGCGATAGTCGTGTTTCGGCAGCCAGCGCCCTACTTTCGACTGGCGAGCACGACGCCGAGCACGGCGACCGCCATGCCGACGAGCTGGATCGGCGAGAGGGTCTCGCCGAAGAGCAGCCAGGCCTCGACCGCCACCGCCGGCGGCACGAGATAGAGGAAGGTCGCCGTGCGCGAGACCTGGCCGCGGCGGATCAGGATCAGATAGAGGCCGATCCCGCCGAGCGAGAGCGCCAGCACCGACCAGGCGAGCACCAGCGTCATCGTCAGGTTCCACTCGATCCGCATCGGCTCGAGCAGGAAGGCGAAGGGCAATGTGAACAGGAAGGCGGCGGCGTATTGCACCGCCGTCACGGTGCGCAGGTCCCCGGAGACGATCCGCGCCTTCTGCCAGAACGAGCCGAAGGTGACCGCGAACATGCCGATGACGTTGACGATCACCGGAACGAGCACGGCTCGCATGACCTCGGGCTCGACGCCGACGAGCTTCGGCTCCAGCACGAGCCCGATGCCGATAAAGCCGCAGACGATGCCGGCCCAGCGCACCGGCGAGATCCGCTCGCCGACGATCAGCGGGGCGAACAGCGCCGTCAGAACCGGCTGCAGCCCGGCGATCAGGCCGGAGACGCCAGCCGGCAGGCCATGGCGCACCGCCCACCAGACGCCGCCGAGATAGAGCGCGTGCAGGAGGATGCCGGCGATGGCGCAATCGATCCAGGCACGCCGCCCCTTCGGCCAGGGCGCCCCGACCGCGACGGAGAGCGCGGCAAGCGCGACGAAGGCGCAGGCGAAGCGCAGCGACAGGAAGGTCAGCGCGTCCGAATGCCGGGCCGAATAGCCGGCGACGATCCAGCCGCTCGACCAGAGGAAGACGAAGAGCACCGGCGCGAAGCGCAGGAAGAGCGGCGTGGCGAACATCAAACGACCTTTCCGAGCGCCTGATACGCTGGAAGCGCCGCCTTGTCGCGGCTATGGACGCCGCAACGGCATGTCCTCCGCGCCGTCACGGCTTGCCAGCCGCTCCGAAGCGGCCACAATCGCCACCCTGCCCTGCCGAGCCTGCCGATGTCCCTGCTCTCCGCCCCCGCCATCGCCTTCGAGCGCTTCATAGCCCATGATGGCTGGGCGATCGCCAGCCACATCGCGCTCTCGGTGCTGATGTCGCTCTTCCCCTTCCTGATCATCGTCACCGCGCTCGGCGGCCTGTTCGGCTCGCAGGAAGCGGCGGACGAGGCGGCGCAGCTCCTGCTCGAGGCCTGGCCACGCGAGATCGCCGAGCCGATCGCGCGCGAGGTCCGCTCGGTGCTGACCGCGGTGCGCAGCGACGCACTGACGCTCGGCGCGGTTCTGGCGCTGTATTTCTCCTCCTCCGGCGTCGAGGCGCTGCGAATCGGGCTGAACCGTGCCTATGAGGCCTATGAATGGCGCTCCTGGTGGCATACCCGGTTGGAATCGATCGTCTATGTGATCGGCGGCGCCTTCTTCATGCTGGCCTTCTCGCTGCTCGTCGTGCTCGGCCCGCTGATCTGGCGCGGCGTCGTCGGCTATGTGCCGGCGCTGGCGCCGCTCGGTTTCCTGCAGGCCTTCCTGCGCCTCTCGGCCGCGACGGTGGTGATCGTGCTGGCGCTCTGCGTCGCCCACAAGGCGCTGCCGGCCCGCGCCCCGCATATCGGCGCGATGTGGCCGGGCATATTGATGACGCTCGCGGTCTGGCTGGTCGGCGGGCTCGGCTTCGGCTGGTATCTCGACTCCTTCGCCGGCGCTTATGTCACGACCTATGCCGGCCTCGCGACGGCGATGATCGCGCTGGTCTTCCTGTACTGGCTGGCGGCGATCTTTCTCTACGGGGCCGAGCTCAATGCCGCGATCGCGATCGTGAGGGCGCCGAAAGCCACGCCGGGCGAGGCGATCGCATCGCTCTGACCGGTGCTGCCGACACGAAGTTTCGAGATGGGGCCTGTCACCGGATGATCGAGACTGCGCGCCTGCGCCTGCACCCTCATACGCTGGAGGATTTCGAGCCCTGGTACGCGATGTTCTCCGACCGGGAGCTCTTCACGTTCATCGCCGCGCCGCAACTTTCGCGGGAGGATGGCTGGAACCGGCTGCTGCGCTACGCTGGACACTGGTCCCTGCTCGGCTACGGCATGTTCGCGGTCTTCGACAGGGCGAGTGGCGCGTTCATCGGCGATGTCGGCTTCGCCGATTTCCATCGCGGGCTGGGCGAGCGCTTCGACGCCATCCCGGAAGCATCCTGGATCATGACGCGTACAGCGCAGGGGCGCGGCCTCGCAACGGAAGCGGTCACCGCCTGCCATGGCTGGATCGACCGTGCGCATGCGCCAGCCCGCACCGTCTGCCTGATCAATCCCGACAATGCCGCATCGCTGCGCATCGCCGGCAAGCTCGGCTACCGGCCTTTCGGAAACTGCCTCTACAAGGACGCTCGCTGCGCCATGCTGGAACGGCTAAGTCCCCGGCCGGAAACGGCAGGGCGCGATTGAAGACGGAAAGCCTGCAACCATGCGGATCGAAGCCTGTGCCGCCGACATGCTGGACGACTGGGTTGCGCTACGCCTCGCGCTGTGGCCGGAAGGCGGCGCGCAGGACCATCGCGACGAGGCCGCCGGGATACTCGAAAGCGAGAATGAGGCGGCCTTCATTGCGCGGGATGACGACGGGCTCGCCATCGGACTGGCCGAGGCTGCGCTGCGGCACGACTACGTCAATGGCTGCGACACGTCCCCCGTCGGCTTCCTCGAAGGCATTTATGTGCAGCCCGAGAACCGGAAGCGCGGCGTCGCCCGTGCGCTGTGCCGCGCCGTCGAGACCTGGGCCGCCGGCCATGGCTGCGCCGAATTCGCCTCCGATGCGGGCCTGCACAACACCGGCTCCCAGCAGATGCACGAAGCGCTCGGCTTCGAGGAAACCGAGCGTGTCGTCTACTACCGCAAGCGACTGCGGCCGGGCTGACCGCCCGGCCGGCGCCGTCAGCCCTGGCCGAGCAGCGACATGCGCCGGGTGATCTCGGTCTTCTCGAGCCGGCAGGCGACGCAATAGGCGGGGTTGAAGACGTTGGCGACGTCGTAGCGCACCATCTGGCCGAGCAGATGGCTGGCCTCGAGCGCATCGACGCCGAGATCCTCGACGATCCAGCGCAGCATCTCGGTCGTCGCGAACTGCAGCGGCTGGTCGAGCGGGCGGCCGCTCGCCAGGGTGATGATCTCGGTCGCGGTCTCGCAGCGCGGCCAGCGGCCCGGCGCGTTCTTGCGCAGATGCAGGGTGAACTCGATCTCGAAGCTGGTCTCGATGCCGGTGCCGACGATCTCGCCATCGCCCTGGCCGGCATGCCCGTCGCCGAGGAAGAACAGCCCGCCCTTCTCGGATACCGGAAAGGCGATGCGCGCGCCCGGCCCGAAGCGGCGGTAGTCCATGTTGCCGCCATAGGCGCCGCTGGTCGCGGTCGAGATCGCCTGGCCGCCGGCCGGCGCCACGCCGAAGCAGCCGATCATCGGCGCCAGCGGAAAGCTCCAGCCGGAAATGCGCTCCGAACCGCCGATCAGGCTGACCGTGCCCTTCCCCGCATCGATCGCCCATTCGAAGCGCTCGCTCTTCGGCAGATCGGCGACCGTCTTTGGATCGACCACCTGCTGCGAGAGCGGCGAATAGGTCCAGCCGGTGGCGCGGTTCGGCGTCATCCGGTCGATCGTCACGATGATCGCATCGCCGGGCTCCGCTCCCTCGACGGCGAATGGGCCGGTCATCGGATTGCCGCGCGGTGCCTTCTGGGCACCGTCATGGTCGAAGCCGGCGGCGTCGAGCGTCGTCGTCACGATCGTGTCGCCGCTCGCGACGGTGAGAACCGGCGGCAGCGTCGCCATGACGTTGGAATAGGTGGTCGGGACGAAACGATGCAGCGCCATGGATCTCACCTGCCGGTCATGCGGATGCTTCGGGCGCCGAGGATCGGCCGCCGAAAACGCAAGGGCCGAATCCCTCGGGATCCGGCCCTTGCGTAACCCTATAGCATCGGACCGAAAAGTGGACTCCACTTCTCGGAAAACTCCGATGCGATAACAATGAGATAGATCACCATGACCGCGTCCGGACGGACGCCGGCGATTCAGGCGATTTCGTCACGGGGACGCCAACAAGCAGGCTCGGTGTGCCGACCGCAGCACCGCGGCCAGTGGGGCTGCAGGTCGGTGCAACCGGGCTCGCTCAGCCCTCCAACGCCTCGACCACATCCTCATAGGTGCGCAGGCCGGTCCGTGGCGCGTAGACCAGCACCGCCATGTTGCCGGGCGCGTGCTCGTTCTTCCACATTTTGTGATGGGCGAGCGGGATCTTGTCCCAGGGGAAGACCTCGGACATGCAGGGATCGATCCGCCGGTCGAGCACGAACTGGTTGGCGGCCGAAGCCTGCTTGAGATGGGCGAAATGCGAGCCCTGCACGCGCTTCTGCCGCATCCAGACATAGCGGGCGTCGAAGGTGATGTTGAAGCCGGAGGTGCCGGCGCAGAACACCACCATGCCGCCGCGCTTGGCGACGAGGCAGGAGACCGGGAAGGTCGCCTCGCCGGGATGCTCGAAGACGATGTCGACATCCTTCTTGCCGGTGATGTCCCAGATCGCCTTGCCGAACTTGCGGGCTTCCTTGGTCCACTCGACATATTCCGGCGAGTTGACCTTGGGCATCTGGCCCCAGCAATTGAAGTCCTTGCGGTTGATCACGCCCTTGGCGCCGAGGCCGAGCACATAGTCGCGCTTGGTCTCGTCGGAGATCACGCCGATCGCGTTGGCGCCGGAGGCGGCGCAGAGCTGCACGCCGAACACGCCGAGACCGCCGGAAGCGCCCCAGATCAGGACATTGTCGCCCGGCTTGATGGTGTGCGGGGCATGGCCGAAGAGCATCCGATAGGCGGTGGCCAGCGTCAGCGTGTAGCAGGCTGCCTCCTCCCAGGAGAGGTGCTTCGGCTTCAGCATCAGCTGGCGCGACTGGACCCGGCAGAACTGGGCGAAAGAGCCGTCCGGCGTCTCATAGCCCCAGATGCGCTGGGAGGAAGAGAACATCGGATCGCCGCCATTGCACTCCTCGTCGTCGCCATCGTCCTGGTTGCAATGGACGATGACCTCGTCGCCGACCTTCCAGCGCTTCACCTTCGAGCCGACGGCCCAGACGATGCCGGAGGCATCGGAGCCGGCAACGTGAAGCGAGCCCTTGTGCACGTCGAAGGGCGAGATCGGCTGGCCGAGCCCGGCCCAGATGCCGTTGTAATTGACGCCGCCCGCCATCACGAGGAGCAGCACCTCCTCCTCGCCGATGGACCAGGTCGGCACGACCTCGACCTGAAAGCTCTCCTGCGGCGGACCATGACGCTCGCGCCGGATCGCCCAGGCATACATGTTGGCCGGGACATGGCCGAGCGGCGGGAGCTCGCCGAGCTCGTAGAGTTCCTTCAACGCGGGCTTCGCGACGGGCTGCGGCTTCGACATTCGCTTTCTCCCTTGTCGCCACGCCTGCTTTCGGTGGCGTTGCCGGCGATCATGCGGCCCTATGCTGCACCGCGCCATCCTTCTTTGGAATATATTGCATCGCAAAATAGCCGGGATGACAAGCCGCCCCCATCGGGAATGCCCCGGCTTGACGCTGCGTCGTCTGCGACAGCTTACTCGGTTTCCTCAGGGAGACCCAAAATCGTGATCTGTCGCATTTCGACCATCGTCGGCCTCGCGGCCTCAGGGCTGATCTGCGGGTTCCAGCCGGCGCTGGCCCTGTCGCCCGAAGCGAAGCGCATCGCGGCCAGCGAGGCGCGGTATGGCTGCGAGGGGCCGGGCGGGCGCTTCAGCGCCAAGGGCGCGATCGAGCGCGACCTGACCGGCGACGGCAAGCCCGATCTCCTGATCAACCATGATGAACTGACCTGTTCGAGCAGCCTCGGGGGCAGCGGCTCCTGCGGGGCGGCCGCCTGTACCGTGAAGATCTTCGTTCGCGAGGGCGAGCGCTTCAGGGAGGCGCTGGATATTCTCAGCGCCAGCGTCGAGATCAGCCCGGGCAATCCCCCGAGGATCGGCCTGTCACGTGGGCCGAACTCTCATTCATATCGCTGGAACGGCCGCACCTTCAAATAGCGGCGCTTTACCCGGCGCGTCCCCGAGCCTGCCCGAACCCAACCCTATCGCGGTGACGGAAAGCGGAACGCGATCCGAACAAGGCCGGCCTGGCTGTTCACGCCCGTTTTCGCGTAGACGGCTTTGAGCTGACCGCGCACGGTCTCGAGCCCGGTGCCGCCGCGTTCGGCGACCTGGATCGGCGTCAGGCCGGCGGCGATGCCCTCCGCGACCCGACGCTCCGCAGGCGACAGCCCGTAGCTCCGAGCCAGCCAGCCGATATCCGGAGCGTCTGCGGGGCGCGCCTCCTCCAGGATCAGCGTGGCGGCAAGCCCGGAAAAATACCCGGTGGCGCCCTCGGCCTCCGCCTTGACCAGCGTCAACCTGTAGGCGCCGAGATACACGACACGGGACCGTGGACCGGTATAGCCGCGCGACAGCATCCGCTTCAACAGTGCTGCGGACGCCTCATCCCGCAGCCGCAGGGTTCCCATGGCCGTCAGCCCCACCGCCGTTCCGGCTGAGAGCAGGGTCTCGGCCCGTGGAGAAGCGGCCCGCAGCCTCATGCCCTCCCCGACCACGATGACGGCGACATCTGGCGCATCCAGCAGCGAGCCCCCGAACTGCGCGAGCGCCCCGCCGGAGCGACCGGTGCGATAATAACGGAAGGCGCGGGTCAGATGCGGGCTCAGCCGCGTCAGAAGATCGGCGACATGCTGGTTCTCCTCGGGATCGATGCGCGTCGTCAGGGTACTCAGCAAGAACGAGCAGGTTTCCTCACGCCACAAGGTCACCCCAACTCCGGCCTCGATCTCGCGGCGCCGCAGGAAGTCGGCGTAGTATTCCGTCCTGACGAACGCGTCGCGGGGTACGATGCGTTCCCCGATGATGCCGGTGCCGAGCGGCGTGCGGGCGACGTTGTGCATCCACGGGTTCAGGCCGACATAGTAGGCGGCGTAGTCGCGCGCCGTGTCGGCATCGAGCCCGGCCGCCAGGGAGATGCCGCCTTCTCCCGATTTCTGGTCATGGAAAAACAGGGTCGAAACGCCGCCCGGGATCAAGGCGTTCAGCCGGTCGAGGAACTCCTGCCAGGATTTCTCGCCGAGCAGAGCGGCGTAGATCAGATCAGTCAACTCCCGCTCGGCAGGCTCGATCATCGTATCGTTCAGCATGCCGCCTGCGCGAGCGTCCCGTCTCCATGGGCGAGTCGGGGAAAAAGCGACTCCCGTAAACTTAACCCGTTCCAGCCGAGATAGGCCATACTGCTTGGCGTGGCTGGCACCGCGCGCAGCGGTGGACCGCTCTACAAGAACTTCCCTTCCGTCCCGACCCTGCGCTGTCTTGGTTCTCGGACCCTGTTACAGAGCCTTCTGAAACCTTCTTCGAGACGCCTTCTCCCGACGGAACGCGCGCCCTCGGGATCAGGGTTGCAAGACATCGCAAACAGGCTTTCAGGCGGGCGACGAGGAATCTGGCATGCCCGGATCGCCGGAGACGCCGCATCCGCCCGCCAAGATGGCCGCACTTGCCTCACGTCCAAGTTGTGGCGATACCGCCATCATGGACATGGTTCGAGAGCTTCACGGCACGATTGTGCTGATCTGCGCTGAAGACGGTCCGCCGCTTGCAACCGAGCGCGACGCCAACGACTTCCTCGGCGCCGCCTGGGCGGCGGAAGCCGCGACGGTGGCGATCCCCGTCGCGCGGCTCGATGCCGCCTTCTTTCGGCTCGCGACGCGTCTTGCCGGCGAGGTCGCGCAGAAATTCGTGAATTACCGCGTGCGCCTGGCCGTCATCGGCGACATCTCTGCCCATTGCGCGGGCAGCCAGGCCCTGCGCGACTTCGTGCATGAGAGCAACCAGGGCCAGGCGCTCTGGTTCGTCAGGGATATCGCGGCGCTCGACGCCCGGCTCGCGCCCTGAACGTCAAGCCGGGGCGCGCGCCGCCAGCATGTAGTTGACGTCCATATCGGCCGAGAGCGACCAGCGATCGGCGAGCGGGTTGTAGGCGACGCCCTGGTGCGAGAACGGCACGAACCCGCCTGCCGCGATCGCCGCCTCGAGTTCGTCGGGGGTGACGAACTTCTGCCAGTCATGGGTGCCGCGCGGCAGCCAGCGCAGGATGTACTCGGCGCCGACGATGGCGAGCGCCCAGGATTTCAGGGTGCGGTTCAAGGTCGCCATCACCAGGAGCCCGCCAGGCTTGGCGGCGGCACAGCAGGCGCCGACGAAGGCCTCGACATCGGCGACATGCTCGACCACCTCCATGGCGAGCACGATGTCGAAGCGCCTGCCGGAGGCGACCACGGCCTCGATCGTCTCGTCGCGATAGTCGATCGACAGCCCGGTCTTCTCGGCATGGGCCCGCGCCACGGCGATGTTGCCGGCGGCAGGATCGAGCCCCGTCACCTTGGCGCCAAGGCGCGTCAGCGGCTCCGACAGCACACCGCCGCCGCAGCCGATATCGACGATGTCGAGCCCGTCCAGCGCCCGCAGCGATTTCGGATCGCGGCCATAATGCTCGCAGGCGAGATCGCGGACATAAGCGAGGCGCACCGGATTGAATTTGTGCAGCACCGCCATCGGCCCCTTCGGATCCCACCAGCTCTTGGCCATGGCATCGAAGCGGGAGACCTCCGCCGGATCGATCGTCGAGCCTTCGCGCGCCGCTGCGCTCATCGTCTTGCTTCCCCGTTTACGCCCGTCCGGTGCCGACCGCATTGACAGTTTCGGCGCTGGCCGTCATCTACACCCGCCCTTCGCCCGGCGCGAGGGGACGTTTCGTCCCGGCCTGTGCCGGGGCAGTCTCGAGAGCCTTTGGATGTCATGGCCCGTCTGGTGATGAAATTCGGCGGCACGTCCGTCGCCACCGTGGAGCGTATCAAGAACGCGGCCCGCCACGTCAAACGCGAGTTCGACGCCGGCCACGAGGTCGCCGTCGTCGTCTCGGCGATGTCTGGCAAGACCAATGAGCTGGTCGCCTGGGCGAAGGAAGCCGCGCCGAACTTCGATCCGGCCGAGTACGATGTCGTCGTCGCCTCGGGCGAGCAGGTCACCTCCGGTCTGATGGCGCTGGCGTTGCAGGAGATGGGCCTGCCGGCGCGCTCCTGGCAGGGCTGGCAGATCCCGATCTATGGCTCCGACGCGCACAGCGCGGCAAGGATCGAGAGCGTCGACGGCGCCGGCATCCTGGCCGGTTTCGACCGCAATCGCGAGATCGCCGTCTGCTCCGGCTTCCAGGGCATCAATCCGCGCAGCCATCGCATCGTCACGCTCGGCCGCGGCGGCTCGGACACCAGCGCGGTCGCGCTCGCCGCCGGCCTCAAGGCCGATCGCTGCGACATCTACACTGATGTCGACGGCGTCTACACCACCGATCCGCGCGTCGTGCCCAAGGCCCGCCGCATGGACAAGGTCTCCTTCGAGGAGATGCTGGAAATGGCCTCGCTCGGCTCCAAGGTGCTGCAGGTGCGCTCGGTCGAGATCGCCATGGTCCAGCGTGTGCCGACCTATGTCCGCTCCTCCTTCGACGACCCAGACAACCCCAATCCAGGCACCCTCATCTGCGACGAGGACGATATCGTGGAACAGCAGATCGTCACCGGCATCGCGTTCTCGCGCGACGAAGCCCAGATCACGCTCCGGCGCGTGGCCGACAAGCCCGGCGTCGCCGCGGCGATCTTCGGCCCGCTCGCCGATGCCAACATCAATGTCGACATGATCATCCAGGTCGTCTCCGACGACCAGGCGACCACCGACATCACCTTCACCGTGCCGACCGGTGATTTCGAGCGGGCCAAGGCCCTGCTCGAATCGAAGCATGAGACCATCGCCTACCAGTCGCTGCAGGGCGCGACCGAAGTGGTGAAGATCTCGGCGATCGGCGTCGGCATGAGGAGCCATGCCGGCGTCGCGGCTCGCGCCTTCCGGGCGCTCGCCGAGAAGGGCATCAATATCCGCGCCATCACCACCTCCGAGATCAAGTTCTCGGTGCTGATCGACGCGGCCTATACCGAGCTCGCGGTGCGCACGCTGCATTCGCTCTACGGGCTCGACGCCGCCTGAGCATCTGGGCGGTCCAGCGCCCTCACGTCCAGAAGGGCGTGGCGGCAGCGAATTTCCGCCAGCTCTTCAGCAGCGCCTTCGCGGCCTCGAGTTCGTGACGGCGCTGCCAGCCGAGCACTGCGCCGGCGGCGAAATCGACCCCTGGCCGGAGCTGGCCGCCGCGCAGCGCGCCGAGCAGCGGATAGGTCGTCGCAACATCGTTGGCGACGCCGAGCGCCTCCTGCAGCCTCGTCAGCCTTGCGAGATATTTGCGCGCCGCCGACTGCCCGGCATAAAGCGGCAGAAAGAACTCGGCCATATAGCGCAGCTTCTTCAAGGCAAGCCTGAGCTCGTGCCGGGCCTCGGGCGGCAGCCTGGCGAAATGCCGGCCGCGTCGCAGCACCTTGCGATGGCTGCGCGCGAGCACCCTGCCGGCAAAGCTGCCGACCGGCTCGGCGAGCACCGCCAGCGCCGCGCTTTCAATGCCGTTGCGCCAGCCGCGCCGCTCCAGCACCGCACCGAAGCCGAGCAGGAAGCGATTGACACGCCGGCTGGCGAGCGCGGCGTGAACGGCCACATAGCTTTCGGCCTGCTGCGGCACCGCCGCCTCGCTCAAAGGCGAGAGATCGACCCCGTCCAAGCCTTCGGCAGCGATATCGGGCAGCGTTTCGGTGATAAACACATCCCAGTTGCGCGCCGGGCCGAGAACATGGGCGAGCTGCTTGGCCTCGGCCGCGATCGGCTCCAGGGCCGGAGGCCCCAGTTCGCGCCGGAACAGGGTGAAGGCGGTGCGCAGGCGGCGCAGCGAAACGCGCATCTGGTGCACGGCTTCCGGCGAGCCGGCTTGCATCGCCGGGCCGAGATTGGCCATGAGATGGCGGTAGCCATTGCCCAGGATCGCGGCGATGGCGGCATCGACATTGTCCTGCGCGCAAAGCGTGACGGGCTTGGCCTTCTGTGCCTGCGCCGCCGTCCCGAAAGCCAGCCGGTGCCCGCGCGCCGCCTTGCTCGCGGTCTCGATCTGCAGAGGCGCGAGCTCCAGCAGGGCAAGGCCGAACTCGTAGAGCGCCGCCGCATCGCCTGACTTCAGCTCGAGCTCGACCTCGCAGAGCGGCAGGCTCTGCTCGCCGGCTTCGATCGTGCCGTGGTCGAGCGCGATCTCGATCTCGGCCCCGGCGAAATCGAGCTTCTGGATACGCCGGCGCACCTTGGTGGCGAAAGCCGGCGCCAGCGAGGTCGCAGGAAGCGAGACGAGCGGCTCGCCGATCTCGGCCAGCGGCAGCAGCGTGAGGTCGAGCCGCCCCTCCGGCGACGGAACCTCCCATTCGTCGCGCGCCAGCGGATTCTCTCCCGCCTTCGCCCGCTTCAGAGTCTGGACATGGCGCCGTCCGCTGCGGCGCAGGCGCAGGGACAGGCCGTGGCGATCGAGCAGGCAGTCGGGCGTGTCGTAATAGGTCGCCTCGAGCCGACGGACGATGCCACGATTACGCGCATGCCGCGCGATCAGCTCGGCATCGCGCAGCGCGGTCAGCGCTTCCGCCGAGCAAGCCAGCTTGAGCTCGACCTCGCGCGGCGTGACCGCAGGCGGCGGCAGCTCCTCCGCGGCGGGCTTTGCGGCATCCTGCTCCGGTGTGGCTTCCAAAGCGGCTCCCCTGCGAGACTGCGGCTGCTGACGCAGCGGCGAGACTAGCCTCGCAGTCAAGCGGCTGTCACCCCGTCCTTCCGGACAGCAGCGGCTGCGCCGAAATGCCTATGGCCAAGCCCCCGCCCGCCCTGCGAGATTGGCCGAGCTCCCGCGGACCCGTCTTTCCTGCCATGCGCATTGCCGTTCTCTCGGACATCCACGCGAACCGCGAGGCGTTGCAGGCGGTGCTGGAGGCTGTCGAGCGACTTCGCCCCGATCGGCTGGTTCTGCTCGGCGATCTCGTCGGCTATGGGCCGGATCCCGGCTTCGCCGTCGAAATGGCACAGAAGCTGGCCGCGGCCGGCGCGCTCTGCGTGCTCGGCAACCATGACGAGGCGGCCGTGCACGGGCCGTCCGGCATGACAGCACATGCTCATGAGGCGGCGCTCTGGACGCAGACGCAGCTGTCTTCAGAACAATGCGCCTTCCTCGCCGCCCTGCCGCTGACGGCGACGCTGGCAGGCGCCCTTTTCGTCCATGCCAGCGCCCGCACGCCGCAAGCCTGGCCCTATGTCACCGATGAGCGCAGCGCCGGCCAATGCCTGGCCGCCAGTGAGGCGGCGCTGATCATCTGCGGCCACACCCATCAGCCCGCGCTGTTCTACGCCAGGCCCGGACACGAGCCGGTGCGGTTCACCCCGCGCCGGAACCTCGCCGCGCCGCTATCGGCACTGCGGCGGCATGTCGTGGTGGTCGGCGCCGTCGGCCAGCCGCGCGATGGCGACCCGGCCGCCTGTTTCGCCCTGCTCGACACCGAGCGGGCCGAGGTGACGATGGTCCGCGTGCCCTATGACACGCAGGCCACCGCCCGAAAGATCGCCGCCGCCGGCCTGCCGGAATGGCTCGGCATGCGCCTGCAGATCGGCCGCTGAGGGAGGAACCGGATGGAGAAGCCGCAGGCCGGCACGGTGATAGACGGTTTCACGCTGACGGAAGGGCTGAAGGCCGGCGGCATGGCGACGCTCTGGCGGGCCACTCATCCGGACGAGACGGCGCCGCTGGTGCTCAAGATCCCCTTCTTCCACCCGGGCGACGACGTCTCGGCGATCCTCGGCTACGAAGCCGAGGCCCTGATCCATCGCCGGCTGGCCGGCCCGCATGTGCCGCGCTTCGTCGCCGCCGGCGATCTTGCCCGCACGCCCTATATCGCGATGGAGTTCGTCGCCGGCACGAGCCTGGCGGAGACGATGCGCCGCGCGCCGCTGCCGGCCGCCGAGACCGCGCGCATCGGCGAAGCGATCGCCGTCGCCCTCGCCGAACTCCACCGGCAAGGCGTAGTCCATCTCGATCTCAAGCCTGAGAACGTGATGATGGTCGGGAACCGGGCAGTGCTGCTCGATTTCGGACTGGCGCATCATGTCGAGCTGCCGGACCTGCTCGGCGCCGAGAGCACGATGCCGATGGGCACGGCCGCCTATATGGCGCCCGAGCAGGTGCTGGGAGACCGCTCCGACCCGGCGAGCGACCTCTTCGCGCTGGGCTGCCTGCTCTATCAGATGGCTTCGGGAGAGGAGCCTTTCGGCCGGCCGCAGAGCGTGGCCGGCATGAAGCGCCGCCTATACCACGCCCCGAAGCCGCTCGGGAGCATCAATGCCGAGACGCCGGCCTGGCTCGAGGAGATCGTCCGGCGCTGCCTCGAGGTCGATCGCGGCCGGCGCTATGCCGATGCGAGCAAGCTCGCCTTCGACCTGCGCCATCCCGAGCAGGTCACGGTGGCACGCCGGCGCCGCGTGCGGCCGCACGGGCTCTGGCAGCGCCTCGTCGCCCTGTTCCAGAAGCGCGACGAGCAGGAGATCACCGGCGCGCCGACACAGGTGCGGCGCAAGGCCGGCCCGTCGATCATCCTGACGGCGGTCGACCTTTCGGAGGGCGAAGGACCACTCGCCGGCGCTATCCTGGCCGAGACCAGCCGGCTGCTCGCGGCACGCGAGGATTCCTGGCTCGCCTGCATCACCGTGCTGCGCACCGAGATCATCGGCGAGACCAAGACTGTCGATGCCGAGGGCCGTTCGCTCTACATCAAGCGGCTGGTGGCGCTGAAGGACTGGGCAAGGCCGCTACACCTGCCGGAGGAACGCGTCAGCTATCACGTCATCGAAGCGGTCAGCGCCGCCGATGCGATCCTGCGCCATGCCGAGCGCAACGACATCGACCATATCGTCGTCGGTGCCCGCTCCTCCTCGGCCGTGCGCCGGCATCTCGGCAGCGTCTCGACCAAGGTCGTCGCCGAGGCGCTCTGCTCGGTCTCGGTGGTGCGGCTCAAGACCGGAGAGCCGGACTGAGCGACGTTGCGCGTTGACCTTCCTCGGCGCCCCCCCGAATATGCCCGCCATGTCAGCCGGCCCCGCCTCCGCTCCGCCCGAATTCGACCCCACCAAGCTCGACGCGTTCCTGCGTTCCGCTTTGCCCGACCGGGCCGCCGGCCGGCTGGAGTTGGAGCGGATCAGCGGCGGGCAGTCGAACCCAACCTTCTTCGCCTCCTATCCGGAGGCCGGCACGCGTCTCGTCCTGCGCAAGAAGCCGCCCGGCCCGCTCCTGCCCTCGGCCCATGCGGTCGAGCGCGAATACCGCATCCTGAAGGCGCTCGCCGGCTCGGCCGTGCCAGTGCCGCCGGTCTTGCTGCTGCACGAGGCGGAGGATGTCGTCGGCACGCCGTTCTATTTGATGGAGCGGCTGGAGGGCCGTGTCTTCCACGAGACCGCCCTGCCCGGCATCGCGCCGACGGATCGCCGGGCGATGTATTTCGCCATGGCCGAAACACTAGCCGCGCTGCATGGCTTCGACTGGCAGGCGGCAGGCCTCGCCGATTTCGGCAAGCCGGGCAACTACTATGCCCGCCAGCTGGCGCGCTGGGGCAGGCAATGGCGCGAAACCAAGACGCAGGACATCCCGGCGATCGACCGCGCCATCGACTGGCTCGGCGCCCATCTCGACGAGACGCCGGACACGACCATCGTCCATGGCGATTTCCGGATGGGGAATCTGATGTTCGCGCCCGCGGAGCCGAAGGTCGTCGCCGTGCTCGACTGGGAACTCTCGACGCTCGGCCACCCGCTTTCCGACGTCGCCTTCTCCTGCCTGCCCTGGCATTCGACACCGGAGATGTATGCCGGCATCGTCGGGCTCGACCGGGAGGCGCTCGGCATACCGACGCAAGCCGAATACATCGACCGCTACTGCGCCGCCGCCGGCCGGACGCAGGGACCGGGCCGCTTTCACATCGCCTTCTCGTTGTTCCGCTTCGCCGTCATCCTCGACGGCATCGCGGCGCGGGCGAAGACCGGCAATGCGGCGGCCGAGAACGCCGTCGCGGTCGGCGCGATGGCGGCGAGCTTCGCGCAGCGTGCCGCGAGCGTGATCGAGCGCAATGACGTCTAGGTTCGTTCTTGTTGTCATTCTCGGACGGAGCGAAGCGCAGACCCGAGAATCTTCGGACGAGAAGGCGCCGAATGGCGCCTCTTCCGGCCTGAGATGCTCGGGTCAAACCCGAGCATGACGCATTGGGATTGAGGAGAGCACCATGGATTTCGCTTATTCGGCCAGGGTCGAGGAGCTGCGCACGAAGCTGCAGGACTTCATGGACGCCCATATCCAGCCGGCCGATGCCGCCTGGAAGCATGAAGTCGAGGCCGGGCGCTATCCGACCGCACTGGTCGACGGGCTGAAGGCGCGAGCGAAGGAGGCCGGGCTCTGGAACCTGTTCCTGCCGGCGCTGAAGCAAGGCGAACCGGGCACGCGGCTCAGCAATCTCGAATATGCGCCGCTGGCCGAGATCATGGGCCGGATCTTCTGGTCCTCGGAGGTGTTCAACTGCAACGCCCCCGACACCGGGAACATGGAAATCCTGCACATGTTCGCGACGCCGGAACAGCGCGAACGCTGGCTGAACCCGCTGCTCAACGGCGAGATCCGCTCCTGCGTCGGGATCACCGAGCCGGGTGTCGCTTCCTCCGACCCGACCAATCTGCAGACCACGATCATCCGCGACGGCGACGATTACGTCATCAACGGCCGCAAATGGTGGACGACCGGCGCACTGCACCCGAAGGCGAAGCTCTGCATCGTCATGGGCCTGTCCGACACGGCGCCCGACGCCGACCCGCACAAGCGCCACAGCATGATCATCGTGCCGATGGACGCGCCGGGCCTCACCGTGATGCGCAACCTGCCGTTGCTGAACCACTATTCGATCGAAGGCCATACCGAGACCGACTTCGACAATGTCCGGGTGCCGGCCGCGAACCTGCTCGGCGAGGAAGGGGCAGGCTTCGCGCTCGCCCAGGCGCGCCTCGGGCCGGGGCGCATCCACCATTGCATGCGCACGATCGGCCAGTGCGAGGTCGCGCTCGAACTGATGATCGAACGCGCCCTCGACCGGAAGGCTTTCGGCCGGCATCTTTCCGACTACGCCAATGTCCAGGACTGGATCGCCGAGGGACGCATGGAGATCGACCAGGCCCGCCTGCTCTGCCTGCGCGCCGCCTGGATGATGGATAAATACGGCAACAAGGCCGCCCGCACCGAGGTCTCGGCGATCAAGGTCGTAGCGGCGCGGCTGCAGACCAAGATCGCCGACCGGGCGATGCAGGTCTTCGGAGCCGGCGGGCTCTCCAACGACACGCCGCTGGCCTTCATCTACTCCTGGGGCCGGGCGCTGCGCTTCATCGACGGGCCAGACGAGGTGCATCTGCGCACCGTGGCGCGGAGCGAGATCAAGAAGCGCAGGGAAAGCAACCGCAGCACCTTCGACGAACAGGGCGTGCTGCGGCCGCATGTGAAGGCGAGCGGGTCCTGACGCCCGCTTTTCCCGATTGACGCCGTCTTTCCGGACAAGCGGCCAAGTCGCGCAGCACCGGAATCCATCTTAGAGCGCGAGCTGGGTGCGTCAGTGCTCTAGAATGGCTTTCCGGCGCTCCGCTTCGCCGCGGCCGGAATGACGGGGAGTTGCCGTTTAGGTCTGTCCTGACCACTCTCAGCGGCTGAAGATGCCGTGGAAGCGCCCGAGGAAGCTGCGCAGGCGCTCGCTTTCCGGATTGTCGAAGACCTCGGAGGGGCGGCCCTCCTGCGCGACGCGGCCCTGGTCAAGGAACAGGACGTGGTGCGAGACCTCGCGGACGAAGAGCATTTCGTGGCTGACCAGCAGCATCGTCATGCCGGACTCGGCGAGCGCCTGCATCACGCCGAGCACCTCCGCCACCAGCTCCGGGTCGAGCGCCGAGGTGACCTCGTCGAAGAGCAGGAGGCGCGGCTGCATGGCGACAGCACGAGCGATCGCGACGCGCTGCTGCTGGCCGCCCGAGAGCTGGTAGGGATAGTGGTCGCGGCGCTCGGCGAGACCGACGCGGCCGAGCCAGTGCTCGGCGATCTCCTTCGCCTCGGCAGCACTCTTGCCCTGGACCTTGGTCAGGCCGAGCATGACGTTCTGGCCGGCGGTCAAGTGCGGGAACAGGTTGAATTGCTGGAACACCATGCCGATGCGGGCGCGCTGGGCCGAGATCTTCGTCTCGCTCAGACGCTTGCGGGTACCGCCGACCATGCGATAGCCGATCGGGTCACCGTCGAGCAGGATCTCGCCGCCATCGTGCTCTTCCAGCAGGTTGACGCAGCGCAGGAAGGTGGTCTTGCCCGAGCCGGACGCACCGATCAGCGAGACGACCTGCCCCTGTTTGACGGTGAGGTCGATCCCCTTCAGCACTTCGATCTCGCCGAAATGCTTGCGAACATTGGTGGCCTGGAGCAGGGCTGGCTCGGTCATCGGCAGTCGCATCCCGTTCGGTTCGTTCCACGCGCTTCGGAGCTGGCACCACGCGACGCCATGCTCAGTAGCGCAGATAGGAGGTCTTGCGTTCCAGCAGCGCGCCGAGCTGCGCCAGCGTGAAGTTGATGATCAGGTAGAGAACCACGGTCAGCATGTAGAACTCGACGATCATGTAGTTGCGCGCCATCTGCTGCTGGGCCGAGAGCAGCAACTCGACGACGCCGATGATCGAGAGCAGCGTCGTGCCCTTGACGATCTCGAGCCCGGTATTGACCCAGGGCGGCAGCATGCGCCGGAAGGCCTGCGGCAGGATCACGTAATACAGCCGCCTTCCGAAGGTCAGGCCGATCGCCTTGGCGGCTTCCATCTGCCCGGCCGGCACGGATTCGACCGCGCCGCGGAAGTTCTCGGCGACATGGGCGGTGGCGAAGGCGCCGAGCGCGATCACCCCGGCCCAGAAGGCGGCGACGTTCACGCCGAACAGGGCGAGGCCGTAATAGGTGAACAGGATCAGCACGAGCACCGGGATGCCGCGCATCAGATCGACATAGAGCCGCGCCAGCAGCTTCAGCCACCACCAGCCATAGGAGAGCGCGACGCCCATCAGGATGCCGCAGAAGGTCGCCATGACGATGCTCAGCGCCGAGCTCAGCAGAGTGACGCCGAGCCCGGAAAGCAGCGAGGCGCGCGCCTGCCAGGCCTCGAACCAGAACGTGCCGGGTGCCATCGAGAAATCCATCGCCGGCTCCCTAGCGGATCGAGGCGTAGCGGCGCTCGACCTGGCGCAGCAAGATGGCGATGAGATAGGCGGTGGCGAGATAGAGCGCGCTCGCCGTCAGCCAGACCTCCATGACCCGGAAGGTGTTGGCGTTGATCTGCCTTGCGATGAAGGTCAGCTCCGGCACCGCGATCGCCGCCGCGAGCGACGTGTCCTTGAACAGCGAGATCAGGTTATTGCTGACCGCCGGCAGAGTGATCCGGAACATCACCGGCAGCACGACATAGGCCTGGCGCTGCCAGGGGCGCAGGCCGATCGCCTTGGCCGCCTCGACATATTGCTTGGGGATGGAGGAGAGGCCGGCGCGGAAGACCTCGGACATATAGGCGCCGGCATAGAGCGAGAGCGAGAGCACGAAGCTTTCGGTCTTGTCCAGGAAGGTGATGTCGAATTCCGGCAGGCCGAAATAGAGGAAGAAGATCAGCAGCAGCAGCGGCGTGCAGCGGATGAACTCGACATAGGCCCAGACCGGCACCGAAAGCCATTTCTTGCCGGAAAGCCGGGCATAGGCCGTCAGGATGCCGATGATGCAGCCGATCGCCAGCGAGATCACCGCCAGCCAGAGCCCGAGCAGCAGGGCGTCGATCAGCTTGTCCCAGTTCCGCGCGATGACGGACCAGTCGAAATGGTAGTCGATCATGGCAGTCGCGAAGGTCCCGAAAGCGGCGGGCCGGATGTCCGGCCCGCCAGCGCCACGTTGCGCTCAGGCGAATGCGGGATCAGGCGAATTCCTGCGGGAAGCCGACCTTCGGGATCGGCAGCTCGATGCCGAACCACTTCTTGTAGGAGGCGGCGAAATAGTCGAAATCGACGCCCATCATCGCCTCCTTGTAGACGGTGTTGACCCAGTTCAGCCAGATCGGGTCACCCGGCTTGACCGCCGAGGCATAGGAGTTCGGCATCCAGCCGAAGCCGGAATCGACGAAGCGGCCGGGCGCCTGCTGCATCAGCCAGCGCATCGCCGACTGGTCCTGCATCGAGGCGTCGATGCGGCGGGCGTTGAGCGCCTGCATCGCCGCGTCCGGGCTGTCGAAGGCGTCGACCTTGGCCTGCGGCAGAGCCTTGCGGATCCATTCTTCCAGGAAGACGTTCTGCATGCCGCCGACGGTGACGTCCTTGCCGGCCGCCTTCAGCTCCTCATAGTTCTTGAACTTGCCCCCCCGGGCCAGCATCAGCAGGCCGACGCCCTCGCGGTAATAGGGGAAGGTGAAGTCGACCTGCTGGGCTCGGCCGGGCGTCACCGTCATCCATTGCACGACGATGTCGACCTTGTCGGTGACGAGGCTGGGGATGCGGGCATCCGAGCCCTGCAGCACGAACTCGACCTTCTCGTAATCGTCGAACAGGCCCTTGGCCAGGAGCCGGGCGAGATCGATATCCATGCCGACCAGCTTGCCGCTGGCGTCCTGGAAGTGCCAGGGCGGGTTGGTGCTGCCGGTGCCGACGATCAGCTTGCCGCGCTCCTTGATGATGTGGAGCTTGCTCTTGGCTGCGGTCTGGGCCTGCGCCGCGGTCGGCGTCAGCAAGCCACTCGCCGCCGCGCCGATCGCCGCGCCGGCGAGGCCGAGACCGAACAGGCTGCGTCGCTCCAGGGTCAGGTTCGCCTCGTCTTTTTGGGGAGTGGCGCCGTCCAAAGTTCCGTCGTCATGAATGCCCATCACGAACTCCCCTCTTTTGATCCACGTTCCCTGCAGACTTCGGCCCGCAGCATCATGAACGTGGCAAGAAAAATGCCAGCTGCAAAGCCGGATAATTCAACCTGCCTCTGGGGAAATCGAGGACCGCCATTGAACGGCCGCCAGGGCAGCCTCGCAGAGTTCGGCGACGGCGGCGACATCCTGGGGATCGTCGACCTTGTGGGTCCGCACCGGCATGTCCTGATAGGCCTTGCCGTCCTTGAAGCCATGCCCCGTCACCATGCAGACGACGCGCGAGCCGGGCGGCAGATCGCCTTCCGCCAGCAGGCGCGGCAGCGCCGCGATCGGGCTCGCCCCGGTCGGCTCGGCATAGACGCCTTCGCTGCGGGCGAGACGTTGCATCGCCGTGCGCAATTCGTCGTCGCTGACGGCGATCGCCCGACCGCCGCTCCGGCGGACCAGCTGCAGCGTATATGTACCGTCGCGCTCATAGCCGATCAGCGGGTCGCTGATCCCCGAGGCGATGGTCTGCGGCATGCCCCAGGCGGCGACCTCTTCGGCACCCGAATCGAAAGCCTGCACGATCGGCGCGCAGCCCTGCGCCTGCACGGCGATCAACCGGGTCGTGGCGCCGGCATCGGCGATGCCCTGCCAGACACCCTTGACCAGCGGGCCGCTGCCGGTCGGCACCAGGACATGGCTCGGCGCACCACCGAGCTGCGCGACCAGTTCGGTGCCGACGGCGGTGAGGCCGGCGACGGCATAGGGGTTGATGAAGGTGGTAGTCAGGTTGGCGAAGCCGTGCCGCTCGGCGAGAGCGAGCGCGAGATCGTAGGACTTGCTGTAATGCCCCTCGACCAGGAGCAGGAGCGCGCCATAGGCCGCGATCTGCGTCACCTTGCCGAGCGGGGTATGCGCCGGCACGATGATCACGGCCGGAATGCCGGCGCGGGCGGCATAGGCGGCCGTCGCCGCCCCGGCATTGCCCGAGGAGGCGCAGACCACCTTGCGGATGCCGAGCGCGAGCGCCCGGCCCATGGCGGCGGCGACGAGGCGGTCCTTGAACGAGCCGGACGGGTTGCGGGTCTCGTCCTTCAGCCAGATTTCGCCCGAAAATCCCGGCAGCGCCGCCTCGATCCGGTGGGCCCGGAGCAGCGGCGTGACGCTCTCGCCGAGCGAGACCCGCTCCGTCCCGTCATCGCCGACGGTCTCCAGAATGCCGCCGCAGGCCTTGCAGCGATAGAGCAGCACCGGCGGATAAGCCGTCGCGCAATCGATGCAGCGCAGTTCCATCGCGAGCACTCCCCAGGGCTGTCGGCCGGACGCCTCACCCCTCGCAAGGCCGCCATCGCCCCAGCCTAGACCGAAAACCGAAGCCGTGGCTGCCCCCGGATTTCTCGGGGCGGCCCCGCGTCTTCGGGGGCCTCGGCGCCGGCCGGGCGGTTGTCCGGCAAGAGCCGAGGCGGCCTCGGGGGAAGGAGTTGGGTAGGTCGCAAGCGATCACTCGGCCGCGACAGGCGGCCCGGCGAGCTGGACCGCGACCGTGCCGAACCAGCGCGTCTCGACCTCGAAGCGCAGGGGCAGCGGAAAGGCGCCGCCCTCGCGCAGCGCGATCAGGACCGAGCCCTTGAGCGGCCGCCTAGCGACTTCGCGATCGTCCTCGTGCCGGAAGCCGGCGATGGTCCGGACCGTGAAGCCGCAGTTCAGCGCGCGGCCGTTCAAGGAGCCCTGGCCGCTCAGTTGCACCATCGCCGACGAGGTCATGACCGCGACCGAGCGGCGGCGACCGTCATAGATCGCCGTGGAGCCGTCGCAGCTTTCCGTCTCCGCCACCTTCTTGAGCATCCCGGCGACGCCGGAGAGCGAGTCGACCGTGCCGCGGATCAGTTCGGGCGGGACGGCCTCGCGATCCTCGTTCGACGGCTCCTGCCGCCGGATCGTCGGCACGCCGCGCGGATAGTGCATCTCGCTGACATAGGCCCGGCCGCGCCAGGAGCCGTTCGCCTGGTAGAGCCGCGGCTCGGGACCGCCGCGGCCCCAGCGGCCTTCCACCTTGCCGGATTGCTCGGCCGCCCCGACGAGCTGGGCCGCCCGGTAGGGGCGCGTGCTGACTGCGATACGATAGCCGGCGCGATCGAGCATCGCCGTCATTTCGATCTCGCCGAGCGAGACCCCGCCCAGCACCGTGACAGCGTAGCGAAGGCGCATCTCGCGCGCGGAGGCGGCCGAGGGCGCGGCGCAGACGAGCGCGCCGGCTATCAGCGCGCCCGCCGCGATGGCCCCTGCATGGGCCTGTCTCGATGCGATGCCGGTCAAGGGCCTGCCCTCCCGCCGCGCTCGGGCGATGTGCCGTTTTAGCGTGAACGATGAGCGCCCCGCCATGCACGAAGGCGCGACGCGTTGGAGCCCTGACCGCCGACCGACAGCAGGCACAGCGCATTCGCGGAACGGCGCATAAGGGGCGCAAGAGCCAGCAGATAAGCCGCACAGCCTTCTAGGATTTCCTGTGAACGAGCGCACAACGAACGTTAGGGGACAGCCGTTGGCATCGAAGCCCAGCAGGAGCTTAAAAGACCGCAACGCAGAATTGCACAACGTCACCAAGATATTGACTTACGCGTTGTGGCTTGGCCAGTTGGTGCCCTGGGGCGACAAAAAGCGAGTGGGGGAAATGAAGTTTGACGTCATCGGCCGTATTGGGAACATGGGCCTACCAGACGGGAAAACTGCACTGCTTTTCTCAATTTATGAAGCCGTCAGCAACGCCATCCAAGCTATCGAAGAGCGATTTGGCCGGGCCGACTTTGCGAAACGGGGTGTCATTAATCTGCTCGTCGAATTGAACTCTGACAAAACTCTCAACTGTGTCGCAATTTCAGACAACGGGATTGGCCTTAACGGTACCCACCTTAAGTCGTTCGAAACTTGTGACACGAGACAGAAGTATGCGATCGGGGGCAAGGGCGTAGGACGTCTCATCTGGATCAAAGTCTTTGACGACATCCATGTGAAGAGCACCTACGAGGTTGGCCTCGATGGTCACGAGGCTATCTCGTTCAAATTCGATCCAGCATTGGATGACTCGCTGGTCGACATGCACAAGTCGCCGGGTGACGGCGATCAGGTTGGGACTCAAATTATTCTCGGCGGCATCAAAGCGGGCCAAAGCTCCGAAATCAGCCGCTCTCTTCTGGCAAGACATATTTGCCACCATTTCTTTCCATTCTTTATTGCAGGTAGCATGCCGCGGCTAAACGTGATGTTTGGGCGCAGAGATCTTGATATCGGAGAATATCTTTCTTCAAAGGTCGAAAAGCAATTTGAAGAAATTGTTGATGCAAAATCAATCTCTGTTGGAAAAATCAATATTTCTCACGCTTATGTTGATAAAACAATATCTCAAGAATTATCTAATGCTATACTACTCACCGCTCAAGGACGTGTTGTAAAAAGCGTCGAAATCGAAAAGAAATTCGCCCTCAAAAGCCTAGATAACGGTAAGGCATACGTTTGCGTCGTTAAAAGCGACTTCCTCGATAGTCGCGTTGATCAGGAACGCACCGGCTTCAAGGCTCTCGAATCCGAGATGGATGCCATAACTGATACCGCGATCGAGGCAGCCGAACGCTTTTTGGACGCTCACATTGCGAGAATTCGGAAAATCCAAAGAAGGCTAGTGATTGAGATTCTCGAAGAACATCCGCAATTGGCGATATCGGTAAAAAATGTTGATCAGTACGTTAGCAGCCTCTCGCCAAGCATGGCCGAGGAAGAAATTGGAAAGACACTTTTCACATTACTCTACCGGCACGAACGTAAACTGAGATATCAGATCAAAGCAATTTCGGACGAGAGCGTTACGCAAGACAACGAATCCCCGCGGCGCGAGCAAATCGACGAACTAGTACAAAAAGTTACCGATGACGCAAAACGACGCCTAGCAGAGTATACGATAAAGCGCCATCAAATTATCCAGCTCGCCAAGTCGCTTTTGCGTTATAGCGACACTGAAAAGCAGAGCTATCACTGGGAGGCCACGCTCCATGAACTCATCTGCCCCATGGGTAGAATGCTAGAAGCCAAAGATTATGACGAGCATAATCTTTGGCTTGTCGACGACCTCATGTCTTATTACAGCTTCTTTGCCTCCGACAAATCACTGGCAGCCCTAGGTGTCGAGGGAGAGCGCAAAGAGCCTGATCTAATATTTTTTAATCCGTATGGATTTCGCCGTGAAGGGACGAATGATCCGGTGGTCATTATCGAATTCAAACGTCCCGGTGATGAAGCGCTGTCAAGTGATCCGGTCGATCAGGTTCTCGACTATATTGAACGCCTACGTAGCCGAACGGTTCGTGATATCGAGGGCGCTATAGTCTCCGACATCAATGATCAAACACCGTTTGAATGCATTGTTGTTTGCGATCTTAGCGAGACTGCCCGCAAGAAATTTCAACGGAGCGTGGCACAACACCCCACCCCTGACGGGTTAGGTTATTACGGCTTCTCACCCAACCATAGAGCTTCAATTAAAGTGTTGAGTTACGCTAAGGTTTTTAGGGACGCAGAGCTTCGCAATCAGAGCTTCTTTTCTAAATTGGGGTTGCTTCCGCAGGAAGTGCGTACCGCCTTAAGAAGAGCTGCTGAGTAGATCTCTCCGTTAAGCCGTTTTTTCGTATTATTAATGGTGACGTGCGCTGGCACGATACGAAAAGCCCCATCATGCATCGCATGATGGGGCTGTAAGGCAAAAAGCTGTGTAGTCAGCTGGCCTAAGCCGCCTCAGCCATCTCCGCCTTCTCCTCCACCCCATGCTGCCGCAGCGGCTTGTTGCCCGAGAGCCTGCGCATCAGCACGTAGAAGACCGGCGTCAGGAAGATGCCGAAGGCGGTGACGCCGATCATGCCGGCGAAGACCGCGATGCCCATGGCCTGGCGCATCTCGGCGCCCGCCCCGGTCGAGAGCACCAGCGGCACAACGCCCATGACGAAGGCGAGCGAGGTCATCAGGATCGGCCGCAGGCGCAGGCGGCTGGCCTCGATCGCGGCCTCGACCGGCGTGCGGCCCTCGAATTCGAGCTCGCGCGCGAATTCGACGATCAGGATGGCGTTCTTCGCCGATAGTCCGACCAGGACGACGAGGCCGATCTGGGTGAAGACGTTGTTGTCGCCGCCGCTCCACCAGACGCCGGCCAGCGCCGCGAGCAGGCCCATCGGGATGATCAGCAGGATCGCGACCGGCAGGGTCAGGCTCTCATATTGCGCCGCCAGCACCAGGAAGACGAGCAGGATCGCGACCGGGAAGACGAGGATCGCGGAATTGCCGGCCAGGATCTCCTGATAGGTCAGCTCGGTCCATTCGAAGGCAAAACCCTTGGGCAGGGTCTCGGCGGCGATGCGGGTGACGGCGTCCTGCGCCTGGCCCGAGGAATAGCCCGGGGCCGGGCCAGCATTGATGTCGGCGCTGAGGAAGCCGTTATAGCGCATCGCACGCTCGGGGCCGGCATCGGTGCGCACATTGAGCACGGCCGAGAGCGGTACCATCTCGCCCGAGTTCGCGCGGACCTTGAGCTTGCCGATATCCTCCTGATAGGCGCGGAAGGGCGCATCGGCCTGGACGCGCACCGTGTAGGTGCGGCCGAACTTGTTGAAGTCGTTCACATAGGACGATCCGAGATAGATCTGCAGGGTCTCGAAGACATCGGTGACGGGGACGCCGAGCTGGCGCGCCTTGGTGCGGTCGATGTCGGCATAGAGCTGCGGCACGCTGACCTGGAAGCTCGAGAACATGCCGGCGAGCTCGGGCGCCGTCGCGGCCCTGGCCATGAAGGCCTTGGTCGCCTCGTCGAGCGCCTTGTAGCCGAGGCCGGCGCGGTCCTCGATCTGCAGCTTGAAGCCGCCGATGGTGCCGAGGCCCTGGACGGGCGGCGGCGGGAACATCGCGATGAACGCCTCCTTGATGCCGGCGAACTCCTTGTTGAGCTGCATGGCGATGGCGTTACCCGAGAGCGACGGGTCCTTGCGCTGGTCGAAGGGCTTCAGGCCGACGAAGACGATGCCGGCGTTCGACGAGTTGGTGAAGCCGTTGATCGACAGGCCGGGGAAGGAGATCGCGTTCTCGACGCCGGGATGCTTCAGCGCGATCTCATCCATCTTGCGGATGACGTCCTCGGTGCGGTCGAGCGTCGCCGCGTCGGGGAGCTGGGCGAAGCCGACGAGGTACTGCTTGTCCTGGCCCGGCACGAAACCCGACGGCACGGCGCGGAAGAGCACGCCGGTCAGCGCGACGAGGCCGACATAGATCACGATCATCAGCGTCTTGCGGCCGAGGATGCGGCGGACACCGCCGCCATAGGCCTCGGAGCTGCGGTTGAAGAAGCGATTGAAGCCGCGGAAGAACCAGCCGAACAGCTTGTCCATGAAGCGGGTCAGCGCGTCCTTGGGAGCATCGTTCCCGCGCAGGAGCAGCGCGGCGAGCGCGGGCGAGAGGGTCAGCGAGTTGATCGCCGAGATCACCGTCGAGATCGCGATGGTCAGCGCGAACTGGCGGTAGAACTGGCCGGTCAGGCCCGAGATGAAGGCGAGCGGCACGAAGACCGCGACGAGGACGAGCGCGATCGCGATGATCGGGCCTGAGACCTCGCGCATCGCCTTATAGGTCGCCTCGCGCGGCGAAAGCCCGTTCTCGATATTGCGCTCGACATTCTCGACCACGACGATGGCGTCGTCGACGACGATGCCGATCGCCAGGACGAGGCCGAACAGCGAGAGTGCGTTGATCGAGAAGCCGAAGAGATACATCACCGCGAAGGTGCCGACGACGGAGACCGGCACGGCGGCGAGCGGGATGATCGAGGCGCGCCAGGTCTGCAGGAAGACGATGACGACGAGCACGACCAGCGCCACCGCCTCGAGCAGCGTGGTGATCACCGCCTTGATCGAGGCGCGGACGAACTGGGTGGTGTCGTAGACGATCGAATAGTCGACGCCTTCCGGCATGTTCTGCTTGATCTCGCGCATCGTCGCCTGGACCTGGTCGGCGATGGCGATGGCGTTCGAGTTCGGCGCCTGGAAGACCGGCACGGCGACGGCCGACTTGCCATTGAGCAGCGAGCGCAGCGCGTATTCGGCGGCACCGAGTTCGATGCGCGAGACGTCCTTCAGGCGCACGACGGCGCCGCTCGGGGCGGTCTTGACGATGATCTCGCCGAACTCCTCCTCGCTGGCGAGGCGGCCCTGCGCGTTGACCGAGAGCTGCAGGTCGAGCCCCGGCCCGCTCGGCGAGGCGCCGATCACGCCGGCCGCGGCCTGGACGTTCTGGGCGCGGATCTCACGGACGATGTCGGAGGGCGAGAGCCCGTGCTCGGCGACCTTCTGCGGGTCGAGCCAGACGCGCATCGAATAGTCGCCCGAACCGAAGAGCTGGACCTGGCCGACGCCGTCGATGCGCGCCAGCCGGTCCTTGACGTTGAGGACGGCGTAATTGCGCAGATAGGTCATGTCGTAGCGGCCGTTCGGCGAGGTGATGTGCACCACCATCGTCAGGTCGGGCGAGCTCTTGATGGTGGTGACGCCGAGGCGGCGCACCTCCTCCGGCAGGCGTGGCTCCGCCTGGGAGACGCGGTTCTGGACCAGTTGCTGGGCCTTGTCCGGGTCGGTGCCGAGGCGGAAGGTGACGTTCAGCGTCATCACGCCGTCGGTCGTCGCCTGGCTCGACATATAGAGCATGCCCTCGACGCCGTTGATCTGCTCCTCGATCGGCGTCGCCACGGTCTCGGCGATGACGCGCGGATTGGCGCCGGGATACTGGGCCCGCACCACCACGGTCGGCGGCACGACCTCGGGATATTCCGAGATCGGCAGCACGCGCAGCGAGAGCAGGCCGGCGATCAGGATGAGGACGGAGAGGACGCCGGCGAAGATCGGCCGGTCGATGAAGAACTTCGAGAGGTTCATGAGGGTGCCCCTTCAAGGCGGCTTCCCCGCCGGTCCCGAAGCGGCCGGCGGGGCGGAAAACGGGGAGTATCGCTCCACCGTCATGCTCGCCCTTGTGGCGAGCATCCACGTCTTGGGCACCGCGCTCGATCGGCGAGGCGAAGACGTGGATGGTCGGGACAAGCCCGACCATGACGGCGGAGACTCAGCGTTGCGCGAGCTCGGTCCTGGGCTTCTTCAGTTCGGAGCGCTCGGCCATCGGCACCTGCTCGGGGGCGACGCTCGCGCCGGGGCGGATGCGCTGCAGGCCGTTGACGACGATCTGCTCGCCGGCTTCGAGCCCGCTGGTGACGATGCGCAGGCCTTCCGCCGCGGCGCCGAGCGTGACCTCGCGCCAGACCGCCTTGTGATCCTTGCCGACGACGAAGACGAACTTCTTGTTCTGGTCGGTGCCGACGGCGCGCTCGTTGATGACGAGGGCCGGCTCGCTCTTCGCCTGGCCCATGCGCAGGCGCACGAACTGGCCGGGCAGCAGGGCGTCGTCCTTGTTGTCGAAGATCGCCCGGACGCGAACCGTGCCGGTCGCGGCATCGATGCCGTTGTCGACGAAGCTGAGATGGCCGGAGACCGGCGCAGCCTCGTTGGCGGCGGTGGTCATCTGCACCGGGATGCGCTCGAGGTCGCGGGCCTTGCCGGGCTCAACCGGCAGAGTGGCCAGCGCCTTGATGAGCGAGCCCTCATCGGCGTTGAAGCCGGCATAGACCGGATCGACCGAGACCAGCGTCGTCAGCAGCGGCGCATTGGCGCCGGCAGCGACGAGATTGCCAACGGTGACCTCTAGCCGGCCGATGCGGCCGCCGATCGGGGCGCGGATCTGGGTGTAGTCGAGGTTGAGCCGCGCCGATTGCAGGGCGGCGCGGGCGGCACGCTCGTTTGCCTGCGCCTCACGCAGCGCGTTCAGCCGCGTGTCGAGATCGCGCTGCGAGACGTTCTGCGACGACATCAGCTTCTGGCCGCGCTCATGTTCGTTGGCCGCGAGGGCGACACGGGCTTCGGCAGCGAGAAGCTGCGCCTGCGCGCGCTCGAACTCGGCCTGGTACGGCGCCTGGTCGATGCTGACGAGCAGGTCACCCTGCTTGACCAGCGCGCCCTGGGCGAAATGCACCTGCTCGACGACGCCGGAGACGCGCGAACGGATCTCGACGCGCTCGATTGCCTCGAGCCGGCCGGAGAACTCGGCCCAGCTGACGAGATCGCGCTGCTCGACCACGGCGACGGAAACCGGGGTCGGCGGCGGCGCGGCAGGCGCGGTATCGCCCTGCGCCTTGTCGGAGCCGTGGACGGCAACGGCGAGCGCGGCGAGCGAAACGCCGGCGGCCAAAGCGGTGCCCAACAGGGCATGACGGATCGTTCCCAGAATCATGGGTCATTCCTTCCTGGAGCTGAAATTCGAAAGTGGGGGGGCAGCGCCGCCTAGCGAGACGCGGTCATCGAGAAGAACTCGCTTACATTCTGACAGGCCGAACAGAGGCAGGAACCGTCCCGCGGCGCCTCGGCGAAAGCCTCCGGCCAATGGCTGGGCCCGCCGAGGACGTGCACCGTCGCCTCGCCCCCGGCAGCCCGCAGGCGAAGCCCGTAGCTGACGCTTTCGTCGCGCAAGAGGTCGTCCTCGGCGCTGACGATCAGCGCCGGCGGCAGACCGGACAGGCGCGAGGCGTTGGCCGGTGTCGCATAGGGATGCGCGGCCTTTTCGGGCGAGCCGAGATAGGCGTGCCAGCCATCGGCCCAGCGGCAACCGACCGGCCCGGCCTCGGCATGGCGGAAGGAATAGGTACCGAGGCAGGCATCGAGCATCGGCGAGAACAGGATCTGGCCTGCGAGCGGCGGCCCGTGCCGGTCGCGCGCCATCATGGCAAGGGCAGCGGCGAGGTTGCCGCCGGCCTCCTCGCCCGCCACATAGAGCGGTGCCCGCTTGCCGACCCAGAGCGCCTTGTCGCGAGCGATCGTCTCGAGCGCCGCATAGGCGATCTCGAGCGCCTGCGGGAAGCGGGCTTCCGGCGCCAGTGGATAAGGCAACGAGATCACGATCGCGCCGGCCTCGGCCAGCGTCGTCGCGACCGCCTCGCCCGAAGCGAGCGAGCCGCTGTCGAAGGTGCCGCCATGCAGATGCAGGACGAGGCCGGCATCGTCCGGCACCGAGGCCGGCGCATAGAGCCGCCCGGACAAGGTCTGGGACCCGGCCTTGACGGCCTGTTCGCGCCAGAAGACGGCGCGGCGGTAGCGGCTTTGCGGGAGCGACGGAGCGAGCATGACTGACGACTGACGAATATTGCGATCCGTCAGCATTTAGGAGATAGTGCGCACGCAATAAACCGCCGATCCGCTCCCACATTGTTTCTGCATGGAAACAATCTCCGGATCGGCCAGGAGGCCCGGATGGATCAGCTCAACGCCATGCGCGCCTTCGTGCGCGTCGTCGAGGTCGGCACCTTCACCCGTGCGGCGGAGCTGCTCGACCTGCCCAAGCCGACCGTGACCAAGCTTATCCAGCAGCTCGAAGGCCATTTGCGGGCGCAGCTGCTCAACCGCACGACACGGCGCGTCACCGTCACCATGGACGGCGCCGCCTATTACGAGCGGGCGCTGCGCGTGCTCGGCGAGATCGACGAGCTCGATGCCAGCATGACGTCGTCACAGGCGCGGCCGAGCGGGCGCCTGCGCCTCGACGTCGCCGCCCCCCTGGCGATCGAGGTGATCCTGCCCGCCCTGCCCGGTTTCCTGGCGCGCTATCCGGAAATCCAGATCGATATCGGCCTCGGCGACCGCCCGGCCGATCTGATCGGTGAGAATCTCGATCTCGCCGTACGAGCCGGCGAGATTCAGGACCAGAGCCTGATCGCCCGGCGCGTCGGCGAGATGCTGCTCGTCACCTGCGCAACGCCGGCCTACCTCGCCCGGCACGGCACGCCGCAGCATCCGCGCGACCTCGAAACCGGCCATAAGGTGATCGGCTATCGCGCCGCCGGGACCAGCCGGCCCCTGCCCTTCACCTTCGCGACGAAAAACGAGACGATCGAGGTGCGCGGCGACCATGTCGTCTCGCTGAACGAGGGCACCGGCTATCTCGCCGCCGGGCTCGCGGGCCTCGGCGTGATGCAGGTACCGACCTTCATGGCGCAGGAGCACATCGCCGCCGGGCGACTGGTGCCGCTGCTCACCGGCTGGTGCACCTCGCCCAAGCCGCTCCACATCGTCTACCCGCCGAACCGGCACCTCTCGAACAAGGTGCGGGTCTTCGTCGACTGGCTCGCAGAACTCTTCGCCCAGGACGACCTGATCCAGCGCCGATCCACCCTGCCCGGCTCCTGCGGCGAGGCGGCCTGAGCCCAGCGCGGGGTTTCTTCGACCTCGGAATGCGCTAACCAGAGGCGCCGCCGCATGCGGTGCCCGAAGCGAGGTCTATCCCCATGTCACGCAGCGTCCGCGACCAGCTCGAAGCCATTCTCGGAAGGATCGGCGACGGCGCCCCCGTCTTCACCCGGCTCCTGGCCGGGACGGCGCGCGCCGAGGCCGACGCCGCCGATGCACGCAGCGCAGCCGGGCTCAGCCTGAGCCCGCTCGACGGCACGGTCACCTCGATCAAGGATCTGTTCGACGTACGCGGCGAGACCACCTGGGCCGGCTCCAGCCTGCTCAAGGGCGCCGCTCCCGCGGCGCAGGATGCGCCGATCGTCACAAGGCTGCGCCAGGCCGGCGCGGTGATCATCGGCAAGACCAATATGAGCGAGTTCGCCTTCTCCGGGGTCGGGCTCAACGGCACCTTCGGCACGCCCGGCAATGCGCTGGACGCGGCCCGCATTCCCGGCGGCTCCTCCTCGGGCGGCGCCGTCTCGGCGGCGCAGGGCTCGTCGGAGCTGACCGTCGGCACCGATACCGGCGGCTCCTGTCGGATTCCGGCGGCGCTGAACGGCATCGTCGGGATGAAGCCGAGCCATGGCTCGGTTCCGGACGAAGGCTGCTTCCCGCTCGCGCCGAGCCTCGACGTGATCGGCCCGCTGGCGAAGGACGTCGCGGGCTGCGCAAGGCTGCTTTCGGTGCTGGCCAGCCGTCCCTTCGCGCTCGCCGAGGGCCTCAACCCCGGCCGCTTCCGCATCGGCGTCGCGCGCGGCGGCTTCCTCGCCGAGGCGGCTCCCTCGGTGGTCAAGGCCTATGAGGCGGCGATCGAGCGGGTCGGGCGCCTCGGCGTCGCGCTCGAGCCGGTGGACTTCGACGGGGTCTGGCAGGAGATGTTGGCCGCCTACTCGGTGCCGCTGGTCGCCGTCGAGGCCGCCGCCGTGCATCGCGACGCCATCGCCAGCAAGCCGGACGCCTTCGACCGGCGCGTCGCGGCACGCATCTCGCTCGGCACCGCCTACAAGGCCGCCGACTATATTGTCGGCATGCAGACCCGTCGCAGGCTGATCGCCAAGCTCGCCGCCGCTCTCGACGGGCTCGACGGTTTCCTCGCCCCGACCGTGCCGATCGAGGCGCCGACGATCGCCGCGCTGGAGGCCAGCGACGACGCCTTCTTCACCGCCAACCGGCTGATGCTGCGCAACGCCGCCTTCGGCAACCTGTTCGATCTGTGCTCGATCTCGCTGCCAATGCCGCTCGGCGACAAGCTCTCGGGCGGGCTGATGCTGAGCGCCATAGCCGGGCAGGATCAGCGCCTGCTCAATCTGGCCAAGCTGATCGAACCGGCTGCCGCAGGGCACTGAAACACCTGTGCCGCGCGCTCCGCGCCAGTTCGGGGCGGGACGCACGGCACGGCAGGAAACGAGGAATGCCCGGACAGCGTCCGGGCCGCCGCTCAGTGACTGGCGAAGACGGTGTGCGAGCCGTCCTTGGCGATCAGCCAGGTGTCATAGCGATCCGCCTTGACGCCAGGGACTTCCATGCCGGGCGAACCGACCGGCATCTCCGGGACGGCGAGGCCACGGGCCTGCGGCCGCTCGCGCAGCAGGCGGCGGACATCGGCGGCGGGCACATGCCCTTCGACGAAATAGCCGTCGACCATGGCCGTGTGGCAGGATTCGGCGGCATCCGGCACGCCGAACTCGCGCTTGCGAGCCGCCAGCTCCTCGGTCATCACCACCTTGGTCTCGAAGCCCGCCTTCTTCATGTGGTCGACCCAGGCACCGCAGCAGCCGCAGGAGGCGCTGCGATAGACGGTGACGACCGGAGCGGCCTCCTGGGCCGCGAGCGGCAGCGACGCGGAACAGGCAAGAGCTCCGGCGATCAGGCCACGACGCGTAAGCATTCCAACTCTCCTTCTGGCGGGCGAAGCCACAGCCCTCATTCCGGCTGCTCTTCCTGCGTCCTTTCGCGAACGCAGACACCCTTGATGCAAGTGACGATGACGAGCCTGTGCGCCGAGCCGAAGCAATTGGCACGATAGCTCGTCACCCCCTCCCGGTCGAACAGCGTCTCGAGCCGGAAACGGGGGCAACCGGCCTCGAGCAGCACGGCTTGCAGGTTGCCGTCGCTGCCGAAGCCTGCCTGCGGCGCGCCCAGGACGCACACCGCGGCCAGGCAAGCCGACCGGGCGAGCGCCAGGGCGCGCCGGGGGCTCATTTCTGGATCTTTGTGACCGTAATCTGACCGTTCACCCGCTCGGCCGTGAACTTGATCTTGTCGCCGGCCTTGACGGTCTTGAGCATTTCGGGATCGCCGGCTCGGAACACCATCGTCATCGCGTCCATGTCGAGGTTCTTGATCGGGCCATGGTCGACGGTGAGCTTGCCCTGGGCGGTATCGACCTTCTTGACAGTGCCGCTGACGAGCGGCGCGTTCTGGGCGAGCGCCGGTGCGGCAAGCAGCGTGGCGAGAGCAAAGCTGGCAATGGTCATACGCATGGGAGAACTCCTGTCGTCCTTGGGGCCTCGGTTCACTTGACGATGATCTTGCCGGTCATGCCGGCTTCGCGGTGGCCGGGGATCAGGCAGGAGAAATCGAACTCACCGGCCTTGGTGAACTGCCAGAGGATCTCGCCGTTCTTCTTCGGGGCGAGGCGCTTGGCGTTCGGGTCGTCATGTTCCATGTCGGGATTTTTCTGCATCTCGATGGCGTGCTTGAGGTTTTCCTCCAGTGTCGCCACGACCAGCTCATGGTCGAGCTCGCCCTTGTTGCGCAGCTGGAAGCGGACCTGCTCGCCGCGGCGTA
The DNA here is from genome assembly GCF_053618995.1 of Allobosea sp. NPDC055594. Classification (NCBI taxonomy): domain Bacteria; kingdom Pseudomonadati; phylum Pseudomonadota; class Alphaproteobacteria; order Hyphomicrobiales; family Alloboseaceae; genus Allobosea; species Allobosea sp. NPDC055594. The sequence continues at coordinate 319,637 of NZ_JBSHIO010000006.1, forward strand.
CCTCGATCCGGTCCGGAATGAACAGCATCTTGCCGTCGCGCTCGGTCATCGAGACCTGGACGATGCGCGCCTTCTTCTTCGGATCGCCCGGCTTGCCATAGGCGGTCTCGTCGCCATGCTCGTGGCCGGCGCCGCCGGGACCGGCGAAGGCCGCCGTCGACAGGGCGAGCGCCGCGGCCGCGCCAAGGACGATGGATCTGATCTGCGTCTTCATCGGCGTGCTCCGTTTGCGATTGCGCCTCAATGATGGGAATGTCCGCCGGATCTGGCGCGGGAGAGCGGTTTTCCGTCCGGGCCGAGCTTCGGCTTGCGCGGATCCTTGGCGCGCCAGTCGACCGAAGGCGCACCGCTGTCGGGCCCCTCCGTGCGCGGCGCCTCGACGAGCGCCGGCCCCTTGTATTCATAGGCGACGGTGCCTTCGGGGTGCTTGAACCAGCCCGGATCCTTGTAGTCGTTCTTCGCCAGCCCCTCGCGGACCTTCAGCACCGAGAACATGCCGCCCATTTCGACCGGCCCGAACTGCGCGAAGCCGGTCATCATCGGCAAGGTATTGGCCGGCAGCGGCATCTCCATCGCGCCCATCTCGCCCATGCCGGTCGAGCCCATAGGCATGTAGCCCGGCGCGATCCTGGCGATGCGCTTGGCGAGGTCCTTCTTGCTGACGCCGATATAGTTCTTCACCGAATGCCCCATGGCATTCATGGTGTGATGCGATTTGTGGCAGTGGATCGCCCAGTCGCCGAGCTCGTCGGCGACGAAGTCGAAGGCGCGCATCTGGCCGACGGCGACATCGATCGAGACCTCGTCCCAGGCCGCTGCCGGGTCGACCCAGCCGCCATCCGTGCACGAGACCTTGAATTCGTAGCCATGCAGATGGATCGGGTGATTGGTCATGGTCAGATTGCCGAAGCGGATCCGGACCTTGTCGTTCTTGCCCACGACGAAGGGGTCGATGCCCGGAAACACACGGCTGTTCCAGCACCACATGTTGAAGTCGGTCATCTCGGCGACCCGCGGCACATAGGAGCCGGGTTCGATGTCGAAGGCGTTGAGCAGGAAGACAAAATCGCGATCGACGCGGCGAAAGGCCGGGTCCCTGGGATGGACGACGAAGAAGCCCATCATGCCCATCGCCATCTGGACCATCTCGTCGGAATGGGGATGGTACATATAGGTGCCCGAGCGCCGCAGCTCGAACTCGTAGACGAAGGTCTTGCCCGAGGGGATATGCGGCTGGGTCAGCCCGCCGACACCGTCCATGCCGTTCGGCAGGCGCTGGCCGTGCCAGTGGATCGTGGTGCTCTCCGGCAGCCTGTTGGTGACGAAGATGCGGACCTTGTCGCCCTCGACCGCCTCGATGGTCGGCCCCGGCGACTGGCCGTTATAGCCCCAGAGATAGGCCTTCATGCCGGGCGCCAGCTCACGCTCGACCGGCTCGGCGACGAGGTGGAACTCCTTCCAGTCGCCGTTCATGCGCCAGGGCAAGGTCCAGCCGTTCAGCGTCGCGACCGGCTGGTAGTCCGGCCCCGTGGTCGGGACGAGCGGCGCCTGGGTCGTCGCCTCCTTCATGGTCGGCGCCTCCGGCACCGAGGCGAAGGCGGTGCGACCGGAGACCGCGCCGGCCGCGGCGACGACGAGGCCGGAGGTGCCGATGAAGCCCCTGCGTGAGATGGTCATGCTGTCGTTCCCCGCTCGCTAATGGCCGCCGCCGGCCTCGCCGCCGGACGCGGCAGCCACGGTGGCCCCGCCCCCGCCCGCCCCGCCGCCGATGACGACATGCTTGAGGTCGGTATGGGCGATCCAGAAATCCCGCCGCGCATTGATGGCCGCGACGTTCGAGAGGATGCGGGCGCGCGCATCGGTGATGAGCTGCGTCACGTCGATCAGCATGCCGTTATAGTGCAGCAGCGACTCGTCCTGGATGATCTTGCGCAACGGCAGGACATTGTTCTGGTACTGGCGGGCAATGTCGTAGGTGGCGCGATAGCCGACATAGGCTTCGCGCGCCTCGGAGCGGATGTTGACCGCCTTCTCCGCCAGCTTGTTCGCGGCCTGCATGTAGGTCTGCTCGGCCTGGACCACCTTGGACTGGCCGAAATCGAAGATCGGGATCTCGATCTCCAGTTCGACCGTGCGGCTGCGGCTGGTCTCGCGCTCGACTTCGCCGGCATGTGACAGGCTGCGGCCACGGTCATAGGTGCGGCGGCCGAGCAGATCGATGTCGTTGACGAAGCGCGTAGCATTGGTCAGGCCGAGCGCCCCGGCGAGCGCATCGAGATCGGCGCGGGCGACCTTGAGATCGATGCGCTTGCGCAGCGCCTCGGATTCGATCGCCTTGACGCTCTGCAGCCGCGGCAACGGGGCGAGCATACCGGGTAACTTGAACTTGAGTTCGTCGCCCCAGAGGCCAAGCTGGCGCACCAGCCGCTCGCGTTCCTGGCGCTGCACGAGCCGCGCCTGGGCGAGCTGGGCTCCGAGCTCGGCATCGAAGGCGAATTCGCGGGCCTGGTCGAGCTTGTTGACGCCGCCGGATTCGCCGAGGCGCTTGAACAATTCGGCGGCCGCGTCGCTCGAGCCCTTGGCCTGCTCGATGAAGCCGACCTGGGCATTGGCCGCGACGGCGCGGTGATATTGCCGGCGCGTATCGGCAGCGAGCTTCAGCACCGTCTCGGCGGTACGCAATTGCGCGGCCTGGAAGCGCTCGCGGGCGATCTCGGCCCGCGCCGGCAGCGTCACCAGTGCGAAGATGCTGCCGGCGATCTGCCGCTCGATCTCGAGAGCGAAGCGCCCCGAGCGGCTGGAGATGCCGAGTGTCGGATTGGGCGGCAGGCTGGCAGCGACCATCTGTGCCTCGGCGATGCCGAGCTCGTTGAACGCGGCCTGCAGGCCGCGATTGTTGAGCAGGGCGACCTGGACGGCGGCATCGGCGCTGAGCGGCTGCTTCAAAAGCTGGTCGACGCGCGCCTTGGCGCTGATCGCCCCGGCCGCATCGCTGATCTTGACGACATCCTTGTTGAGCTCGGCGAAGGCGACGTCACGGGCGACGCCGGTCCCGGCATCGGGCGAGAATGAGGCGCAGCCTCCGAGAAGGACGGCGAGCGCGACCGGCAGGCAGCGGCGGCCATGGAGGGACAGGTTCCGCTGCTTCACGATCACTGCCCCTTCGGCGTCACTTGGCGGTTGAGATCCTGCCAGCCCCTGGGCTCGGCCGGGCGCAGCGCCCTGGCGCCGGAGACGGCGACATAGGACGGTGCCGGCACGGCGACGCTCGGGTCGGCCGGGTGGCGGCCGGCGAGCGGATAGGTCGGGCTGCAGCCCGCCGCCAATGCGGCGAGCGCCAGGACGGCCGCGACATTGCGCGCCCGAAAGAAACGTCGGAAAGGATGCGGTAGAGGCTCGGTCGGCATCGCTCGCTGGCTTCGCAGAGGTGAATCGGCTGACGAAGCGAAATTAGCGAAACGGCCTCCGGAGCGGTGTTACATATTGTTTCAGCGCCCGGAACGGGCCGAATCCCCGGCCTGCGGCAGCCGGACGCGCGCCCGCAGACCGCCCTCGGGCCGGTTCTGCAAGGTGACGTCGCCGCCATGGCCGCGCAGCGCGCTGCGCGCGATCGTCAGGCCGAGACCGACGCCGCCAGTCTCGCGGCTGCGCGAGGTTTCGAGGCGCACGAAGGGCATGAAGACCCGCTCGAGGTCCGTCTCCGGCAGACCTGGACCGTCATCGTCGATCAGGATCTCCGCTCCGCCGGCGTCCTGCGCCAGGCTGATCCGGAGCGGACCGCCATAGCGCGCGGCATTGTGGACGAGATTGGTCAGAGCTCGCTTCAGCAAGAGCCGCCGGCCGCGCCAGCGCAGCTTGCCCGGCCCTTCCAGCACAACGTCGTGGCCGGCATCGAGCGCATCATCCTTGATCGTCTCCAGCAGGGCGGCGAGATCGAAATCGCGTAGCGGCTCCTCGCTGCGCTCGCCGCGCAGGAAGGTCAGGCTGGCGTCGAGCATCGCCTCCATCTCGTCGAGATCGGCATCGATCGCGGCAGGCAGCGCCTCGTCCCGCGCGCCCTTCGCCTCGCGCAGCTCCTGTGCCCGCAGCCGCAGCCGGGTCAGCGGCGTCTTCAGATCATGCGAGATCGCAGCGAGCGTCTGGGTGCGCTCGTCGATCAGACGCTTGATCCGGTTCTGCATGTCGTTGAAGGCGCTGGCGAGCTCGCGCACCTCGGCCGGCCCCTCGACCGGCAATTGCAGCGCCTCCGCCCCGACATAGGCACGGCGCGCGGCATCGGCGAACATGCGCAGCGGCCTTGTCAGCCAGCGGACCATCAGGATCGCGACGAGGATGACGCCGAGTCCCATCAGGCTGGTCGACCAGACGATGCCGTGCATACTGCCATGTGGGCCGGTGAGCCTCGTCACGCTGAAATTCACCCAGCCCTCGTCGGGTGCCCTGATCGAGAGCTGGAACTGATGGGGATCGATGCCGCCATCCGGCAGGCGCGGCGCCGAGAGGATCAGGCGCTCCTGGGCGAGTTCTGGCGCAAGTTCGAGCAGTCTGCCCCGCAAGGGCTCGAACTCGGGTCCGGCGCTGGCCCCGGCGCCCCCGGCAGTGAGCTCCGTCATGCTCCAATGGACCTCGATCGGGCCGCCCGAAAGCGAATGCGCGATCGTCTCGCGCTCCTCGACCGGCAATGCCAGCACGGCGCGCTTGATGGTGACCAGCCGTTCGGCCAGCCGGCTCTCATTGGCGAGATCGACCTCGGAACGCAGCCCGACCTGATAGCTCCACAGGCTGAGCAAGTGGAAAAGCCCCAGCCCCAGCAACAGCACGATGATGGTGCGCGACTGGATCGTATCCGCGGCGCGCCAGTTCATCGACGCTCGACCTCCGGCAGAAACATGTAGCCGGTGCCGCGCACGGTCTTGATCATGGCATCGCCGCCAGCCTCGATCTTCTTGCGCAGGCGGCTGATCTGCACGTCGACGACGCGGTCGAAGCCGGTGGCGACGCGGTTCTTGGCGATGTCGAGCAGCGCCTCACGCGACAGCACCTTGCCCGGTGCCTCGACGAAGGCGCGCAGCATGTCGAACTCGCCGGTGCTGAGATCGACGACGCTGCCTTGCGGATCGACCAGTTCGCGGCGGACGATGTCGAGGGTCCAACCGGAGAAGCCATAGCTGCGCACCGCGGCAGCACCGGGCTGGCTGACCGCCCGCCGGGCCCGCCGGATCAGGGCGTTGATCCGTGCGACCAGCTCGCCGGGGCTGAACGGCTTGGCGAGATAATCGTCGGCGCCGAGATCCAGACCTGAGATACGGTCGTTTTCCTCGCCGCGCGCCGTCAACATGATCACCGGGACGGCGGAACTGCGACGCAGCTCGCGGCAGAGCTCGAAGCCGGAGGCTCCGGGCAGCATGACGTCGAGCACGATCAGGTCGACCGGCGCCCCCTTCAGGCTTTCGGTCATCTCACGGCCATCGGCGGCGGCGCTGACGCGGTAGCCATTGGCCCGGAGCAGGCGGCTGACCAGGAAACGGATCTGCGGATCGTCATCGACGACGAGGATATGGGCCTCTGGCGAGCCGAGCGGTGCGGGGCTCGCGGCAGTGTCGTTCACGGCATGCTGGTCCCTGGTCGTTCGTGGCAAAGGCTTCTTCCAGATCACCGCTCATCGGTTCGGACGCAGTCACGGTGATCTATCTTTTTGTTATCGCATCGGAGTTTTCCGAAAAGTGGATCCCGCTTTTCGGTCCGATGCTATAGCGCGGCCGGCCTCGATACGATCGTGACAAATTGTTTCGGCGCCCTGCCCCGCGCCTGTCTCATCTTGTTGGCCGTCGAGTCGAGCCCGTCGCGGCGGAGTTTGCAAGGAGTCGGGCAGCGAAGAAGCCGCGCAAGCCGGGGGGAAGGCTCCAGGCGACCTCAGCCCGCGGTGATCTCGACATGGTTCCGTTGGAAGATCCGGCTTGCCGCTCGGGAAACCCGCCTGTACGTTCTTGTATGCAAAATGCGAAGTCTTGAGGTTCGCTCGATCGAACCGCCGCAAGAGACGCGCATACGGAATATGCACTCACCTTCATGGTGCGGGCGGATTGATTGCTTCGTGGGCCGATGGCGCACGCACAGGGAGGATGCATGGTCGCAGGCAACCGCTTGGCGGGGGCGCTGACTTTCGTCGCGCCTTTGGCTTTCCTGGTCGTCATCTGGGCGATCGTCGTTCCCGTATTCGAAGTCAGGCCGCAGATCTTCCCGAGCGTTTCCTCCGTCTTCGCCGCCGGTATCGCCGGCCTGCGTGACGGCACCCTGCTCACCCATGTCGCGACCAGCCTGGCGCGCGTCGCGATCGGCACCGTGCTGGCGATCATCGTCGCGGTGCCGCTCGGCATACTCATGGGAATCAGCAAGGGCGTTTCGGCCTTCCTGACGCCGCTGCTGCGCTTCTTCTCGGTGCTTGCCGGCATCGCCTGGATCCCGATCGCGACGCTCTGGTTCGGCTATGGTTTCGGCGCCATCGTCTTCGTCATCTTCAACGCCGTCTTCTTCGTCGTCGTCTACAACACACTGCTCGGGGTCTCGACGATCCCGATGCCGATACGCAACGCCGCCGCCTCGCTCGGGGCGGGCCGGCTCGCCATGCTGAGCGACGTGCTGCTGCCCGGCGCCCTGCCGAACATCGTCACCGGCATCCGCACCGGGCTCGGCTTCGCCTGGCGCGGCCTGATCGCGGCCGAGATGATCGCGACGAATGTCGGCCTCGGCTACATGCTGTTCGTCGCGCGCGACTTCTACCAGACCGAGGTAATCATCCTCGGCATGATCGTGATCGGCACGCTCTGGCTGCTGATCGACCGGTTGATCCTCGCTCCCCTGGAACGCGCGACGATCGAACGCTGGGGCCTGGTGCGCGCATGAACGCCGCCCTCATTCTCTGGAGCTGGTGGGTCCGCACCTCCGCCAAATGGCCGGTGCTGCAGACGCTCGCCCCCTTCGTTCCGGTCGTCGCGCTCTGGTGGGGCGTCGCCGCCTGGGGACCGTTCCCGCCGGCCTTCTTCCCGTCGCCAATGGATGTCGTGCGCGCCTTCGGCGCCCTGGTCTACAAAGGCATCCTGCCGGAATATCTCGGCGACAGCGTCGCCCGGCTCGCCGCGGGCGCGGCCGTCGGCATCGCGCTCGGCATCCCGCTCGGCCTGCTGATCGGCCTGAGCCGGCGCGCCTACACCGCCCTCTGGCCGATCCTGCTGTTCTTCCAGGCGATCGGCGACATCGCCTGGCTGCCGATCCTGATCATCTGGTTCGGCTTCGGCATGACGACGATGACGATCATCATCGTCTACACCGTGCTCTTCCCGGTGGTGCTCAACACCGTGCTCGGCGTGCGCTCGGTGCGGATCGAGCTCTACCGGGCCGCCCAGAGCCTCGGCGCGACGCCGTCGCGGGTGCTGACCGAGGTGGTGATCCCCGGCGCGCTGCCGAACATCATCACCGGCCTGCGCAACGGGCTCGGCTATGGCTGGCGCGCGCTGATCGCCGCGGAGATGATCGTCGGCACCAGCGGCATCGGCTTCATGATGTTCGATGCGCGCCGGGCCGGCTCGGTGGTCGAAATCGTGCTGGGCATGATCGTGCTCGGCATCCTCTGGTACATTGTCGACGCTTGGGTGCTGGCTCCGATCGAGCGGGCGACGGGGCGTCGCTGGGGACTGGTGACACAGTGAAATCGCTCAGCCTGAAATCGCTCTCCAAGACCTATTTCGACCTCTATGCCGGCTCGCAGCACACGGCGCTGCACGACATCTCGCTCGATGTCCCGGCCGGCGAATTCGTCTCGATCGTCGGCCCGTCCGGCTGCGGCAAGTCGACCATCCTCAACATGGTCGCCGGCTTCATCCCGCAATCGGGCGGCGAGATCCTGGTCGGCGGCGAGCCGGTCAAGGGGCCGGGCGCCGACCGCGGGGTGGTGTTCCAGTCCTTTGCCCTCTTCCCCTGGAAGACGGTGCTGGAGAATGTCGGCTTCGGGCCGAAGATGCGCGGCATCGCCAAGGCCGAGCGCGACGAGATCGCGCGCGAATATCTCGACCTGGTCGGGCTGGCTCATGCCGCCGACCGTTATCCGAACGAGCTCTCCGGCGGGATGCAGCAGCGCGTCGGCGTGGTCCGGGCGCTGGCCAACAAGCCGGACATCCTCCTGATGGACGAGCCTTTCGCCAGCGTCGACGCCCAGACCCGCATGACCCTGCAGGAGGAGCTCACCCGAATCTGGGAGGAGCGCCGCCCGACGGTGATCTTCATCACCCATGACGTGCCCGAGGCCGTCTTCCTGGCAAACCGCGTCGTCGTCCTGTCGAAGGGCCATATCCTCGAACAGGTCGAGATCCCGCTGGCGCGACCGCGCGTCTGGGACCAACTGGTCGAGGATGACGACTTCAAGGAGCTTTCCAACAAGGTCCTGGCGCTGGTGAGGGCGGCATGAAGCTCGCCCGCGCCGCGCTCTCATCGAGACGGGGCCGCATCCTGCTCGGCCTCTTGGCCGCGTGGCTCGCCTGGCAGGCCTGGCTCGTGCTCCACGCCCCGTCCAAGGTCGCGGGCGGCTTCCCCGAGCGTCAGCGCGTCAACGCGCTGATCACCCTGCCTTTCGTGCCCGAGCGCTTCCACATCCTGATATTCCAGCGCTTCGGACGCGTCTCGGGTACCGACGGCAACAGCGTCGAGGTCAGGAACATCGACAAGAACCAACTCAGCGCCATCGCCCGCTACTACTGGGTGAGCAGAATTGAGCCCTTGCAACCGGGAGGATAGAGCATGATCACACGCAGGACTATGCTAGCTGGAGCCGCGGTCATCGCCGCGCCGGCTGGCGTCAGGGCGCAGCAGCTGGTCAAGATGAAGGCCGGCATGGTCACCGGCATCGACCAGCTCGGCCTGCCAATCGCGCTGGAGCGCGGCTTCTTCGAGAAGTGGGGCCTCGATGTCGATATCGCCCGGCCCTACGCGACCGGCGTCGACGCGCTGAACGCGCTTCAAGCCGGCGAGAGCGAGATCGTCCAGGTCGGCGTACCGATGATCGGCGCCGTCGTGCGCGGCATGGATCTGGTGGCGCTCGGCAACTACAGCGGCAGCGCTCACCGCGGCGGCTCGGACGCCACCATGGCGCTGGTCGCCCGCGCCGATTCCGGCATCACCAAGGGCAACCTCGCCTCGCTCAAGGGCAAGAAGATCGCGGCCTCCTTCGGCACGATCAACCATCTCTACATCCTCGCCCTGATCGAGAAGGGCGGATTGACGCCGGCCGACGTCACGCTGGTCAACACGCCGCCGCCGGACATGACGGTTGCGCTCCTTGCCAAGGGCATCGACGCCTTCGTCGGCTGGGACCCCTGGCCGATCATCGCGCTCAAGGACGTGCCGGGCGCGGTCGAGATCATTCGCGGCGGCGACGTCATCGCCTATGTCGGCTTCAATGTCGGCATGCGGCCCTGGGTCGCTGCGAACGGGCCGAAGATCGAGAAGTTTCTGGCGGCGGTCTCCGAGGCCGACCAGTGGATGCGCAAGAACCCGAAGCTCGCGGCACAGGTCGGTACGCGCTGGATCTCCGGTCTCAAGCAGGAGATCGCCGAGGCGGCGATGGAGTTCAACATCCAGCAGGCCGACAGGCGCCTCTCGGCCAATAACTACCGGGCGATGTGGGCGGCGCTCGACCGGCTGAACCGGCTCGGCTTCCTGAAGTCGACCTTCGACGTCAACAAGCACATCGAGCCCAAGCACATCCTCAAGGTGATGCAGGAGCACCCTGCCCTGTTCAACGACCTGCCGCCGATTCCGGCGGATGTCGCGATCGGCCCGGGCTACGAATTCAAGCCCTGACCTATCGCGATTGGCGGGCGGCGGCGACCGAGTGCCGCCGTCGCCGGCGCATCTCCGCGCCTCGCCGATCCGCGGAGATGCCAATCCCGATGCGGATCCTGCGAAAGGTCGGTGCAGTCGCAAGCAGGCAGCGCCCTGGCCCAGCGCCCTTCAATACGCGACCGATCCGACCGAGCCTGTTCCGAAGACTTGCCGAAGCGCGTGCGACAGGGTCCTGACGCGCGCCGGGGTATAGCGCGCATAGAGCGCGGCATTCGCGCGCCCGAGCGCATGCTCGCCGCTGAAGCTCCCGCCATAGCTGGATACGACGAGATCGTTGACCCGGTCCTTGACCCTGGCGATTTCGCCGGCATCGGGAGAACCCGGATGCACGAGATTGAAATGCATGCCGCCATCGGCGATGTGGCCGAAATCGCAGATCGCGAGCTCGGGGAACTCCGCGCCCAGCACGCCGGCCACTTCCCGCCGGAAGGCGACGAGATCCGATCGGCGTAAGGAGAGGTCGAAGCCGATGACGTGTCCCGAGGCCCGCAAGCCCTCGGACAGGGAATGGCGCAGGGCCCAGAGTTCCTCGCCGCGCCCCATCAGAGCATCGGCCAAAAGCGGTTCCTCCTGCTCGAAGAGTTCGCCCAGGACCTGCTCCAGCACGGTTTCGAGGCTCGCCTCGCCCTCGCGGGCCGGCCATGACCGGGTCAGCTCGACGAGGATCGCATAGGGCGGGATCTCGCCGCGCGCGAAGGGATTGCGCAGTCGCGCGACATGGCCGAGCGCACGCGCCATCGCATTGCGCGACATGCCCTCCAGCGCGCTGAGATATTCGCCGCAGCCGCGCTCGACCAGCCCGAGCAAATGGGGAATGGCGTCGTCGCTGGCGGGAACGAGCAGCGCCGTCGCCGCTTGCAGCGGGCGGCGCTGCACATCGAGAACAGCCCTGGTGACGATGCCGAGGGCGCCACAGCTGCCGATGAACAGCTGCTTGAGATCGAGCCTCGAATTGTCCTTGCGCAGGCCGCTGCGCAGATCGAGGATCGTGCCCTCGGCGTCGGGCAGCACGACCTCGAGCCCCAGCACCTGCCGGCGCATGGCGCCGTAGCGCAGATAGCGCGCTCCACCGGTGTTGGTGGCGATCATGCCACCGATCATCGGATCGGCGCCCAGATCGATCGGCAGGAACAGCTCATGTTCGGCGAGCAGCCCGTTGAGCTGCGAGAGACGAACGCCCGCCTCGACCTCGACCGTGCGGTTGGTCGGATCGACGACCGGCCGGCGGTTGAGCCGGTCGAGGCTGAGCACGAGCTGCGACCCGGAGATGTCCGGCGTCGCCGCACCGACGAGCCCGGTATTGCCCCCCTGCGGCACGAGCGTAAGCCCATGCGCGACGGCATAGGCGACGACCGCCGAAACCTCGGCCGTCGTCGCCGGGCGGACCACCGCGGCGGCGCGCCCCTCGTCATAGCGCGCCCCGATCTCGTAGCGGGCCTTGTCCGCCGGGTCGACGAGCAGATGGCGATCGCCGACAAGCGCGGCGAGCGCATCGAGATGTGACCTGTCGATCATGGTCGCTCCGCGCTGCCGGGAGATCCGGCTCAGGCCTGATGCGCGGTGCTGCCGAGAATGGCCTCGATGCAGCGTGCATCATAAAGCAGGCGCGCATCCTCCTTGACGCAGCCGACGACCTGGAAGCCCAACGGCAGCCCGGACGGGCCACGCGCCGCCGGCAGCGTGATCGAGGGGTTGTGGAGCAGCGACCAGATGCGGATGAAGGCGGAGCTTCCCGTGCTCGTCGCCTCGGGCGCCTCGCCGAGCGTCGAGGGCATGACGATGACGTCGACATCGCCGGCGACATCGTAATAGGCGCGCCGGCAGCGATCCGCGGCATCGAGCGCCTGCGCGTAGTCTGCCGCGGTATAGCTCTCGCCCAGTTCGAGATACTCGATCAGCTCGCGGTCGCATTTCTCGGCATGATTGCGCTTGATGTCGGCATATTCGCGGGAGAGATCATAGGCCATGATCACGTCCTGCGCTTCGCCGATGCCATCGAAGACCGCCGGCATGGCGAGCGTCCTGACCGTCGCGCCCGCGGCCTCAAGCTTGCGCAGATGGCCTTCGAAGATCGCCAGGGCAGCAGGATCAGCCTGGTCGAAATCCTTAGTGCGCCAGACGCCGACGCGAAGGTCGCGCCGCAGCGTGGCAGTGGTGTCGAAGCGCGGATCGCCGGTGAAACCCTTCATGAACAGGGTCGCGTCCTCGACCGAGCGGCAGATCGGCCCGATCACGTCGAGCGGACGCGAATAGGTCCTGATCCCGACATAGGGAATCGCATCGAGCGTCGGCTTGAAGCCGACGGCGCCGCAGAAGGCGGATGGGCGCAGGATCGAGCCGGCCGTCTGCGTGCCGATCGACAGCGGCGCCATGAAGTCCGCGACCGCCGCGCCCGAGCCGGCCGAGGAGGCGGCGGGCGTACGCGTCAGGTCATGCGGGTTGCGCGCCGGCCCCGGCAGCATGATGGCGTGGCGCGACACGGTGTTCTTGCCGAGCACGTTGAAGCCGAGATTGCGCGCCATCGTCACGACCGGCGCGTCCAGCTTCGGCTGGCGCCCCGGGAAGATCTCGGGATCGCCGAGCTCGGTCGGCATGTCCGCGGTGTCGATCGTGTCCTTGAGGCCGAGGGGGACGCCGTCGAACGGCTTGCTGCGGCCGTTGCGGTCGAACAGGCGGGCGCGTTCGATCGCCGCCTCGGCCCCGACATGGACCCAGGCCCGGACACCGGAATTACGCTCCTCGATGCGCTCGAGGCAGGCGCGGGCCCAGGCCTCGCAGGTCAGGCTGCCCTGCTCCAGGGCGCGCAGGCCCTCGGCGACAGTGAGCATGGCCGTGGCGCTTGCAGCCGGCCGTCGCGGCGCGACGGGACGGGTGCCGACAGTCATATCGTTCATTGGGCGTGTCCTGTTCTAGATCTGCGCGTGGGAGCCAGGAGAGCCGGCGCCATGGCCCCGGCCGATGTAGACGTCACCCATCTCCTCGTTGGCGAGCAGATTGGCGCCGGTGTCGGTCAGGACGATGCGCCCTGAATCGAGGATGTAGCCCCGGTCGCTGAAGGCCAGCGCCTGCCGGGCGCGCTGCTCGACCATCAGCACGGCGACGCCGGCCTGGGGCAGCTTGCGCACCTCGGCGAAGACCTGGTCAGTCAAAGCCGGCGACAGCGCCGCCGAAGGCTCGTCGAGCAGGATCAACCGGGGGGACGACATCAGGGCGCGGGCGAAGGCGAGCTGCTGGCGTTCGCCGCCCGAGAGATTCTCGGCATAGGTGCCACGCCGCCCAGCTAGGGCCGGAAAGAGCTCGAACATCTCGCGGATGCGCTGCGGCTTCCCGGTGACGTGCTCGACGACCTGGAGATTCTCCAGCACCGTCAACGTGCCGAAGACGTTGCGGACCTGCGGGACATAGGAGATGCCGACGCGGATGCGATCCTCGATCGCCAGCCGCATCAGGTCGATGCCGTTGAAGTTCATCTCCCCCGAGAGGCGCGGGAGGAGGCCCATCGCCGCCTTGATCAGGGTCGACTTGCCGGCACCGTTGGTGCCGGCGATGGTGACGATCTCGCGCTCGGCCACCACCATGTCGATGCCGCTGATGATGTCGACATCGCCATAGCCGCCGGAGAGCCCGGCGATCCTGAGCAGACTCATATCACCCCTCCCATATAGGCTTCGCGGACGCCGGCATCGGCGAGCACCGCCTCGGGCGTTCCGCTGGCGATCACCTGGCCGCGGTCCATCGCGTAGAGGCGCGGCACCAGCCGCGCGAGTTCGGCGAGATTGTGCTCGATGATCAGCACGGCGATGCCGCGCCGGTTCAATTCGACGATGCGCTCGCAGAGCTGGCCGATCAGTACGGGATTCACCCCGGCGAAGGGCTCGTCGAGCATGATGCAGCTCGGCTCGAGCATCAGCAGTCGCCCGATTTCCAGGAGCTTCTTCTGGCCGCCGGAAAGCTTGCCGGCGAGCTCGTCGGTGACTCGGGCGAGATTGAGGAAGGCGAGGACTTCGCGCACGCGCTGCGCCAGCCTGTCCTCCTCCTCGCGGATCGCGCCCCGGGCGAAGAGCAGGTTTGCGAGCTTCTCGCCGCGCTGGTCGCGGGCCGCCACCATCATGTTGTCGAAGACGGTCATCTGGCTGAACTCGCGCGGCACCTGGAAGGTGCGCGCCAGCCCGCGCCGGACCCGCTGGTGAACCGCGAGCTCGGTGATGTCCTCGCCACGGAAGACCACGCTGCCGGACCCGGCCGGGATATAGCCGGTGGCCACGGAGAACAGCGTGCTCTTGCCGGCACCGTTGGTGCCGATCAGCCCGACGAGCTCTCCCTCGCCGACTTCGAGGGAAACCGAGCTCAGCGCCTTGAAGCCACCGAAACGCGCGGTGATGTCGGTCACGGAGAGGAGGGCCATCAGTGCTTCCTCTCAGCGGATTTGCCGAACAGGCCCTGGGGCCGGTAGAGCACGACGCAGATCAGGGCCATGCCGATGATCCAGATGCGGACGCTCGCCAGCTGGACCTCGGAAATCCCGGTGAAGATGTCGCGCAGGAAGCGCGAGCCTTCCAGGAAGCCGACCAGCAGCACCGTCCCCATGACGACGCCGCGCAGCGAGCCGACCCCGCCCAGCACGATCGCGATCCAGATGTAGAAGGTGATCAGCGGGACGTATTGCTCGGGGCTGATGAAGGTCAGGTAGTGGGCCTGGAGGCCGCCGGCGAGCCCGGCGATGCCGGCACCGATCATCAGCGAGCGGGTCTTGAACTGGGCCGGGTTCTTGCCCAGTGCGCGCACCGCCACCTCATTGTCGCGGATCGCCTCGATGACGCGGCCGAACGGACTCTTGATGATCTGGTGGATCGCGAAGAACACCGCGACGCAGACCACGACCAGCAGCAACAGGATGCACAGGTCGATATAGCGCGGCTCGACCCAGCCGGCGAACAGGCGCGGAATGCCGGGCAAGCCATGCATGCCGCGCGTCAGCCACTCCTCGGTCTGCAGCGTCATGCGTACCGCTTCGGAGAAGCCCAGCGTGACGATGGCGAGGTAGTCGCCTCCCAGACGCAGGGCGATGATGCCGATCGGATAGGCCGCCAGCGCCGCCAGCAGCGCCGCCGCCGCCAGGGAGACCGGCACCGGCACGCCCTTCAGCGCGAGCAGCGCGGAGGCATAGGAGCCGATGGCGAAGAAGCCGACATGGCCGAAATTGACGAGCCCGGTGAAGCCGTATTGGAGCGCCAGGCCGCTGGCCATCAGCAGGTAGACCAGCACGCTGATGGCGATGGCGATGAAATAGCCTTCCATGACATCACCTCGCAGCGATGGGACGGCCGAGCATGCCCTGCGGACGCAGGAGCAGCACGACGAGAAGAATGAAAAAGGCGAGGACGATCTTGTAGGCGGGGCCGACATAGAGGCTCGCGACTTCCTGCGCGATGCTGAAGGTCACGATCCCGAGCACCGCCCCGACCGGGCTGCCGATGCCCCCGAGAATGACGCCGGCGAACATCGGCATCAGCAGTTCCCAGCCCAGTTCCGGCAGCACCACGGCCTTGATGCCGAGCAGGGCGCCGCCCAGCCCGCAGAAGGCCCCGGCGATGGTCCACAGGAAGATCATCACGCGGCGGGCACGGATGCCGCTGGCGGCGGCGAGCTCGGCGCTGTCGGCGATGGCGCGCATGCGCCGACCGGTCGGCGTCAGATACATGATGAAGAAGACGACGAAGAGCGCAGTCAGCGCCGCGCCGACGATGTAGAGGTCCGTCGGCAGGATACGCAGGCCGCCGAAGTTCCAGGCCCGGACGAGCGGAACGTCGATGACATACTGATCCTGGCCGGCGAAGAAGGTGATCGTGCTGCGGACAGCAAAGGCCACTCCGATGGACGCGATCAGGCGCGAGACATGGGAGCGCTCCGAGAGCGCCCGGAAGACCCAGAAATACATCAGCAGCGAGATGGCGGCGGTCGCCGTCATCGCCGCCAGCACCGCGGCCACGATCGAGCCGCCCAGCACGAGCTGGGAGGCCATGGTGGTGTAGGCGCCGAGGGTCATGTAGTCGCCGGTGGCGGCGTTCGGAAAGCGGGCGATGCCGAACACAAGCGTGATCGCGAGTGCCGGCAGCGCCAGAAGCATTCCGATCACGACGCCGTTGATCACGGCATTGGCGATCGAGATCAAGTCCATCGGAGAGCTTTCCTATGCCGGCAGCTTGCCGGGGATGGTCTCCTTCAGGACGAGCTTGCCGTCCCGAATGTCGGAGACCCCGAAATCGGGAACGGTCTCGCCGTGCTTGCCGAAGTCGAGACGGGACGAGGCGCCTTCATAGTCGACTTTCTCGCCCTTCCTCAGCAGGTCGCGCCCCTCGGCGAAGCCGTTGACCCTTGTCCCACCGGCGCCGGTGACGCTGCGGATCTTGCCGTTGACCCCGGCGACATCGGCCTGCGGCCCGGCAGCCTCTAGCGCCAGCGCCAGCGTGATCACCATGTCGTAGCTCTGCGCGGCGAAGATGTCCGGCTCGCGCTTGGCCACCTTCCTGAACGCGGCCGCGAAGCGCTTATAGGCCTCGTGCTTGTCGGCTGCGACGTTGGAGATCGAGATCAGACCCTCGGTCGCCTCCTTGCCGAGCGCCTTGACGAGGTCTTCATTGGCAGTCCAGCCGGGCATGATGAACTTGCAGTCCTGCCCGGTCTGGAACCATTCCTTCAGGATGATGGTGGCGTCGGGGCGGTAGGCGCTCAGCGAGATTACGTCGGGCTTGGTCGCGAGGACACGCGCCAGTTCGGTCCGGTAGCTGCTCTGGTTGGGCTCGTAGATAACGAAGGCCTCGACCTTGCCGCCGCCGCTCTCCCAGGCGTTCTTGAAGTAGTTGGCCTGGCCGACAAAGGTCGAGTTGTTGAAGGCCATCACCGCCGGGCGCTTGAAGCCGCGCTGACGGGCGACCTCGGCGAAGGCGTTGCCGAAGATCGCGTTGGAGGCCTGGAACATCCAGGCGAGCCCCTTCTTGTTCTCGGTCAACATCTCCGGCGCGCCGCAGGTGTTCATGGTGATCACATTGGCGTCGTTGGTGATCGGCATGGTCGCCAGGCCGACCGAGGACGGCCAGATGCCGACCACCGCCTCGACCTTGTTGATCTCGACCAGCTTCTTCACGGCGAGCACGGCGGCTTCCGGCTTGGTCTGGTCGTCCTCGGCGAAGAGCTGGAACTTGCGCCCGGCGGCGCCGCCGGCCTCGTTGACCTCGTTGACCGCGATCTTGATCGCCTCGAGCATGTAGGGGCCGTAGGGGCCGCCGATCCCGGTGATCGAGTTCAGCGCTCCGAGGCGGAACACTTTCTCCTGCGCCAACACCGGGGCCTGCAGGGCCCCCAATGTCGCCGCGGCCGTTCCGGAAATCAGGAAGCCGCGCCGCGATAGGTCGTATGGCTGTCTCATCGTCGTTCCCTTGTGGTTGGTTGTTCCGGCTCGTTTTTGTTATTGGGGGCCGTAGCGGCCCCGGATACCGCCTTATTGAACGGCCCCGCGTGCCCTCAGGTTCGCGATCTGGTCTTCCGGCACCCCGAAATTGCGCAGCACGAGATCGGTATCCTCGCCGAGCAGCGGCGCAGCCTTGCGGATCGCACCGGGGGTCTTCGAGAACTTCGTCGGGATGCCGATCATCTTCATGGCACCGAGCTTGGGATGCTCGATCTGCTCGACCATGCCCCGCGCAAGATAATGCGGATCGTTCATCGCATCGCCGAAATCGTTGATCGGGCCACAAGGCACGCTCGCCGCCTCGCAGCGCGTGATCCAAGTCGCGGCGTCGGCCGAGGCGAAAGCCTCCTCGAGCAGCGGTTCGAGCGCCTCGATATTCGTCATCCGGTCCATGTTGGTGAGGAAGCGCGGATCGTCGATGAGATCCGGACGGCCGATCACGTCGCGGCAGAGCTTCTCCCAGGTGCGCTGGTTGGCTGCACCGATGACGATGAAGCCGTCGCCCGTGCGCAGCGCCTGATACGGCGCCGAAACGCGATGGCGGCTGCCGGTCGGCTGGGCGACGGTGCCTTCGGCGAAATAAGCCGCCGCCTCCCAGACGAACCAGGGCAGGCCGCATTCGGCGAGCGAGATGTCGATCTGCTGGCCCTCGCCGCTGCGGATCTGGTGGACATAGGCCGCCATGATCGAATAGGCGGCGGTCAGGCCGGCGCCGACATCATAGATCGCGATGCCGGATTTGAGCGGACGGCCGCCAGGCTCGCCCGTCATGCTCATGATGCCGGTCAGCCCCTGCGCGACGAGATCGAATCCCCCCTTGCGGGAATACGGCCCGGTCTGGCCATAGCCGGAGATCGAGCAGTAGATCAGGCGCGGATTGATGGCGCTCAGCGTCTCGTAGTCGACGCCGAGCGACTTGGTCACGCCGACGCGATAGTTCTCGACGACGACGTCGGCCCAGCGGACCATGTCGTAGAGGATCTCGCGGGTCT
This sequence comes from Allobosea sp. NPDC055594, assembly GCF_053618995.1. NCBI lineage: Bacteria > Pseudomonadati > Pseudomonadota > Alphaproteobacteria > Hyphomicrobiales > Alloboseaceae > Allobosea > Allobosea sp. NPDC055594. Next base: position 337,991 of record NZ_JBSHIO010000006.1, read on the forward strand.
CGGGATCCTTGAGGTTGAGCGACACACCCTGCTTGTTCCGGTTGATGTGGGCAAAGCAGCTGGACTCGCCATTCACATAGGGTCCCATCTCACGGGAATCGTCACCGGTGACCGGCTTCTCGACCTTGATCACCTCGGCGCCGAGATCCGCCAGCACCATGGTGCAGTAGGGCCCTGCCATGATCTGGGAGAGGTCGAGAACCTTCATGCCCGAGAGCGGGGGAAGACGATTGCTCATGGTGTTCGAACCTGTGTTCTCTGAGGTCATGGCTCAGCGTCCGACGAAGGCCGGCTTCAGCTTGCGGGCGAAGGCGTCGCGACCGAGCCGATAATCCTCGGTGTCGAAGCAGGCATAGGCCTCGTCCTTCTCCGCCTCGCTCAGCGGCTCGCTCAGCCGCAGTCGCTGTATGAATTTCTTGTGCCAACGGTTGACGAGCGGGGCAGCGGCCGCGATGCGCGAGGCTGCGGCGAAGGCCTCCTCGGCGATATCGGCATCATCGGCGAGCCGTGTCACTAGCCCCTTGGCCAACGCCTCCTCCGCCCCGAACACTCGCCCTTCGATCAGCATTTCGAGCGCGGCCGCATGGCCGATCACGGCGGCGATGTCGGCCAGCTCGCGATAATCGAGCGTCAGGCCGATCCGGTTGATCGGCACGCCGAAGCGTGCCGAACGGGCGGCGATGCGGACATCGCACATCGCCGCGATCTCCAGGCCGCCCCCGACACAGACGCCCTCGATGCAGGCGACGGTCGGATGGCGCAGGTCCTTCAGCCGATCGGTCATCTCGAGCGTGAAATCGGCGTATTCGCGCGCCTGCTGGCGCCCGTCGCGATCCTCGCCGAAGCCGCCGATGTCGCTGCCGGCGCAGAAATGCCCGCCTGCCCCGCGCACGACGACGCAACGCACCCCGTCATCCGCCTCCAGCTCGGCGAAGGCCGCCCCGAAGGCGCGGTACATCTCCATGGTGAAGGCGTTCCGCTTGGCGGGGCGGTTGATCAGAACCGTCACCACGCCCTGGTCGTCGCGGCTGAGATCGATGCTCATGACGCGGTTTCCAGCAGCAGCTCAGTGCCGCGCAACACCGGCTGCCCGTCGAGCTCGAGCGTGGCATCGGTGAGGATGGTGTCGTAATGGGCGGCCGCCTTTACGGTGCCGCCGATATAGGCGCTGGTCCCGAGCGCGAGCTGGATCGAGCCATAGACGCTTTCATCTGAGAGCATGGTGCCGTCGAGGACGCATTTCGGGTTCATGCCGACGCCGAGCTCGCCGAGATTGTAGACCAGCGGGTCGTTGAAGCTCGCCAGCAGATCGCGGAACTGGCGCGCTTCCGCACCACCCTCGATCGCAACCGCCATGCCCTTTTGCATGTGGATCCGGACGGGCTCGCTGCCGATCAGCGAGACGCCCGGAATGCTGGCATTGACGACGATCACACCGTCGGCCGTGCCTTCGACCGGGGCCAGGCTGGCCTCGAGGCAGTAGCCCGCGGAAATGTCGACCGTGTTCGCGAAGCCGTGCAGCGCGCGGCCACGCCTGCCGGCGATGCTCATGGTCACGTCGGTGCCGGCGGGGCTGGTGACCCGCGCCGTCGAGGCGGCCGTGAAAGCCGCAGCCAGCGCCTCGATCTCCGGGCGGAGGCCGACGAAATCAGCCTCCCAGCCCTCGGCCAGGAAGAAATCGGGCTGATGCGATTCCGGCAGCACGATCACGCCCGTGCCGGCGCGCGTCGCCTCCTGACGTGCCTGGGTATGAGCGATGTTGGCGCGCGTCAGCCCGATGACCAGATCGGCAGCCTTCATCGCCTCCGCGGCGATGGTCGAGAGCTGGCGGCCATGGCGGGCCGAGCCCTCCACCTGCATGAGATGGATGGCCGCGCCGACCTCTGACAGGGCGATCGCCAGCGGCTCGACATTGTGGTCGGTGTAGAGATCGTAGAGGACCAGGACCTGGCTGTCCGGCCCGGCGGCGCCGAGCAGTTGCACGACCTTGCGGGCGTTGGCGAGTTTGAGCAGCGTGTTCATGGAAACCTCAGGCGCTCCTGGCGAGCGGCTTGTGGCGCGCCTCGACGAGCGCGATCGCCTCGCCCAGAATGTCGAGACCGCGTTCGAGCTGGTCATGTTCGAGCGAGAGCGGGCCGAGGAAGCGGATCACATTGCCGTGGAAGCCCGCCTTCACCAGGATCAGCCCCCTGCGATAGGCGGCATCGACGATCTCGGCCGCGATGTCGCCGGCCGGCTCCTGTGAGCGTCGGTCGCGCACGATCTCGATGGCGCGCATCGCTCCCAGTCCGCGAGCATCGCCTACGACGGCGTATTGCTGAGCCCAGGCGGCGAACCGTTGTTCGACGATCGCCCCGATGCGGCGTGCCTTCTCGCGATAGTCATCGCGCTCCATCACCGCGATGGTCGCGAGCGCAGCCGCGCAGGACAGCGGGTTGCCGCCATAGGTGCCGCCGAGGCCGCCGACCTTCGGCACGTCCATCAGATCGGCACGGCCCACCAGCGCGGCGATCGGCATGCCGCCGCCCATCGATTTGGCGAGGGTATAGAGATCGGCCTCGACGCCTGAATGCTCAGTCGCGAACCATTCACCGGTCCGGCAGAAGCCGGACTGGATCTCGTCCGCGATCAGGACGATGCCATGACGGGTGCAGTACTCGCGCAGCTTGCGGAGGAAGGAGGCCGGGGCGACGTGGAAGCCGCCCTCGCCCTGGATCGGCTCGATCACCACCGCCGCAACAGCTTCCGGCGAGACTTCCATCTCGATCTGGCGGGTGAATTCGGCGAAGGCGACGTCGGCGCAAGCCTCCTCGCTCTGCTGGGGCGAGCGGTAGAGGACCGGGAACGGCGCGCGATAAATTTCGGAGGCGAACGGCCCGAAGCCGCTCTTGTAGCCCGGCGCCTTCGCCGTCAGCGACAGCGCCATATAGGTGCGGCCGTGGAAGGCCCCCTCGAAGGCCACCACCGCCTGACGTCCGGTGGCACTGCGCGCGACCTTGATCGCGTTCTCGATCGCCTCGGCGCCGGTCGTCTGCAGCATGACCTTCTTCGGCCAGGCGCCAGGCACCAGCGAGATCAGCTTCTCGGCCAGCTCGATGTAGCCGGGATACATGACGATGTTGAAGCAGGTGTGCAGGAAGCGGTCGGCCTGCGCCTTCACGGCGGCGACCACTTCGGGATGGGCATGGCCGACATTGAGCGTGCCGATGCCGCCGGCGAAATCCAGGAACGCGTTGCCATCGACATCGTTGAGCCCGGCGCCCGACGCCGTGGCGGCGAAGACCGGCGGCCCATTGGCAACGCCGCGGGCCACCGCCGCATTGCGCCGCGCCAGCAGCGCACTCCCCTCCCGGCCGGGAACTTCCAGTTCTCGCTCGAGCGCCATGATGCCGTCTCCGCCTTCGTTCAGGTGGAGGCAACCTAGCTCTGTACATTTTCGTGTGTCAACTATGGTGCAATCTATTGTACAATATTTTGTCGACACGATTGATCTGACTGCCGCTTCCCTCTATGCCGGTGTCAGCAGAATTTGGGATCGCAGCAATGCCGAGGCAGAAGAGACAGCCCACGACGGTCGAGGCCGCCATCGTCGACATGCGCCGGAAAATCTCCTCGCGGGCGCTGAGCCCGGGGAGTCGCCTTCCTGAAGAGGACCTCGCCCAGGCCTACGACCTGCCGCGCGCCAAGGCGCGCGAGGTGCTCGCGACGCTCGAAGACCGCAACCTGATCACGCGCGAGCCCAACAAGGGCGCGGTGGTGAGCGCGGTCGACATGGAAACGACCTACCGCCTCTACGAGGTCCGGGAAGCGCTCGACGGGCTGGCGGTCCGGCTCGCGACGCTGAACACCAAGCCGTCCGACTGGGACGACGTCAGCGAGCTCTTCGGCCCATCCTTCGAGGAAAGCCTCAAGGCCGGCGACATCGACCGGCATGTCGAGGCGATCGAGACCTTCCGGGCCCGGATCACCGCCGCCGCGCGCAACCCCGTGCTGAGCGACCTGCTCGAGCGGGTCTATGACCGCACACGCGTCACCATCCGTCGCGTCGCCTTGCTGCCCGGCCGGGCTGCGATGGGCATCACGCAATACCGGGCCGTGCTCGAGGCGATCATCCGCGGCGACGCGGACGCGGCCGAACAACGCATACGCGAGCTCAACCGCAGCGCCCGTGACTATATCGAGCGCTACAAGGATTATGTGCTCTAGATCGCCGCGCGTCCGTTCGGACGCGGTTACGGCGATCTATCTCATTGTTGTCGCATCGGACCGCCCGGCGCCCGCGCCCGGCGGAGCTTCAGGGGGTTATCGCGACCTTGAGCACGCCGTCGCGCTGGTGCGAGAACAGATCATAGGCGTCCTTGATCCGCTCCAACGGGAAGCGATGCGTCACCAGCGGCGCGAGATCGACCCGGCCTGACGCGACGACGTCGACAAGGCGGCGCATCCGCTCCTTGCCGCCCGGGCACAGCGTTGTGACGATGCGATGATCCCCGAGCCCCGCGGCAAAAGCGCCGAGCGGGATGGTGAGATCGCCCGAGTAGACGCCGAGCGAGGACAACGTTCCGCCCGGACGCAGCACGCGCAGGGCCGCGGCGAAGGTCTCCTGCCGCCCGAGCGCCTCGATCGCGACATCGACGCCCCGCCCCTCGGTCAGCCGCATGATCTCCTCGACGGGATCGACCTGCGAAAAATCGACGATTTCGTCGGCGCCGAGCCGGCGCGCCACGGCTTGCCGCTCCGGGATGCTCTCCACAGCGATGATGCGTGTCGCGCCCATCAGGCGAGCGCCGGCGGTGGCGCACAGGCCGATCGGCCCCTGGGCGAAGACGGCGACGCAGTCGCCGATCCTGACGCCGCCGCGCTCGGCGCCGGAAAATCCGGTCGACATGATGTCAGGACACATCAGGACCTGCTCGTCGGTCAACACCGAGGGGACAGGCGCGAGATTGACCATCGCGTCCGGCACGAGGAGATACTCGGCCTGGGCGCCGTCGATGGTGTTGCCGAAGCGCCAGCCGCCCATGGCCTTGAAGCCGTGGCGCTCACCTGGCCCGTCCTGCGAGGAACAGCCGCACAGGCAGGCGGCACTGTGACCGGACGGCGTGATCGCGCCGGCGATCACGCGCTGCCCCTCCTGAAAGCCCCGCACCTCCGAGCCGAGCTTCTCGATCACGCCCACTGGCTCATGGCCGACCGTAAGGCCGCGCGCCACCGGATACTCGCCCTTGAGGATATGGATGTCGGTACCGCAGATCGTCGTCGTGGTGATGCGCAGCAGCGCGTCGAGCGGCCCGACATCCGGAATCGGCTTGTCTTCGAGCTCGATGCGGCCGGGCTCCGCGAACACGGCCGCGCACATCATCCTGGATCGGGCTGGCCGCTTCCCGTTCGTCCCTGGCTGCGATGCCGAGCGCTCTGACGACATGATCATCCTCCGAAGCCACAGCTGAATGTCCCGACGATAGCCTGTCCGAAATGCCGCCCCTTGCCTTTGATTCAACGCAAGCCGTCACTCTCCATCCGCTGCTTGACGAGGATCAATGCACCGCACACCTTTCCGGCGCGGACTGGCCCGAGAGGCGCGGCCCTATCGATGCGGAGGCGAGCATGAACAACGCCACAGAAACTCCGGCAACAATGGTCGCGGCGCCCGCGAATCACGGTGCCGCCTATCGGGACATCGCAGTCCATCTCGACGGCTCGCCGGAAGACGAATTTCGCCTGGCACATGCGGAGGCGCTGATCGGGCAGCGATCCGCGCGCATCACCGGCATCTTCACCAATCCCCTGCCCGACCCGGCGTTGTTCGCCGGCGATTTCGGCGTCACCGCCATCGGGCAACTGGTGGAAGCCGCCACCGAGGAGGGCAACACCGGCGAGAAGCGATTGCGGCAAAGGCTGGCGCGCCTCGGCCCGGCTCACGAGTTGCGCCGCGTGGAGGCTTTCCCTGGCACCCTGGAACGCGCCGTCGCCAGCGAAGCGCGCTGGAACGATCTGTTTCTCGCGACATGCCCACGGGACGAGGACACGACGCGCTGGCGCTCCTTGATCGAGACCGTCATGTTCGACGGCGGCAGGGGGCTCTACCTGCTCCCGCCGAAGGTCGCGCCGCGCTCCGCGATCCGAACCGTCCTGATCGCCTGGACCGATACAAGGCAGAGCGCCCGCGCAGTGGCCGAGGCCATGCCGCTGATCGCTCGGGCGACCCAGGTCCAAATCGTCACCGTCGCGGAAGAAGCGCATGGCCGGATGGGCGGTGCCGAGATCCTGGCCGACATCACCGCCCATCTCGCCCGTCACGACATCGCGGCAACCGCAGCCGCGCTGAGCGCTCAGGCGCTCGTTTCGGATGCCATTCTCGGCGAGGCGGAAAGAATTTCCGCAGATCTGATCGTGGCCGGCGCCTATGGTCATTCCCGCTTCCGCGAATGGATCCTCGGCGGGGTGACCGAGGAGCTGCTGGCGAACGCGAGCGTTCCGCTGCTTTTCGCCCATTGATCGCAGGCGCGACCCGTCAGATTTAGCGGGAGACAGCGATGGATGCCGCCGACCAGGACAGCGCCGGCCCCGTGAGCGAGTTCGCGCTGCGCGTCCGGGACCTGCGCGTCGTCCTGGATGACAAGACCATTCTGGACGGGCTCGACCTCGACATAAGGCGAGGCGAAATCCTCGGCGTCATCGGCGCGTCCGGCTCAGGAAAATCGGTCCTGGCGCGCACGATTCTCGGATTGCTGCCCAAGGCGGGCGGCGTCATCGAAATGTTCGGCCAGGATCTCGACGCCATCACCCAGGAGCAAAGGCGCGCGCTCGAGCAGCGCTGCGGCGTGATGTTCCAGCATGGTGCGCTGTTTTCGTCTCTGACCATCGCGGAGAACATCCAGCTGCCGATGCGGGAGCTGCTGCATCTGTCGCCGGCCCTGATGACCGAGATGGCGATGCTGAAGCTCGAGATGGTGGGACTTCCGGGCGACGCGGCGGAAAAGTACCCCGCCCAGCTTTCGGGCGGCATGACCAAGCGCGCTGCATTGGCGCGGGCCCTCGCGCTCGATCCCGAAGTGCTCTTCCTCGACGAGCCGACCTCCGGCCTCGACCCGATCGCGGCCGATTCCTTCGACCAGCTCCTGCTGACCCTGAAGGCGAGCCTGAACCTGACAGTGATGATGATCACGCATGATCTGAGCAGCCTGCATGCGACCTGCGACAGGATCGCGGCCATCGCGCGCGGCAAGGTGATCGCGATCGGCACGCTGCGCGACCTGCTCGCCCATGACGATCCCTGGCTCAGAGGCTATTTCGCCGGCGAGCGGGGTCGGACGATCTTCGCGAACGAGCTCCCGGCGCGCGCCGATCGAACCAATGCGGAACCGGGATCGGGATAGCCCTGCACCCGCCCCTTGCAAACGCGGAATGTCGGGCAGCAGCTCGAGTCAAGCCTCAACACCGCCCTTCCGGACGAGCGATTCGCAAGCGCTGGAAAATGATGGCGGAGACGGAGGGATTCTCCACCGATTTTCGCCTAAGCGCCTCGCGGTCAACACGTTTCCCGCTTCTTCCGCAGAATTCGTGTGACAGATCCGTGTGCCTGAATGAAGCGTCGCAGCTTCAACATTGCTCCGTCAAGTCGGCGGTGCCATCTCCCATTTTGAGGTGAGACATCGGGCGAAAACCTTGACTGGCCTGCTGCCGGTTAGCGCAGAACCCATTGCGCCATCTGCGAACATTGGGACATTGCCCAGAAGCGGACCGTCAACTAGCGGCATCAAATTCCGCTCTGTTCGGCGGCACAAATGCGCCTGCGAACGGCCCATCAGAACAGGCGGCCGATTCTCACTCGAAGCGGGCTTCGCATGTACTCGGTCGGCTCCGCGCGTTCGACCAGCTTCAGCAGCACTTCGGTGCCTGACACGATCTTGCCGAAAGCTGCAAATCCCGCACCGTCGGGATTGCGTCCACCGCCCTCGTCGAGTTCCGGTTGCGCTCCGATGCAGATGAAGAAGCCGTGGCCGCCGCTGCCGGGCGCGTTGCGCGCAAGCGACAGCGTTCCGGCGAGATGGCGAAGCCGCGTCTGCGAGGTCGGTTCATGCGGCACTGGCGGCAGCGGCGGCGCGCGGTTCTCTTGCGGCCCGGGGGAGCCGAACTGGATCACCTCGATCGGGTGCAGCGTCCCGGCCGCCTGGTTCGCTAGCGTCACGATCCGGTAGATCGTCGCATCGTCCAGATGGCCGCCATCGACATAGGCGAGGAAATTGGCGGCAGTCAGCGGCGCGCGCGCTTCGTCTATGCCGAGGATAATCATGCCATCCTCGGTTTCGAGACGGATCCGCGCCAGCTTGTTCTGCGCCATCCCGGTCGATCTCAAGCCGCCGGCGCCAGCGGGCGGCGCCGGCGCGGGCTGTAGGGCGTCATGCGCGGCACGGCGCGCAGCAGGTCCCTGGTGTAGTCCTCGCGCGGCTCCTCGAATATCCGCTCGGTCTCGCCCTCTTCGACGAGGCGTCCACCCTGCATGATCGCGACGCGGTCGGCGAACTGCCGGACGGTGCCCATGTCATGCGAGATGAACAGATAGGTCAGGCCGCGCTCCGCCTGCAGATCGGCGAGCAGGTTGAGCACCTGAGCGCGCACCGAGACGTCGAGCGCCGAGACCGCTTCGTCAGCGATGATGAAATGCGGCGACAGGGCTAGTGCGCGGGCGATGGCGATACGCTGGCGCTGCCCGCCAGAGAACTGGTGCGGATAGCGCTCGGCGTGTTCGGCCTTGAGGCCGACGCGCTCCAGCAGTTCCCCGGCCAGGGCATGGCGCGCCTCTGCCGGCATCAGGCCGTGGATCGCGGGCCCGTCGCCGATCGCATCGCCGATGCGCCGCCGCGGATTGAGCGAGGCGTAAGGGTCCTGGAAGATGGTCTGGACCTCGCGACGAAAGCGCAGCAGGTCGTCGCCCGCAAGGTCGCCAATGTCCCGGCCCGCATAGAGGATGCGGCCGGATGTCGGCTGGTCCAGCCTGGCGGCGCAGCGGCCGAGCGTGCTCTTGCCCGAACCGGATTCGCCGATGATCGCCAGCGTCTGGCCGGCCGGCACCGTCAGGCTGACGCCGCCGACGGCATGGACGGTCTCGAGCGGGCGTCCCGTCCATGAGCGCCTCGTGACGAAGTCGCGACGCAGATCACTGATCTCGAGAAGGGGTTCGCCGGGAATCGCCGCCGCTGAAGCGGCCTGGGTAGCGGGCGCAGCGACCGCCGCGGCAACGTGCGTGCCGGCCCGAGCCATGTCGCCCTGGCCCGACTCGGCCAGCGTCACGAAGCGGCGGCCCGCGACGCGCGGCGCATCGACATCGGGTGCGGCCGCCAGCAGCGCCTTGGTATAGGGATGCTCCGGCGCCGAGAATATCTGCGCGACGCCCCCCTGCTCGACCACCTTGCCGCGATAGAGCACGACCACACGGTCGGCGATCTCGGCGACCACGCCGAGATCGTGGGTGACGAACAGCAGCGCCGAACCGAGTTCCGCCTGCATCTCGAACAGCAGGTCGAGAACCTGCGCCTGGACCGTGACGTCCAGGGCCGTGGTCGGCTCGTCCGCGATGATCAGAGCCGGCTGGAGCGCGCAGGCGATGGCGATCATCACGCGCTGGCGCATGCCGCCGGACAGCTGATGCGGATAGGCCCTGGCCCGCGCCGCCGGGTTGCGGATGCCGACCCGCTCCAGCAGCGCGACCGCCCGCTCCGCGGCGGCCTTGGGAGGCAGCCCGGTATGGATGCGCAGCACCTCGGCGATCTGGTCGCCGACGCGCCGGGCCGGGTTCAGCGCCGTCATCGGCTCCTGGAAGATCATCGCGATCTGTGCGCCGCGGAGCCGGTTCATCTCCGCTTCCGGCAGGGCGAAAAGGTCACGGCCCTGGAAGGCGACGTGGCCGTCAACCTTGCCGGGCGGCTCGATCAGCCGCATCAGCGAGAGTCCGGTCACCGACTTGCCGGAGCCGGATTCACCGACGAGACAGACGACCTCGCCGCGGCGGATGTCGAAGCTGACGTCGTCGACCGCGCGCACCGGCCCGCCCGGCGTCGCGAACTCCGTGATCAGCCCGCGGACCGAGAGCAGCGCGGCCTCGTCCTTGACGGCTCCGCTCATCGTTGCAGCTCCGGGTTAAGCCGGTCCTGCAGCCAGTCGCCGACGATGTTGATGGCGAGGACCGTCACGAACAGCGCCAAGCTGGGCACGAGCACGGGCGATGAATTGATGAAGATGTAGTTCTTGAGCGTCCCGACCATCTGGCCCCAGGACGGCGTCGGCGGCTGCACGCCGAGCCCGAGGAAGCTCAACCCCGCCTCCATCAGCATGGCGAAGGAGAAGGTCAGCGAGGCCTGGACGGCGATGACCGAGCGCATGTTCGGCAGGATCTCGCGGCGGATCAGCCAGAGCCGGCTGGCGCCGAGCGAGCGGGCGGCCAGCACATGGTCGCGCGCCCGGATACTGCGCGCCATGCCGTAAGAGACGCGGGCGAATTGCGGGCAGTAGAGCAGGCCGATCGTGCCGATCAGCGCCGGCAGGCTGCCGCCGAGAAAGGCCAGCACGACGATCGCGACGAAGATCTCGGGCAGGGAGACGAAGACGTCGACGACGCGCATCGCCGCTCCTTCTGCCCGCGGGCCGAGAAAGGCGATACCGATGCCGAGCGGCACGCCTATGCCGCCGGCGAGCAGGACCGCCGCGGCCGCGACCGCAAGCGAGACGCGTCCGCCATAGGCCAGGCGCGAGAACAGGTCGCGGCCGAGCTCGTCGGTGCCGAACCAGTGTGCCGCGCTCGGCGAGGCCAGGATGTTCAAAGGGTCGATCGCCAGCGGGTCGGCGAGGCCGATCACGGGGGCAAGAAGGGCGGCGGCGACAACGATCGCGAGCACCAGCATGGCGAGGCGGGTGGCGATATCCGTTGTTCTGACCAAGGCTGCGACGGCCGTCATGCGCTCACCCTCCATTTGTTCCGGCGCGCGGATCGACGAGGCCCTGTGCGAGGTCGATCAGCAGGCTGATGAGGATGAAGATCGCGAAGATCGCGAGCAGGCTGCCCTGCATCAGCGGGTAGTCGCGGGCGAAGGAGGCGCTGACGAGGAGCGAGCTGAGTCCGGGCCAGTCGAACAATGCCTCGACGATCACGGTGCCGCCGAGCAGGTTGCCGGCGCGGATGCCGATGATCGCGATGACCGGCACGAGCGCGTTCGGCAAGGCGTGGCGCGTCATCGCCTTGCCGCGCGAAAGGCCCTTGGCGCGGGCGAGCCGGACATAGTCCTTGGCCATGCTGTCGATCAGGCTGGCGCGCGTCATGCGCGCGACCACGCCCATGAAGTTGATGCCGATGGCCAGCGAGGGCAGCACGAGGCAGGACAGGTGCAGCAGCGGGCCCTCAGCGAAGGCGACATAGCCGGAGGATGGCAGCAGATCGAGCCAAAGGCTGAAGATCAGCACCAGCAGGATGCCGGAGACGAAGACCGGAGCGGAGAAACCTGCGACCGCAATCACCGAGGCGGCCATGCCCGGCAGTTTGCCGCGGTCCCGGGCCGCCAGCACGCCGAGCGGCAGGCCGAGCACGACGGCGACCAGGAGCCCGCCGCCAATCAGCTCCAGGCTGCGCGGGATGCGCCGCAGCAACTCGTCGAGCACCGGCTCGCCATTGCGCAGCGAGCGGCCGAGATCACCCTGGAACAGGCCGCCCGCCCAGCTCAGGAACTGCGAAATCAGCGGCCGGTCGATGCCGAGCTCGCGGGTCATCCGCGCGACCGCCTCCGGATCGCTGCCCGCCTGCTCGCCGAGCAGCATCACCACCGGATCGCCCGGCAGCAGATGGATGGAAGCGAACACGACGATGCTCGCGAGAACCAGCGTCAGAAGGGCCGAGGCCAGTCTGCTTCCGATGAACTTCGACATACCTCACCCGATCGCGGGGCTGCCGCCGGCCGGCGGCCTCGACCTTTACGTCTTCTCATGCCGGCATCGGGGACCCCGATGCCGGATGGCGGCTTCAGGCCTAGCCCTAGTCGATCCACATCGTCGGCAAGGAGATGCCGGTGCTGCTCTCGTTGAGGGCGCCGGAGAGATGCCGGTAGCCCTTGACGTTGCGCCGATAGGCCTGGGCCTGTTCGCGATAGTTCACGAACACCCAGGGGCTGGTCTCCAGCAGCCGTTCCTCCACCTTCGCGTAGATGGCCTTGCGCTTGGCCTCCTCGGTGGTCGCGCGACCTTCGGCCAGGAGCTTCTCCAGCGCCTCGTCGCGATAGCCTATCGGCTTGGCCCAATAGGTCGAATCCGCCCCGAAGTAATACGCGTACGCGTCCGGGTCGGGCAGCTTCATCGAGACGCCATAGAGCATGGCGTCGTAATTGGCCGCGTTCTTCCGCTCCATCAGGTTGGCCCACTCGACCAGGCGGATGTTCACGGTGACGCCGATCTCCTTGAGGTTCGCCTGGATGACCTGCGCGGTCGTCGTGTAGATTCCGAGCCCCTGGAAGACGATCAACTCGATCTCCAGGCCCTTGTCGTGGCCGGCCTGCGCCAACAGCGCCTTAGCCTTGGCCGGGTCGCGCCTGAAGCGACCGTCCAGCTCCTTGTTATAGAAGGAGGAATCGGAAGGCGTCGGCGGTCCGTAGATGGGCGAACCGTGGCCGAAGAAGGCAGCCTTCGAGATCGCCTCCCGGTCTACCGCACAGGCGATGGCCTGCCGGACCTTCGGGTCATCGAAGGGCTTGCGGGTCGCGTTGAACCAGATGTTCATGAAGGCGCCGCCGCTGGAATCGACCTTGAAGTTCGGCATGCGGCCGAGCATGTCGATGTCCTTCCAGGGCACGAAGTCGATCATGTCGAGCGAGCCGCTGCGCAATGCGTTGACGCGCGCGTCGTCGCTCTTGATCATCCGCACCTCGACGCCGTTGAGATAGGGCTCGCCGGAGACGAAATACGCCGGATTCTTCTCCAGGACGGCACGCACCGAAGGCTCGTACTGCTTGAGCAGGAAGGGGCCGGTGCCGTTGGCGGAGGCCTTCACATTGGCGCCGCCCTCGATCCATTTGCGCGAGACGATGGCCGCCTCCGGCAGTGCCAGCACCGAGAGCAGCGTGGCATCCGGTTGCGGCTTCTCGACCTTGACGGTCCTGGCGTCGACGACCGTGACGGTGGCGCCGAGAAGATTGGTGCGCAGCGTCGCCGCCGTCTTCTCGTCGATGATGCGGTCGAGCGAGAACTTGACGTCCTCGGCGGTCACCGGCGAGCCGTCGTGGAAGGTCGTCCCGGCCCGGAGGTGGAACAGGATGGTCTTCGAATCCGGCTGTTCCCAGCGCTCGGCGAGGCGCGGCACGACAGCGCCCTTGGCATCGTAACCGACGAGCGGGCTGTACAGTGCCTCGATCAGCACGCGCCAGGCATTGCCGCCATAGACATGCGGGTCGAGATTCGTCACCTCGGTGACCGTACCGTAGCGCAGCGTGCCGCCCTTCTTGGGCGCCTGCGCGAAGGCAGAGCCGTGCATCAGGCCGAATGCGGCGGCGCCCAGCGCGGCCTGCGAGAACGTGCGGCGGGAGATAGTCATGCTGATTCCCCTGTTCTGGTTGTTTCAGGCCGCCGGCAGCGCCGCCACGAAGCGGTCGATCTCGGCAATGTCGTTGTAGTAGGAGGGCGAGATGCGCATCCGTCCGCCGCGCATGGCGAGGTCGACGCCGGCCTGCTTGAGCCTGGCTTCGATTTCTTCACCCGGCCGCGTCGGATGTCGGAAGGAGAGATTGCCGGAACGCTCGCCCTCGTCGAACGGGCTCACGATCTCGTAGCCGCGCCGGCGCAGCGCCTCCGCCGCATAGGCATTCAGCCCCAGGATATGGCGCTCGATCGCAGCCGGCGTCAGCTGCAGCTGCAGGCGAACCGCGGCATCGAGCCCCCAGATGCCCGGGAAATTCACCAACGCTTCCTCGAAGCGTCCGGCGTCCGGACGGTAGCTCAGCTCATAGTCCATATGGGCTTCATGCTTGCCGACGCTGTGATAGCCGACGCTCGGCGGGTCGAGCAGATCAAGGGCGTCGCGGCGGCAATAGAACAAGCCGGTCCCGATCGGCGCCAGCATCCACTTGTGCCCGCCGACGGACATGAAGTGCACGCCGAGGCGCTCGACATCGATGGCGAGAACGCCGGCCCACTGGATCGCGTCGAGGTTCAGCAGCACGCCCTTCTCATGGCAGAGCGCGGCGGTCGCCTCGAGATCGTGCCGGAAGCCGTTCGAGAACTGCACGGCGCTGATCGAGACCAGGCGGGTGCGATCGTCGATCAGGGCGCGGATGTCGTCGACGAGGATGCGCCCGCCGCGGTTCTTGACCCAGCGGATCGAGACGCCGCGCTTGGCGAGCTTCATCCAGCAATAGACGTTCGAAGGGTACTCGATGTCCGGCAGGATGAGGTTGTCGCCATCCTTCCAGTCGAGCCCGTTGGCGACGTTGACCAGGCCTTCCGTAGTGTTCTTGACGAAGGCGATCTCCGAGCGCTTCGCGCCGATCAGCCGGGCGAGGCGGTCCTTGATCGCGGTGTCGGCATGTTCGCACCAGCGCGGATAATCGTTGCGGCCATTGTCGCGGACATTCGCCAGGAAGCGCTCGACGGCGCCGATCACCGGCAGCGAATGGCCGCCGATCGAGGCGTTGTTCAGATAGCAGCGCTTCTGCTTGATCGGGAACAGGCTGCCGACGGTGGCCAGCGTCTGCGCACCGATCCCGTCAGGGTCGTCAGCGAAGAGATCGGTCTCCGGAAAGGAAGCCGCAGTCGGCGCCAAGCTAGTCACGCTCAAGTCTCCTCTCGACGGAACGGTGCGGTTCGCGGGAGCACGGGTCACAGTTCCATCTGTTCGTAACGGCGGTGCGCGGTCGGCCTCGGTGCCGGGTCCTCGCTGATCGCGATGATCTCGCAGGGGTAGCTCGCGGGCGCGGCGTCGCCCGCGCGCCAGAGCCAGCAATGGTTCTCCGGCAGGCCGTTGACGGCGACGACCTTGTGGCCGCCGGCGGCGTCGATCGCATAGATCGTCACCCGGCCGATCAGGCCGCCCTTGAGCGCGCGCATGTCCTCGACAGCCTCGAGGACCGCGTCTTCGACGCTCATGCCCATCTTCATGTAGAGCACGACGGCGCGCGAGGTTCCGGCGCGGATGCTCATCTCGCCGACCACGGTACAGGCGCAGGCGCCGTAACGGCTGTCGGCATAGGAGCCGGCGCCGATGATCGGGCTGTCGCCGAGCCGGCCAGCAGTTCGTGAGGCAACCTCTCGAGCATCTGCCGCGCGATGCTGACGGGATGCAGATAGCCGGTCAGCGCGCCGACGGCCCCGGTCCGCAAGCTGGTGCCGTCCATGACCGAGGCATCGAGCTCGACCTCGCCGAGCAGGCTCGGCCAGCCGCCCCGACCCACGGTGCGGACCTCCTGGCTCGCCTCGACCAGGCGGATGCCGGCCTCGATTGCATCCAATGCCGTACGGTAGCCGCCGAGCGCTTCTGCGGTAGCTGTGATGCCGCAGGCTCCCTCGTTGTTGCTGATGGCGATCACTGGCAGGTCCGGGCGCTTGAGCATTGAATGCAATTTTTATTACGCCGGCGCGCGAGATCGCGCAATAGGTTGGATGCATCGCAATTCCGTCGACCAAAACGGCGCGAATTCAGCGATTAATCTGGATATAATCCCGGGCAGATGATACAAACACGCTTCCGTCGATTGAATTCAAACGATCGTCGGGGCAGCAATCGCGCCGGATCGGCGCTAGCAGTGTGCTCGGAAATGTCGGAAACCACCGTTTCAAAACGCGCGCCGAAGCTGCTGCGGCAGACGTCCACCGGGCGCGTCGCCGCCATGCTGCGTGATCAGATCCTTTCGGGAGCCTTGCCCGAAGGAATGCAGCTCCGGCAGGAGAAGCTGGCGGCGGAGCTGGGCGTTAGCCGCGTTCCGATTCGGGAAGCCTTGCACCAGCTCGAGGCAGAAGGCCTCGTCACGCTGGAATCGCACAAGGGCGCCGTCGTCTCGGGCCTCTCGATCGACGATCTCGAAGAGGTCTACGAAATCCGTGCCCGCCTCGAGACCTGGCTGCTCGAGCTTTCGATGCCATTGCTCACGCAGCAGGATTACGCACGGGCCGAAGCGTTGCTGGCCACCATGGCTGAGGACCAGCAGGACGAGCACTGGTCGAGCCTGAACTGGAGTTTCCACTCGACGCTCTACGCGCCGGCGAACCGGCCGCAGACGCTCGAACTGATCCGCAAACTCTATCTCAATGCATATCGCCATTTCCCGCTGCCGATCCGGCTGACGGGCGGGCGCGACCGGATGCATCGCGAGCATGAGTTTCTGCTCAAGCTGTGCCGGGAAGGCGACGTCCAGCGCGCTAAGGACCACCTGGAACAGCACATCTTGATGGGCGCGCGCCAGCTGATCAGCCGGCTCAAGGCCATGCGCCGCCGCGATGCGGATTATTCATGATTGCCTCGTTATCAGCAGCTCAGTAGCGAGAGATCCGCCGCGATATTTTCAAGCAGAGTCGTTGTCGCAAGCCGCAATAGCGCCCCCTACGATCAGCCTTCCCGCGCGAGTATCTATCGCACCGTGCGGTAAGGAGCTGTGATGACATCGGGCACTGACCGTGACGCTGGTCACATACTCTGAACAGGCTCGACCAACAGGTAGAGGGCAAGGTGCGCCAGCGGACTAAGCCGCTCTCGCGGCAGGGCGCTGCGGCACGGTCATCGCTGAGATTTCGCCTGTGAGGCGCTGCATCCGAGGATTTCGGGGTCGTTTCC